>JACPWG010000115.1 GCA_016197205.1 Planctomycetota bacterium
AGGCGCTCAGTACCGCTCCACGAAGGTCGGTGACCAATGGCCGAAGGCAAGTTCGGCCGCCCGCGAGGCGCGCGAGCGAGGCGTAGTAACGGAGAACTACGTCGAGCGAGCGCAACGAAGCAGGCGGCCGAAATCGCCGAGCAAACTGGTCACCCAATTCTGTGGGGCGGTACTGAGGCGAGGGCGGGCGGCCACACGGACGCCGTCGAGCGGAGCGGGAGGAACGGACCCCACAGAGGTGCCGAAAAACACGGCTTGAACATGTCCTCGAAGTGTCGTACAACTCGTGACTCCGCGCTCCCTACGGCAGGATGCGGTCCAGCAGTTGGCCATTCCGGCCGCGGTAGAGGCCCAGGTGGAATTCCCGGGCGGCGGCGCGGACGCCGGCCTCGGACACGCGTTCCGCGAGGAGATGCTCCGGCGGGGCGGGCACTCCGCGCGCCGCGGCGTCATCCAAGATGCTGCGGCGTTCCGCCGCGCGCGCGTCGCTCACGACCCGCTGCACGCTCTCGGCGGTGGCATCCTTCCCCCAGGATTGGTCCGTGCGGAGGAGCACCCACTGCTCGCCGCTCGGCGTCTGGAGCATCGTGATGTCGTCCTTGCGCTGGAACATCGCCGCGACGTCCTGGGGGCTGAAGGTGCGCGCGTGGGTGCCCGCGTGGTCGTCCGCCGCGGGGTGGGTGTGGAATCCGCCGACCACCTGGGTCGTATCGTCGAGGGGAGCGGGGTTTCGGTGGAAGGTCCCGCGCAGGCCACGCCTGAATTCCGCGTCGGTCGGGAACCGACCCTGTCCCCCGTTGGCGAGGATCAGGTTGCCGTCCTTGTCGAGCATCAGCGTCGCGCCGTGCTCGAGCTGCCGCCGGACGGGGACCGTGTCGTCCGGGCGTGTGTGCCGGGAGGCGGCGGAGGTTTGCTCGTTGACGTTCGTGGGGAACTTGATTTTGTCCGGGAGCGCGAAGAAGACGATCGGCGCCCTGCGGGCGAGATCCGCCGCGGGCTTGGCGCCGCCGAGGATGGACTCGTAATCCTGGGTGTTATCGTCCGGGGCGTTGGGTCCCGAGATCTGCCCGGTCGGCGGCCTGCCGTCGACCAGCGAGACGCCGGTCGGGAAGAGCGGGGACTCCTCGGGCGCGCCGCCGGTGCTTAGGGTTCGCTCCGCCCTCGCATAGTGGCGGGCGATCCTGCGACCCAGGAGGGTCACGGCGCCGAGGAGCGCGATCGAGACGACGGCGAGGACGACGATGTATTCGGTGGTGGCGACGCCGGCACGGCCAGGTCGACGGCCGGGGCTCTGCTCCAGGGCGGGTGTGGTGTGCATCTTCGATCCTCCTTCGCTGTACCCTGTCTATTCTAGCATGTCTGTTTATTCAGTTGAATCACACAGCAAAACTACAGCACAAGATGTGCCGCCGTCCGGCCTGCCGGGCATTTCACAACTCTCACACATGCCGCATGTTGTGCGCCGAGATGCGGACGGCCTGACGGGGCACCGCGCTACGAATGGTGACGCTGTTTCGAAATGACTCGGCGAGCTCCGGCCGAGCTCCGGTAGCCCCCAGCCCAGAGGACACGGTCCCGGCCGCGGTCCAAGATGCTCAGCGCAGCGCCTCTACGGACCGGGCCGTTTCCTGGATTTCCGGTCCCAGTGAGGTGGTCCTCGCCGAGGATGCTCGAATTGGTGGTGTCCCCGCCGCACCGTCAGGCCAGCTTTCCCTTGATTGCGGTTCAAGCGCGACTTACAATCCTCTGTCGGACTCTTGGGACCGTTCCAGTTGACTCGAGATTGCGGCATCTGCTCCACGGATCGTCGCTGCGCGAAGACCACGGAGAGACGCCATGGCGTCGCAAGACTCTGTGCCAGATCTGGAGGGAAAGTCCCGCGAGAATCGAATGGTGAGCCGCTGGAGTCTGGAACAACGGTACTACGACGCCTGCGCGAGCCGCGCGTACTATGCCGCGCTTCAAGCGGCGCGGGCCGCATTGGAGCGCCATCTGCGGATTGACACGGAGGGGATGAGCCATGCGAACATCCAGGCCGGCTTCAATGACGCCGTACGCCGGAAGAAACTCCCATGCGACACGCTCCTTCATGGCAAACTGAACGAGCTCATGGGGTTTCGGGATAAGGCGGACTACGGTCCCGGCCGGGTATCCGAGCGCATTGCCCGATTGGCCATGAGGACTACGGAGGAGTTCGCCGCACTCCTCTCTTCCGAGGGGAACCATGCTGACGCTTGAGCCTCGCGGGATGGGGATCCAAGCCACCGGCTGGGTCGTTGACCCGGACTTGGGACCTCTTTCCACCGATCCTGAGTCGGAGCCGGCCGTGCGGTTCGTCGCACTGCTTCGCCGGGAGTTCGGATCAAGCTTGGCGGGACCTGTGCACATCTTCCTCCGCGACGAGGGCTACACAGCGGTGGCCGCCTTCTTCCGGGACGAGGAAGCTTGCCTCTCCGCAATCCAACGCATGGGCGCCGAAAGCGCCGAACTCCTCGACTCGAGCGGCGAATTGGTGGTGCTGTCGCCCGAAATCCGCGGGTCGCAGGAGAGCCATCATGCCGGTTGATTACGAAGAGGCCAAGAAGAAACTCAGTGCGCTCATCAAACAATGTCCAGTTTGCGCCCAGAATCAGTGGGGGCTGCTTCCGAATTCGTTTTCCATGCCGATCGTGGATCTCGACTCGAAGAAGATGCATCTAGGTGGGGAGATGGTCCCGGTGCTGGTCCTGGCGTGCCAGAAGTGCGGACACCTGGAACTGTTCAACCCAATGCACCTTGGCGTGTACTCCAAGCCCTCCCCGAGTGCGGAAGGCACCCAAGCGCCTGGGACGAGTCGATAGTGCATCCTTGTCCCCCAGGTCGGCGATCGGAGGTGCCGTCAGGGGAAAGTGCCCACACAAGAGTAAGCGCCCGCGCAAAAATAACTGCGCAGATTCGGACCTCGAGGCTCCTGGGGGCGCGGCCCTCTGGGCCGCGCTGCGCGGGCCGGAGGCCCGCGCCCCCAGGCATCGGTCGATCCACGAAAATGTAAAGTAATTCTTGCGCACACTCGAGGGATCATCTGAAGAAGATCGGGATCATCCTGCTGGGTGTCCCGATTGCGGGTTCCTTGGTCTGGAACAGGTAGGAGACCCATCACGAGAGTCCCGCGAACACGCCGGCGCCGCCTTCCGCAGGGAAGCAGCCCCCGCTCGGCCTCTGAGCCACCCAGGAGGGCTTGAACTCCGCGACCGACTGCGACGGCAACGGCAAGGAAAAACCTGGGGGCTGCGCTACAGCACGCCGTCCAGCCCCTCCTTCTCCAGCTTCTCCACGAGCTTCTTCACGTCCTGCGCGCGGTCCTTGTGGCAGATGAGCGTGGCGTCCTTGGTGTGCACGATGATCAGGTCCGAAA
The DNA here is from genome assembly GCA_016197205.1 of Planctomycetota bacterium. Lineage (GTDB taxonomy): Bacteria > Planctomycetota > MHYJ01 > WSZJ01 > JACPWG01 > JACPWG01. Next base: position 3,395 of record JACPWG010000115.1, read on the forward strand.
CGCCGACGGTCGCGATGAGATGGTCCTCGCCGAGGATGATCGAGTTCGACGTGTCCACGCCGCAGTGTCGCGCCAGGACGACGTTGCCGTCCTCGGTCTTCGCCAGGATGTCCTCCATCGAGCGCCAGCTCCCCACGTCGTCCCATTCGTAGGTCGCCTCGAGCATCACCACGTCCTCCGCCTTCTCCAGGACGGCGTAGTCGATGGAGATGCGCGGGCAGCGGGCGTAGGCGGCGCGCAGGGCCGCGGCCTCGCCGGGCGTGCCGAGGGCGTCGCGGACTCCATCCAGCTCCCGCCCCAGCTCGGGCGCGTGCCGCCGGATCGCGGCGAGGATCGCGGCGGCACGCCAGAGGAAGATCCCGCTGTTCCAAAAGTGCTCGCCGGTGGCGACCAGCTCGCGGGCCTTTGCCTGCACCGGCTTCTCGATGAAGCCCCGCACGCGGTACGCAGCCGCGCCGCGGATCTCGGCGGCCTTCTCCCCCTTCCACATGTAGCCGTAGCCGGTCGCGGGTGACGTCGGGCGAATCCCGAAGAGGATGAGGGCGTCCGAGCGCAGGGCGTGGTCGCAGGCGGCGCGCAGGCTCTGGAGCAGCTTCTCGCGCGGCCGGATGAAGTGGTCGGCGGGCAGGGCGACCATGATCGCCTCCGGGTCGCGCGCCTCGAGGATCGTCGCGGCGAGCCCGATGCACGGCGCGGTGTCGCGCCCGACCGGCTCGGCGATCACGTTCGCGGCGGGCAGCTCCGGGAGCGCCTCGCGGGCGCGCGCGACGTGCGCTTCGTTCGTGACGACGAGCACGCGTTCGGGCGGCACCAGGTCCGCGATGCGATCGACGGTCTCGCGCACGAGCGGGCGCTTGCCCACGAGGGGGATGAATTGCTTCGGGACGGAACGGCGGCTCCGCGGCCAGAACCGCGAGCCGACGCCGCCCGCCATGACGACTGCGTGGAGCATGCGAAGCCCTTAAGAACGGCCGGGTAGAGTCGAAGAAGCGCTCGGGTCCTGTTGCCGTGGGTGTGCGGGGCGGAAGCACCGCACCACAAAAAGGGGCCGCGCCGTACGCTGCGAGAGAACATGCGGGCAAGCATCGTGGCCCCGACCCACCTGCTTCGCCCGACGCCGGCGCGCCCGCGCGTCGCTACGGCTCCAGCCGCCGGATCGCGAGCATCGTGACGTCGTCGCTCCGGCGCGTGTCCCCGCGATGCCGGTCGATCCCGCGCAGCACCTCGCCCAGCATCGCGTGCGAACCGGTCGAGGCGGACTTGCCGACGACCTCGCAGAGCTGCTCCTCGGACCAGTCGCGCCCCTCGGCATCCTTCGCCTCGGTGACGCCGTCGGTGTAGAGGAGGATCCGGTCGAGCGGGAAGAGGTTGAAAACGCATTCCTCCAGGCAGAGCGCGTACTCCTGCTCCGCGCGCACGCCGAGGACGCGCCCCCGCACCCGCACGAGAGCGGTCCGACGCGTGGCCGCCTTCCAGATCACGGGCGGGTTGTGGCCCGCGCTCGCCATCGAGAAGGTGTGCTGCGCGGAGTCCAGGATGCCGTAGATCGCGCTCACGAACATCCCTTGCGGAATCTCCTGGCAGATGCGGCGATTCACGGCGACCAGCGTCTCCCGCGGCGAAAGACCGCGCAAGCCCACCTCCCGCATGGCGCTCCGGACGTTGATCATGAAGAGCGCGCCCGCGTAGCCCTTGCCCGCCACGTCGGCGATGATCACCACGTGCCGGCGGTAGGCGATCTCGAACATGTCCACGTAATCCCCGCCCACGGCCTTCGCCGGGCGATACGCGTGCGCGATTTCGTAGCCCGGGACCTGCGGCAGCTCCGCGGGGATCATCTTTCGAATGACATGGAGCGCGCGCTCCCTGTCGTCCAGCGACAGGTCCTCGACGTCTCCGTCCCCGGGCGCGGGGGCGACCGCGGGGAGCGGCGTCTCGAGCTGCGGCGGCTCGTCTTCTCCGAACACGACGGTCGACGCCGGCCGGCGAGCCGCGCCCTGCACCGGCGTGGGCCCCGCGACGGCCGGCCCGGGAGCGGGCGCAACCGGCGGCACGCGCTGCGCCACAGGCGCGGAGCAGCGCTCCAGCAGCTCGGTGAGCCGCGCGACAATCTCGTTCGGGTTACGCGGACGCGCGTCCGGATCGCGGGCCATCAGCCTCCGGACGAACGCCTCGACCGGTTCGGGCACGTCGCGCCGCAGCTCGCGCAGCGGGCGGAGGTCCTCGGCCCGGAAGCGTTTGAAGAACTCCTCCAGCGACTCGGCCTGGTACGGCGAGCTGCCGGCCAGGAGGTAGTAGAGGATGCCCCCGAGGGCATAGGCGTCGCAGCGGTGGTCGAGCTTCCGGTCGTCGATCTGCTCGGGTGAGACGAAGTTGATGATGTCCCCCGTGAGGTTCGTCCGCCCCGGCGGCGAGAGGCCGGAGTCCTCGAGGTTCATGCGGGTCCCCATGTCGACGACCTTCACGACCCCCTCCGGCGTGAAGAGGATGTTCGCGGGCCGCAGCTCCCGGTGGACGATCTTGCGTTCGTAGGCGTACTGGAGGGCGCGCGCGACTTGCAGGCCGACGTCGAGGGCCTGCGCGAGGGGCAGGGGGCCGTCCTGCTGGATGAGCTCGCGCAGCGTCCGGCCGGGGACGTGCTCCTGCACGAGGTAGTAGAGGCCCTTGTCCTCGCCGGCGTCGAAGGTCTGGACGACGTTCGCGTGGCTCAGGCTCGCCTCGGCGGTGGCGTGCCGCAGGAAGCGCGAGACCTCCTCCTGGTTTTCGGCGAGGTGCTCGAGCAGCACCTTCAGGGCCACCACGCGCTTCAACGTCACGTGCTCGGCCTTGAAGACCATGCCGATGGCGACCTGCCCGAGCGGCTCGAGAATGCGGTACTGCCCAAGGGTCTTCCCGGGAGAAAGGGCGTCGCATTGCGCGCAGAGGAGCTTCCCGTCGACGAGGCGGGCCTTCCCCTCGGCCAGCTCGCGCTTGATGACCAGCTTCCCGCAGGTCTCGCAGAAACGGTTCGCAAGGAGCATGTCCTCGGCGAGGAAACGCCCCAGGCCCGGCTCGACCCAGCCCGAGCGCCCGGGCGCGGCGGGGAGTGTCCCGATCGTCGCCGGCGAAACGGGCGTACGCGGCTCCGCGTCAGGCGGAGGCGACGGCTGCCCCTCGCTCGTCCCCGCGCCGGGGTTGCCGGCCGGGACCGCGGGCACGCTCGTCATCCGCGGCGAGCTCCCCTGCCAAGCCTTGCTCTCGGCCATGGCGTCGACCAGTTCCACGGAGACGCAGGTCTCGCCGATGCGCACCTCGTCACCGGTCTTGAGCTGGTGGGGGGCCGTGATCCGCTCGCCGTTCACGTACGTCCCGCCGCGGCTGTTCGCGTCCTGGATGCGGCAGGACTCGCCGTCGAAGGAAATCTTGCAGTGCAGGCGGGAGACGGTCCGATCCGGGAGCATGACGTTGGCGGCGTCGGAGCGGCCGAGGGTGATGTCCTGGTCGCGCTCCAGGCGGACGACCGTCCCGCGGAACGGGCCGGTCGTGATCGTCAGTTCCGGTACGAGGGGCATGCGTCGGCTCCGGGGGGGAAGGGGCGACGGTGGCGTGCGCGGGCGGGAGGCCGAGCCTGTCTCACGGCAACGAGTTCCCCGTGGAGAATCCGAGGAAGCGACGCCGGTCGCGATGCGTCGGTCGCCGTACAAGCGCTTGACCGGACCCGAGGGAACCGAAGGACGCGCCGAGACCGCTCCCTCACGGTCGCGGTTCCGTTGGGCGGCCTTCCCGCCGGGACGCGCGTTCCTACTTGGACAGACAACGGAGCCCGAACATGGTGATGTCGTCGCTCTGCTTGGCCGCGCCCCGGTGGTCGTCGATGCTCTTCATCACTTCCCCGATCAGTTCGCGCGAGCCGGCCGAACTGAACTGCGACACGACCGAGCAGAGCACCTCCTCCGTCAGGTCCTCCCCCTTCATGTTCTTCGCTTCGGTGACGCCGTCCGTGTAGAGGAGGATGCGGTCCATGGGCTCGAGGTCGATCTTGCACTCCTCGAGCGAGGTGTCGAACTTCTTGTCGCCGCAGAAGCCCAGCACCATGCCCTTCACGTTGATGAGGTCGGCCTGGCGCGTCCGGGTCTTCCAGATCACCGGCGGGTTGTGGCCCGCGCTCGCCATCGAGAAGGTGTGGTTCGCGCAGTCGAGGACGCCGTAGATCGCGCTCACGAACATCCCCTTGCGGATGTCCTTCAGCACGAGGCGATTCGCCTTGATGAGCGTCTCCTTGGGCGAAAGGCCGAGCGGGCCGATCATCCGCATGACCTGCCGGACCATGACCATCACCATGGCGCCCGAGATCCCCTTCCCCGACACGTCGGCGATGATCGTAACGTAGCGGTGGTTGCCGATGCCGAAGAAATCGACGTAATCGCCGCCCACTTCCTTCGCGGGCTTGTAGAGGTGGAAGAGCTCGTAATTCTGGATCTGCGGCAGGATGTTGGGGACAAGCTTCTGCTGGACCTCCTTCGCCACGCGCACGTCGTACGCGGAGAGCTGCTCCTCGTCCGGGCCGACCAGGGAGGCGGAGGCCAGGGACGGCACGACCACGACCGGACCCGCGGGCGTCGCGGGCCCCACCGGCACGTCGCGCGCAGGGCCGCTCAGCCCGGGGAGGATCCCCGACCCCGGTCGCGGCCGGCCCGATGCCGCGGAGGCCGTCCGGCCCGCGCTCTCCCGGATCCCTTCGTCGAGGAGCTGCTGGGCGGTGAACTGCCCGAGGACGAACTCCGTCATTTCGGCGACCAGCTCGTCCGGCGTCTGGAATCGGTCCTTCGGGTCCTTCTTCATCATCTTCCGCACGAACTGCCAGAGCGCCTCGGGGATGTTCTCGTTGACTTCCCGGAGAGAGCGGAGGCTCTCGGCGGTGACCTTCTCGAAAAACTCCTTCGGGGACTTGGCCTGGTAGGGCAGCTCACCGGAAAGGATGTAGTAGAGGCTCGCGCCGAGGGAGTAGATGTCCGCGCGGTGGTCGACGCTCTTGGCGTCGAAGATCTGCTCCGGCGAGGCGAAGTTGATGACGCCGAAGCTGATGCCGGTGCGCGTGAGGGTCGAGAGGCCGGAGCTCTCGAGGCTCTTGATCGTCCCCATGTCGATGACCTTCGCCACGCCGTCCTCGGTGTAGATGATGTTGGCGGGCCGGAGGTCGCGATGGACGATTTTCTTCTGGAAGGCGTACTGCAGCGCCCGGGCGATCTGCGTGCAGACGTCGAGGGCCTTGGCCGGCGGGAACGGGCCGCTCTCGATGACCAGCTCCTCGAGCGTCTTGCCGTGGATGTACTCCATCACGATATAGTAGAAGCCGTGGTCGTCGCCCGCGTCGAACATCTGGATGATGTTCGGGTGGTTGAGGCTCGCGCCGGCCATGGCCTCGCGGAGGAAGCGGTTGACGTTGTCCTTGTTCGAGGTGAGGTGCTCGAAGAGGATCTTGAGGGCGACGATGCGCTTCATAGTGACGTGTTCGGCCTTGAACACAACGCCCATGGTGCCCTGGCCGATCTTCTCGAGGATGCGGTACTGGCCGATGACCTTGCCGACGGAGAGGGAATCGCACTGGGAGCAGAGGACCTTGCCGGCGACGACGCGGACCTTGCCCTGGGCGATCTCCTGCTTGAGGATCATCTTGCCGCACGCGTCGCAGAAGCGGTGGGCGGAGATGAAGGCCAGCTCTTCGGGGCTGGGCCCGCCGGGGATGCCCTCCCGGATGCCGGAGCTCTTCGAGCCGGGGACGGGGGAGGCGGTGCGGCCGAGCGCGGGGATCGAGTCGGGCGGCAGGGTCTCGAACGGGTCGTTCGCGGCGGTCGGAGCTTTGGGGAGCGGCGGGCGGGCGAGCGCGATCTCGCTCTTCTGGCTGGCGTCGACGAGGTCGAGCGCGATGCAAGTATCGCCGACGCGGATCTCGTCCCCCGTCTTGACCGGCTGCGCTTTGATGCGGAGGGAGTTGACGAACGTGCCGTTCCGGGAGTCCATGTCCTCGACCTGGCAGCCCTGGCCGTCGAAGTCGATCTTGCAATGGACGCGTGACACCTTGCCGTCCGGGAGGACGACATTGGCGGCGTCCGAGCGACCGAGCGTGAGGCTCTGGCCCTGGACGAGCGAGATCACCGCGCCGGCGAACTCGCCGTTCTTGATGATGAGCTTGGCCTTGAGGGGCATGCTGTGGGTCCGAACTCCAGCCTATTTCCGTTTGTGCGTCTGGTACCCCTTGGGCTTCGGGAGCGGCTGCGGGGGCGGGGCAGCCGCCTCTTCGCCGGTCAAGCGAGTCGTTTCGAAGCCTTTTGGCCGCTCCGGCTTGTCCGGAAGGGGCGGGAGCTTCTTGGCCTTGTCGAAATCGAACCGGTGGCTGCGGAAGCCCCGCGGCCTCGGCGCCTGGTCGTCCTTGGCTTTTTCGGCCATGTTAAGCCCTGCCCATGGACACACGAACCGACGAGCGCGCCTCGACGCCCGGGGTCTGTAGACACCGCCCTCGGGGAGCGTTTCGACGCGCTCCGCGTGGGATCCTCACGCGAGACTTTCGCAGGGAGGGAGAGAGAGCGTCATTCTAAGCAGTCTTGGGGGCGAATTTCAACGCTTTTTTCGGGTACCAGGGCGCGCGGGCCGGGGCTTGCGTAGGCTGGGCGCTTCAATCTAGAATACACCTCGAGCACAGGACCCGCACGGCAACTCCGCTTTCGCCAGAAGGAGAAGCAAGCGATGAGGACCTCACGCTTCGCCTCGGCCGGGCCGGCCGCCGCCACCGCCGTCCTCCTGACCGTCGCCGCGCTCCTCGTGCCGCGGTCGCTGGAGGCGGAGATCAACGTCGCCGAGAGCCTCGACTGGTTGGCCGCCTCCCGCCCGGCCATCGCGCTCGGCGAAGTGCTCGCGAACGAAGGGGAGGCGGCGCCGAAAGCCCTGTGGCTCAACCGGACGACCTCGGTCGCGGTGAAGCGGCCGCTCTTCGGCGAACCCGCGGCGCGCGCGACGTTCACGCGGCACGTGCCCATCGAGAGCCCCGCGCCGAAGCCGGGCGCGGAGTTCCTGCTTTTTTTTGCGACGGACGGGACGGTGGACTGCGCGATCGAGCTCGCCGCCCCGCCGGAAGCCGGCCACGGCGTCGCGTATGCAAAGGACTTTCGGATCCTCCGCACGCGCGAGGAGATCCTGCGGCTCGTCGAGGAGCGGGTGGCGCGGCGAAAGGCGCCGAAGGAGGGGGCGGGGGCGCCGCCGGAGGCAGGGCCGCCGCGCTCGCTCCGGCTCGAAACGCCCGAGGCTTCCGAGGCCTTCCGGTCGCTCTTCTCGGGGAGCGCGTGCTACCTCATCGTGCCGGCGGACGCGGAGTACCAGCCGAAGCTGCTGGAGGAGACGCGCTCGAAGGACGTGCGGACGCGCGCCCGGGCCGCGTGGCGGCTGGCTCAGTACCCGGGCCCGGACACGGTCGAAACGCTGCGCGCGCTCCTCACCGACGACGGCGTGGACGTGCTCCGGACGCTGCGAAACGGCAAGCAGGAGGAGGAACGGGTCTACACCGTGCGCCAGGCGGCGTACGCCGCGCTGAAGGCGCTCGGCATCGCGGTCGAGAAGCCGGCAGGCTGGAGTGACGCGCTGCCTGCCTCGTCCTATGAGTGGTGAGCGGCCGGGCGGCCTGGGCGGAGGCGGGTCGCGGCCCCTGTGGCCGTTCGCGCGGGCCCAGCCCTTTCACGGTGGGCGAACGATTCGACTCTTGCTGCACAGGGCCTCAAGGGTCCGAGCGCGGGAAGGGGCAAACTTCCCAGCGCTTTCCTCTTGCAGGATCAAGTGAACAGCCTGCTGGGGTCCGGCGCCAGGGCGGGGCGGCCACCTTGAAAGGGCCCGGTGCGGGCCCTCAGGTGAGCGAGGCCAGGAACCGCTCGAGCCGGTCGAGGCCGCGGTCGATGACCTCGGGGGCGACGGCGTAGGAGATGCGGATGTGGTGGGGGGCGCCAAACGGCTCGCCGGGGACGGTGGCGACGTGGCCGACCTCGAGCAGGGCGTCGGCGAGCGCGCTCACGTTCGCGAGCGGACTGCCGTTCAACCGGCGCCCGACATACGCGGAGAGGCGCGGAAAGACGTAGAACGCGCCCTGGGGCACGGCCAGGGGCAGCTCAGGGATTCGCCGTAGGCGCTCGACCATCGTCAGTCGGCGGCGGTCGAACTCCGCGACCATGCGGGCGAGATCGGGCGTCGGGCGGGTCAGCGCCGCCAGGGCCGCCTTCTGCGCGATCGACACGGGGTTCGACGTGGTCTGGCTCTGGAGCCGGGCCATGGCCTCGATGACCTCGCGCGGCCCGGCAGCGTACCCGATGCGCCAACCGGTCATCGCGTAGGCCTTCGACATGCCGTTGACGGTCACGGTCCGGCCGGCGAGCGCGGGCTCGAGCGCGGCGATCGAGTGGTGGCGCGCCCCGCCATAGATGAGCTTCTCGTAAATCTCGTCGGAGAGCACCAGCGCGTCGTGCCCCCGGAGAGCGCGCGCGAGCGCGGCCAGCTCCTCGGCCGAATAGACCGCTCCGGTCGGGTTGTTCGGGGAGTTGAGGACGACGGCGCGCGTGCGCGGTCCGAGTGCCGCGGTCAAAGCCTCCGGCCGCAGCTTCCAGCCCTCCTCTTCGCGCGTCGGCACGACCACCGGCACGGCGCCCGCGGCCTTCACCTGCTCCGGATAGCTCACCCAATACGGGGCCGGGATGAGGACCTCGTCCCCTTCCTCGCAGGTGGCCGCGAAGAAGTTGAAGAGGGAGTGCTTCGCGCCGCAGGAGACGAGGACGTCCTCGGGCGAGACCACGAGCCCGTTGTCCTTGCGGAACTTCTCGGCGATCGCGGCGCGCAGCTCGGGGATGCCGGAGGAGGCGGTGTACTTGGTGAAGCCCTGGCGGATCGCCTCGACGGCGGCGGCCTTGATTTCGTCGGGCGTGTCGAAGTCGGGCTGGCCGGCGACGAGCGTGGCGACGTCGATCCCGCGCGCCTTGAGCGCACCCGCACGCTCGGCGACGTTGAGCGTCGCGGACTCGACGATCGATCCGACGCGGCGGCTCAAGCGCATGGGGGGGGACGAAATCCCAAATCCCAAATCCCAAACCCCAATGCGGTGACCCTGCTGCCAAGGAACGAGAAACCACAGATTTCACAGATTAACGGAGATTTCACAGATTCGGAATCTGTGGTTTCCATGCTGTTCGCTTTCTGGGAGAATTGGCTACGGTGACTCGGAAACGGTGGGAAAATTCGAGCCCACGACCGGCCTCAGCGTCTCTGCGCCGCTAAGCGTTCGAACTTCGTTTTCTTGCGACAATTCTACTTTGGTCGAGCGCCACGAAAACCACAGATTTCACAGATTCAACGCGATTACACAGATTACGAATCTGTGAAATCGTCGTTAATCTGTGAAATCTGTGGTTCCGTCGTCGCTTGGCTGCGGCACTGCCGCGCTGTGTCTCTGTGTAAAAAAAGAGCTTCCGCGCCAAGCGTCCTTCCCACTCGCGCTCGCGCGCAGCGAAACCGCATGCCTGGGCTACCCACCCAAGAACTTCCGGAAGGCCGCGGTCAGCGCGGGCACCACCTCGAAGAGGTCGCCGACGATGCCGTAGTCGGCGATCTTGAAGATCGGCGCGTCGGGGTCCTTGTTGATGGCGACGATGAACTTCGAGGAGGACATCCCGGCCAGGTGCTGGATCGCGCCGGAGATGCCGACCGCGACGTAGAGCGAGGGGGAGACCGTCTTCCCCGTCTGCCCGACCTGGTCCTCGTGCGGCCGCCAGCCGGCGTCCACCACGGCGCGCGAGGCGCCGACCGCGCCGCCGAGCACTTGGGCCAGCTCTTCGATGAGGGGGAAGTTCTCGGGCCCCTTCAGGCCGCGCCCGCCGGAGACGATGATGTTCGCCTCGGTGAGCTCGATCTTCTTGCCGGCCGACGTCACCACGTCCTTGACCACCGACTTCAAGTCGGCCAAGCCGAACGGGCAGGCCACGTCCTCGACCGGGGCCGTCCGGGCCGTGTCCGCGGCGGAGAGCGGGAAAACGTTCGGGCGCAGCGTGAGCACCGCGGGGAGCTTCGCGAACCCGAGCGTGACCACCGCCTTCCCCGCGTACACGGGGCGGCGGACCTGGAGCTTGCCGTCGACCACGCTCGTGCCCGTGCAGTCGGCGGCGACGCTCGTCTCCAGGCCGCCCGCGACGTAGCCGGCGAGGTCCTTCCCCATCGCGGTGGCGGAAAGGAGGACCGCCTGCGCCCCGGCGGCTTGCACGGCGTCCCCCAGCAGCTTGGCGTACCCGTCGGTGGAGTAGTGTCGGAGGTTCGGGCTGTCGCCGACCAGGATCCGGTCGGCGCCGTAGTGCGCGAGCGTCCCCGCGACCGGCTTCACGCCTTCGCCGAAGAGCGCCGCAACGACCGGCACGGAGAGCGCGGTGGCCAGGCGGCGCCCCTCCGACAACGCCTCCAGCGACTGCTTCTTGGGCTTTCCGTCCCGCTGCTCCACGAAGACCAGGATCGGTCCCGGCATGTTCGTCTCCTCGTGCGGCGACCCGCGCGGGGTCGCGCCATCCGCTCAAACCACCTTGGCTTCGTCGTGCAGGGCCTTCACCAACTCGGGCACGCCGTCGAGTCCCTTCCCGACGATGCGGCCGGCCGGGCGCTTCGGGGGCGGCTCCATCTTCAGGACCTGCAGCCGCGACTCGCCGGCGGGGGCGGGCTTTTCTTCGAATGGTTTTTTCTTCGCGGCCATGATCCCCGTCAGCGAGGCGAAGCGGGGCTCGTTCAACCCCTTCTGCGTCGTGATCGCCGCGGGGAGGGTCACCTCGACCTCTTCGTGTCCGCCCTCGATCTCGCGGTGGCACTTCGCCTTCCCCTCGCCGAGCTCGAGCTTGACGACCGTGTTGACGACGGGGATCCCGAGGAGCCGCGCCGTGATCGAACCGACCTGCGAGCCGTCATCGTCGACCGCTTGCTTGCCGAAGAGCAGCAGGTCGAAGGGCATCGTCCGGATCGTGGACGCGAGGGCGGAAGCGACGGCGAAGTTGTCCCGGTAGGGCTGGTCGTCTTTGAGGAGGATCGCGCGGTCCGCGCCCATGGCAAGGTAGGTGCGCAGCACCTGTGCGGTTTCGGCGACGCCGACGGAAAGGACCACGACCTCGCCTTGCGCGCGCTTTTCCTTGATGCGCAGGGCCTCCTCGACCGCGAACTCGTCATAGGGGTTCGGGCCGAACGTGACGCCCGCGGGGTCGAGGGATTTGCCGTCGGGTCCGACCTTGACCTGGGTCGTCGTATCGGGGACCCGCTTGACGCAGACGATGATTTTCATCGAGACCTCCGGATGGGGGAGGGGCCGAGCGTGGAAGGTCCGCTATTATAGGAAGGAGGCGAAGAGGAGCAAGCAAAACATGGGGAGAGAGCGGGTGACGATGGTGGATGAATTTCAACAAGCCGAAATGAAGCTAAAATCGATCCCTCAGTGCGTTGCCAGCGATTATCGCCGGTAGAGGAGGGTGGACTCAGAGCCCGACCTCTGCGTCTCCGCGTCTCTGTGTAAAAGTCCCGCATTCGACCCACACTGCCGGTCCGAATTTCAAATTGCAAAAAGTCAAATTTCAAATTTCGCCTGCGGCTAGTTTGGACGCGGAGCCATGATCTAGCCACTTGCCGCCCTCGGTCGCGTTTAGCCTTTGTTCGGGTCGTTGATAAATTCGGGTCCGCCGATTCGCCGATTCGCCGATTTCAAATTTCAAATTCAACGGCCCTCTCACGGTTGAACCTGCCGCCGATGTCGAGCACGATCGACTGCGAGGCCTCGCTTCGTGGGCACGGCAGCGCCGTGTCCCTACCCAAGCTGGCGGTTCGACCTCAGTGGACCGCGTTTGAACCCTCCCCAATTCTCAATTCTCCAATTCTCCAATTCTCCAAATCTCCAAATCTCCAAATCTCCAAATCTCCAAATCTCCAAATCTCAAATCCTACCGGCCATCTCCCATGCGTGCGCGCAGAGCCCTCAGCGCCTCGTCGATGGCGGCGCGGACGGCGGGATCGGACTCGGCCTGGGCCTGGAGGGCAAGCGGCTCCTCGGCTTCGCGCTGCGCGCCTTCGCCGAGGAGCTGCGCGGCGCGGCGGCGAAGCGTCGGGTCGGGCCGCTCGCGGAGGAGCGCCAGGAGCACCGCATCGGTGTCGACGCCGTCGATCGCGGCCAGCGTCACCAGGGACTCTTGGGCGAGGTCGGGTTCGTGCACGGCGAGAAGCCGCGACTCGAGCGCGGGCCGTAGTTCGCGCAGCGAGACGAGGCCGGCCTCGTCCCCCACGCGACGGCAGGACTGGCAGAGGGCGAAGGCCGCGTAGATGCCGGAGAGACCGGCCGCCGGGTTGCGCGCGAGCGGAAGCAGCACAGCGGAGACTTCGGCGGGCGGTCGCTCGGCAAGCGCGAGCGCGGCAGCCTGGCGGGTCGAGGGCGCGGCGCCGTGGGCCAGCTCCTCGAGCAGCGTCGGCATCGCGGCGGTCCCGGCGAGCCGGCCCAGGAGGCGGAGGGCCGCGGAGCGCGCCTCCACGCCCATGTCCGCGTTCAGCGAGGAACGGAGCACGGCCGAGAGGCTTGCCCGATCCTCCTCGGACAGCGCCTCGAAGGGAAGGAGGTGCACGAGCAGGGCGAGGTCGTCGGCGGAAGGCCGATCGCAAACCAGGGCGAGGAAGGCGACGCGCCCGGCCAGGCCCGAGTCGGCGAGTTTCTTGTGCAGCGACGCGAGACCGGACCAGTCGTGTCGTACGTAGTATGCGCGTGCGAGTTCGAGCGCGGCTCGCGCATCATTCGTTGACGCGGCGGGGGCGGAGGTGGTGGCGGGCGCCGGCGCGGCTGGAGGCGAACTTGCGGGCGGACGTGCGAGTCCGGGCGCTTGCGGCAGGGGCGGAGCGACCTCGGACGCGCGGGGCGGCACGGGGTTCGACGCGGGCGGCGGGGCGGGGACGAAGAGCGCCCATGCGAGGACACAGAGACCGGCGAACGCCGTGGCGAGGAGGAGGGCAAGGGGAGTGCGCGAACGACCCGTCATCGGTTTCCGTCCCAACAGGGGACCGCGCGAGGCGGTCCACGGTGCGGGGCGGCACGATTTGGGACGTGAGCCCCGCATTTCACGGATCTAACTCGGTGGGTCGGCCTGCGCGGTGGACGAGTGGACCGAAGGACAGATCCGTGGAACGAGGGGCTCGCGGCCTCCGCTGGTGACGTGACGCTTGGGGGTCAGTTACGAAGGGACTGAACGCAATCTCCGTGCCAACAGCGCTTCAAGCAAGAACAGCACGTCGAGCAATGCAAAGTCTTTCTCCTTCTGCGGAATGGAGATACGGCGCATCCCGAACGCTTGCGGTCAGCAGTGGAGAGCTGTTCGGCTTCCGGACTGATTGCGAGGGGCACGGCACGGAGTCGTGCCAATCGTAAATCCCGAGTTACGGGCGCGGGGGAGCCGCTTCGTCGTGTGAGTAGAAAAGGAGTAACCGTTCACTGGCAGGGTCATTTTACCACGGAGGCACGGAGACCTCACGGAGGACTTTCCTTGGATTCCCCGTCCACTCCGTGTATCCCCGGTGACTCCGTGCCTCCGTGGTAAAACGCGCCTACCGCTGAACGGCTACGAAGAGGAAAGCGACAGTCCGACGAGCCGGCTTCCGGATCGAAGTCCGGCGCGAGGCGCCTTGCCTCGCGTCCGCGAGCGCACGCGCCGCTCGAAAAACCGCGAATGAACCTTTACTCGGAGGCGCGGTTATGCTAGGCTACGAAAACCAACAGGCCATCGAACCGAGGGAAAGCTCTCGTGAACCGTCTCTCGTCGAACCGGAACCAGGTCGCCTCGCCGGGCCGCTACGCGGTCCAGGCGGCGGTCCTTTGTCCTTGCTTTGCGATCATCGCGAAGCGTGGGACGCGCATGTGCACGGACGTTTGTGCCACGCGGGCTCCGGCTCACCGAGGGATTCCGAGATGAACTAGAAGCAGACAACTCGGAGCACCTTGAAGGCCCCGGGGTCCCGCGAAAAACGCGAGACCCCGGGGCCTTTTTTTTAGCACCCCACAGGAGGCGACCCCCATGGACACGGAGACACGAACGGCGCACGATCTCTTCGGCGACCTCCTGGTCGACCATCACGAGGGGCTGCGCCGGCCCCACCGCATCCGCCGGGACGACGGGTACGTGGAGGTGCTGCAGGACGCCGGCGGCTATTTCGCCTCCCCGCCCGAGTGGCCGGAGCCGGAGCGGCGCGCGGTCCTGGGCCTGACCGGCCGGGTCGCCGACCTGGGCGCGGGCGCCGGCCGCGCGGCCGTCGCGCTGCGCGAACGCGGCGTGGCCGTGACGGTCGTGGACGTGTCCCCGGGCGCGCTTTCCGTTTGCAGGGCCCGGGGCGTCCGCGACACCCGACGGCAGTCGGTCCTCGACCTGGAGCTGCCGGAGGCCTCCTACGACGGCGCGCTCCTCCTGGGACAGAACCTCGGACTCGCCGGCACGCTGCGGCGCCTGCCGGCCATGCTCCGCGAAGTGGCCCGCGTCCTCCGGCCGGGCGGGCTCCTGGTCGCGACCTCCATCAACTGGTCCCTGACCGCCGATCCGCGCCATTTGCGCTATCACGCGCAAAATCGGACAGCCGGGCGCTACGCCGGCGAGGTCCGCATCCGCGTGGAGTACGCCGGCGAAGCCGGCCCGTGGTTCCGGTGGCTGCTCGTGCGGCCGACCGACCTCTTGCCGGCCGCAGCGCGCGCCGGCTTGGTGGAACGCTACCGCGTGGAGCGGGAAGACGGCCGCTACCTGTCGGTGCTCGAAAAGACCGCCGCCCCCGCGGGCGGAGACTAGGTGTTTTACCTTAGTACCGCCCCACAGAATTGGGTGACCAATTTCCTCGGCGATTTCGGCCGCCGGCTTCGTTGCGCTCGCTCGACGTAGTTCTCCGTTACTACGCCTCGCTCGCGCGCCTCGCGGGCGGCCGAACTTGCCTTCGGCGATTGGCCACCGACTTCCGTGGAGCGGTACTGAGACCCTGAGAGCCTGTAACTCGGAGGGCGCCCCATGGACAACGCATTCCGCATCGGCGAGCGGATCTATTTTCGACCGATCGAACTCGAGGACGCGCCGAGGCTGGCCCGGTGGATCAACGACCCCGAGGTCCATCGCGGCTTGACCGCGATCTTTCCGAAGAACCAGCCGCGCGAGCGCGAATGGATCGAGGGCCTGGGCAAGCGGCCGGACGAGGTGGTCTTCCTCATCGTGCTGAAGGAGGGCGACGTGCCGATCGGAAGCTGCGGGCTGCACCAGATCCACCCGGCCAACCGCAAGGCCCTCTTCGGCATCCTGATCGGCGAGAAGGCGTACTGGAATCAGGGCTACGGCACCGAGGCGGTGCGGCTCATCAGCGAGTACGGCTTCAACACCCTGAACCTTCACCGGCTCGAGCTGACCGTGTACGAGAACAACCCGCGTGCGGTGCGGGCCTACGAGAAGGCCGGCTTCAAGCTGGAGGGCCGGCGGCGCGAGGGCCGCTTCTGGGAAGGCCGGTTCTGGGACGTCCTCGAGATGGGGCTCCTGGACCGGGAGTTCCGCGAGCTGGAGGAGGCGCGCCGGGCGCCGGCCGAGCGCGCGGGGAAAGAGGCGGAGGGCGCCGCGCCGGGGAAGGCCCCGGCTCCGCGCCCGGCCGCCGAGCGTTGCAAGGAGGTGTGTCAAACGTGATGCGGGCCTCGAGGACTGGCCCGACCTGAGCCCTCCCGTCGCGGCGCGCGCGGACCCGCCGTCCGCCCGCTGCGGCGACCTTTGACCCTTCGATTTTCCCCTTTCCCGGTCGGCGGGGGGAAGGCGAGCCGAGCGCCCCTTCTCCCCGCCCGGGTCCGTCCCCCGCCCCTTCGGCGCGCCTCGCGCTGCCGCGCCCCGCACGCGGCCACGTACCGTGGAGCCTCGTGCGCGGCTTCGACCGCTGGCGGTGGTTCGCGGTGGATGGTATACTTCGGGCGGTCCCGCGACGCCGCCCGGACGCGGCCTGCGGGTGATACGGTTCGACTCGCCTCTCCCGGTAGGGGCACGGCGGCGCCGCGCCCACGAAGCGAGCCGCCGCCGTCGGGCTTGCTCGACGGCAGCGGCAGTTCGAACGACGCCGCACTTTCCCCCACGAGGATCCGCATGGCGGACCGCATCGTTTCCCTCGACCCCGGCGCGACGGAGTTGCTCTTCGCGCTCGGGCTCTCCGGGCGCGTGGTCGGCGTGACGCACGAGTGCGACGAGCCGCCGGAAGCGGCGCTTCGCCGCGTGGTGACCGAGCCGGTCCTTTCGACGAAGGGGAAGTCCAGCTCCCAGATCGAGCGGGAAGTGGCGGACCGGCTCAAGATGGGCCTGGGCCTGTGGAGGGTGGACGCACAGGCACTCGAAGAGCTGGCGCCCGACCTCGTCGTGTCGCCGGGTCCGCAGGAAGAGGGTGGGGCGTCGCACCGCGAGGTGGCCCGCATCCTCGAGAAGCTCCCCCGCCGGCCCAAGGTCTTCTGCGTCGAGCCGCGAAGGCTCGACGACCTCTCCAGGATCGCGCAGGGCCTGGGCGAGGCGTGCGACTGCACGGAGTCGGCGCGCTCTCTCGCGGTCTCGATCCGGCGCCAGCTCGACGCCGCGCGGGCGCGCGGGGAGGAGAGCTCCATGCGGCCCACGGCCTGCTGCCTGGAGTGGCTCGATCCGCTCCGGACCGCCGGCCGCTGGATCCCGGACATGGTCGTGCTCGCCGGCGGGGAGGACGGCTTCGGCCGGGCCGGGCCGCCCGGGGAGCGGATCACCTGGGAGGCCGTGCGCGTCGGTTCGCCGGAGGTCCTGCTCTTCCTCCCGCACGGCTTCGGCCTGGATCGCACGGTGCAAGAGGCGCCGCTGCTCGTCGAGCGGGAGGGTTGGAAGGAGCTGCCGGCCGTGCGGGAGGGCCGGGTCTACGCCCTGAACGGCGAAGCCTTCTTCCACCGCTTCGGCCCCCGGCTCCTGTCCGGGATCGACGTGCTGTTCGGGATCCTCCACCCCGAGCAGCCCGAGACGCTGCCGCCCAGCGGCTCGGTGTGGCATCTGGAGGCCTGACGCGACTGACTCGAACCGAGGTCGGGCATTGACTTCACCCGTGGCGCTCCGCGAGCCCGGAGAGAACGACGTAAGCCATTGACGCCACGATTGATTTGTGTTATTCAGATTTCCGTTCTCGCCAAAAGCTGCGCTCCCCGGTCGCGGTCGCCCGGCTTCGCGGAGTAGGTCGTCTGCAAGGGTGGCCAGCGAATGACGCTCGAGGCATCGAACGCCGGTGAAGTCCGATGGGGCTGCCCCGAGCTTTCCCGCGCAAGCAACTTCGCTCGTGCCATGGCTGAGGCGGGGCCCGCCAGGAACCTCGAGCCAGCGAAGGCAAGCGCGCTGGCCGCGCAGGCGATCGGGGTCTACGGGCTACATCCGGGGATTCCGTCGGATCGCTACACCGTCGAGTTCGACCCGCTGATGCTCGACGTGTACGGCGAGACCGCCTCGAACGGAGACTGTCCGCGGGTCAGGCTCGGACCTCGCGCCTTCGCCTCCGCGTCCACCCTCGTGGCGACGCTGCTGCACGAGTTCGTCCACGTCCGGCAGATCGTCGCCTACGCTCTTGGCAAGCAGGGTGTCGGAGACACCGAGATGGCCGAATTGGAGTGCGAGGCCTACTACACGGAAATGCGCGCGGGGAAGGACCTGCAGCTCGAATCGAACGAAGCAGAGTACGCGTCCAGAAGGTTCCACGACCTCTTGACCCGACTGCCTGAGGACCGACGGCGGTTGGCTGAGCACGGGGAATTCCGCTTGCGGCCTGCAATTCAGAATTTACCCGAGGAGAACAGGGTATGATCGACCTGGTCGCGCTGATCACGCTGGGCGAGCGCGGTACGCTTCGGGTGCGCATCATCAACCGCTCCCATTCCAGATGGACCGTCAACAGCCGCCTCGCCGTCACGGCGCCCGGCTTGGGCGGCGACCTTCAGCTTTCGGTGGTGCGGATCGCGGAGGAAGGGATACCGGCCCCCTGCCTCGCCTTCCCTCGGATTGGACCGCTGTCGGCGAGCGACTTTCACGTACTCGAACCCGGTGGACTGTTCCAGGTCGAGAGGGACCTTACGCGCCATTTCTCCCTGAGACACGATGCTCTGTACCTCCTCTCGGCTCGCATCGTGACGGAATCGATTCCGCCCGGCGTTCCCGGCGACGCTCAGCTCTGCAAAAGTGATCTGCTCTCGAACGAGCTTGTCCTCCGGGGGGACATGACCCTTCCTCGGCCTGAAGAAATCGCCCACCTCGTGAAGGCACTACGAGACCGAAGCGCACTCGCACTGGACGACCTCCTCAAAGGCATGCTCGCCAGTTGCACTCTCGATACCATCCACGCGGACTTGGTCTACCGGACCTTCTTCACGCGCCGTAGCGCCCTTCCCGGGTATGACCCGGGCGACTGGAGAGCGGGCCGCGATCCTTTCTCGCTGCGCGTGGAGCAGTCGCTCAAGAACTATAGCTCGTTCAAGACCATGATCTACCACAACCCCGAACATCGCGAAATGGAGCTGTCGCTGGACCAACGGGTGCGTCACTCGAACCTGCTAAACACCAGCGCTCGCAACTCGATCCAGCACCGCGGCGTGTATGCCTACCTTGGCTCGACGCTTTCCGCCTTCGCGTTCGAGCGCATGCGGAGCAGCGGGAGGGAGCGGGAGGAGTGACGGATCTGCTCTTCGCCGAGGTCGATCAGACCCTCCAGCAGCACCGGGGCTTCCGCGATCGAATCGAGGAGGAAGTCGCCCGGGCCTTCCCGGCCGACGCCCTCTCCCATCACGCCGGCGGGAAGATCTTCCGTGACCCGATCAGCGGCTTCATCGAACTCCGTCCCCACGAGATCAACCTGATCGACTGTCCCGGCTTCCAAAGACTTCGGGGCATCTTCCAAACGGGGCTGGCCAGCCTCGTCTACCCCTCCGCTCTCCACTCGCGCTTCGAACACTCCATCAACACCGTGCTTTTGCTGAATCGGCTCTACCGCGGGCTGGATCTGTACGACCATGTGCAGAGAGCACTCCAGGGGAACCAGGAGGAGGAAAAGGCCCTCCTCCTCACGCTCCGGCTGGCCTGCCTGCTGCATGACCTGGGACACTGCGTTTTCAGCCACGCATCGGAGTCGACCCTCGCGACGTTGCCACCCATGCCGGAGCTCCTGGAATGCCCCCCTTTCAGGGGCAAAGGGGCTAGCGAGGTGCTGACCTGCGTCATTCTGCGCTCGGATGCGTTTTCCCGGTATTTCGCGGCGCTTCAACGGGAGTACGCTTCCGACAAGCTGTTGAGACGCGTCCTGCCCTCGAACCTTGCACGCTTGGCAGTGGGCATCCCTGCGCAGGGCTTGGAGCACCTTCAGTTCCTGACCGAGCTCATTAGCGGCCCCTTCGACGTGGACAAGCTCGACTATATGGTCCGCGACGGGTATTTTTCAGGGCAAAACGTGCAAATTGACGCAGACCGTCTTCGACACTCCCTTGACGTCCGGAGGGTCGACGGGATGGAGCGCTTGGTGCTGCGCCATCGAGGCTTGTCCGTTGCCCAGCAGATACTCTTCGGAAGGATGACCCTCTATTCGTCCGTCTACAACCATCACAAAGTCCGGGCTGCCGAAACCGTCCTGCGTTCGGCGCTTCGACAAATGATCAAGACTGGACGGCTGCGGGATGCAGTTGACCTGTGGCGCATGGACGAATACGACTTTTTCGCGCTTCAGCATGAATACCCTCAGATCAGAGACATCCGACTCCGTCGCCTCCCGCACCGCGCGATCGTCTTCACGCCTCTCGGGTTTGAGGACCAGCGGTCGCGGGACCTTTTCTCGCGACACCTCCATTCAAAGATCGCCGCGTGGGAAAGCGTGGGCCACGCGGAGGCTACCGGGTTCCTCGAAGAGCTTGAGGCTGCGGGGGCGGAGGAAGCGGAGAAGGCCCTGGGGAGAGTCAGCGGCTCGCTCCGCCACGAAGTGGTCATGGATGTCCCGCGACAGTTCACCTACGGGGACATCACCCGAGAGGTCTATGTGAGTCTCGACGATGGACAACGGCTGGTCCGCCTCTGCGACGTGGCGCCCTTCGAGACCGCACTGGAGCGGTTCTCCGAGCGGTTCGACTACCGCAGCTACCTTTTCGCGCCGATGGAGGCCAGGGCACCGGCCGCGGCGGGTGTATACCGCCACCTCCGGCGAAACGGGGTCGTGCTCAACGACCTGCCGCTCCTTCTCAGCAGTCAATCTGCGCAGGGGCTGGAAGCCCTGCGGCGGAGCGTGGAACAGGCCCTCCGCGAAGAAGACCCCACCTGGACCTTGCCGCGCTGGAAAGCTGAGCTTCCGGACCTGCCCGAGGAGCCACTCGCACCCTGAGGCTTGCTTGGAGTACGGCCTCGGCGGCACATTGCGCCAGTCTCTTGCTGGATGTGACCGACACCGCCAGCTGGGGGGGAATGGAGGGGCGTGGGCTGCTCCGCGTCGCCGAGTAGGAAAAGGCGAGCCCATCGCGACTTTTTTTCCACGACCCGCGGGGGAGGTGGCGGGAACCGAGGCGGGAGCAGGAGGGACGAGCGAGCCATCCGACGACCGCGCCGCGACCCCGCACGCGCCGCTACTTCTCGTCCAGGACCTCGAGTTTCGTCCGAGGCATCGCTTCCCCGCGCAGAAATTTCGGCAGCGGGAACTCGGTGTACGGCCGGTCGTCAGTCACCGGCTCGACCCCGGATGCGAGCCCGCGCAGCGTCGCATCGAGGTCGTAGTTGGCGACGTCGGCGAGCGCGGTCGGGAGGTAGGGGTCGGTCGCCGCCAGTCCCCGCTCCTGCATGCGCCGCAGCATGAGGCCCGGCTCCGGCGCGAGCGCCTGGCCGGAACCCAGGAGCAAGATGCCGGGCGACTTTCGCGTCCACCAGGCCGCGGTCGACGGGAAGGCGTCCACGAAGTTCCTCGCGATCCGGCGGAGGTCGTCCCGGAAACACGGGATCGGCACCCAGAGGGCCAGCACCCCGCTCTCCGTCAGGTGCTCATGCGCCAGCGCGACGAACTGTCGCGTGTACAAGTTGACGGTTCCCGCCGCGAAGATCGGCGGCGACCCGTCGACGACGATCAGGTCGTAGGCCATGCGCGAGGTGAGGAGGAAGTGCCGTCCGTCGTCGACGAAAACCCGCGCCTTCGGATGGCGCAGATAGCGCTCGCTGTCGGGCCAGAAAAGGGGAAAGCTCGCCACGACATCCGGCTCCAGCTCCACGAGATCCACCTCGACGCCGTGATCGACGGCCGCGCGAAAGGTGTTTCCCGCGCCGAGGCAGATCACCAGGGCTCGCTTCGGCCCCGCCTGCAGCAGGAGCGGGGCGTGCGCCATGAATCTGCCCATCATCGCCTTCGCATTCACGAGGACGCCGTTGATGTACAGGGCAGGCGTCCGATTTCGCTCGGTGATCGTGACCGTCGCGGAGGCGCCTTCCAGATGGCGGAGCACGCGCGCGTCCGCGGCCAGGCGACCCGTGAGGATGCCGAGGAACGGGTCCGCATGCAGGGAAACCGCGACCCCCGCCGCGGCCGTCGCCGTCGCCAGAGCCCAGGCCGCGCGGGTCCGCCCGCCCTCCGCCGAGGCCGAGACCAGCGCAAGCATGGCGTGGATCCCCGCCACCGACAGCACGCCCCACCGCGTCCCGAGCAGCGGGATCAGGACCAGGCCGCCGCACAACGAGCCGGCCACCGAGCCCAGCGTGTTCCAGGTGTAGAGCCGTCCCACGCTCCGACCCGAGCCCGTCTCGTCGGCGATCCGGATCGCGAGCGGGAAGAGCGCCCCATAGACGAGCGTCACCGGGAGCACCACGGCCCCGCTCGAAAAGAAGAGTGCGACGAAGTCCCACGCCTCGTGCAGCGGAGAGTACAGGTAGCGCGGGTCCGACTTCGCCAGCCCGAGCCGGTAGTACGTCTCGAGCGACGCAAGGGTCAGGAGCGCGGCCGTGGCCTGGAGCACGGCGAACGACGCCACCAACGGACGCGGTCGCCGCAGCCACCGCCCGCAGAGGACGCTGCCCACGCCCAGGCCCGTCAAATACGCGGCGAGCATCGCGGAGAAGCCGTATACCGAGGTCCCCACGAGGAGCACCAGCATCCGGGTCCAGAGGACCTCGAGGGCGAGCGCACCGAAGCCCGAGCAGGCCATGAGCACCATGAAGCGCGTGGCGCGGCGTGCGCTCTCCCCGCTCTCCCCGCTCTCCCCGCTCGCAGCCGGTTGCGGCACGGAGGCCGCGGCCGGCTGAGCACCCCGCTCCCGGCGCGCCAGGGAGAGCGCCATCAGCGCCACCCCGAAGTTCATGCCGACGGCGCAGGACACGGTCCGGCCTTCACCCCACGCTCCCAGGGCGACAAACCCCGAAAAGAGCACCCCAGCAACCGCCCCGAGCGTGTTCACTCCGTAAAGAAGCGCCGTGGAGTCCGAGTCCTCGCGACCGGCGTCCCCCGCCATCCCGCCGCGCCGCTCCCGCGCGTGGTGCTCGGCCAGGAGCGGCAGCGTGACGCCCATCAGAAACGTGGGCAGACCGAGGACTGCGAACGCAAGGGCGGACCGCACGGCCACGACCGGCACCGAATGGGGTGGGCCGGCCGGAGCGAGGACCGCGAAGACTTCCCACAGATGGCTCGCGCCCCACGACGCCGCAAGGCCGGCCACGGCCAGCCCCCCCTCGACCAGAGCATAGGCGAGGAGCGGAGACCGTTCCCGACCTGCCCATCTCCCCCCAACCCACCCCCCGACCGCCAGCCCGAGCATGAAAACTGCCAGCGTGTTGCTGGTGGCGTAGTTCGTGCACCCGAAGGCCCGGACCAGCATCCGCATCCAGACGACTTCGTACAGGAGCCCGGCGAACCCCGAGCAGAAGAAGATCGCCAGCAGTTGGCGGCGCTGCGAGCTACCGTGGAGCTTGCCCATCCGCGGTCCTTTTCAGCGCCGAGCCGGCGCCCGACCGGTCCCACGTGGCCGGCTTTCGGGGGCGCCGCACGGCCGTGTGGCGAGATTGTAGGCTCGGCCTCCTCGACGCACAACGAAAAGCGTCGCCCCCCCGCGCCCACCCGCCTCACTCCCTTCCACGCTCGCTCCCACCTCCCGCGCCCCCTCACCCCGGCAGCGCCTTCTTCACCACCGCGACCAGGTCGTCCAGTTCGAACGGCTTGGTCAGGTAGAAGGACGCGCCCGCCTTCAACCCCCGCTCGATCTCGAATTGCTGGCTGCGCGCGGACAGGATGATGACCGGCACGTCCGCGGTCCGAGGATCCCGCCGCAGTTGCTCGCAGATCTCGTAGCCGCTCACCATCGGCAGCATGGCGTCCAGCAGCACCAGGTCGGGCCGCCGCCGCCCCATCGCCGCGTAGGCCTGCAGCGCGTTTCCCGTGCGCGTCAGCTCATACCCCTGCACCTCCAGGCAACGGCAGATGATCGTCGAAACGTCCGCGTCGTCTTCGACGAGCAGGATGCTCTTTCCCATGCGCAGGCCTCCCTTTTCCGGTCCCACCAGGCTCACTTCCGCGGCAACGACAAGTGAAAAATGCTCCCCCGCCCGGGTTCGCTGTCAATCCAGATCTTGCCGCCGTGCGCCTGCACGATCTCCTTCGAAATCGCCAGGCCCAAGCCCGTCCCCTCCACCAGCCGCGTGGCGCCGCCGTCCAGTTGGACGAACTTCTGGAACAGCCGGTCCACGTCCTCGCGCGGGATCCCGATCCCGTTGTCCCGCACCTGCACCTCGACCTCCCGCGTCTGGTCGACCACCCGTAGCTCGACCTTCCCTCCGACCGGGGTGAATTTCAACCCGTTCGAAACGAGGTTCGTGATCGCCTGCTTGATCCGGTCCTCGTCGCAGGTGATCGGCAGCAGGCCGTTCGTCGGCTCGACCGAGAGGCCGATCTTCCGCTGCTCGGCGAGCGGCTGCAAGGTCGCCACCACGTCCTTGCAGAGGTCGGCGAGGTCGCAGGGCCGCAGGTGAAATTCGTACCGGCCCGCCTCCATCTTCGACAGATCCAGAATGTCCGAGATCAGCCGCACCAGCCGGTTCGTGTTCCGGTCCACGATGTCGAGGAACCGCACTTGGTCCGGCGTGAGCGGGCCTTCGGTCCCCGCCAGAATCACCCCCACCGCCCCCTTGATCGCGGCGAGCGGGGTGCGCAACTCGTGCGAGACGTTCGCCACGAAGTCCGACTTCATGCGGTCCAGCTCCTTGAACGTCGACACGTCCTGGAAAAGCTGGACCGCGCCGAGCTGTGCGCCCGTCCGCGGGTCGCGCAAGGGCCGGACGCTGATGCTCAAATAGAGCGGCGGGGCGTCGCCGCGCAGCAGCGTGCGCTCGAGCCCCGTGGTCACCTGGCCCCGCTCCAGGCAGCTCCGCACCGGCGCCACGAGGTCCGGCAGCTTCGGCTCCAGCGGCCCGAGCGCGGGGCGGCCGATGACCTCCGGCGCTGGGAAACCCGTCAAGAGTTCCGCCGCCCGATTGAAGACCACGACGCTGCCGTGGCGGTCCACGGACAGGACCGCGCTCGGCATGTTCGCCAGCACGGTCTCGAACTCCGCCCGTTCGCGCGCGATCCGCTCGAACTGGAGCGCATGCTCGATCGCGATCGCCGCGAAGTTCGCGTGCGTCTGCAGCGCGGTGAGGAGGCCCGGGTCGGCGGCGCGCGGGGTCTCGTAGCACGCGCAGATCGCGCCCAGGAAGCGCCCCTCGCGGCCGGGGATCGGGACCGTGTGAAGCGAACGCACCTTCTCGGCGTCGGTCACTTCGCGCAGGGCGCGAGGCCACTCGGCCTCGTTCCAGGTGTCGGAGACGAGGAAGGTCGAGTGCTCGGCGATGGCGCGTGCCCAGGCCCCTTGCTCGGCCGGGAGGTTCTGCAGCGCCGCCACGAGATCCGGCGACACGCCCGCGGGGACGGTCTCGGCCGTCTCCCCCGTTTCCCCCTTCCACAAAAAGATCCAGCCCGCCCGCGCCTTCGCGACGGAGAGCATGATGTCCAGGACCGTATCCAGCGTCCGCTGGAGGTCCAGGGTGCCGAGGAGGAGCGCGCTGATGTCGAAGGCGGTGCCGAGAAGGAGGTTCCGCTCTTCCAGCAGCCGGCCCTTCTCCGCGAGGCTCGCCCGCGCCCGCGCCAGCTCCTCCCGGCACGCCGCCAAGGATCTCCTCCGGGTTTTGCTGTCTTCGTCCATCTCGCGTCCCGGCAACCGGCACAAACAAAAAGGTCCGGACTCGCGCCCGCGGCGAAGGCGGAGCCTGCCGCGGAGGCCGCGCCCCATTCTAGCGGTCGGTCCGCCGCCTGTCCACCCGGTTTTCGAAAGGCACGGGGGCCCTCCCGTCCGCTTTTCCGCAATTCGACCCGTGCCGCCGGCAAATCTCTTGACGGCCTGGGTACCTGTGCTATCTTGACGACATGCGGACCGGCACCGTGCTCGTCGTGAGCGAAGACCCGGACGTGGTCCGGGAGGTCTCCGCGCCTCTGGAGCGGGCGGGCCTGAAAATCGCGGGGCGCGCGAACGGCCTGGAGGCGCTCGACCACCTCCGGTCCACGCCGGCCGACCTCGTCGTCGCCGACGTGAAGAGCCGCGTGATCGACGGCACTCAACTCTGCCGCGTCCTGAAGTCGGAGGAGTTCCGGAGGCACAACGGCATCCCGGTCCTCCTCCTCGCCGCCGGCTACTTGAACGGCATGATCGAGCCGCTCGCCCGCGAGGTCGGGGCCTCCGGCATCCTGCGCCACCCGTTCAAAGAGCGCGATCTGCTCTCGGCGGTCGAGACCCTGCTCGCCGCCCCGCACGAACCGGTGCGTTCCCCCGCCTGCGCCGTGAAGTCCAGCGGCCGCGTGCTCGTCGTCGAGGATGACCCGGACATCGTGGCGTCGATCCTCGCGATCCTCAAGCGCGAGTACGAGGTCACCGTCGCGACCGACGGCGACGCCGCGATCGGGCTCCTCCAGGAACACCAGTTCCACCTCCTCATCGCCGACTACCGCCTGCCGCGCCGCGACGGGCTGGCGGTCGTCCGCTGGGCGAAGGAGCGCTACCCGTTCCTCGGCGTCATTCTGATGACCGCCTACGGCTCCGAGGACCTCGTCACCGAGCTCCTGCGAAACGGCGTGGACGACTACCTCCGAAAACCCTTCGACACCCGCCGCCTCCCGGAACTGTGCGGGTCGGTCCTGCGCAAGGTCGATCTCCGGCGCGTGAATCACCAGCTCCAGCGGCGCGACCTCGAGCTGATCGAGGCCCACACGCGGATCGTCAAGGCCGAACGCCTGGCCGCGATCGGCGAGCTGGCCCTCGCGATCCGCAGCGAGCTGAACAGCCCCATGACCGTGCTCCAGGCAAGGGCCGAGCTCCTCCTCGAAATGAAGGAGGGCTTCAGCGCCGAGGCGCGGGAGGACGTCCGCGTGATCCGCGACGTCGCAGCCCAGCTCTGGGGGGTCATCGCCCGGCTCGGCAGCCTGAAAGACGACCGCTCCATCCCCTGCGTCGGCTCTTTGCGCATGACGGACCTCGGCCCCAAACACGAGCCCGAACCGGGTCCCCCTTCCCCCTGACGTTGCGGAGTGTTCATGGAGAGTCGCCGCCGCAGGATCCTGGTCGTGGAAGACGACGAGGACCTCTGCATCATCCTCGGCACGGCCGTCCGCTCGCTCGGCGTGGACACCACGGTCGTGTCCTCGGGTCGCGCGGTCCTGGCTGCGCTGGCGGAGCAGATCCCTGACCTCCTTCTCCTGGATGTGATGCTCCCCGACGTCTCCGGGTTCGAGCTGCTCCAGCAGCTCCGCCAGATCCCGGCGTACGTCGCCGTGCCCGTCATCTTCCTTTCCGCCCGCTCGCGCGAGGCCGAAGTCAAGAACGGACTCGCCCTCGGTGCCTGCGCCTATCTCGTGAAGCCGTTCTCCATCGAGGACTTCCTCTCCACGATCCGCCGGCACCTCCCCGCCTGAGCCCCACCTGCCCCCCGCTCCACAGGCCGTCCCATCGCCACTCCCCGACGCTCGCTCGTCGAGTGTTCGGCGGAATGAACACTTCGCCGCAGGTGCGAACTCTCCTACATACCTCCCCCGTCGAACCCTCTCGGTCCGCAAGGGCTGGCCATCCTCCCGGCCCCGGGCTCGCATGGCTGGAAAGCCCTGGCTCCTGGAATTCGCGCTGTCTACTTCCGGCCCAGAACACGCACAACCTATTACCTTCGCGCATCTTCCATTCTCACCCCACACGTCGCCCGCTGGGCCTTCGTCCGCGGTCCCTCTCTCGGTACTCTGGTTGCGCATACTCCTCAATGGACCCGGTGTACTGCGAAGTGAACAATCCAGAGCCCGGGAAAGGCCGAAGTCGAAAATCGAGGTTCGTCGTAGATTCCCGGCCCCAGGGGGGGTGGGCCGGGGATCTCTGGGCAAGCGAACCGGCCGGGCCTGTAGCTTCGACCTGGCAGTGCTGTTCTTGGGACAGAGTGAAGGAAGGATAGGACGTATGCCAACCGGTGCGAGGGTGGTCCTGGTCGTCGACGATGACGTCAGCGTGCAGAACCTGGTCGAGGCGGTGCTCGCCGGCCTGGGCGTCGATGGAGTCATCGCGCCGGACGGGGAGAGCGGCATCGCGTGCCTGGACACGGTGCAATTCGACCTTGCGCTCGTCGACCTCGATCTGCCCGGCATGAGCGGGGTAGAAGTCGCTCGCCACGTGCGCGAGAAGGGGCTGACCTGCACCGTCGTGGGGATGTCGGGCGTATGGACGGACGACACCCGGGCGGAAATGATGGCCCTGGGCGCCGTGTCCGTCCTGGACAAGCCGATCTCGATCGAGCCCTTCGCCCGACTGCTTTCGATGCTCTTGGGACTGCCGTCGAGCGAGGGCGTGCCCGAGTCGTGCGGAGCCGTGCTCGACAGGGTCGGGAGCGCTTCCTAAGTCCCGCTCCACGGAAGTCGGTGGCCAATAGGCGAAGGCAGGTTTGGCCGCCCGCGACGCGCGCGCGAGCGAGGCATAGCCACGGAGAACTACCGCGACCGAGCGCAACGCTTGCGCCCCGAAGCGCAGCAGCGCGAAGGGGGGGAGCGGGCGGCCAAAATCGCCGAGCATTTGGACCCCTACCGGTGAACTTCTTGAAAGCGGATCCGGATTCGCAGGCGACGATACCACAAAGACTCGAAGTCACTAAGACCACAAAGGCGCTTTTCGGCCGAGCCAAACTCGCCCCCTCACTGACAGTCCTTCGTGGTCTTCGTGCCTTGGTGGCTTGGTGGTTTCGTCGTCCGTTTGGGTTTCGGGCCTTCGCCCGAGTTGGGACTTGAAAGCGAACGGACCCAGCCCTCTGCCATCGCCTGCCCGGATTCGCTCTGCAGTCAGCTTCCACACAACAAGACTTGCCGGCTTTGCTTTTTGCCGGCTGCAAAGGGGACGACAAATGGTCGCATTCCGGTCGTGCCGAAAGAGGGTGTGGGTGGTCGACGACAACCCGGACCTTCTCGAAATCGTGCAGGCCCAGCTCAGCCCCCGCTCCATTGAGGTAACGCCCTTCAACACGCCCGGCCCGCTGCACGCCGCGCTCCAGAAGACAAGACCCGACCTGATCCTCGTCGACCTCGGTCTGCCGTTCCTGGACGGCTTCGAGTTGATCGAGCGGATCCGCTCCGACCCCAAGCTCGCCCGGATCCCCATCGTGATCCTCACAGCCGACCACTCCCTTTCCGCGCGGGTCAAGGCGATCCAGCTCCACGTCAACGGCTTCCTGACGAAACCTTACGAGGCGAAGGACCTGATCGCCCTGGTGGAACGCGCCTCGGATGCGGCGCTGGCGCAGGCCTAGGCGATTAGCCACGACCGGTGTCAAACACGGGATAGCCGCCCTGGCCGGGCACAGGGCGCGAGCGGGGGGAGTGGGGCGGCGCCGGGCTCAGGGCGCGGGGGGGTTCGGGGGGACCGGGTCCGACTCTTCCAGATCGCGCACCGGCGGGAAGAGGAGGACGGTGTCCTCGTCGACCGGCGGCGGGCTGGACGGAGGCGTGCCGGGGAGCGGAGCGGCGACGGGAGCGACGGCCTCCGGCGACGGCGCGGGCGCAGGTACGGGGGGCGCGGCCGGCGGGGCGGGCGGTGACGGCGGGGGCGCGAGCAGGTCGCGCAACAGCCGCTCCGCCCGATAGACCTTGGTCCACGCGTTCTCCCGCATCATGCACTGCATGCGCGTCTCTTCGTTGTCGCGCGGCTCGAAGTTCGGCTGGCGGCGCAGGAACTCGCCGTACTCCTCGCGCGCCTTCGACGGCTCCCCGAGCTCGAAGAAGCAGATCTTCGCCCGCTCGAGCAGCGACTCCACGCGCCGCGCCCTTCGCGCGACCGCTTTGGCGAAAAGCCCTGCGGACCAGGCCTTGAGGTCTTCGCGCCGCGCCTCGGGGGAGACCTTGAGGAGCCAGTGGAGGGCCGTCCGCATGGCCGGGTAGGACTGGTAGCGGTCGGGATCCAGCTCCAGGGAGCGCACCAGGTCCTGCAGCAGCAACCCCAGCTCGCCGGCGATCTCGGCCTCGGGCCGGTGCTGGCGTTTTGTTTTTTGCAGCAGACGAAGCCGCGCGAGGCCGCGCACCTGGAGGAGAACGGGGTCCGCGGGGAGGAGGGCAAGGGCGTCGCTGAAGCAGGCGATGGCTTCCGGGAAAAGATCCTTCTGCAGGTAGTCGAACCCCTGGAGGGCGCGAAGGCGGGCGTGCGCGCGGACGTTGCCGGGCGGCGGCGGGGCGTCCGCGGGCGGACCGGCCGACGGCGCGCCGGCCGGCGCCGGGGGACGGCTCGCGTCCGGGTCCGACGCGGGGGGCGGATCGGGGAGCGGGGGGAGGGGGTCAGCCACGGGTCACCGCGCCTTCAGGAAATCCTCGACCGCCCCGACGAGGATCGACAGGCCGATCGGGAGCGCGTCCTCGTCGAGGTCGAAGAGGCCGGAGTGGTGGGGATGCACGATGCCCTTCGCCGGGTTGTTGCACCCGACGAAAAAAAAGCAGCCGGGCACGCGTTCGAGGAAGAAGGACATGTCCTCGCCGCCCAGGGTCTGGAGGTGGTCCACAATGCCGGCCGGCGTGACCACGGCCTCGGCGGCGCGACGCACGAGCGCGGCCATCTCCCGGTCGTTGACCGTGGGCGGATAGTACGAGGTGTACTTCCATTCGTAGGTCGCGCCCGCGGCGGCGGTGATCCCCCGGACGATCTCCTCGATGCGGCCGGGGAGGGCGCGGACCAGCTCCCGGTCGAAGGCGCGGAGCGTGCCGAGGAGCGTGACCTTGTTCGGGATGATGTTGAAGGCCTGCCCTCCGTGGATCGAGCCGACGGACAGGACCACGGGCTGGAGCGGGTCGACCAGCCGGCTCGCGACGGTCTGGAGGGCGAGGATCACCTGCGCGGCCGTGACGATCGGGTCGACGGTCTGGTGCGGGGCGGCGCCGTGCCCCCCCTTGCCCAGAATGGCCAGCTCGAACTTGTCGGCGCAGGCGAGCAGCGGGCCCGCGCGCACGCCGACCCGCCCCACGGGCAGGTCGCTCCACACGTGGAGGCCGAAGGCCGCGTCGACGTGAGGGTCCTCGAGGACCCCTTCCTGGATCATCGGCAGCGCGCCCCCCGGCGACTCCTCGGCCGGCTGGAAGACGAACTTCACGTTGCCGTGGAGCCGCTGTCGCCGCGCGACGAGGGCGTGGGCTGCGCCGGCGAGGATCGCGGTGTGCGCGTCGTGCCCACAGGCGTGCATGACGCCCGGTATGGTCGACGCATAGGGGACGGCGTTGTCCTCTTGCAGCGGCAGGGCATCCATGTCCGCGCGAAGCAGCACCGTCGGCCCGGGGTGGTCGCCGCGCAGGAGGCCCACGACCCCGGTCTTAGCCACGCCGGTCTTCACTTCCAGCCCCAGGGCCTGGAGCCGGCGGGCGACCTCGGCCGCCGTGCGTCGCTCCTGAAACCCCAGCTCCGGGTGGGCATGGAGGTCCCGGCGCAACGCGACGACCTCCCCCCGCAGGGCCGCGAGGTCGGGCGGGACCGCGGGCGCGGTCGCCGCCGGGGCGGCGGGAAGGGGGACGGTGGGCATCGCCGCGGACGCCATGCGTTGCAAGTCTCCGAGTGGGAAAACGGCATTATACGGGGACCGGCCTCGGTTTGGCAACGATCCGAGGGATTGCTGATTGCTGATTGACGGGAGACGATGAACCGTGCGAGCGGTAGTCGGTCCCGAAACGTGAAGCGCAGCGCGCTTTCGACGCCTCGTAGCCCTGCGCGCTCGAAATTCGCGATCCTCCCCCACACCCCGCTCGAGCCGGCACGCCGCCCTGCATCGGCCATTCCGTGTTCGCCCCCCCAAAATCAGCAATCAGCAATCCCAGTGAATCCCCTTGACCCTCCCCGCCACGGCGTTAGAATGAAGGGCTACCCCGGACACTGCCGGAACGGTCCCGGTTGGGTCGATGGAGGACCTGCGAGCGATGAGCTCGGAAACCAACCTCATGTACGTGGACGGCCACTGGGTCGAGGCCGACAGCGGGAAGCATTTCGAAGTCAAGAACCCCGCGAACGGCGAAGTGGTCGGCACGGCCCCCTCCGGCGGCTGGGCCGAGGCGCGCCGGGCCGTGGTCGCCGCCGCCCGCGCCTTCCCCGCCTGGGCCGCCCTCCCCGCCAAGGAGCGCTGCAACCTGCTCCTCCATGTCGGCTACGAGATGCAGGCCCGCAAGGAGCAGCTCGCCCGCCTCGTCACGCTCGAGGAGGGGAAGCCCCTCGCCGAGGCCGAGGCCGAAGTCCTCTACGCCGCCGAGTTCCTCACGTGGAGCGCGGAGGAGGCGAAACGGGTCCCGGGGGAGATGATCCCGGCCTCCGTCGCCAACAAGCGCATCCTCGTCCTCCGGCAGCCGATCGGCGTGGTCGCCGCGATCACGCCCTGGAACTTCCCCTTCGCCATGATCACCCGGAAGATCGGGCCCGCGCTCGCCGCCGGCTGCACGGTCGTCGTCAAGCCCGCCGAGCAGACCCCGCTCTCCGCCATGGCGCTCTTCCGCCTCTTCGAAGAGGCGGGCTTCCCCGCGGGCGCCGTGAATCTCGTGACCGGCGACCCCGCGGAGATCGGCAAGGAGTTCCTCTCGAACCCGCAGGTCCGGAAGCTCAGCTTCACGGGCTCCACCGAGGTCGGCAAGCTGCTCATGCGCGGGGCGGCCGAGCAGGTGAAGCGGCTTTCCCTCGAGCTCGGCGGCCACGCCCCGTTCATCGTCTTCGAGGACGCGGACCTGGATCGCGCGGTCGACGGGCTCGTGGCGTGCAAGTTCCGGAACGCCGGGCAGACCTGCATCTGCGCGAACCGCGTCTTCGTGCAGGAGCCGGTCTTCAACGCCTTCTCCGCCAAGCTGGCGGACAAGGTGCGCCTGCTCAAGGTCGGCAACGGCCTGGAGCCCGGCGTCCAGCTCGGCCCGCTCATCGACGAGCCCGCGCTCGCGAAGGTCCGCGCGCACGTCGACGACGCCGTCCGCAAAGGCGCGAAGGCCCTCTGTGGCGGCCGTCCGCGCCTCGACGGGGACTTCGGGAAGGGGCATTTCTTCGAGCCCACCGTCCTCACGAACGTCAACACCGAAATGAAAATCGCGGTCGAGGAGACCTTCGGGCCGGTCGCCCCGCTCATCCCCTTCCGCTCGGAGGAGGAGGTGCTGGCGAAGGCGAACAACACGCCCTACGGGCTCGCCGCCTACTTCTACACGCGCGACGCGTCTCGTCTCTTCCGCGTCATGGAAAAGCTCGAGTACGGCATCGTGGGCGCGAACGACCCCGCGCCGGCCGTCCCGCAGGCCCCCTTCGGCGGGTACAAGGAGAGCGGGCTCGGCCGCGAGGGGGGGCGCTACGCGCTCGAGGAATACGTCGAAATCAAGAACGTCTCGATTGCAATCTAGGGGGCTGCCTTGGGCGAAGCCATTCAGCTCTATTGGAAACCGACGTGCGTGGGCTGCCGACGGGCGCGCTGGTTCCTGCAGGACCTTGGCGTCGCCTTCGACGAGCGGGACGTCATCAAGAACCCGCTGACGCTCGAAGAACTGGACAAGCTGATCGGCGGCGCCAACCCCGTCGATTTCCTGAGCCCCAAAAACCCCAAAGTGAAAGCCAAGGGGTATATCCAGAATCCGCCGCCGCGGGCCGAGCTCCTCTCGCTCCTCGCCGCGGACGCCAACCTGTTGCGACGGCCGATCGTGACCGTCGGCGCGAAGCTGGTGGTCGGCTGGGACGAGAAGCAGCTCAAGGCGCTGCTGGCATAGGGCCCCCCCCTTCCCGCAGGCCGGCGTTTCGAGCGCCGCCGACCCCCTCCCGGAAACACCCCTGACGGGCCGCTCGCGCGGCGACGAGGCCCATGACGACCGGCGGCGAATCCCACAGGACGGACGAAGAGGAGGAGGACGGCGCGGCGAGCGGTGACGCCGGCGGCGCGGGCGCGGGCCAGGGGGCCGCGGCGGCGGACGTCTCGAAGCTCTTCGAGGCGGCGCGCCGGCTCTTCAAGGACGGCGACGCCTCGGCCGCGTTCGTCACGCTCAAGCACGCCTTCGCCCGCGACGCCGGCTTCGCCCGACTCTACCCCCTGGCCGCCGAGGTCGCGGACTCCCTGGGGTTTTCACCGGAGTCCCGCCTTTTCCGGCGGCTCGCAAAAGCCCCGCGGGACCCGTATCTTTTTTTCGGGCTGGGCATGCACTTCTTCCGGCAGAACGACGCCGAGCTGGCGCTCCCGTTCTTCCGGCAGGCCCTCACCCTCAACCCGCCCGACGAAGACCTCGTTTTCCAGGCGATCCGGCATCTCGGCTACGCCAACCAGGGGGCGGGTCGGTTCGACGAAGCGGTCGTCCACCTGGAGAAGCTCGTGGCCGCGGAAAGGGACGACCGGGGCGACCTGCTCTCGCTCGCGGAGTGCCTGATCGCCGAGCGCCGTGCCGCCCGCGCGGAGGAGATCCTCGCGCGGCTCGACGGCCGCGGGCCCGGCGACGAAGAAGAGGCGGACCGGTCGGGGGAGCTGGGACGGATGCTGGACAGGCTCCGGGAATTCCCCGAGGACGGCGACCTTGGGCTCCGGGAGTGGCACTACGTCCAGCATCGGGGCGTGCTGCTCGACCTGTTCCAGGACCCGCGCCCCGCCGGCGGCCGGTTCGTCGCCGTCTGGCTCACCGTCCCGATGGTGGCCCGCGTCCTCGTCGCCGCGCGCGAGCTCCTCCGGGACCGCGGGCTCGCCATCCGCCGCGTGCTCCGGGCGGGCGAACGCGCGGGCCCGCTGGCGGGGGCCTTCGCGGGGATGCTGGGCGTCTCGTGCATCCGCTGGGAGGAGCGCGCCTCGGCGCCCCCGACGGAGGGCGCCGGCGCGGACCTGGTCGTGGCCACCCACTCGGAAGACCTCGGGCCGATGTGCGAGCAACTCTACCCCGTCGACGGCGGGCTCGTCCTCTACGCGCATTGTCTGCAATGGACCTACGACCAGCCGGTCCTGCCCGAGCTCTGCGGCCTCATGGCGCAGATGGCGAAGATGCCCTGGGAGGACCGGCTGCGCGTGGCCGAGGAGTCGGACGGCGGACGCAAGGTCGTGAAGCTCCCGCCCGATGCCCGCGCCGCCGAGGAGATCGCGGCCGGCCTGCTCGCGGAAATCGGCAAGACCGAGGTCGGGGACGCGACCCGCGAGCTTGTCGCGGCCTATCGAGCGCGAAAGGACCTCCTCCTGGGCTCCCGTCGTCCCGGCGATCGTCGTCGCATGTTCTTCGCCGCCTCGCCCATCGGCGGTGTCCGGTTCGGGTAGGTCGTGTGGGGGGGCCTGCCCGAAATCGAGCATCAAAGAAGCCACGGATTTCCCAGGGCAGCCGCTGGCCGCAACCGAAGGGACGAGCCACCGAAAACGCCGAAGACACCGAAATGCGAAACTCTTGCGAAGCGATGGGCGCAGCCGTTCCGAACCGCGACCGTGAGGAAGCGGTCTCAGCGCGTCTTTCGGATCCCTCGGGGTCAGTCCCGCGTGCAATCGACGAAGAACGTGGACAGCCCGAGTTGAGAATTGAGGCTTGAGTCTTCATGGAGACTTGAGCCTTGGAAATTGAGAATTCGTCCCACACGCACCTTCGCTCGCGGGGGACCCCCGGTTCGACCGCTTTGGGTTTTGGCCGCGAGCACCGACGTGGCCCTTGGCCCTTCGCCCTTGGCCCTTCATCGTTGAGACTCCCCTTGTCCCCCTCCTTCCCGCCTCTCGACCCGCCCATCCCCCTCTCCCCCGACCAGGCCGACCGCGCCCGCCGGGAGGCCGAAGCGCTGCTGCGCGCGGGAGACGCCGCGGGCGCTCTCCAGGTGCTCCGTCCGGCCTTCGCCCGCGAGCCCGCCCTCTTCCTGCTGTACCCCGTCGCCGCGGACGCCGCCGCCGCTCTGGGCCTCACGAACGAAGCCCAGCTCTTCCGGAAAATCCCCGTATCCGCTCCGGATCCGTGGCTTTTTTTTGCGCTCGGGATGCACTTCACCCGGCACGAGCGACCGGAGCTGGGCCTCCCGTTCTTCGAGCACGTCGTCCGGCTGAACCCGGAGGACGAAGAGGTCGCCACGCGCGCGCGCCGCTACGTCGGGCTCGCGCTCCAGTGGACGGGCAGGCCCGCGGAAGCGTCGCGGTGGCTGGAAGCGCTCGCCGCCGCCGGCCTTGCCGACGGACCCGATCGAGCGGACCTCGCGGAATGCCTCCTGTCCACCGGGGCCGGGGACCGGGCCGCGACGGTCTTGCGGCAGGAGGCGCCGGCGACCGACCTGCCCGCCGCGTCCGTGCCCGCCGCCCTTCCCGTACCGGGCCACTCCCGCTTCGAACCGACCCGCGTCCCCGCGGAGCCCCTGGAGACGCTGGACGATCGCCGCCCCTCCGGCGTGCTCCCCTCCGGTCTCCTGGGGACGTCCCCGGAGTCGGGCGGCCGCCCCTTCGGCCGCTACCGGCTCCTCGACGTGCTGGGGCAGGGCGGCATGGGCACCGTCTGGCGGGCGTGGGACTCGGAGCTGCGCCGCGTCGTGGCCCTCAAACAGATCTCCGGCGACGGCACCCCGGGGGAGGCGCAAGTCGAACGCTTCCTCCGGGAGGCCCGGCTCGCCGCGCGCTTGCGCCACCCCGGCATCGTCCCCGTCTACGACGTCGGCGTGCACGAAGGGCGGCGTTTCTACACCGCCGAGTACGTGGTCGGCCGCCCGTTGGACGCGCTGCTCCGTGCCCCGGTCCCGCTGCGACAGGCCCTGCAGTGGACGAAAGAGGTCGCCGAAGCGCTCGACTACGCGCACGGCGAGGGCGTGGTGCACCGGGACGTGAAGCCGGGCAACGTCCTTGTGGACGACGCGGGACGCGCGCACGTCATGGACTTCGGCCTGGCGAAGGCCGTGGGCGTGACGACCGCGGGAGCGGCGGCGGGGGACGGCCAGGCTCCGCCCCCCGCGGAAGAGCTCCGGCTCACGCGCAGCGGCGACATCCTGGGCACGCCGGCCTACATGAGCCCGGAGCAGGCCCGCGGCGAGACGAACGCCCTCGGTCCCCCAGGAGATCAGTTCTCGCTCGGCGCGACGCTCTACCACCTCCTCACGGGACGGCCCCCCTTCCCGCACGCGGGCCTGCTCGAACTCCTGACGGCCATCACCGGAAACGCGCCGGAGCCGCCCTCGAGGCTGCGACCGGACCTTCCCCGTGACGTCGAGACGATCGTGCTTCGCGCGCTCGAAAAAGAGCCCGGCCGGAGATACCCGTCGATGGGCGAGTTCGCCCGCGACCTCGGGCGCTTCCTGGAGGGGGAACCGATCCGCGCCCGGCCGGAAGCCTGGCCCTCGCGCCTGGCACGGCGGGCGCAAAAGCGGCGAGGGCTGCTGCTCTGCGCCTGCGGAGCGGCGGCCGTCGCGGCCGTGCTCGCGACCTACGGCTTCGGCGCAAGGCGCCGCGCCGCCGAGTCGGACGCGGCGGCGGCGCTCGCGAAACAGGCGGAGGCCCGCGCGGCGGCGGGCCTGCGAAAAGGGCTGCTGGCGCAGGAGGTGCTTGCCCGCTGGGCCCGTCTCGCGGAGCCGATCCGCGGGATGGAGCGCTGGTACTACGACTCGACGCTCAGTCCGGAGGAACGGAGAGGCGGAGCCGCCGCGGCCTGGGGCCGTGTGGACGAGTTCCTGCGACGCACGCCGCAGGACGAGACGTCCCAGGCGACCATGAAGGCCCTCGGCGGCTGGGCGCGACGTCTCGCGGGCTACGAGGACGAAGGCCTGGCGTGGATGCGAGCCGCGTCCGACCTCGACCCCGACCTGCCGTACGGCGCGGCGATGGAAGCGATGGCCTGCCTCTCCGACCTGCTCGCGGGCCAGGTGCTCCCCCTCATGGCCACGGGGGTCGGCGGCATCGAGCTGGCGGACCCCGCGCAGGAGAGCGCCGGGACCGCGGCGCTTCGTCGACGGATCGAGGGCCTGCTCCAGCGCGCCGCGGCGCCCGGTCGCATTTGGGGCGACGGCCTCGAACGGGATTTCCGCCGCGCGCTCTCCGGCATTCGGGCCCTGCAAGACGGCCGCTACGCGGAGGCGGAAGCCGCGCTCTCGGACGTCGGCGAGACGGCGGTCGTCCAGGTCCTGGAAACCGACCTCCTTTTTTTGCGCGCGAAGGCCCGGTTCGCGCTCGGTCGCTACGAAGCCGCCGGCCGGGATCTTGCGGAGGTGTCGAAGGCGCGTCCCAACCAGGCGTGCGTGCTTTTCCAAGCGGGGCAGCTCGCCGTCGCCACGGCGCTGGAGCTCGAGCGCACGGGCGGAGATCCCCGCGACGCGTATCGGCAGGCGGCGCGTCGCTTCGGCGAGGTGCTGGAGCGGCGCCTCGGCGACATCGCCGCCTTGAACAACCGCGGCGCCGTGTGGCTCGCGCTGGGTGACAACCTCTCCGGGCGCGGTGAGGACGCGCAGCAGCCGTACGAGCAGGCCCTGCGCGACTTTTCGCTGACGGCGAAGCTGCTGCCCGGCGACGCGGTCCTCGCGTACAATCTGGGGGGCGCGCTCCTGCGCGCGGCGGACCAGGAGGCCGCCCGGGGACAGGACCCCGACCCGACGTTCGCGCGCGCGCTGGCCGAGCTGGACCGGGCGCTGGAACTGGCCCCGGGGCTCAATCGGGCGCGCGACCTGCGAGGCTACGTCCGCACGCGGGTCGGCGAGCGCTGCGCCGAGCGGGGGGGCGACCCGCGGGGCGACTTCGACCGCGCGGAAGCGGACCTGGGCGACGTCCTTCGTCGGGACCCGGGCCTGAGCGCGGCGTACGAACATCGCTCGTTGTTGCGCATCGCACGGGCCGCCACGGACGCGGCGCGGGGAGCCGACCCGTCGGCGTCGTACCGGCTCGCGCTCGCGGACGTCGACGAGGCGCTTCGCCGCCTACCGCGTCACGTGCGAGCGCTCGACGATCGCGCGAAGGCCCGCCTGGGCCTCGCCGAGCTCGAGGCCTTGCGCGGGAAGGATGCTCGCGAGTTGCTGCTGCAGGCGCTCGCGGACCTGGATGCGTCCGTCCGGCTGCGGCCCGACCGCGTAGAGGCCTATGTCGAGCGCGTAAGCGTGCGCGTGGCCCTGGGCCAGGCGGCGCAAGCGACCGGCGGGGACCCGCGGCCGGAGTACGCCCACGCGCTCGCGGACGCGGACGAGGCGCTGCGGCGCGCGCCCGGCCTGCCGAACGCCGCGAACGCCCGCGCGCACGCGAAGCTCGCGATGGCCCAGGCCGACGCGGTGCGCGGCGCGGATCCTTGCGCCTGGTGCGACGGCGTCCTGTCGGACACGGCCCTGGCCCTCGCGCGGAGTCCGGGCCTCTTCGCCGCGCTCTTGTTCCGGGCCCAGGCCCTGCTCCTCCGCGCGGACGCCCTGGCGGCTCGAGGGGCGGACCCGGCGGCGGACCTGGCCCAGGTCCTGGCGGACATGGAGGAGGCGCTGCGGCGAACGCCCGGGAACACGGTCGCGAACCGATTCCGCGCCTTCACCCTGCTGCGGCAGGTGGAGGCGGAGGCGCGCGGCGGCGCGGATCCACGGCCCACGTGCGCCCGCGCGCTGGAGGCCTTCGACAAGGCCGTGCGCGCGGACGACGGGGACGCGGAGGTCCATGGCGGCCGGGGCGTGACGTGGAGGCGGCTCGGGGATGCCGAACGCGCGCGGGGCGGCGATGCGACGGCCGCATGGGCGAACGCTGCGCGAGACTTCTCGACGGCCATCCAGCGCAATCCGAACGCGTGGGCCGTTCGAGCCAACTTCGGGCAGTTGCTGGAAGCGATGGGCCGGGTCGCCGACGCGGTGACGGAGTACGAAACCGCGCTGCGCGTGCAGCCCGGCATGCCCGCCGTCGAGACGTTGCTCGCGCGAGCGCGCGCCACGCTTGCGGCCGCGGGGGCGGGCGCTGCGCCGGCCGGAGGCGTGCCCGGCTGGGCGCGTGGCGCGGCCGAGGGCTCGCGCGCGATCCGGGAGGGAGACTACGCCAGGGCTCGCCCTCTCTACGAAACCGCGCTCGCCGCGGCGGGCGCGGCCGTGCCGAGCGACGCCGGCCGGCGGGCGCTGCTCGCGGAGGCCCACTACAACCTCGCGTGCGTCTACGCGCTCAACTCCGACGGGCGCGCCGGTCCTTCGTCCGCGCGCGGGCCGGTCCCGCCGGCCGACGAAGCCGCCCGGCTTCGCGAGCTCGCCTTCAGCCATCTCCGGGCCGCGATCGAACTTGGCTATGCCGACGCGGCGCAATTCGCCCAGGACGCCGATCTCGCCCCGCTGCATGGGGACCCGCGCTGGCAGGGGCTGCTCCCCGGGGGGCGCTGAGCGTCCGCGCCGGAAGCGCCTCCCATTTTCGCGGGCTCACCAGCGCCGGCGTCGCGTTGCCGAAGTCCAGACAAGATGCCTGGAACGCGACCGGAGCCCCTCTTGCCGCAAGCCGGCCTTGCGCAGTCATGCGCGCGGTTCGCCCGCTACCCCCCCCCCGCCCCGGGGCGCATCCAGGATCTCCCGGACCTTGCTCGCGAGCGTCGCGACGCGGAAGGGCTTCTGCAGAAACGCGAGACCGCCCGCGAGCACGCCGTGACGGTCGATCGCCTCTCGCGTGTAGCCGGAGACGTAGAGCACGCGCAGCTCCTTCCGCTCCCGGAGCAGTTGGTCCGCGAGCTCGCGGCCGCCCAACCGCGGCATCACGACGTCCGTCAGGAGCAGGTGCAGCGCTCCGGCGTGCGCACGGGCCACGCGCAGCCCGTCCTCCCCGTCGACCGCTTCCAGGACCGTGTAGCCCCGTTGCCGCAAGCCCTCGCCCGCGATCGCGCGGACCATCGGTTCGTCTTCCACGAGCAGCACCGTCTCGCTCCCTCCCGGAGGCGGCGCCGGAACGGCGACGGGCGGCTCCTCCTTCCCGTGCTCGCCCCCCCGCGGCAGCAGCACGCGAAACGTGCTCCCCTTGCCGGGTTCGCTCGTGACGCCGATGTGGCCGTTGTTCTGCCGCACGATGCCGTAGCAGGTCGCCAGCCCGAGCCCCGTGCCTTTGTCCGGGCCTTTGGTGGTGAAAAACGGTTCGAAGAGCTGCTTCAACACCTTTTCGCTCATGCCGACGCCCGTGTCCACGACGGCAAGGGACACGTACGGCCCGGGCACGAGGTCGGGGAACCGGGCCGCCTCCTCCGGGCCCAGCACGACATTGCTCGTTTCGAGCCGGAGCTGCCCGCCTTTCGGCATCGCGTCCCGCGCATTCATCACGAGGTTCAGCACGACCTGTTCGAGTTGCCCCGGATCCGCCCGGACCTCTCCGAGGTCGGGGGCCCTCGACACGAGGAGCTGATAGTCCTCCCCGAGCAGATGCCGGAGCAGGCTTTCCATCCTCAAGGTCAGGTCGTTGAGCTGCACGCGCTTCGGCTCGATCATCTGCCTCCGCGCGAAGGCCAGGAGCTGCTGGGTCAGGCTCGCTCCCCGTTCCGCGCTCCGGCGAATGTGCGCCAGGTGGTCGCGCACGGGATCCTCCGGGCGCAGGTCTCCCGCCGCGAGCTCCGCGTAGCCGAGGACGGCCGTGAGGAGATTGTTGAACTCGTGCGCGACCCCGCCCGCCAGGCGGCCGATACTCTCCATTTTTTGCGAC
This sequence comes from Planctomycetota bacterium, assembly GCA_016197205.1. GTDB lineage: Bacteria > Planctomycetota > MHYJ01 > WSZJ01 > JACPWG01 > JACPWG01. Next base: position 44,506 of record JACPWG010000115.1, read on the forward strand.
TGCAGCAGCCGCTCTTCCAGCCGCTTTCGCTCCTCGATTTCGACGAGGAGCAGCTCGTTCGCACGCGTCAGCTCCGCCGTCCGCTGCGCGACGCGCAGCTCGAGGGCGTCGTGCGCTGCCCGCAGTTGTTCCTCCGCCCGCGTCCGCTCGAGCACGGCCTGCCGCAGCGACTCGTTCGCCTCCCGCAGCTCCGCGGTGCGTTCGAGGACCAGCCGCTCGATGCGCTCGCTCCGCCGGAGGTTGCCGAGCATGTGCGCGACGAACGCCGCGGTGCAGACGAGCACGCTCACCAGCGCCCACCAGGGCTGGGCGCGATGCTCCTCCGCGCGATACTCGGGCCCGGGCGCGGCCACGACGCGCCACTGTCGCCCGCCGACTTCCAGCGTCGCGGAGTGCCGGAGCAGGCCGGGCTTCGCTGCCTCGCCGTCCGGCAGGAAAGGGCCGGGGCGCCGGCCCGCGCGTGCCGCGGAGTGGTACAGGTACCGTTCCGAGTCGGCCGCGGACGCGTCCAAGAGCGTGACGTCGATGCCCTGGGGCTCCAGGTGGCCCAGGGCCTCCTCGGCCAGGTCCCCGATCCGAAAGACCCCGAGCACGAAGCCCTGCAATGCCGCCGGGCGCTCTTCGACCGACTCCACCGCCGAGGCCCGAGCGTACACCGGCCGAAAAAGGAGCACGCTGTACCGGTCCGACGTCTCTTCGACCAGGATGATCCGATCGGTCGTCACGATGCGGCCGGTGTCCCGCGCGCGCTCCAGCGCGGCACGCCGTTTCGGCTCCGAGCCGAGATCGAAACCCAACGCGATCCCGTTCCCGACCAAGGGCTCCTGGTAGTAGACCGGGAAGTATTCGGCGCTCGGAGCCGCCCGGATCATCACGCCCTGCCGCAGCCTTTGCGTGAACTGAAAGGCCGGGTAGCCGTCCTTGCGCGCGGCCTCCTCGTACTCCTGCCGGCGGGCCTCCGGTACGCGGGGAATCCATTCGAGCGAACTGATGCCCGAGTGCCGAAGGAGCTTCGGCGCGGCGAAGGTCTTCCAGCCCGACCGGTCGAAGCTCGGGGAGGACGCATAGAACTCGCCGAGGGTTTCCATTTGCTCGAGATAGGACTGGACCGTCGCGCGGAGGGCGGACACGCGGTCCCTCGCCGCGAGCGTGAAGGCGGCGGCCGCCGCCTCCTGATCCCAGAGACGCGTGGTGGCGAAGGCCGCCAGCGCCAGGCCGAGGCCGAGCGCTGCCACCGCCGTGATCGGCAGGTGCCCCGGGTGAAGCGCGATGCGAAGCCGCGTGTCGAGTACCGGCATGCGGGTGGGTCCTCAGAACGGTGAGCCGCAGGGAGCGCGCCTCTCAGCGCGCCGGGGCGAGCGGAATCGACGGTTCACCGAAGAGCGTGAACTTCATCCCCTGGAAAAAGCTGCTCGCGGGGTACCCGTCCGGCGGCGGTGCGAGCTGCGCGAACTTTCCCGCGGCCTGCTCGTGCGCGAGGGCGCGACTCCAGGCGTCGCCGAGGCAGGGCGCTGGTGTGGGACGGTCGGCGTCGGTCGATCTCGGATCATGCCAAAAGCCGGGGCCGGACGCAAGCGTCGCGATGCCGCCGACCCGAGGACGCGAAGGACGAGCCGCCGAAGACGCCGAACACACCGAAGGACGAACGCTACCGAACCGCGACCGTGAGGGAGCGGTCTCAGCGTATCCGACGTTTCCCTCGGCTTCAACCTCACCGGAGATCGGTGAAGGACGAACCGCGCAATTCGCCGGTCTTGCCGGTGCTCTAACCGGGAATTCGCGGAGTCGTCGCCACTCGTGGTTGGCGCCCGCGCAAAAATAACTGCGCAGACACGGACCTCGAGGCTCCTGGGCGCGCGGCCCTCTGGGCCGCGCTGCGCGGGCCGGAGGCCCGCGCCCCCAGGCATCGGTCGATCCACGAAAGTGTAAAGTGATTCTTGCGCGGGCGCTTGGACCGTTGCCGAACGAGGGCGGGACTCAACCCTGGCGAATCGAAGGACGCGCTGAGAGCGCTCCCTCACGGTCGCGGTTCCGTTGGGCCGCGCATCCCGGGCCCTCATCTCCGGAACTCGATCTTCCGCACCTCCTGCTCCGCGATCTCCTCCACGGTCTGCCCGACGCGCACCCGGTACACGCGGCTCCCGAACTCGAGCAGCTCCCCCTCGACCCTCCGGCCGTCCTTGCGCACGACGATGACGGGCACCGCGGGACGCGCGAGCGCCACGCGGGCGGCCAGCTCCGCCTTCTCCCTCGTCCACGTCCGCGCATCGCGCGCCGCCCGCATCGTCCGCTCGAGACGGTCGTGGATCGGCGCGGGCGGCGCCGCGAGCGTGAGGGCCCAGTTCCGATACTCGTCCGCTCGCTCCGACAGCCCTCTCGCTTCGTAGCAGAGCGACAACCCGAGATGGAAGACCGCGTTGTCCGGCTCCTCGTGCACCGCGTGCTGCACGAACGGCAGTCCGTCCATCTCTTCGCGCGCCCCGCATTCGCGGAACGCCTCGAGCAGGATGCCGAGGTCGAAGTAGAACGACGGCCGCGGCCCCTTCGATACCTTGCCGTACAGCGTCGCGAGGCTGAACTCGCGCGTGAAGTCCCGCATCCGCGCGAGCGCGTGGTCGTCGAGGGCCAGCGCCTTCCCCCCCACCGTCGAGAGGTAGACGGCCAGCCGGCGGAGGGTTTCCAGGTGGAGGAGCGGGTCCTCGCCATCGCCCCCCAGCACGATCCGCGCGCGCCCCTCGAGGTCCGGGGCCGCGCGCCCCTCGGGTCCGAGCGCGGCCGGGTCGATGCCACGCAAGCCGCCTTTCCAGGGGAGCGTGGGTTTGCCGCCATCGTCGAACTCGAGGTCGAGGAGGGGGTGGGAAGGCGCGGCCCAGCCGCACGACCGCGCAGGATCTGCCGCTTGCGCCCAGGAACGGCGCGGAAGCACCGGCCGCGACAGCAGCTCTTCCGTGGGCTCGAGCCCGTCCGGCAACGCGAGCTGCTCCAACCGCACGAGCCCTTCGCCGGACGCGCTGACGAGCCGGAAGCGCTCCCGGCCCAACTCGAGCAGGAACAGGTCCGCCGAGGGAAGGACGCGTCCGCCGAGGGAGAATTCGCGACCGGCCGCCGCGAGCAGGACCTGGCCCGACTTGCCGGTCGGCGTCATGAAGCAACTGCCTGCGGAAAGCGTCGGCACCTCCAGGAGCCGCGGGGCGCCCATGGGCTCGTCGGCGGGAACGATTTCCAGCCGATTCACTTCCCGTCGAAACGTGATCGCCGTCAGCTCCGGCTCCGGCCCGAGACCGCCGACCGACACCTTCAACGTACGAAAGGCCGCATCGCCGTCCCTCCGGGTCGAGGGCTCCACGAGGAAACGCACGGTGCGCCCCTGGGCGGTTACGTACTCCCAGGTGCGACCGGGGAGCGCTTCCTGCGGGTTTCCCCAGAGGAGGAAGAAGGCGACGAGCAGTTCGACGATCGTTCCGGCGTCGGCGGGATTCATGGGAGAACGTCCTAACAGCGATGCACGAACCCAAACGCGTTGCCGGCTGGAACAAATCCGGTGCCGGGCCGGCCGTGCGCCCACAAAGCGAGGCCCCGGGTGCAACGCGCGCCGCGAAACGAAGCCGCGGCGGGGCCTGGAGAGGAAAAGCGCCTCACGTCGTGGGGAGGTCCGTCCCGTCCGCGAGGCCCCCGGCTGCCGGCGCCGCTGCTTCCCAGGGCGGCGCGACCAGCCGTCGCTTCCCGTCAGTCGTGCGCTTCAGCCCGGGCTCGTCCAGCCCCGCCCGGTCCCACAGCTTGCACGTCACCTGCTTGTGCTTTTCGTCGAGCCCCTCGCAGTAGTTCGTGAACACGCAACGCCGCACTTCAGCGCCGCGCCCCAGCCGCACTTTCCGAAACCAGTCCGGGTCCGCGAGCGATTGCCGGGCCGCCGCCACGACGTCGGCCTCCCCGCGCGCAAGAATCCCCTCGGCCTGTTCGAAACCGTAGATACCGCCCGAGACGACCACGGGCGTCTTCAACCCCGCGTCCCGGATCGCGCGCCGGATCGGCGCGGCAAACGGCACGTTGCGCCCGAACGGGCCTCGCGGGTCCGAGTAGACCGTCGGCATGCACTCGTACCCGCTCTCCCCCGTGTACGGATAAGCGGCCCAGCCCACTTGTGGCTGCTTCGCGTCTTCGAACTTCCCGCCGCGCGACAACGACAGGAAGTCCATCCCGGCCTTCGCGAACTCGACGCCGAACCACGTCGCGTCTTCCACGTGGCTGCCCCCCGGGATCACTTCGTCGCTGAGGAAGCGGCAGCCGACGGCGAACTTCCTCCCCGCCGCCGCGCGCGCCGCGCGATAGACTTCGAGCGGCAGACGAACGCGATGCTCCCGCGGGCCGCCGTACCCGTCCGGGCGGTCGTTGAGCGCGGAGAGGAAGGAGGCCATCGTATAGGCGTGCGCGTAGTGCAGTTCGACCCCGTCGAAGCCCGCCTTCTCGGCGCGCGCCGTCGCGGCCGCGAAAATGTCGGGGAGGACCCGCGGCAGCTCCCGGATGTTCGGACGCTCGATGTCGGTGACGCGTTCGCGGAACCCGAACCGCAGCGACTCCAGCTCCCGCGGCGTGAGGACCGCTTCCAGCTCCGCCTCCGGCAGCGCGAGCAGCCGCTCCCGGACCTCGTCGTCGGTCTTCGCGACGCCGGCGAGGGCCGCGCGATGCCGGTCGGTCACTGCGAGAAAGCGGCGCAAGTACTTTTCTTTTTCCGGGCGGCGCTTGATTGCGAGGAAGTCGATGAGCTGGATCAGGAGTCGCGAATGGCCGCCGCTGGCGCGCCGGACGGTCTCGACGAGCTGCGTGAGGCCGGGGAGGAAACGATCGTGCCCGATCCGGAGGAGCGGGCCGCTCGGGATGTCGCGCACGCCGGTGGCCTCGACGACGATCGCCCCGGGCCGGCCGCGGGCGAACCGTTCGTACCAGCCGAGGACCTCCTCGGTGACGAAGCCCTCCTCGGTGGCCCGCCAGGGGACCATCGCGGGGACCCACGTCCGCTCCTCGAGCACGATCGGGCCGAGAGCCACGGGGCTGAACCACCGGGCCGCGGCCGCCTCCTCGGCGGTCGGCCAGCGCACGTCGGGGATCGGGTGTCGGACGTTATTGGGGGGAAGCCACATGGTGGATTGCTGATTGGAGATTGCTGATTGCTGATTGGCGACGGCATCGACATCGGACCCCGGGGGACATTTTTCCGGTCCGTTCAAGTTGAGCTTTGAAATTTTGCAATTTGAATTTTGAGATCTTCCCGCTCCGTATCTCTCGTTGGGCTCTCTCTCCACAATCAATGTACACTCGGCTTCGCCCCTCCCTCCGCCTGCGGCGGCTCTTCTCTCGCCGCCTTCAACAAGTGGCCCGCGATCACCAACCGCTGGATTTCCGTCGTCCCTTCGTACACGCGGAGCGCACGCACCGAACGATACAGCCGATCGACCGGGTGGTCCGCAAGGCAGCCCGCGCCGCCGAGGATCTGGACGGCGTCGTCGACGATGCGCTGCGCGGCCTCCGTCGCGAAGGACTTGGCCATCGCGGACTCCACCGTGACGCGCTCGGCGCCGCGGTCCTTTTCCCAGGCCGCCCGGTAGACGAGGAGCCGGGCCGCGGCAAGGTCGGTGGCCATGCGCGCCAGCTTGTCCTGGATCAGTTGGAACTCGGCGAGCGGCTTCCCGAACTGCCGCCGGCGGAGCGCGTGGGTCGTAGCTTCCGCGAGGGCGCGTTCGGCCATGCCGCAGGCCGCGGCGCCGACGGTCGCGCGTAGCCGATCGAGCGTGGCCATGCCGAGCTTGAAACCCTCCCCCTCCGCGCCCACGCGGCACGAGGCAGGGATGCGGCACGACTCGAAGGCCAGCTCCCCGAGCGGGTGCGGCGAGGCGAGGATCTGCGCGCGAACGAAACGCAGCCCCGGCGTGCCCGCTTCGACCACGAAGCAGGTGAGCCCCTTGTTTCCCCTCGCCGGCTCGGTCGAGGCGAAGACCGTGTAGCAATCGGCGATGCCCGCGTTCGAAATAAAAACCTTTGCGCCGTCGAGCACGTAGTCGCCGCCGTCACGGCGGGCGACGGTTGCGAGGGAGGAGACGTCGGAGCCCGCCTCCCGCTCCGTCATCGCGAAGGCCGCCATCGACTCGCCACGGGCGACGCGCGGGAGCCAGCGGCGCTTCTGTTCCTCGGTGCCGGCGAGCGTGAGCGGCATGGAGCCAAGGGCCTGGAGCGCGAAAACCGCGTCGGCGAGGGGCGAGACGGCCGCCAGCGCCTCGCGCACGAGCGCGCAGGCACGGAGGTCGGGGCTGCCCGGATGTCCACCGTAGGCCGGCGGCACGGCATGCGCGAAAAGACCCGCGCGTCCGGCGCGCGCCAGGATCTCGCGCGCCTGTCCGCGAGCGGCGCCGTCGTCCTCCGCGGCGCCCAGCGGGGCAAGCTCCTTCGCCGCGAAGGTCGCCGATGCCGCGGCGAGCAGGAGGTGGCGTTCGTCGAGGAACGCGCGCACGGTGCGAACGTCGGGCAAGGGTCGGGCTCGCAGTGAGGAGGGAAGGGCGGGCGCGCGCCTGGCGCCCGCGCAACAATAACGGCGCAGACTCGGACCTCGAGGCACCTGGGGGCATGGGCCGGAGGCCTGCCCCCCCAGGCATCGGTCGATCCACGAACCTGTAAAGTAATGCTTGCGCGCGCGCCTAGCGGAACGCGGGCGGGCGCTTCTCCCGGAAGGCCTCGTACGCCTCTCGGAAATTCGCCTCGCGCATGCAGACCGCCTGGAGCTGCGCCTCCGCCTCGATCGCCGAGTCCAGGTCCATGGAGGCCTCGCGGTGGAGCAGCTCTTTCGTCATCGCCAGGGCGAAGCTCGGGCCTTGCGCGAGCCGCGTCGCCCACGCGCGCGCCTCCTCGACGACGCGCTCCGCGGGGACGACCCGGTTGTAGAGGCCGATCCGCTCGGCCTCCCGCGCCTCGACGAAATCGCCGGTCAGCAGCAGCTCGGTCGCGCGACCGAGCCCGATGAGGCGCGGCAGCAGCCACGCCGCGCCCATGTCCGCGCCGGCGAGGCCGACCTTCGTGAAGAGGAACGCGATCCGCGCCGACTCGGCGGCAATGCGCACGTCGCAGGCCGCGGCGATGACCGCGCCGGCGCCGGCCGTGAGTCCGTTCAAGGCCGCGACGACCGGCCGCCCGCAGCGCCGGATCGCGAGCACGAGCGCACCCGTGAGCCGGGTGAACGCGAGCAGCGAGGGATAGTCGCGGTCGAGGAGCCGGCCGATGATCGACTCCACGTCGCCGCCGGAGCAGAAGCCGCGCCCCGCGCCCGTCAGGATCACGGCGCGCACGCCCGGCTCCGAGGAGAGCGCCACGAACGTCGACCGCAGTTCTTCGTACACTTCGAAGGTGAGCGCGTTCAGGCGTTCGGGTCTGTTGAGCGTGAGCGTTGCGACCCCGGTTGCCGCATCGTGACTGTACTCGAAGGTCGTAGGCGAGATCGGCATGCTTGACACCTCAACGGAGGTTCGCGCCGCGAGGAGCGAATTCAGGCACCGACCCGAGAGAGGGCTAGGCTATTGCCCTGTGGGATTTGCTCGAATGCGCAAATCTTGCGGAGACAATGACCAATTTCCAAGGACCAATCAATGCCCAAATGACCAAGGGCTTGCGCTCCAGCAGCGAAGAGAGCTCACGGCACCGCGGCCCTGACGCCGGTCACATGTTAAGGTTGGTCATTCGGGCTTCGTGATTGATTGGTCATCGGACATTGGAGCTTGGTCATTCGTCAGCGGGCTTTGGTTGCGGCCACGGGCCGCGGTAGGGGCCCGCTCAAAAGTGACTGCGCACGCGCTGTGCTCACGACTCCTGGGGGCGCAAGCCGGCCCGCGCGACCCGGCACACGGTCTTCGAATGCGGTCGCGGTTCACGGGAGCGTCGCCGGCAGACGCGCTTCACGGCAGCACCGCGGTGCCCTCGATCTCGACACGCGCGCCTGGCTCCAGCAGCGCCTTCACCTCGACGAGCGACATCGCGGGAAAGTGCTTCCCCATCACGCGCCGATACGCGTCCCCGATCGCGCGCAGGTCCCGCTCGTACTCCTGCTTGTCCACGACGAAGATGGTGAGCCGGGCGACGTCCTCCGGGCGGCCACCGGCCGCGCGCACGACCGCGACGACGTTTCGCAGGGTGGTCTCGAACTGTCCGGCGAAGTCCGCGCCGACCAGGTGATGCCACTCGTCCCAAGCAACTTGGCCCGCGATGAAGAGCAGCCGGCCGCCCGCGGGGGCGAGCATCCCATTCGAGTACCCTTTCGCTGCGCCAAGGGACTCGGGGTTGATCGGCGTCAGGCTCATCCGAGGAACCCTCCGCCGTCCAGCACGATCGCCTGCCCATTGATCCCGCCGGCCCGCTCGTCGCAAAGCGAAACGACCAGGTACGCGACCTCGTCCACGCCGATGAGCCGCCTCTGCGGGGTCGTCTTCACCATGCCCTCCAGCGCCTCCTCGCGCGTGCGCCCCGTCTTCGCGACGATCCGGTCGATGGCCGCCCGCGTCAACTCCGTGTCCACGTAGCCCGGACATACGGCGTTCACCGTGACGCCCGACGCCGCGACCTCCGCGGCGACGCAGCGCGTGAAGCCGATCACGGCGTGCTTGGAAGCGGCGTAGGCGGCGATGTACGGACCTCCGGTCCGGCCGGCCACGGAGGCGACGTTCACGATCCGTCCCCATTTGCGGGCGAACATGCCCGGGAGGACGGCCTGAGTACAGAGGAAGGTACCGGTTGCGTTCACCGCGAAGACGCGGTTCCAGTCCGCGAGCGGGAGGGACTTGACCGGCGCGGACATCGCGATCCCGGCGTTGTTCACGAGGATGTCGATGGCGCCGACCTCGCGGTGCGCCACGCGGAGGAGCGCGCGCACGTCGGCGGCCTTCGTGACGTCGCAACGTGTCGCCGCCGCGCGTCGACCGCGCGCGGAGAGCTCGGCGGCGATCGCCTCGACCTCGCTCGTAGTGCGGGCGGCGAGAAGAACCGACGCGCCGGCCTCGGCCAGCGCGCGCCCGACGGCCGCGCCGATCCCGCGCCCCCCGCCCGTCACCACCGCGCCGCGGCCTTTCAAGTCCATGCGGATACTCTATGCCGTCGGCGGCGCGACCGCAATCAAAAGTCGCTCCCGCCGGCAAGCCTGGTGCCCCGTAGCCGAACTGCCGCCACCGTCCTCGAAGGCCGACGCCGCCGGCCGCAGTTCCGCCTCCAGGCGGTGCGTTGGGTGGCACGGGTTCGGACAAGCAGCAAGCTAACGAAGCCCGAGTGCGCGGGACACCAGGATTCGACCTGACGCGCGATCGTCCCCCGGACTTTGCCCTCGAAATCGAAATCAGCTCCTGCCTGCCGGATCGAGAGTCGATCTACGCCGCGCTCGGCGTGCCGGAGCTCTGGAGATTCGAGGGTGAACAGCTGCGGATCTTCACTCTTGGCGAAGCCGGAGGCTATGAGGCTCGGGAGCGGAGCGAGGCCCTGCCCGGACCACCGATCTCCGAGCTTGAACGGTTCCTCGCGCTCTGGAACACCATGGACGATCCTTCCCTGGTGCGCTCGTTTCGGGCCTGGGTCCGGCAGCACGGACGGGCGGGCGCACTCGAGTCCCGCAGCTCCCACTTCGAGTAGCTCCCCCCCCCTCGGACCGCTCGCCGGTTCGCCCGCCGCCTGCCTCGGCTCCAAGCTACGCACGGCCTCTGGTCCGATTTCCGAGGCGGTCCCGAGTCGCACTCCCACCTTCTTCGCTCGCGACGAAGAAAGCAAGCCTCGCGGCGACTGAACCTGCTCGAAGCCGCGGGCAAGTCTCCACAGGGCGTGAGGAGCTCTTCCGCGCAAATTTCGTGAGCCGAGGGAGGGCTCGGACGGCTCAGGGTTCTCGCAAACTCTTGTGCGGAAGCACCTACACCTCACGCATGGCGCGCGGGCATCGGGTTTGCCATACGGCCACCCGACCCCATTCGAGGACACGCCATGCGACCCCCCGCCCTCTTCGAACTCCGGCCAGACCTGATCGTCGAAGTGCCTTGGCTGCCGCTCGCCTCGGCCCCCACGCCGGTGCACGCTCTCCGCGAGTTCGGCCGCCTCGTCGGCGGAGCGCGGCTCTACGCGAAGCGCGAGGACCTGACCGACGACGACGGGTACGGCGGGAACAAAGTCCGCAATCTGGAATTTCTCTTGGGGGACGCGGTCGCGCGGGGCGCGCGGCGAATCGTGACCGTGGCGCCACGCGGGTCGAATTTCGTCGCGGCCCTGGCGGCGCAAGCGCCGCGCATGGGGCTCTCGGTCGAGGTCGCGCAATTCGCGCCTGCCCACTCCCACCAAATCGATGCGCACGCGGCCTTCGCCGCGGCGCAAGGAGCGCGCCTGACGACCTGGCGCGGGCGACTCGGCGCCCTCCCTGCGGCGCTCGCGGCCGTCTTCGCAAGGGCGCGGGGCGGCTCAGGTGTATACCCGATAACGCCCGGCGGGTCGAGCGTGATGGGCACGCTGGGGCCGATGAACGCGGCGCTGGAGCTGGCCGCGCAGGTGGCGCGCGGCGAGGCGCCCGCCCCGGACGCGGTCGTCGTCGGCGTAGGGACGTGCGGGACGATGGCGGGGCTGCTGGCGGGCTTCGCGCTTGCGGGACTGTCCACGCGCGTCATCGGGATCCGGTGCGTGGACCGGCTGATTTGCCGGTGCGAGCGGGTGGCGCGGCTGGCGAACGCGATGCTGGCGCGCGTCGGCGAGGCGGCGCGGTTCCGCGCTCGAGACGTTGACCTGCGGGACGGCTGGAACGACCACGGCTACGGTCGCGCGTCGGCCGCGGCCGCCAAAGCGATCGAGTCGCTGCGGGCAACGGAAGGGATCCACCTCGACACGACCTACACGTCGAAGGTCGTCGCTGCGCTCGCGGACTTCGCGCGCCCGGGCTGCGAACTCGCCGGGCGCACCGTGCTCTACTGGCACACGTACAGCCCCGCGGCCATGCGTTGGGCGGAGGGGCAAAATGGCGACAAGCCCTGGCGGAGCCTCCCGCCCGCCCCCGCGTCTCATCGTCCTCCGCCCGCGCTCCCCCCCTCCCTGCCGCCGCCGCCCCCGGCCTCCCGCGCCCGGTCGACGATCGACAGCCGCGCCTCGTCCGCGAGCGCGTTCACCGACGGCGCGTACATCGCCTCCACCCGCGTCGGCAGGCAGTGAAAGCGGCCCGGCACTTCCGCGCGCAGCTTGTACGTGAGCGTCCGGCGGCGTTAACCGCGCATACTCCCGCGTGACCGACACGCCGTTCGACGATCCCTTCACGTCCTCTTCCTGGGTGAAGTACCGAAGCTCCACCGACCAGTAGAGCGAGCCGGTCCCCTCGCGCCGGATCGTGACCCGCCGCCGGCCGTCCTGCACGGCGTCACCCACGACCGACAGCTCGCCGTCGCCGTTCTGGGCATCGTAGAGGCAGTCGAGCCCTGCCCGGACGATGCGCGACAGCTCGCGCGAACCGAGCACCGAGTCGTGCCCGCACCAGCCCGCCGGCCGGAGGTTGCCGTCGGAGACCGCCTCGGGCAGGCGCGCGGCCACGTCCTCCAGTCGGATCCCCAGCTCGGGGAGCAAGGAGGGAAAGCATGCGCCGGGGACGGCTCGGTGGCGTCGTCATCGTCGCTACTCTCACAACCTTTGGCCTACTCCTTCCCGTCATCGGCCCCGCGATCTCGGTCATCCATTTCCGCGGCGACGTAGGGAAACCGGGGGACGAGCCGATCGGGTCCAGGCGACGGAACTCGACGAGTTGGTCTCGGACGCTCACCGCGACGGGTGCCCCCTGCGTTGGCAACAGCCACCTCTGAGGTCTCCCTCCACGGGGGACGCGGTCACTTCCCGGCGCGGGCTACGGACGGAGCATTTCCACACGGAGTTCGCTGCATCGCAAAAGTCCCGCGTCGTTGGTGAGGAAGAGGTCCACTCTCTCGTCGATGGCCGTGGCGAGGTGGATCGCATCGGGGGTTCGAAACCGGTATCGGGCGCGAAGGTCCGTTGCCCGCTCGACGATTCCGGCACCGATCTCGGCAAGAACCAGGCGGTCGGCCCCGAAAAAGGCATCGTACGCGACGAGAAGTCGGGTGTCTGCTTCCCGGAGGGGGCGGGTGCGGCACTCCAAGCGAGACAACCTTGAGGTGACCAGGCGGGAGGCCGGATCCGCGCCATGCGCCTCCAGGCGTTTCCTCATCGTGTCATGAAATGGACTGCTCGCCTCGATCAGGTAAATAATGCAGCACGCATCCAGGTAGATCCGAGTCATCGCTCACCCCAAGCGTCGCGTTCTTCCCGAACCTGCAGATCGATGTCCTCCTGGGTACGGGTTCCCGGGGAGAGGCTCGCAATCAGGCTGAAAACATCGCCGTAGGTCGGCCGAGGCGCTTCGACGGCCGCCTGGAGGAGGACCTCGACCTCCAGGCCGTCTTGGAGCCCCGGGTCTTCCTTGAGTTCAATGGTCTTGCCATGGACTACGCCGTGGAGAGTGGATTTCATCGCCGTCATGCTCCAACGGGGGCCGCGCGGTCAGCAAATTCACTCTGCGATTTCCGTTCGAGAGCCCCCAGGAGTTAGCCGTGGGTCTCTGCGAGGATTCGGTCGTCGTCCTCGGACCTCGCGGCGGCCATGCCGCAAGCGCATCGCCGTAGCTCTTTCCTTCAGGCGTGCAAGGGCGGGATCGTCCGCACCTGCAGCTCGACCTCTAGGACCTCCGGCCCGAGCAGAAATGGCTTCACCCGCCTTCGTTCGGAGGGGTCATCGCTAAGCCCCTGACATATCCTGAAGTGCGTGTCGCAACGCATCCGATTTTACTGCACAGGACGCCGGATCGCAAGCTCCGCACCGGGCGGCGTTTCGCCGGGAGGAAGGGCAGCAGACGGCTGAGTACAGCCTCGCAGCGCGGCAGTGCCGCAGCCAAGCGACGACGGAACCACAGATGTCACAGATTTACGACGATTTCACAGATTCGCAATCTGTGTAATCGCGTAGAATCTGAGTCATAACCGCCGAAAAGCTTGCTTTTGGGGCAACGAAATCCCAGCAGAAAACTCGCGAGATTGGCGAAATTCGCGGTTCGTCTTTCGGTGTTTTCGGCGTCTTCGGTGGCTCGTCCCTTTGGTTGCGGCCGGCGGCTGCTCTGGGAAATCTGTGGTTTTCGTGGCGTTCGACCCAAGCAAAAATGGTCGCAAGAGAACAATCTTCGAACGATTAGCTGTGCAAAATGACAAGGCTCAAGGGTTCAGTGGCCAACCCTTTCAAGGAGGGCGAACGAGGCGAGTGTTGCGGAACACGCCATCAACGGTTCGAGCGCGGAAAGGGGCGAAGTTCTGGGTGCTCGCCTCCGCCGGCCTCGAGCCCTTGTGGTGCAGGGCTTCCGCCCTGCACCGGCGGGACACCTGGGATGGAAATTACTCAGCCCGTTGGGTGCGGGGCCGGCTCGACGGGGAGCCAGGGAGATATGTCGGACGCTCCTTGCGGGCGCGGGCGCAGGGCGGAAGCCCTGCACCACAAAGCGGTCTCAACCCGCGGGATCAAGTGGATTACCTGCTTGCGGCGAGCGAGGGTGTTGCGGCACCACCGCAAAAAGGCTGGTTCAGTGGCTTGTTTCCCCCGGCTGCCGGCGTGACCGCGTCTCACCGTCCTCCGCCCGCGCTCCCCCCCTCCCTGCCGCCGCCGCCCCCGGTCTCCCGCGCCCGGTCGACGATCGACAGCCGCGCCTCGTCCGCGAGCGCGTTCACCGACGGCGCGTACATCGCCTCCACCCGCGTCGGCAGGCAGTGAAAGCGGCCCGGCACTTCCGCGCGCAGCTTGTACGTGAGCGTCCG
>JACPWG010000166.1 GCA_016197205.1 Planctomycetota bacterium
GAGCGTCGAAAGAAGCGGAATTGCTCATTTACATCCTCGTCGAGCACGAGTCCGCCGAGAAGCCCCTCTTTCCCGAAGGGGTCCTGGCGGCGATCACCCGGATCTACGCCTGGGATCGTCGTGAAAAACTGAGACGGGGCCTTTCCGAGAGTGAGCTGCGGCTGCACGTGGTCGTGCCGATCCTGTTCTACACGGGGGCGCGGTCCTGGCACCCCCTCCCGACGATGTTGGACCTCGTGGCCTGTCCGCCGGCGTTCGAGGGCTTCGTGCCGCGCAACGATCTTCTCGTGGTGTCTCTCCAGAAAACGCCGAAGGAGGCATTGCTGGAGGCCGACCGGTTCTTCGGGGCGGTGCTTCGGCTCCTGCAAGCCCGTGGAGCCCCGCCCGAGGAGTACCGCGCGCTCCTGGGGCAAATGGTCCGATTCCTGGACGACCTCCGGGAGCTGGATCAGCCTCGGTGGTATCGACTGGCCGGCTCGATGCTCACCCTGAGTCTTTTCTTCCGGGCGCCCGAAGAGCATGCTACACTGGAGGAGGTGGTCGTCGTGAACATCCAAAACGCAGAGCGCGCCGCGGAGGTACGGACCATGGCGAAGACGATTGCGGAGTCGCTCCTCGAGCAGGGGTGGAAGGGCGGCCTGGAAGAGGGCAGGGCGGTGGGCCGAGCCGAGGGGGAGGCCGTCGGCCGGGCTGAAGGCAAGGCCGAGACGCTGGTGCGCCTCCTGGCTCGAAGATTCGGCCGCCTCCCCGCAGGGCTGGCCGACCGAATCCGGGCCGTGCGCGATGAGGCACGGCTGGACGCCTGGCTGGACCTCGTGCTCTCTGCGCAGAGCCGCGAAGAAATGAGGTTGCCCTAACTACCGCCCCACAGAATTGGGGGACCAATTCCCTCGGCGATTTCGACCGCCTGCTTCCCCCCTTCGCGCTGCGGCGCTTCGGCGGGCAGGCTGTTGCGCTCGCTCGACGTAGTTCTCCGTTACTACGCCTCGCTCGCGCGCCTCGCGGGCGGCCGAACTTGCCTTCGGCTATTGGTCACCGACTTCCGTGGAGCGGTACTAAGCGTCCGGAGCGGGGAGTTGCGGCGGTCGTGCAGCCGACGACCCAGAGGTCGCTTTCGGTCGAGCTGCCGTCCCGGCCCCTGCCGGGCGTCAGCGATCTCCGCCATTCGATCAGGGGCAGCAGCTCGCCGAGCCCAAACCACCCGCGTGAGCCCCGCAGGTTTCGCCTCCGCATGTCTCCCGCCGTGAACCCGTTCGACGCAAGCCCCGAGTCAGACCGCGCTACTTCAGCCCCAGCAGCTCGACCTCAAACACGAGCGTGGAATTGGGCGGGATGACCGGCGGATAGCCGCGGGCGCCGTAGCCGAGCGCGGCCGGGATCGTGAGTTTGCGCTTCCCCCCCACTTTCATCGTGAGCACGCCTTCGTCCCAGCCCTGGATCACGCGACCTGCGCCGATGGGAAAGGAGAAGGGCTCGCCCCGGTCCTTGGAGCTATCGAACTTCGTACCGTTGGTGAGCCAGCCGGTGTAGTGGACGACGACGGTCTGCCGCGGCTTCGGGCTCGCCCCGGCGCCGACGACCAGGTCTTCGAGGGTGAGGCCGGAGGCGGTGGTCGTGGTGTTGGATTCGGCCATTTCCGGGGGTCTCCAGTGAAGGGGTGAGGTGTTGGGCTACCTTTGCGAAAATGAACGATGCAAGCGGTCGCACACGGGCTTGCCGGGGCATGTAGGCCGCGAGCGGGCTCGCGCGGGCCGGCCTGCGCTCCGTAGCTCGCGGCGCGCGAGCGAAGGAGGGAGGCCCGCGCCCCCAGGAAACGCGCGCGGACTTCGGCAATGCCACGCTGGTGGGCCTTCCAAATCGATTTTGGGAGTGCATCTCGGACTCAAAAGTTCAAGGCTCAAGGCTCAAGCAAGCATCACTGCTCGATGCGCATTGCTCACGGAGGCCAGAGACGTGAACGCTGATCTTCACCGGGTTGCTTCGTCAGCGGGTTTCCGGAGACTCGGTCACGCTCGCGAACGACGCGTTCGGTGTTGAGGCTTGAGCCCAGCCCTTTCAAGGTGGTGTTGCAACGCTTTCGCTCGCCGCAAGCCGGCTATTCACTTGAGCCTGCGTCTTGAGAGCGCTTTGTGGTGCAGGGCTTCCGCCCTGCACCCGCACTCGCACGAAACGTCCGAAGTGCCTCCTCGCTCCCGTCGAGCCGCCGCCGCACCCAACGGGCTGCGCGATTTCCACCCGACTTGTCCCGCCTGTGCAGGGCGGAAGCCCTGCACCACAAGGGCTCGAGGCCGGCGGAGGCAAGCACCCAGGAACTCGCCCCGTTCCGCGGTCGAACTGTTGATGGGCTGTTCCGCAAGGGGCGACTCGTTCGCCCACCTTGAGAGGGCTGGGCTTGAGCCTTGATTGAACCTTGATCATTGGGAATTGAGCCTTCGTTCTCCCTCGCGGGCTTTCGAGGCGGGTCGGGGCCACGAGACATGAAGAACCTACCGAAAGGACATGGAAGCCCCACTAGTTCACCCGCTGGTTCGTCGCGTCGAAGGCGGCGATCTCGACCTCCTCGACGCGGGCGTCGGGGCGCGGATGGACCGCAATGGCGGCGCGGAACTCCTCCTCGAGGCGCGCGAGCTCGCGGCGCTTGTCGTTGAGCAGTCGGCCGGCCACCTGCGGGTGCGCATGGACCACGAGCGAGGCGACGCCCGGTTTCGCCAGCCAAAGGCGGATCTGCCGGAGCACGGCCAACGCACCCGCGGGGACGTTCTTGACCAGACCCGTCCCGCGGCACGAGGGACACAACTCGTACGTGAGCTGCTTCAGCCCGCTCCGCGCCTTCTCGCGCGCGATCTCCACCAGCCCGAGCCGGCTCATCTTGAGAATCGTGCTCCGGCTCCGGTCGCGGCGCATCTCCTCCCGAAGCCGCCGCTCGATCTCCTGCCGGTGCCGCGCCTCGCGCAGGTCGATGAAGTCCACGACGATCTGCCCGCCGAGGTCGCGCAGCCGAAGCTGCCGCACGAGCTCCGTGGCCGCCTCCACGTTGGTCTGGAAGGCCATCTCCTCGGGCGACCGCTCCCGCGTGAACCGCCCGGAGTTGACGTCGATCGCGATCAGAGCCTCGGTCTGATCAATGACGAGGTACCCCCCGCTCGGGAGGTCCACGCGGCGATGGTAGAGCTGGTCGATTTGCGCCTCCAGCCCGAACCGGTGGAAGAGCGGGGTCGGCTCCTCGTAGAGGCGGACGCGCTGCGCCTGCCGGGGGAGCGAGAGCTTGAAAAAGTCGAGCGCGGATTCGTGCACGACCGGAGAATCGATCCAGACCTCCTGCGTGTCGGGCGTGTACACGTCGCGGATCGTGCGGATTGCCAGGTCGGACTCGCGGTAGATGAGCGCAGGCGCGTCCGCCCCCTTCGCCCGCCGGACGATTCCCTCCCACGTCTGGAGCAGCGTCTCCATGTCGGACTGCAGGTCCCGATGCGACTTGTCGGTCCCCGCCGTGCGGATGATGAAGCCCAGACCGGACGGCGGGTTCAGGGAGGCGAGCAGGGCGCGCAGCTCCTCCCGCTCCCCCGGGTCCTCGATCTTCTTGGAGATCGCAATGCGCGGGACCCTCGGCGTGAGGACCAGGGACCGGCCGGGGACGGAGACGTCCATGGTGACCGACGGCCCCTTCTCGCCGATGCCGTCGCGGAAGACCTGGACCAGGACCTCCTGGCCGGGCTGCAGGAGCTTGTTGATGTCCCACTCCTGGTGGTCGCGCCGCGGGCGGGAAGGCGCGAAAGGGGACTCGGGGGGCGGAGCCGCGGCCCGAATCGGAGCGGGCGGCGCGGGGCCGCGACGCGGCGAGGCGTCTTCGGCGGCCTCGGCCGACTCCGGGGCGTCGGCATCGTCGACGGCATCCGCCGAAGTGGCAGGCTCGGCGCCGTCCATCTCCCCGGGTTCCCGCTCCTCGTCGGTTTCCGCCCCAAGGTCCGCACCGAGACGCGCACCCAAGTCCGCCTCGGACCCGGCTTCGTCCGATCGGCCCGCGGCTCGCGCCGCCGCGTTCGGGCCCCGTCGACCGCGAGCGGGGACGGGCGCGGAGGAAACCGCTGCCGCGGCGACCGCACCCTCGCCCTGCTCGCCGTTCCGCTCGCGTTCGCGTTCGGCATGCGCCTCCTCGGCCCGAACGCGCAGATTTCCGGCCACCTCGGAGGCGTGGAGGAAACCGTTGTGCGGAAGGCCGATGTTCACGAAGGCCGCGGCCAGCCCCGGGAGGCAGTTGATCACGCGCCCCTTGTAGATGTTCCCCACGAGCGTCTCCCGCGACACCCGTTCCAGGTAGAACTCCTGGAGCACGCCGTCCTCCACCACCGCGATGCGGCTCTCCTCGGGGTCGAGGCAATTGATGAGCATGCGTTTCATCATCGGCCCCCTCCCGGCCGGGTCGGCTTCTGCTTCTGCCGCGGCACGATCACGGTGCGGAGCTTGCGCACGACGTAGGCCTCGCCGGGCTCCTGCACGGACAGGCCGAGGGCCTTCAGCACCTCGTCCGGCCGGGTGGTTCCATGGGAGGTCACGAAGATCGAAACGAGCAGCCGGCCGCCGTCCAGCACCAGCTCCTTCAGGTACGGGCGCACGTCGATACGCTTCGCGCCTTCCGGGTTGGGGCGCTCGACCCAGGCATGCTCAGAAGCGAGGAGACGCGCGAGGTCGTCGGGCGTCGGCGGCGGCAGGGAACGGAACTCGATGCGGTAGTGGACTTCGCCCACCTCCTCCTTCGTGCCGGGCTGGAGGACGTCGACGGAGCGGATGGCGACGTCGGTGGGGAACTGGGCGCAGAGCCGGACTTGGAGGTCGTCGGGTGGCGTCCACGCGGAGAGATCCACCTCGAAGACCTCGTCCTCGGACTCGATGCCCAGGGGAAGGGCGAGGGGGAAGGCGATGCGGGGGCGGGGATTGAAGCCCTCGCTCATCGCCACGGGGAGATCGGCCCGGCGCACGGCGCGCTCCACGAGGCGCATGAGGTCGTGGTGGGAGAGGAAGCGCATGCGGCCGAGCTTCGCGAAGCGGACCCGGTAGGAATATTTCCGCATGAACCCCTGAGGGGGGAGCCGGGAAAGGGTTCACGAACCGCGGGGACGCGGAACTCCGAGGACCCTGCGTGGCGTGAAAACCCTCGGCGCCCCGGAGGGAGAAAGAGTGCTCGATTCAAACTACCGCTGCAAGCGCGGGGGCCGGCAGCGGCTTCCTGCTTCGTGGGCACGGCGGCTCCGTGCCCTCGTCGCGAGCTCCCGGACAGAGAGTGGCCCGTTGACGAATTTCGGACGCAGTCGTCAACTTCGTCACGGCGGGTCGTAACCCCTGCGACCGTTCGCGCGGGCCGGAGGCCCGCGCCCCCAGGCATCGTGTCTGGAATTCGGCAACGGGCGACTCGGGGGACAAGCCGACGCCTTGCCGGAAAGTCATCGGTCGCAAGACCGAATCCGAGGGAACCGAAGGACGCGCTGAGACCGCTCCCTCACGGTCGCGGTTCCGTTGGGCGGCGCGGCTCGCTTCGAGACGGTCTATTCGCCGCCGCGCTTGATGCGCTCGTACTCGGCGGCCTCGCGTTGCCGGCGCTCGTCCATCCGCCGCTGGAGCGCGGAGGCATCCTCGGGGGCGCGCAGCTTGTTCCAATCCTCGACGCCACGGGCGTCGCGGGCGTCCAGCTCCCTGCGGAGGGCCGCGGCGGTATCCTTCGCCCCGCGGATGATCCGCGCGGTGATGAAGATGATCACGTGGTTCTTGGTCAGCGTGTCGTTCTTCTGCTTGAAGAGCCAGCCAAGGCCGGGGATGTCGCCGAGCCACGGCACCTTCTCCGTGCGCTTGCTGTCGCGGTCCTCGACGAGGCCGCCGATGACGCCGGTCTGGCCGCTCTCGAGGATCATGCGGGTAACGACGGTGGAGGTCGCGATGCGCGGCAGGTCGATGACGTTCTGCAGGCCGTTGGTGGTCACGGTGAACCGCTCGAAGCCCGCGATGGCCGGGGCGTTCGCGCCGGCCGACCGCCCGTTCAGGGCCTGGTTCTGCGGGATCACGGTGAGGAGCACCGAGTTCGCCTCCCGGATGATGTGCGGGATGATGAGGAGCTGGAAGCCGACCTGCACGGGGGAGTTGGAGGCCTCCGTGATCGTCGAGGTCACGTTGCCGGTCGCATCGGACTGGGTGGTGACCTGCGGGTAGCGGATCGTCTCGCCGACGAAGATCGTCGCTTCCTGGTTGTCAATCGCGACGAGCTGCGGCGCCTGGACGATGTTGGAGTAGGTGTCGGACTCGAAGAGCCGCAGGGTCGCCGTGAGGTCGAACTGGGTCAGGAAGAACTGGGTCACGTTTTGGCGCTCATGCCCGAGCCCGAAGGGGAGCGAATTGATGAGGCCGCCGTTGGTGCCGAACGCACCCGCGCCGTTGGCGTCGGAGTTCGTGTTGCCCGCCTGGTCGGCGATGGGCGAGTTGATGGGCACGAGGGGTTTCGTCCGGGCGGTGAAGCCGGCGAGGTTCTGGCCGGTCATGTTCTCGACGAGGTTGATGCCGAACTGGGCCAGCTCTTCGTTCTGGGTCGTGATGAGGCGGACCTCGATGAGGACCTGGTCCGGCTCGACGTCGAGGACGGCGATCATGCGGGCCATGTCGTCGAGGACGGGCTTCGTGTCGGTCACGATCACCGTGTTCGTGTTGAGGTCGTACTCGAGGGTGCCGATGACGGTCGCGCGGACGTTCTTCGAGAGCATGTTGGAGAGGGCCTTGAGGAGGGTGAACTCCTTCACGGCGTCCGTGGTCGGCTTGCTCTCGCCGACGGCGAAGGGGGTCTGGATCTTTCCCTTGTAGGTGGGGGGCGGGCGGAGGTAGCGGAGGCGGAACATCCGGGTCTCGAGCTGGGCCTGGAGGTCTTCGGGCCGGACGACGCGGATGACTTCGTTCGGCTCCTGGACGGTTGAGAAGCCCGCGGTCTTGACCACGGAGTCGAGGGCGTTTCGCCAGGGGACGTTCTGGAAACGCATCGTCACCTTCCCCTTGACGTGTTCGGAGATGACGATGGACGCGCCGGCGTACTTCGCGATGTAGTTGATGACCGCGTCGAGGGGGGCGTCATTGAACTCCATCGTGACGCGCGGGGGCTTCGAAACGCGGATCAGCTTGGCGCTGACCTCTTCGGCCACGCAGCCGGTGTGCAGGAGGACGGTCTCGAGCACCTCGCGCCACGGGAGATTCGCGCAGGTGAGCGTGACGCGGTCTTCGAGCCCGGGGGCGGGAATGACGTTCACGCCGCTCTTCCGCGAGATGGTCTCGAGCACCTCGGGGAGGGGCTTGTCCTTCCAGTCCTCGGTGAGGAAGGTCGTCGTCGTCGTCGGAAGCCCCGAGCCCTCGGGGGCCGGCGCCGGCAGGGCGGGCGCGGCAAGGCCGACGGCGGCTCCGGTCCCCGTGCCCTGCCCGTCCTGGGCGCCGACGGGAAGCGCAAGCGCCCCCGCGAGGAGCAAGCCGACTCCGAGCCACCGAACCGACGTCATGGGAACACCCTCCTTCGGGCACGCCACGAGAAAACCGACTGCTTGGAGACGAGCGAGGCGAGAGCGGGAAGCCTTCGCGCGTCCTCAGGGCTGCTTGTTTTGCAGCGCCATTTCCACTTTGATCTCCTCCCCACGGTAGTCGAAGATCACCGCCCCGCGCTCAATGCGGCTCACGCGCAGGTCCGACGCGACTTCCTCGCCGTCCCCCTTGGCCACGTCCTGCCCGCTCAGCGTCAGGAAGCAGGTCGAGCTGGACACCGGGACGCGCAGGGTCGTCTCCACGGCCACCCGGTCGCCCAGGAGTTCGAGGCCCATCCGATACGGGACCTCCTTCGGGACCAGGTGGTAGATGATCCCCGTGATGTGGGGCTTCTTCGACTCGAACTCGCGGCGAAGCGTGCCCCGCTCCGCGTACTTCCGGACCTCGGCATACAGCTCGTCGATCTGGGGGGCGAACCGGGTCCCCGCCAGCTCGGGCTTCTTCGCGATCGGCTCCGCCTCGGCGCGCTTGGCCTCGACGTCCGGATACTTTTCCTGCTCGAAGAGGTCTTTCGCCTCGTCCCGCAGCTTTCTCATCTGCGTCACCAGCCGCTCCATCCCGCTGTAAATCTGGTCGGCCTCGGCCTTCAATTGGTTCAGCTCGACCCGGTACTTGTCGTTCGGGACCTTCTGCCTGTTGTGCACGATGTTGAAGGTCGTCATCAGCGTATCGTACTCGTTGCCGAGCGCCTCTTCGAGGGCCTTGGGATTTGCCTGCAGCTTTTTCCGGGCGTCCTTCATCCGCTCGACGCCGTCCTTCGCGGCCTGCACCAGCGCGCGCACCTGCTCTTCGGGAAGGGGCTTGTCCGTCGCGTTGGTGGGCGCGGCCCCCTTGGACTCGATGGAGTCCTTCGGGGTCAGCGGGATGCGGAACGGATCACGGCGACCGCGCGCGGCCAGCTCGAAGCGTTGTCCGGCCTTGGCCGCCTCCTCGCTCTTCACCATGTGCCGCAGGATCTCCCCTTCCTTGATTTCGAGGATGCGTCCCTCGCTGTCGAGGAAGATCGTCCGGTCGAGCGGCTTTTCGCCTCGCCGTCCGGTGATGCTGCAACTGAAGCCTTCGGTATTCAGGTCCGCGAAGGCCCTCGTCGCATGTTCGCGCACGGTGATTTGCAGTTCGTCCGTCGCGGGCTCCGGGAGGCCGGTGAAGTGATAGAAGCGAAAGATCTTCCCCTCGGCCGGTTCCTTGTGCTGGAGCCACTTCCCGAGCATGCACTCGAGGCCCACGTCCTTCTGGTCCCAGGACGTGTCGAAATTTCCCCGGGCGGTGACCAGGTAGAGCCGCTCCTGGGCGATGCGCAGGTTGTAGCGGCGCTCCTCTTCCCCCTTGAACGCGCCCATCTCCCCTTCGATGAAGTCGTAGTCGTAGGAGGTGACGGCGCTGAAGCGCGCGCTGGTCTCGAGGTCGAGGAGCTTGCGGGGCCGGATCTCCTCCTCGTAGACGAAACGGAGGACGTGGTTCCCCTTGAAGACGGACTCGCTCAGCGTGTAATGGCCGTAGCCGATCGGCTCGTCCTTTTCGACGATGCGATACCACAGCTCTTCCTTGAGGCCTCGCGCGGGGGCCGGGGCCGGACGCGGGGCGGCCGGGGCCTTGTCGTCGGCCTTCTTGTCCGCGGGCGGCTCGGGGGCTTGCTGCGGCAGCAAGGGACGCGCCGCCAAGGCAAGGAGCACGGCCCCGAGGAGGCAGGGGGCCACACGGCGATGAATACCCGGGCGCATGAACGGACCTCGGCCGACGGCTTTAGAAGGTATACGTGGAAACGACGATCGTGGCGGTCACCAGGGAGCGGAGCTCCTTGTCCTTTTCCTTCAATTCGGTGCGCTGCTTGGGGGTGAAGGAGATGCTCTCGACCTTGATGAACCGCTCGTGGGTTTCGATGAAAAAAATGAACCGGGCGACCTCGTAGAAGCCGCCTTCGACGGTCAGCGTGTAGGAAATCTGGTTGAAGGCGCTCGCGGCCGAGCCGCCGGGTCCGGGCGTGACCTGCGAAGACGGGTTGCGGACCACGTTGGGCAAACGGACTTGCGCGTTCTTGGCGAACTTCTCCAGCGTGTCCACGAACTCCGTGAACCGGACGGCTTTCGGGTCGGGCAGGATCCGCTTGAACTGCTCCTCGGCCTCGCGCAGCTTGTTCAGCTCGAAGCGAAGCTGGTTGAGCTCTTCGGCCTTCTGCTTCAAGGCCTCGATCTCGACGCGGACCCGCTGGGCCTCGTCCTGCGTGTCGCGCCAGCCCGCCTCGCCGGCGTAGAGCTGGTAGCCGTAGAAGCCGAGCACGAGCGCGACGACCACGAAGAGGCCGATCGTCCCGAAGAAGAGCTGCTTCTCAGTCAGCCGCATGGCAACCGTCTCTCAAGCGTTCCGTTCCGTCGTGGGATTTATCGGCTGGGATGCCGTTTGGCCTTTGCGTCCGTTCTTCTCCGGTTCGAACACCAGGGAAACCACTGAGCAGCCGATGGCCGCGACCAAACTACGACGGAACCACAGATTACACAGATTTTTCGAGATTTCACAGATTACGAATCCGTGAAATCGCCGTTAATCTGTGACACAACAGCCCGAAAGCTTGTTTTTTTGGCAACCTTTCTCGGTGATCCCGGGGTCGACGAAACCACAGATTGCACAGATTAGAATCGTCGCAATCTGTGTAATCTGTGAAATCTGTGGTTCGTCGAGCTTTGGTTGCGGCCATCGGCTGCTCTGGGAAATCTGTGGTTCCCTTTCGGTTTCGGGCGCGAGCCTGACTTGGGATTTGGGCTTTGGGCTTTCGTCAGCTCCCGCCCGCTCCCGCAGCCGGCGGCGTCCCGGCGCCCGCGGCGCCCGCCGTGCCCGGCGCGCCGGGCGGACCCGCCCGCGGCGCCTGCTTGACACCGACCAGGCAGAGCGTGTACCGCAGCGCAACCTCTTCGCGGAACTGCGGCATCGTTTCCACCGAAAGGTCGGGGTCGTTCAAGAAGCGGAAGCCGCCCGCCGGAGTCGCGGCCGCCGCGGCCGCCACGGCTGCAGGCGTGTCGTTCGCCGCGCGGCCGGGGAGGAACTTCTCCTCGAGCTTGTTTCCGAACTCGGTGTAGTACACCTTGTCTTCGGTCGCGCTCTTGCAATCCATGAGGAGGTAGAACTCGATCGGCGTGTTCGGCTTCATCTTGCCCGGGCCGAAGAAAAGCGTCACGGGGGGATTGCCGTCGCCGCACTTGAGCGAGGTCAGCCACACCAGGGGGGAGTCGTTGACCACGTCGCAGAGCTTGTCGATCTCGAGGGACCAGAGGAACTGGCGCGTCCCGCGGATCTGGTCGATCGTCCGCTTGCGCGCGCTCGCCTCTTCTTTTTTTTGCTTGATGTCGTTGTATTCCTTGACCTGGTCGTTCTTGAAGTCCCTTTCCTTTTGCAGGTTCATGAGCTGCTCGCGGGCGATGCCCAATCGCTGGTGGAAGATGACGTCGGTCACGAGCAGGCCGAAGGAGAGGCCCACGCCGACGAAGATGGAGATGAGACGCGGCAGGGGCGTCTTCTCCAGGCGCCGCTTTTCGATGGGGAGGAGATTGATCCGGATCATCGCTCCTCCTTCCGGATGCGGGAAGCCAGGCCGATCGGGACCGCGAGGAGCGGGGCCATGCTCCGGAGGTCGGCCGGATTCATGCGGTCCGCGCGGACGGTCAGGGCCTCGGTGGGGTCCCAACGGACCGGCTGCTTGCCGAAGGTGCGTTGGAAGGTCTCGTCGAGGCCCAGGAGCAGCGACCCGCCGCCCGAGAGGTAGATCTCATCCACCTCGCGATCGAACTGGGTCTTGAAGTAGTCGAAGGACAGGAAGATCTCGTGACAGAGGTCGTCGAGCACCGAGGCGACGGTTTCCCGGACCTCCTCGGTGCGAGGGCCGGGATTCCGCTTGACGGCCTCCGCCTGGGAAGGGTCGATCGTGAGGCGCTTGCCGATCGCCTCGGTGAAGTCCGACCCGGCGACGTAGATTTCGCGAGTGAAGTAGGAGGCGAGGCCGACGAGGATGTTGATGTTCGTCTTGTAGGAGCCGATGTCCACGAGCGCGACCGTGCGGTCGACCGGGTGGGACCCCGGCCGCAGCACGTTCTGCAGCTCAAAGGCGTTGCCGAGGGCGAAGGAGTCCACGTCGACGATCGAGGGCACGAGGCCGATCTCTTCCAGCAGGGCGACGTGATCGTCGATGAAGCTGCGCTTGACCGCGACGAGCAGCACGCGCATTTCGTCGGTCTTGGTCGCGGCCGTCGAGCCCATCCCCGAGCCCGGGGAGGCGACGGCGGGCGCGGCGATGCCTTCCTCGTCCAGCCGCTGGCAATCGAGGATGACGTCTTCGACCTCGAAGGGGATGTACTTGCCGGCCTCGTACCGGACGGCGTTGCGCAGCTCCTCGTCGGTCATCGTGGGCATGGTGATGTAGCGGACGATGACGGCGCGGCCGGAGACGGCGGTCACGGTGCGACGGGTGTGAAAGCCGCCGCGGCCGACCAGCTCGCGGAGCGCGTCCCGCAAATGGCCGGGGCCGGGGACCTCGATGACGTCGAGCGCGGAGAGCTCGACCTGGTCGCGTGACTCGGTCAGCTCCACCGCCTTGATCATCCGGCTTCCGATGTCAAGGCCGATCAGCGATCGCTTGCCCATGTGCCTGTGACACTACCTCGCAAGAGCATTCCTGCTCGGCGACGAATTCGCCGCGAAACCTTCGCGACATCGGCGAAATGCGCGGTTTTGGGTCGCGGCCGGGCATCGCCAGGCCGCAGGGTGACTTCCTCGTGCCGAAACCGCTGCACCTGTCCGACCGCCACGCGCGGATCCGTTGTCGCCCGGTACCGTCTTACCATCGACCGAATCCCGGAAAACCTGGAAGGCCGGGGCGGGAGGCGCGTCCCCTCGTTCACTTTCCCTTCCGGCGCTTCTCGAACAGGGCGCACGCGCCGTTGTAGGAGTCGATGTCCCCGACGTCGAACCATGCCCCCCGGAGAATGTGCCCCCACAGGTCGACCTGGCGGTAGAGCCATTCAATGTAGTAGCCGGGCGCGTCCCGGTTGTGCCCCCGGTCGAGGTACTCCTTGATGAGCTTGAGGTGCTTCCGCGGGAAGAGGTAGATGCACGTGGAGACCAGCGTGCTCTTGGGATTCGGCGGCTTCTCCTCGAAACTCACGATCTTCCCGCCGCGGTCCAGTTCGACGACGCTGTACTGGGAAACAAGTTCGCTGTCGCCGACATCGGTCAAGGCGACGCAAGCGCCGTTCTCGTGGAAGAACGAGGCGAAGTCGCCGAGGGGGGCTTCCAGGAGGTTGTCGCCGGCGAGGACCAGGAGGTCGTCCTTGATGCGGGCGTGGTCGAGGACGTACTGGATGTCCCCGACGGCGCCGAGGCGATCATCGTTGGAGACCGTGCCGTCGTCGACGATCTCGATCGGGCGGGTCGACTTGTAGGACTTTCGCCACTCCCGGAAGTGGTCCGCGAAACGGTGATTGCTTACAATGTAGATCTGGTCGAGGTCCGCGATCGGCGCGAGGCTGTCCAGAATCCGCTCAAGGATCGGTTTGCCATCCACGGGGAGGAGGGGTTTGGGTCGGTCCTTGGTGAGGGGATAGAGCCGCGTAGCATAGCCGGCTCCGAGCACGAGAGCCTTCAAGCGGACCTCCGAGGGCCCAGCGCGGGCGGATGGAGAGAGCGGGGCGGCAGCTCAATCCCAGAACGGCCGAAACCGGCATTCTAGATCGGCTTCGTGGCGACTGTCAAGCGAAATTGCCCCCGGGACGGCGGTTCGAGGTGTTCGTTCGCATGCCCCCGCGATCCGCAAAACAGGAAAGGGGTTAGGCGATTCCCCCCTTCTCTCCGGCGGAGCGGAAGAGGGCCGGGGTGAGGGCGGGCGGGAACGGCGCCATCCGCGTTCGCGTTTGTTTGCTGCGCTGCGAGCCCTGGGCTTCGCGCGGGCGAGTGAGGTGGGCGCCGGCACCGGCCTGCGGAGCCGAATCACCGGCAATTTCAGGCTCGGGGGGGGAGGGGGTGGGGGAAGCACACTGGGGTACGGGCAGGTGGGAAGGAGTTAGCGCGAGGAGGAGCGGAGGGGGGGGAGAACGGAGGGGGCGTGCCAAGGGGGTCGCAAGGCTACGTGAGGTGGGTCTCCCGTCCGGCCAAGGCAGAGCGTACAAGATGGCGGTAGACCCTTGAAACCGCGTGGGCCATCCCACGCGGTGTTGGTCAGCGACCCCCAAGGCAAAAAAAAGAAGCCCATCTCCCAGGGAACCGAGGGGGGAGACGGGCGCCCGATCCCGAAACGGGTACTGGCTATGAGACGTCCTGAGCCTAGGCGAGCAACCACCCCACACCGCGACGAGCCCCGACAAGTCCGGGGCAAGCCTGGGGAAGCAACCGGACGCCAGCACCCGTTTCGGGTTCAGAAGTCGCACCGGGGCAGGGCGGGGTCCCGCAAAACCACAGGACACCGTTCACCGTTCAGAGCCAGGACCCCCGTTCATCCTTCGGCAGCCGGGCTGGCATTTCCCAACACCGATGTCCATACTCAGCGGACGCAAATCCGGTCCCGCCGCAGCAGACCGGAGCGCCGCCCGAGGCCGCCACGCGACTCCAATTCCACGCTTCGCAGCCTCGGTATCGGGTGGGAAGAAGCCCCCAAGCTTTGCGTCACCTCGTTTCCGAGGCTTTGCCTTTGTCGGGGGTGCGACTTCATCCAACCGATAAGAAGCATAGCACACGCAACCCAAATTGTCAAGGCGCAGCGAATTTTTTTCACAGGATTTCACACCCCTGTCAAGCCCCGCATCTGCTATAATGCGGATGAGACTTCCGGACCGGGATTCCATCCCAAGAGCCCCCCGGACGCCCAGCGCTTGCCCGCTTCCCAACACGGGCACAACCATTTGGCTAGTCCTCACTTGCCGCTCTTTGGGTCGGCAAACACCACCCGATCGCATCGAACCCCGCCTCCTCCAGCTTGACAGGCCTCCGCCATGCCAAAATTCAGGTTCCTCCCCCTCGATGCCGAACGCGCCCGACGTCTCGGCCTGCCACCCGGCCGCGGCGTCCCCTACCCCGCACGCGCCGACGTCGAATCCACCCCCTTTTCCCTCGAACGCATGGTCGGGTACATCGAAGATTACCGCCAGGCCAAACCCGAGGACGCCGATTACGATGCCTTCCTCGTCCGCTACTACCACCACCGCGGCCTCACCGTCGCCAACCAGGCGGATCTGCCGGCCGGTCTCGGCTGGCTCCGCAAGGCGCTCGAACTCGACCCCGAGAATCCCGGCGTCCTCCACGACCTCGCCCGCATCTGCTTCGACCTCGGAAAAATGGACGACGCACGCGATGCCTACGACTCGATCCTCCGCCTCGGCGGCGAGACGCTCGAGACCTTTGATGGCCTGGCTCGGACCTACGCCTGCCTCGGCCTCCTCCGGCGCGCCGTCGAGCTTGCCGAGGACGCGCACCGCAAATACCCCGAGGACCCGCGGGCCCTCGACCTCCTCACGACCCTCCTTTATCACACGGGGGACGTCGCCCGCCTGGAGAAGCACCTCTTCGAGCTGATGGAAACCGACTCGGGCAACCCGCAGGCACTCGAAAAACTCGGGGTCTACCTGCGCGACTGCGGCCGGCTCGGCGAGGCGAAGACCTGCCTGGAACGCGCCCTTGCCCTCGAGCCCAAAAGCTGGCGACTCCGCTATCAGTTCGCCCTCCTCGTCCAAAGCCAAGGGGACCTGGTCGCCGCCGATGCCGCGCTCGACGGCATCCTCAAGGAACGACCCGAGGAAGTGGACGTGCTGATCGCCCTCGGCCGGCTCCGGCTCGGGCGCCGACAGCTCCCCGCCGCGGAGGCGCTCTTCGAACGCGCGCTCCGGGCCGCCCCCCGGGACTATCGCGGGCATCTCGGCCTCGCTCAGGCCCTGCTCGACCGCGAGCCACCGGACGCCGAGCGCGCGATCGTCCACCTGGCGACCCTGCTCGAGCTGCCCGAGGTCGACGCCGAGGCGCTGAGTCTCGTCTGCGTCACCGCGCACGAGCACGGCCGCGAGGAGCTGGCCGAACAGGCCGAGGCGGCACTCGCGCGGCTGCAGGAGGCAGGCCGGCGCATTCGCGAGGAGGAGCAGTAGGGGCGGGCCTGCTGCCCGCGCTCTGGGCGACGCAGCGCGCTCGCACGGCTCGCAGCCCATCGCGGGCGCCCACAAGGGGCGCCCCTACCGCACGAGGCTGCCCGCAGGTCTTAACCCGGATGCGCCCCTGTCCCAACCGCCCCTCGCCCGCCGTGCAAAAAAAAAGACGGACACCCACGTGGGTGTCCGTCATGAGGGGAAGGTACGATGATCTTTTTTTCGCGATCCGACTACAGGACGAAGTCCTGCGTGCGGATGTCGCCCGGGGGGGGCAGCGAACCGTCGTCGCCGCTCGTGTTCCCGTCACCCGAGTATGCCGAACCCGGCGGAATCGGGCCGTCGCCGACCGCGGGGCCGCTGTAGTCCGGGGCGGCGGGCGGCGGGCAAGCGAAGCTGAGCGCCGGGGTGAGGAGCACAACCGCAACCAGGATAGCCAGGATCCACTTCATACTGACCCCCTTTCGAGTCACGAGGTTCATTCCCATCTGGCCTTGTCCTCAGTAGGACGAGAAACCGTTTCGCAATGGTCATGCCAGCCCTTGCGATTGAGTCTAATATTTTCTCAAACAATTACAAAAATACAACTTGCATCGCGCGCAACACATAACAATGCGCTCGTGACTGCCGTTCCACCGGGTGGCATCGACCGCCACGGTAACGGGGTTACGAGGTCGTAACGATTCGGCCCGACCCGCCGTCACCCCCCTTTCCCCTTCCCGCCAGCCCCCACATCGGAGTCCGCCCCACCATGTCGCTCTTCGTCGGGACCGCCGGTTGGTCCTACCCCGATTGGGAAGGCGTCGTCTACCCGCCCAAGCCCGGCCGCGCCTTTCGACACCTCGCATACCTCGCCCGCTTCTTCAATTGCGTCGAGGTCAACTCCACGTTCTACCGCCCGCCCACACCCGCCCTTGCCGCCGGCTGGGCGGAGCAGGTCAGCGACCACCCCACCTTTCGCTTCACGCTAAAGCTCTGGCAGCGCTTCACGCACGAGCACCCGCACGACGGCCCACCCACCGACGCCGACCTCCGCACATGGAAGGACGGCCTCGCCCCCCTCGCCGCCTCCGGACGACTCGCCGCCGTCCTGTGGCAGTTCCCCTGGTCCTTCCGCAACGCCGAAGTGAATCGCCGCCACCTCGCCCGCCTCGCCCAAGCCCTGCCCGAGGCGCCGGCCATCGTCGAAGTCCGCCACTCCTCCTGGAACTCGCCCGCCACCCTCCGCTTCCTCGGCGACCTCGGCCTCGCCTTCGCCAACATCGACCAGCCCGCCCTCCGCGACTGCATCGGGCCGACCGCGCACCGGACCTCCCCCCGGCTCGCCTACGTCCGTCTCCACGGCCGCAACCAGGCCGATTGGTTCCGCCAGGACGCGGGCCGGGACGCGCGCTACGACTACTACTATTCCGCCGCCGAGCTCGACGGCTGGGCCGAACGGACGCGCGAGCTGCTCGCCTCCACCGAGGCGGTCTTCGTGATCGCGAATAACCACTACCGCGGACAGGCGCCCGCCAACGCCCTCCAGCTCAAGGCCAGGCTCACGGAGGGCGGCCGCGTCCCCGTCCCCGCCGACCTCCTGGCCCACTTCCAGGACCTCGCCGCGGTCGCCGTCCCGGCCCCCTCCGACCCT
Organism: Planctomycetota bacterium; assembly: GCA_016197205.1. GTDB lineage: Bacteria > Planctomycetota > MHYJ01 > WSZJ01 > JACPWG01 > JACPWG01. Next base: position 17,302 of record JACPWG010000166.1, read on the forward strand.
GCCCCTTCGCCGGAGCCGCCCCTCCCGCCGACCCCGAAAATCGCTTGACTTCCCGCGGCCCCTTGGCTATCCTCCGTTTTTCCTCCCTTTCCACCTTCCGAGGAGCCACTTTCGTGGCGGTCTCCGTCCTCGATCGCCTCAAGATGGGCTGGGGCAAACTCCGCCGACAGTACCTCATCCGCTTCCGCAAAGGGTACGTCGAGCAGAGTCTCTCCCAGCGCTTCGGCGAGTGCCTCCGCTGCGGCGCCTGCTGCAAGCTCATGTTCGATTGCTTCTTCTGCACCCGCGGCCTGCCCACGGGCTGCAAGATCTACAGCGTGCGCCCGATGGCCTGCCGCTTCTTCCCCATCGACGAACGCGACCTCGAGGACCGCAACCTGGTCCTGCCCAACGTCCCGTGCGGGTTCTACTTCGCGCCCCGGGAGAAGGCCGCCGAACGCCCGCAGCTCTACTCGATCTTCACCGGAAAGGAACCCACCCATGCCGAGTAAGGGGGACCTGAAATTCGGCCATCTCGCGGTTGAGATGGAGCTGTGCGAGAAGGCCCAGGTCGAGGAGTGCCTGAAGTACCAGGCCACTCTCGAGAAGCAGGGGAAGGTGACCTCCATCGACCGCGTGATGCTCAAGAAGGGCTACGTCACGCTCGAACAGATCGCCGAGGTCGAGAAGAAGCAGGGCCGCAGGATCATTTTCTGCTCCAAGTGCTCGGCCAAGCTGAACGTCGCCATTTTCGGCGCGGGGACCAAGATCCGCTGTCCGAAGTGCGACGCGAGCCTCGTGGTGCCGGCCGGGACGAAGTTCGAAGTCGTCTCGAAGAGCGCGAACGACGAGGAGGAGCAGGAGGATCGGAAGAAGGACACGATCCGGGTGAAGAAGGAGCCGCCGAAGCCCGCCGCGAAGCCGGGCAAGCCCGCGAAGCCGGCGAAGAAGGAACCGCCCAAGGAGGAAGAGGAGGAGGTGGACCTGCTCGGCGACGAGCCCGAGGAGAAGAAGGAGGAGGAAGTCGAGGAGGCCGTGGACTCGGTCGACGAGGTGGACGAGGTCGAGGAGCCGGCCGACGAGTCGGGGTCCTCCGAGTCGGACGACCTGTTGAAGGAGCCCGAGGAAGAGGGGGCCGAGCTGAAGGAAGACGCGTCCGCGGGAGACGAGATCGGCGGGGAGAGCGACATCGAGATCCTGGACGACGTGGACGAGGTCGCGGAGGAGAAGCCCTCGAAGCCGGCGCTGAAGGCGCGTCAGAACGACCCAACGGAGAAGATGCCGCAGCTCGGCAAGGCGAAGATGCCGCCGTCGACCACGAAGCCCGGCGCCGTACCGGCGAAGCCGCCGCCGAAGGGGCCGTCGTCGCGACTGGACCGATTCAAGAAGAGGTAGGCCGGGCCATCGGCACGAGCAGGGGCAGGGCGCGGGGGACGAGCTCGAAGTTGGCGGGAAGCGCGCCGCCCGGGTCCCCGTCCACTTGCACCGGGATCGGCGTGTCGGCGCGGACGGAGACGCGGCGGCCGCGCGTGAAGCCCACGTCGACCATCCGGAGCGGCGTGCGCCAGAGCGCGTTCCAGAAGAGGCGGAACGTGTCGCGACGCGTCTTCCCGTTGTGCCACATCACGTCGAAGAAGCCGTCGTCCGGCTGGGCGAGCGGGGAGAAGAGCAGCGGGC
>JACPWG010000052.1 GCA_016197205.1 Planctomycetota bacterium
AGAGCGGCGCCAGGGGCGGCGCCGGAGGCGGTCGGACGGGCCGCGGCCCGCGGGGTTGCCGGTGCCGCGCCGGTGGAGGCGGGGGCCGTCGGCGGAGAGGGCGGATCGACCGAGGCGGGACGGGCGGCCGGCGCTTGCGGCGCCGCGGGCGCCGGCGCGGGTGCGGGTGCGGGGGGGATCGGGGTTCGTGCGGGCGCAGGCGCGGCGGACGATGCAGGCGCGGGGGGCGGGCCGGCCGCCGCGGGACTCCGGAGCATCGCAGTCTGCGTGCGGGCGATCGCCGCGCGAATGGGGCTGAGTACCTTCCCTTCGTGCGCGTCCTTGGGGGGGGGGCTCGCCGGCGGGGGTGCAACGGCCGCGGCGGGCGTCGACGGCAAACCGGACGCCGTAGGCCGGGTGGTGGTCCGTGGCGGCACCGGGGCCGGAGGGGTCGCAGGCGCGGGTGCCGGCGCGGCCGCGGGTCCGCGGGGCGCCGGCGTGTTCGCAGGCGCGGGCCGGACTAGGTTCGGCGTCGCGGCGGGCATGGGCCGGGCGGCGGTCGTGGGCGTGTTCGCAGCCGGCGTCCCGACGGGGTGTGCGGCCGCGGGTGCTGGAGGCTGGGGTGCCGCGGGCGCCGGCGAGTCCGGCGGGATCGGGCTCCTCAAGGAAACGGTGCGAGTGCGGGCGAGCGCGGCCTGGATCGGGCTGAGGACCTTGCCCTCCTTGATTTCGTCCGCGGGCGGCGCAGGTCGCGGCGTGTTGGCCGGCGCCGGCGTCCTGGCCACGGGCGCGGTCGCGGGCGGCGAGGCGGGAGGTGGGGCCGCGGTCGGTCGGGTCGTCGTGCGGGGCGCTCCACCCGCGGCCGGAACGGCCGTGGGCGCGGAAGCGGGCGGTTTCGCGGCGGCTGCGGGCGGCGCCGTCGCCGGAACCGGTCGTGAGCTCGGCGCGACGACCTTCGCCGCCGGGACCTCTTCAGCGCCCTCGCTCTCCGGGGGCAGTGGGGAAGGTTCGTCCACGTTGTCCGACGACTGGCCCAGCGACGGGGGGGCCGGGGCGGGCCCCTGTCCCTCTTCCCACACCGACTCGTAGTCCATCAAGTCGTCCACGGGGGCCGCGCCCGCGCCCGCGCCCGCGTCGGCCTCGGCCGCGGCTTCGACCGCCTCTTCAGGAACGGACGCCTCCCCCTCCAACGCGAACTCAGCGGCCTCGCCGGCCTCCGTCGCCGCCGCTTCCTCAAGCGTTTCGGCGGCGGGCGCCGCCTCCTCCACCGCTTCCGCGGCAGCCTCGACGACCATGGCCTCCTCCTCGGCTGCGACGGCCTCGCCCGCCTCGCCTTCCTCGGTCGTCGCTGCCGCGGCTGCGTCCTCCGGGGCCTCCTCCCCGCCTGCCGGCGCGTCCTCGACGAGGCTGGCAGACTCCGACTTCCGCACGATCGTCACGACCGGCGACGACGGCTCCTCCCCCTCCGCGGGCAACTGGTCCGGGACATACCGCATCGCCAGCATCGTAATGTCGTCGCTCTGCGGGGCCAGGCCGCGGTGCACCTCCACCGCCTTGACGACCTCCTTGAGGAGCGTCGCGCTGTCCGCGCCGCGATGGAAGTTCACGAGCTTCAGGAAGCGCTTCTCGGTGAACTCCTCCTTGGAGACGCTCATCGCCTCCGTGACGCCGTCGGTGTAGAGCAGCAACCGGTCGGTCGGTTCGAAAAGCACGGTCTCTTCCCGAAGCGAATCCTCGAAGCGCCAGGAATCGGAAACGCCCATGGCCATCCCGGGCAGCTCCATGAACTCCGAGAAGCCCGCGGTCCGCGTCCACACGAGCGGCGGATTGTGGCCCGCGTTGGCGAGGGTGAGGGCGCGGCTCTCGGGGTCCAACACGCCGTAGATCGCGCTGACGAACATCCCGCGGCGGATGTCCTTCACCAGGAACTTGTTCACCTCGATCAGCGTGCTCTTGGGGGAGAGGCTGTTGGGTGCGACGCTCCTGAAAACGGTGCGGACCATGACCATCACCATGGCCCCGGACACGTTTTTCCCCGACACGTCGGCGACCACGATGCCGTATTTCCCTCCGGTGAGCGGGATCAGGTCGTAGTAATCGCCGCTGACGTCCTGGGCCGCCTGGTAGTACACGCTCACGTCGAAACCGGGGAGCGTCGGGAGCTTCTGGGGCACAAGGCACATCTGGACCTCGTGCGCGCGCTGCAGCTCGTGGGCCTCGAGCTTTTCGCTCTCCGCGCCGTCCTCCTTCGGGGGGCAGAAATCCATCACGGCGGAGAGGATGTCCGAGGCTTCGACGGGCTTCAGGAAGAAGCGCAGGCGCGGATACCCCACGACCTCGAACGCGTCCTGGAAGCGCGGGTTCTCCGTCGTGATGATCACGGGGATCTTCTCGTCCGAGTTCGCCAACTGGTTCAGGATCTCCAGCCCGGTCATGCCCGGCAGGCGGACGTCCATGATGATGACGTCGAAAGTCTTTTTTTCGTGGAGCGCCTCCATGGCGCGCTTGCCGTTGTCATGCGGGGTGACGAGGTAGCCGGAGTCCCATAGGTCCTTGGTGTAGCCCGCCACCGAGCCCTGGTCCGCGTCGATGATGAGGATGCTCCCCTGGATGTTCATGGTCTCCTCGACCACCGGGAGCAGGCGGAAGAGCCGCTTCATCTGCTCCTGCGCGTCGTCGAGCGACCCGCCCGCCTTGATGAGCTCCCCCGTCACCATGTCCATCAGGCCGATGAATTCGTCGGGGGAGGGGGCGAGGGCGTCGATGACCATCTTCAGCTCGTCGGTCGGCAGCTTGCCGCTCCGGACCTCGTTCTGCAACAGGCCCGCCTGGAAATTCGGATTCAGGCGCTTGAGGACGCCGAGGAGGTCGCGCTTGTCGCAGGACTGCATGTCGGTCCCGAAAAGGACCTCCTGGCATTGCCCGGGCAGCCCCGTGACGGCCTTTTGCAGGTCGGCGAGCACCTGCTCCAGCCCCGCGTTGGGATCCAGCACGCGCCCCAGCATGGAGTTGAAGTACCCGTTCATCTTCTCGCTCGCGACCTCGGGCTCCAGCTCCTGGATGTGCGGGACCATCCGGTTGAAGAAGTCGATGACCCCGTCGACGCCGCCCGCGATCGGGCCCTGCGCCTCCGGGCCGCCAAGCTGGCTTTCGAACATCTGGTCGATCAGCTTGACGATCTCCTCCTTCTTCGTGATCCCCGCGTCCTTCAGCAGCTTCGCCGCCTCGCGCTGCAGGTCCGCCTGCTCCCCCGTCTCCTTGTTGGTCCCCTCCGACCCGATCAGGCTCCGGTCGACCACCTCTTCGCTGTCGGTCACGAGGACGTACCGGGCCTCCACGACCTTGATGTTGCGGAAGGACCGCAACAACTCCGGGTCCAGCCGGTTGTTCTTGATCGCGTCCTCCGACTTCATGCCCGCGATGCGGATCAACTCCAGCACCTCGTGGGGAGTGACTCCCTTTCGGATGGTGAAGTTCGCGATCCGGATCGACTTCATGCTCTCCACGAATTTCTGGACGACCTCCGACTTGTCCTTCACCAACTCCCCTCGCACCACGAGGACGCCCTGGTCCTGGCCGAGGGCGATCGCGTCCTGCCCGCGATACGCATCGGCCAGGCTCTTCATGATCTTCTCGGTGTCCTGGACGATCGAGGGGTGGGACTTGCCGTAGGTCTTGAGCGCACGGGCCATCTTGTTGAAGAGCCGGAGGAAGTCGAAGATCGGTCCCTTGATGTCGGGCATGGCCGTGCCTCGCAGGGAGAGCCGAATGGGGAACTCACGAAGACGCACGAGATGCGCGAGCGGAGCCCTTCGCCGGATCGCGGGATTTTACCACCGGGCCCGACTCGCCTTCCAGAGAAAACAGGGCGGCGAGGTCGCGGTCGAGCGACGGCGGAACCACCGATTTCCCAGGGCGGCCGCCGGCCGCAACCAAGGGGACGAGCCACCGAAGACGCCGAGCGGCCCGTCGAGAACTTCGGTGGCTTCGGCGTCTTCGGTGGCTAATCCTTCGCTATTGGGTTTCGGGCGCGAGCCTGACTTGGGATCTTTCGCTTGCTACTCCGGGAGGCGTTTGCTAGAATTGTCCGCTTCGTTGCTGGCCCCTTTTTCCACCCCCATTCAACCCGGTTCCCGCGAGGTTTTTCTCCATGCGCAGGTCTCGACCCGCTACGGTCGATCCGAAGGTCTCCTTCGTCACCCTCGGCTGCCCCAAGAACCTCGTGGACTCCGAAGTGCTCCTCGGCAATCTCATGACCGACGGCTTCCTCCTCTGCGCCGATCCGAAGGACGCGGACGTGGTGGTCGTGAACACCTGCGCCTTCATCGACGACTCGAAGGCCGAATCGAAGCGGGTGATCCGGGAAGCCCTCGCGCTGAAGGAGCGCGGGCAGGTCAAGGGGGTCGTGGTCGCCGGGTGCCTCGCCCAGCGCTACGGCGACGCCCTGCTCGCGGAAATGCCGGGGATCGACGGACTGCTGGGGATTTCCGACCAGGCCAAGGTCGCCGAGGTCTGCCGCCGCGTCGCGGGCCCGTCCCACGTGCACCCCGTAAACGAGGTCGGCTCGAACGAGCGCGCCTGCAACGAGGACGTGTCCAGGCTGCGCCTCACGCCGACGCACTATGCGTACGTCCGCATCTCCGAGGGCTGCGACAACCCCTGCACGTTCTGCGTCATCCCCACCATCCGCGGCGGCTTCCGTTCCAAACCGCTCCCCGTGATCCTGCAGGAGGTGAAGGAGCTGGTGGCGGACGGCGCCTCCGAGATCGTCCTCATCGCCCAGGACACGACGGACTACGGCCGCGACCTCGGCGGCCACGTGCGGCTGCCCCACGTCCTGGAGGCCGTGGCCGCCGTCGCCGGCGTGCGCTGGCTCCGCGTCATGTACGCCTATCCGGCCAACACCACCCGCGAGCTGATCCAGGCCCTGGCGAGCATCCCCCAGGTCGTGAAGTACCTGGACATTCCGGTCCAGCACGCGAGCGATGCCATGCTCCGGCGCATGGCGCGCCGCATCACGAGGGAGCGGCAGCTCGAGCTCTTCCGCGAGCTGCGCGCCGCGATCCCGGGCCTCTTCCTGCGCACCTCGATCATCGTCGGACATCCCGGCGAGACCGAGGCGGACGTCGAGGACCTGCTCCGGTTCCTGGACGAGGTGCGGTTCGAGCGCCTCGGCACGTTCAAGTACTCCCGCGAAGAGAGCACGCCCGCGGCGCGGATGCCCGACCAGGTTCCCGCCGACGTGGCGCAGGCGCGCTACGACGCCGTCATGTCCCTCCAGCAGCGGATCGCCTTCGACCGCCACAAAGGGCTCGTCGGCTCCACGCTGCCGGTCATCGTGGATCGGGCCGCGGAAAACAGGAAGGCCCAGTGGATCGGCCGCACGTACGGCGATGCCCCGGACATCGACGGCGTCATCACGCTTTCGGGCCGCGGCCTGCGGGTCGGCGGGATCTACGAGGCGCGAGTGACCGCGTCGAACGGGTACGATCTGCATGGCAAGGTCGAGAAGGCCGGCGTTTCGGGGGCCGGCGGAAACGGTCGTTGACCTTCGGTTCAATCATGCCCGAACACGACATCGCCTGCCCCAAGTGCAAAGGACCCCTTCCGCGCCCGCGGGAGGCCAAGACCACCACCGTCAAGTGCCCCGGTTGCGGGTCCAGCGTGACCATCCAATTCGCGGCGCCCGCGCCCGCGCCGCGCCGCCCGTCCGAGGCCGAAGGGGTCGCGCTGCCCGTCGGGACGGTCCTGGGCGGTTTTCGCGTCGACGCCCCCCTCGGGGTCGGCGGCATGGCCACGGTCTACCGCGCAAGCCAGCTTTCCCTCCAACGACCCGTCGCGCTCAAGGTCCTGCCGCAGGGCCTCGCCCGCGATCCGCAATTCGTCGCGCGCTTCGACCGGGAGTCCGCGATCCTCGCCTCGCTCAGCCACCCCAACATCATCACGATCTACGATCGCGGCGTGGACAAAGGCCATTATTTTTTCGCCATGGAGCTGGTGGACGGCGCCACGCTCCGGGAGCTGATCAACCGGAAACAGGTCCGGACGGAGGACGCGTTTCGCGTCGTCTCGGAGGTCTGCGACGCGCTCGGCTACGCGCACCAGCGGGGCGTCATCCATCGCGACATGAAGCCCTCCAACGTCCTGCTCGATCGTGACGGCCGCGTGAAGGTGGCGGACTTCGGCATCGCGCACCTCGCCCGCGGCGGCGAGGACGTGGTCTCGCAGCTCACGATGACCAATGCCCGCATGGGCACCCAGCACTACATGGCCCCCGAACAGCAGTTCGACGCCCGGTCGGTCGATGCGCGGGCCGACATCTACGCGGTCGGGGTCATGTTCTACGAGCTGCTCACCGGGCAGCTCCCGCTCGGCAGCTTCGACCTCCCCAGCCAGCGCTTGCCCGGACTCGACGCGCGCGTGGACGAGGTCATTCAGCGCTCGCTCAAGACCGATCCGGCGCAGCGCTTTCAAAGCCCGAGCGAGATCATGACCGTCCTTCGCGCCATTCGCGCCGGTACCTCGACCGGGCTCCCGGCCGCCGGAGCGACCGCCGTCGGGCGAACCGATCCACCCGCCGGCCGAGGAGCGGGGAAGAGTACGTCGGCGTCGGGCGCCGCAGGCTTGCGGCCGCACCATACCGCACCGACCGTGCTGGCGCCGCCGGAGGCCGCGGGTCCGGACTTTGGGCCCTCGGCGCGGAGCGAACGGGCGGGCGCAGGCGAGGGAGGCGTCGACCGGCAGACGACCCACACCGCCCCGTCCGGGACGACCTCGAGCCCGGGCGAGCGTTGTCCTCGCTGCCAGTACCTGAATCGGGTCGGTGGGCGCGTCTGCCTGGGCTGCGGGGCGTCCCTGGTCCGGGCCTGTCCGCGTTGCAAGGTCGAGAGCCCCCTGACGGCCGAGGTGTGCGTCGCGTGCGGGCTCGCCATCACCCAATATCTCGAAGAGACGCTCACGGAGACGCGCCGCTCGCTCGACGAACTCGAGGAGTGGGTGCAGGCGGGCGACTACGAGCGTGCCATCGTCCGGCTGAACGACCTGCTCAAGACGCCGGGGGAGGAGTTCGCCTCCGCGCGCGAGCGGGCGAGGCGGAGACTGGCGGAGGTGAAAGAGCTGGCGGAGGGGGTCGTGCGCGCGGCGGCCTCGAAGGCGCGTGCGACCGCGGCGCTCCGCGTGGCCCCGGCGACCGAAGGCGCGGCGGCAGCCCCGCGCGTCGGACCGACCGTCGAGTCCGAGGCGACTCGTGCGCCGCCGGTTCCCCCGGCCCTTCCTGCGCCACCCGCCCCGCTGCCGCGCCCGGCTGCTCTCCCCGCGCTTCGGGCGCCGGCGCCCCCCGCGTCGCCGGACGGACCGGGTCGGAGGGCTCGGCGGCCGGTGGCCGCGCGGCTCGCGCTCCTGCTCTTCCTGGTCGCGACCGTTTTCGGTGCCTGGAGCGCGAAGTACCTGCTGCCCCGGAGGGACGATCGGGCCGGCGAGCGGAACGGACCCGCCGTACCGGACGCAGGGAAAGGGGCGGGCCCGTCCCAGGCTCGGGGGCCGGGAGAGTCGCAGGAGCCCCCGCCCCCGGCGAAACTGAACCTTGCCGCGGCGCGGATCGCCGTCGCCGCCGCGGAGGTGGTCGCGAAGACCCAAGACCACGTCGCCGCGCGGGCGGCCTGGCAGGAGGTCCGCGCCCGGTACGGCCAGGAGCCCGAGTTCCGCCGTGCCGCGGAGGAGGGGCTGGCGTCGCTTGACCGCGTGGAGGCGGCGGAGCTTCGGGGGCAGCGCGAGGCCGCGGGCAAGGAAGCGGAGAAGCGGCTCGCGGAGGCCGAGGCCGCGTATGCGGAGGGACGGACGACCGAGGCCGTCGCGCTCTTCGAGGCCCTGGCACGCGACTTTCCCACGGACGAGGCGGCGGGGAAGGCTTCCGCCCGGGCGCAGCGCATCGCGACCGAGCTGAAGGGGGCGGCGGCGCTCGAGGCGGAGGTGAAAAACGCGCTCGAGGGGCGGCGCTTTCGGGCGGCGCGCGAACTGGTGCTGCGGCTGCGGAAGGAATTTCCCAAGGGCCCGCACGTCGGCCGCGCCGTCCTGTCGGAAGAGGCGGCGAGCACGGGCATCTCGGTCGCCGAGGGCGCCTTGGCCGCCGCGGGCGAACTCGTGAAGAGGGGCAAGTTCGACGAGGCGGCGAAGGCCTACGACGACCTCGAGAAATATCCGGAATGGTCGGACAGCGTGCAGGCCGGGCGGGTCGCGCTGGCCGGCGCCCGGGAGGCGGCGAGCGCGCGCGCCGCGACGGAGGCACGCGCCGCGGCGCTGGCCCGGGCGAAGGCGAATCCGCTCGTGCTGCTCGGCGTCGCGCTGTCAGGACGGCCCGGCCTCGGCGCCCAGGTGGAGCCCGAGGCGGGCGCTTCCGCGGGCGGCCTTCGCGTCCGCCGCATCGTGCCCGGTTCCGCCGCGGAGGAGGCGGGCCTCGCCTCGAGTCAGGTGATCACCCGAGTCGACGACCAGCCGGTCGTTCGACCGCAGGACCTGGCCGCGGCCGTCCGGAAAGCGGGCGTCGGCGGGCGGGTGCACCTGGTGGTGCGGGACGCGGGCGGGCGGGAGCTGCGGAAGTCCGTCACCCTCGGTCCGACCTGGTTGTGCGCGGTCCGTGAGGACCCGCAGGCGGGAGCGGAGGTCGGGGGAGGCGCGCCGCCGGAGGAATTCCTGCTGGAGCCGGCGGAGCTGCCGGTGCTGCCGAACGACACGCCGCCCGTGGACATCCTGATTCGCCTGCGAAACCGACATTTCGGGCTGGAGGACTCGGTTCACGACGTGGAGGCGAGTCTGGTCGGACCTTTCGGCGAGAGTCTTCCGAAAGCGCTCCGGCCGGAACGCGTGGACTGTTCGGCGAAGCGGGAAGTGGTGCCCTTCGGTTGCAGGCTGGGGGTCGACGGGCCCGACGCCTTCTGGAAACCCGGCGTCTGGCAACTGCTGATCCGCGTGGACGGCATGGTGCTTCGGAAGCTCGACTGCTTCCGCGTGGAGGAAGCGCCGTGGGTCGCCTGCAAGGCCTGCGGCGGCTCGGGCGCGTGCGCGCGATGTCGGGGGACGCTGCGCGTGTCCTGTCCGCGCTGCGCGGGGACGCGCGCGGTGGACGTGCCGTCCGCGTGCCCGGACTGCCAGGGCACGGGGCTCCGGTCGTGCACCCGTTGCAACGGGAAGGGGGTGGAGCGCTGTCCCAAGTGCAATGGGTCCGGCCGGGGCCCGGTGACGATCCTGGGCCACAATCTGCCCTGCAACGATTGCCAGGGAAAGGGCCTCCTTGTCTGCGGCGCTTGTCGGGGCCAGCGGGGGCCCTCCTGTCCAACCTGCAAAGGCGCGGGTCGCCTGGCCGGGGGCGCTCGGGATACGTGTCCGCAGTGCAAGGGACTGGGCAGCGCCCCGTGTTCCCTGTGCGCCGGCACGGGCAAGTGCGGGGAATGCAGGGGACTGGGTCGCGTGAAGCCGAAATGAGACCGGCGATGCCGTGCTCGAGCCCGGAACCGGGACGAGCCACCGATCTCAAAGCTCCAAATCAGGCGGTCACCCGAAACCGAAACGAAACCACAGATTTCCCAGATTAACGGCGATTTCACAGATTCTTAATCTGTGAAATCCCGAAAAATCTGTGAAATCTGTGAAATCTGTGGTTTCGAAAATCCGGCCTCGCGAATAGCTCGAAGAGACTACCAGAAGCTGCCTCGTAGGGCTCCAAACTCCAATCTCCATTCTCCACCGCGTCGGATCGCCGATGAACCTCCCGAACAAGATCACCTTGGGTCGCCTGCTGGTCTCGGCGATCTATTTCCTTTTGCTCTCGCTCGTGGACATTTCCGCCGGCGCCGCCGCGTCGGCGCTCCCGGCCAACCAACTGTTGCTGAACGGGGCGATCGTGCTGTTCCTCGTGGCGGCCCTCACCGACATGCTGGACGGCTACCTGGCCCGAAAATACGGGATGGTCACCGATTTCGGCCGCGTGATGGATCCCTTCGTGGACAAGATCCTCGTGTGCGGCTCGATGGCCTACCTGTTGACCTTTCCCGAGATCGCGCGGTACCAGCCGGCCTGGATGGTGGCCCTCGTGCTCGGCCGGGAGTTCCTGATCTCGGGCATCCGCGGCGTGGCGGAGGGGCGCGGGATCGCGTTCGGGGCGAAGCCCGGCGGCAAGCTGAAGATGACGGTGCAGTGTACGGCGATCGCTACGTCGCTCTTTTTTTACACGCACTTCCAGGACCAGCTCTGGTGCCGCTGGCTCACCGCCGGCCTCTTTTGGGCGAGCCTGGGCATCACGGTGGGCTCGGCGCTCCCGTACCTGCGCGATGCGCGCGCGATCTTCCGTCAGGACCTCGGTGCGGCCGAACCCCCCGGCGCGCTGACCCAGGTCGGCGGCGGGGTCGAGACCCGCCGATGACGGAGACTTCCCCCCCGGCGCGCGCCCGCCCGAGACCGCGAGGAGCGGGGGAGTGGGTCCGCGCCGCGCTCCTCACGGCGGGCTTCGCGGGGTACTCTCCGTGGTTCCCCGGCACGTGCGGCACCGCCGTCGCCCTCGGGGTCTACCTCGGCGTGCGCACGTTTCCGGCCTCGCTCCTCCTGCCGGCGTGCCTGGTCGTGGCGCTCGCGGCCACGGCGGGTTGCGTGCTCCTGGGGCCATGGGCGGAGCGGTTCTTCGGCAGGAAGGACCCGCAAGCGGTCGTGCTCGACGAGGTCGCGGGCTTCTTTCTCGCCGTGGCCGGCGTGGAGCCTCGACTCGGCGGCGGCTGGGTGCTCGCGTGCTTCGTCCTCTTCCGGTTCTTCGACATGGCGAAGCCGCTCGGCATCCGTCGGTTGCAGGCCTTGCCGGCCGGCTGGGGGATCGCGGTGGACGACCTCGTGGCCGCCCTATACGCGAACCTGCTGGTCCAGGTGCTGGGAGGCGTCCTATCGTAGCGGCGGGTCGCGTAACGGGGCCTTCCGTTCGGCCGCTCCGAGCGCACGAAAGCCCCAAAAGTTCTTGACTCGCCGAGTCTCCGGGCGATATATACAGGCGTTCCGGGCTTCGCTTTCGACGCGCCCCGGAACCCCCTCCCCTCCGATGCGAGCATCCTGCCCGTGGACAGACCGACACGGAAATTCGGCGGCCGCGCAACCCCTGCCGGCGGTAAGCCTTCCGTGCCGGCTCCTGGGGCGCCGCCCAGCGCGCGTCGCGCCCCGCCCGCGCGCGGTCCCGCCCGTGGACCGGCCAAGCCGCAGCGAGAGGAGGAGCCGGAGGAGCTGGGCTCCCACCTCGAGCAGATGGTCGCGGACGAGGACGCCGCGCCGGAGCGCACCAGCGCCGAGATCAAACCCACCGGGATGTCCCTCGGCATCAAGTTCGCCTGCATGATCGCGGGCACGGTCGCCGGCGCCTCGCTCCTGCTCATCCTCTTCGCCCGCGGCGGCACGAGCCAGGCGGTCGACGAGGAGATCAACGACGCCGGCGTGCGCATGGTCAAAGTCCTCGGGTCGCTCGACTTTTCGTTCTGGGTCGAGGTCGGGAGCGGCAGCAGTCCGGCCGGTCAGAAAATGCTCCAGAAGGTCAAGGACATCCTCCAGAGCGTCGGGAAGACAATCACCAAAAAGCCGCCGTCCACGCCGCAAGAAAAGACGGAACAGGACGACGCGGTCAACGACCTTACGAAGGCGTTCGAGGACATCCAGAAGGCGGTCAATTCGCAGACGAGCGAGGACCCACTTGCCCGGATGGGCGACGCCGAGGTGGCAAAGACCATGGGGGTGCGCAATCCCGACGTAATCGACCTGGTCATCACCCAGGACAAGAATGGTCAGAAACAGGCCGTCTGCCAGATGAAGAAGGGGGCGTCGATCAGCCTCCCCGGCCGGCGCAAGATCGCCGACTCGGACGGCGTGGAGATCCACGAGGCGTCCTACAGCTCCCAGACCTTCAGCGGGCGCGCTCGCTCGTTCACGAAGCCCGTCCTCAACAAGCAGGGGATCGAGGAAGGGCAGGTCGTCCTCTTCCTTTCCGCGCGGAAGATCGACGAAGTGCAGTCGAAAATGATGAGCGCACTTCTGATTCCCGGCGCGCTCGCCGTGGCCATCGGCGCCGTCGTCGGGTTCTTCCTGGCGTCCTTCGTTACGAAGCCCGTGAAGGTGCTCATCCACGACATCCAGGCGGTCGCCGAAGGGGACCTCGGCCATCAGACGAAGGCCCACTCCGCGGACGAGATCGGGATCGTGGCGAAGGCCTTCAACTCGATGACGCGGAGCCTGCAGGTCGCGCACGAGGCCGAGCTGTCGGCGAAGGCGCTCGAGCACGAGCTGAACATCGCGACGGAGATCCAGTCGAACCTCCTGCCGCGCAAGATCCCGAAGATCCCCGGCTTCGACATCTCCGCCTACTATCGCCCCTCGAAGGAAGTCGGCGGCGACTACTACGACTTCATCCCGATCGACGCGGACAACCTCGGCATCGTGGTCGCGGACGTATCGGGCAAGGGCATCCCGGGCTCGATGGTCATGACCATGGCGCGGAGCCTGCTGCGGATGGAAGCCGAGCGCAACCTGTCGACCGCGGACACGCTGGTCAAGACGAACCGGATCCTGGCGAAGGACATCCGCCGCGGCATGTTCGTCACGGCCATGTACATGATCCTGAACGTGAAGACCCGCACGCTGCTCGTGTCGAGCGCCGGGCACAACCCGTTGCACGTCTGGCGCGGAAAGACGCGGACCTACGAACTGATCAACCCCAACGGGATCGCCCTGGGCTTCGACAAGGGGCCGATCTTCGAGCGGACGGTGAAGGAGCAGCGCATCCAGCTCTATCCGGGGGACCGGTTCACCGGGTATACGGACGGGGTGGTGGAGGCGATGAACGCCACAAACGACGAGTTCGGGGACGAACGCTTCTTCCAGCTCTGCCAGAAGCTGGCGGAGAAGGACTCGAACCAGCTCATCAACGTAGTCGTGAAGGAGCTGGACGAGCACAAGGGCAGCGCCCCGCAGCACGACGACATCACGCTCTTGACCTTCCGTTTGGCGCCGTAGCCCCCCTCACGGGAGCAGGGAATGTCCGGAGAAGTCTACCGCGACCGGATCATCATCTCGAACGACACGCGCTTTCTGAGCCTGGCGCGCGAGTTCATCGCGAGGATGATCCGTGTCTCCGAAATCAACAAGGTGGACGAGAGCAAGATCATTCTCGCCGTGGACGAGGCGGTGACGAACATCATCGAGCACGGCTACGAGAGCCAGAAGGACGGCACGATCGAGATGGAGATTGAGGCGGCCCCCGACATTTTCCGCGTCGTCATCCGCGACTCCGGGAAGGAGTTCGACCCCAACTCGATCAAAGACCCGGACATGACCGACCACGTGAAGAAGGGGAAGAAGAAGGGGCTCGGCATCTTCCTCATGCGTCAGATCATGGACGAGGTGAAGTACGTCTTCAAGGAGGGCGTGCAGAACGAACTGATCCTCGTGAAGCATTTGAAGAAGCCGGGGGGGGCGGCGCCCGGACCGAAGGTCTGAGGCCGGAGCCGATGCCGGCCCTCGAAGCAAAATCCGCACCTGCCCCTCCGTGGGCGCTCCGATATGGAGGTGTGAAAGGAGAGCGAAATGCCTGAGTTTCAGATCACCACGCAGAAGCTGCAGAACGGGGTCATGTTCATCACCGTCAGCGGCTTCCTGGATGCGCACACCTTCGAGGAGATGGAGCGGACCATCAACGACCTCTTCGAGCGCAACATCTATCGCCTCGTGGTCGACCTCTCCCGCCTCGACTATATCTCGAGCGCGGGCGCGGGCGTCTTCATCGGCGCGATCGGCACCGCCCAGGAAAACGACGGCAACATCATCCTCATGCGCCCCTCCCCGAACGTGAAGGAGGTCTTCGACCTCCTCGGGCTGTCGCAGATCTTCACCTTCGCGGACGACATCGAGAACGCGGTCCGGAACTTCGCCTGACCGTGGTCTTCACCGAGGAGTTCATCCGGAGCCTCGAATATCTCTCGATCGTGGCGCGCAAGATCCTCTCCGGACAGGAGCGCGCGGATCGCGAGAGCCTCCGGCGCGGCAGTTCGATCGAGTTCGCCGACCATCGCCGCTACACTCCCGGCGACGAGCTCCGGTATCTCGACTGGAACGTCTACGCGCGTCACGGCAAGCTCTTCGTCAAGCAGTTCAGCGCGGAAGAGAGCATCCACGTCCACGTCCTCCTCGACGCCAGCCGGTCGATGGCCGGCGGCACGGGCGCGAAAGGGGACTACGCGAAGCGCCTCGCCGCCGCGCTCGTCTACATCGGCCTCGCGCACTTCGACGCCGTCAGCCTCCTTCCCTTCGGCACCGCCCTCGGCGAGGGCGCACGCGGCCTCCGCGGCAAGCAGCGGATCTTCGACCTCCTCCCCGTCCTCGAACGCCTCCCCTTCGCCGGCGAAACCTCGTTCGAGCAGGCCTTCCGCTCGCCGCTCCCGCGCGGGCGCGATCGACGGATCGTGCTCGTCGTGTCCGACCTCTACGACCTCGAAGGCTACACGCGGGGGCTCAAGCTGCTCCTGGCGCAGGGCGCGCTGGTCCGCGTCCTCCACGTCGTGGAGGAGGCGGACCTCGAGCCGGGCAAGCTCGGGCGGCTGCGCCTCGTCGACCGGGAGACGCGGCGCTCGCGCGAACTGCTGCTCTCGCCGGAAACTCAGGAGCGGTACCGCCGGGTCCTCGAGGCCTGGCTGGAGGAGGTCGAGGCGTGGTGCCTCGCCGCCGAAATCGGGTATGCGCGCGTCTTGACGGCGGTGCCGCTGGAGAAGGTCGTCGTCGAGCTGCTCCGCCGAAAAGGCATACTGGATCGGCGGTGACGGGGCCGCCGAATGCCGAGTGACGAGGGCTCAAGGCTCAATTTTGAAACAAGGCTCAAGGTAGAATGTTCAGTTCGTGCCCGGGACCGAACATCTCACTCGGGAATGAGAGTGGGCGCGCGAGGGCAAGGGTGAGGGCGCCGGCCTCGTGCGCTCGTGGGCAGAGGTCCACTCGAGATTGGCGCCGTTGAAAATTGAGCATTGAGAATTGAGCCTTCGCCCATCGGTTTCGGGCTCGAGCGCCGACTTGGCAATTGATCGTTGAGCCTTGATTGAAAATTGAGCATTGAGAATTGAGCCTTCGCCCATGACTTCCCTCGAGCTGGCCTCCCCCTCCGCGCTCTGGCTGCTGCTCCTGGCGGCGCCGATCGTCGCGCTCCACCTGTACCGCGGGCGCCTGCGCACGATCGAAGTCCCGTGCCTCGCGCTCTGGGAACGGCTGCTCGCGACCCAGGCGCGGACGTCGGGCTTTCGCAGCCTCCGAAACCTCCTCCTCCTCCTGTTCAACCTGGCTGCGCTCGCTGGCCTCGTCGTGGCCCTGGGGGACCCGCGGCCGCGCACGCCGGCGGTCACCCCGCACGATTGGGCGCTCCTCCTGGACACCTCGCTCAGCATGCGCGCGCGCGACTGCGAGTCCGGCGATCGTTGGTCGGCCGCGGTCGCCGCCGTCCGGACCTTTCTGGCCGCGCTTCCCGCTTCCGACCGCGTCCTCCTCGTCTCCTGCGGCACTTCGGTTCGCGCCGCCGGTCCGCATCCGCCGGACAGCGAGCCGCTTGCGACCTTCGTCGCCGGTCTTGCCCCGGGGGGCGTCGAGGCCCCGCTCGAGCGCGCCCTCGCCCTCGCGCGCGCGCTGTTACCGGCCGCGGAACACCCTCAGTTCATCTTTTTTTCGGATGGGGCCGCCGTGTCCGGTCTGGCGGAGTTCGTGCGCGCGCCGGACCATGGGTTCGTCTGCCTCGGCTCCCGCACGGATCACCTCGCGCTCCTCGACGTCGACGTGGACCGGCTCTGGGGCTCCCCGCGCGCCCTCGCCTTCGCACGAGCGCGGAATTTCGGCCGCTATCCCCGCGAGGCCCTGCTCACGGTGCGGGCCGGGGAGCGCGTCGTCAGCTCCCGCAAGCTGTCGTTCGGGCCGGGACAGGAGCTGACCACCACGCTCGAGATTCCCGCGGAGGTCGGGGACCGCGCGGTCGTCGAGCTCGGGGACCCGGACTTCTTCGACGAGGATCGGCGCGCGTACCTCGCCCTCCCTCCGTTCAGGCGCCCGCGCGTCCTGGTGGTCGCCGAACGCGAGCCGGACCCCTTCCTCGTGCCGATCCTCGGCGCGCTTCGGAACGCGCTCGACGCCGACGGAAGCGGCGTGACCCGGCCGGACGGGCTGGCGCAGGCTCTCGCCGCCGTCGGCCCCGACGACGTCGTGGTCTACGACGGCGTCTCCCCCTCCCGCCCGCTGCCGCCCGGCAACTACCTCTTCCTCGGCTCCGCCGGCGAGTACCTGCCGGTGCGACCCTCGACCGCGGTCGAGAAACCGGTCGTCTGGCGTTGGTCCGTCGAGCCCGGCCTCTTCCGGCCGATCGCCGTCGACTCGCTCCGCATCGGCCGCTCGCTCGTGGCCGCGCCGGGCGCGGGCGAGCGGGCGCTCATCGAGTGCCCGCAAGGGGCGCTCGCCGTCTTCGGGCAGCGCGACAAGGTCTCGTACGCCTGGCTCGGGTTTCGCCTCTCCGACTCGAACTTTCCCTTGCTCGTGGCCTTTCCGCTCTTCGTGAAAGGGCTCTTCGCCTGGTTCGCGGGCGAGCGGGACTGGGTGTTCGAGGAGTGCTACTCCCTCGGCGCGCCGATCCGGCCGCGCGTGGCGTTGCCGGAGGACGCGTCCTCGGTGACGATCATCGACGAGTCCGATCCCCGGCGGCGCTGGCAGGTCCCCGTGATCCGCCGCGGCTTTGAGTTCTGGGGCGCGGACCGGCCGGGCTTCTATCGGGTCGAGGCCGGCGGCCTGGCTTGGCGCACAGGGGTGAATTTCGCCAGTGCGGCCGAGTCGGACCTCGCGCCGCGGAAGGACCTCGCCCACCCGCCGCCGCCGCTCCCGCGCGCCCCGGTCACCGCCGCCGAGCCCTGGCGGCTCTACCTGGCGTGCGCCGCCGTCGCCGCGCTGCTCGCGGAATGGCTGCTCTTTCACCGGACGCGGGAGTAGGACCGGCCCCCTGAATTCGGTTGACCCGGGGCGGCCCCGGGGCTACAGTAGGCCGCCCATGAGCCGATCCGGAGAGCTGCCGTTTCGCGAGATCCTCCGGGGGACGAGCCGCTCCTTTTATTTGAGCGTGCGCTTCCTCCCGGCGGCGACGCGCGCGCCCGTGGCGCTCGCCTATCTCCTGGCGCGCGCGGCCGACACGCTCGCGGACACGGCCGCCTGGCCGGCGGAGGAGCGTCGAGCGGCGCTCGACCGATATCGGGAGGCGCTGGGGCGCGACGACGGCCGACCGCCGGCGTCCTTCGCAACGCGGGGTGCGCCGACCGATCGGCGGGAAGCGGCTCTGCTCGAACGCGTACCGGACCTCTTTCGTGCTTATGGCGAGCTGGACGCGCCGGACCGGTCGCGGGTGCGCGCGGTGCTCGGGACGCTCACCGGCGGGATGCTCGACGACCTGCGGCGCTTTCCCGGAGGCGGCGGGCTCCGCGCGCTCGACACCGCCGCCGAGCTGGACGCCTACACGTACGCGGTCGCCGGGTGCGTCGGGGAATTCTGGACGCGGCTCCACGCGGACCACCTGCCGTCGCTCGCGGCCGCGCCGCTCGACCCGCTCGTGGAGCGCGGGGTGCGTCTCGGGAAGGGCCTCCAGCTCGTGAACGTCCTTCGCGACCTGCCGCGCGACCTTACGGCGGGCCGCTGCTACCTCCCGCGGGAGGAGTTGGCGACCGCGGGACTCGCGCCGGAGGACCTCCTCGACCCGACGCGCCGAGCTCGCGCGCGCCCGATCGTCGCAGTCTGGCTCGAGCGCGCCGCGGGCCACTTCGCCGAGGGCTTTGCCTACGTGCGGGCGCTGCCCGCCGCGGAGCGCCGCCTTCGACTCTGCTCCTGGTGGCTGCTCGCGCTCGGGCTCGACACGCTCGCTCTTCTTCGGCAGGCGGCCGACCCTTTCGACCCGTCGGCCCTCGTGAAGGTCGGTCGGGGCCCCGTGTACAAGTTGCTCTTTTTTTCCTGGCTCCGCGGCGCGTCCGACGCCTACCTCGCCGGGGCCTACGCGAGGCGCGCGTCCGCCGCATCCGTGTGAAATCAGCAATCAGCAATCGCCAATCAGCAATCCACAGGAGGGCCGGATGTCCGAACGAGTCGTCAACGGGATCCACGAGCTGACGGAGGACGTCTCGGGTTCGCCCTACTGGAACCAGGACATCGCTCCGACGAACACCGCGCAGCGCAAGTGGGGCACGAGGGACATCGCGGCCCTCTGGGTCGGCATGAGCGTCTGCAACCCGACCTACATGCTCGCCGGCGGCCTCATCGACCAGGGCATGAACTGGTGGCAGGCGCTGCTCACCATCTTCCTGGGCAACTTCGTCGTCCTCGTGCCCATGATCCTGAACGCGGTCCCCGGGACGAAGTACGGCATCCCCTTCCCGGTGTACTGCCGCGCGTCGTTCGGGGTCGTCGGCTCGAACCTCCCGGCGATGTTGCGGGCCGTGGTCGCCTGCGGGTGGTTCGGCATCCAGACCTGGATCGGCGGCTCGGCCACCTACGTGCTCGTGAAAAACGTAGTTCCCGCCCTCGCCACCTGGCCGGCGCTTCCCGGCTGGCTCGGCATCAACGCCGGACAGTTGGCGTGCTTCCTCCTCTTCTGGCTCGTGAACATGATCATCATCTACCGGGGGATGGAGTCCATCCGCTGGATGGAGGACCTCTCGGCCCCCTTCCTGATCCTGCTCGGCGTGGGGCTCCTGCTCTGGGCCGGCACGAAGACGAACTGGTTCGCCGACCTCCTGGCCCGCGAGGCCAAGGGTGACTTCTGGACCCTCTTCCCGGCCCAGCTCACGGCGATGGTCGGCTTCTGGGCGACCCTTTCCCTCAACATCCCGGACTTCTCGCGGTTCGCGCGCAGCCAGAAGGACCAGGTCCTCGGCCAGACGCTCGGGCTGCCCACGACCATGACGCTGTATTCGTTCGTGGGCGTAGCGGTCACCTCGGCCGCGCTCGTCATTCCAGACCTGGCCGTGTTTCGCGCGGACGAGCTGAGAGACCCCGGCACCCTCGTCGTCCGCCTGCGGGAGGGGAAGGACCCGGTCGCGGCGTTCCTCCGCGAAGGGCTCGCGCCGGAGTCACGGCAGACCCTCGACGCCTACGCCGCGGGGACGGAGGTTTCGCCGCAGCTCCGCGAGCTCCTGGTCGTCGAATTGAACAAGGTCGTGAACGGCGAGACCTTCTTCAAGTCCGAGCGGTTCGAAGCGCAGAACCTCTCGGACAAGCGCAAGGCTGCCATCAGCGGGAAGCCCACGGGCGTCGACCGGATGCGGCTCCACCGCGAGCTGCTCGAGGACTCCTTCCCCGAGTCGATCGACCGGCAGAACCTTTGGGACCCCGTCACCATCTGCGGCCGCTTCGACAATCCGCTCGTCGTCGCCTTCGCCATCCTCGCGCTCTGGATCGCGACGCTCACCACGAACCTCGCGGCGAACGTGGTATCGCCGGCGAACGACATCTCCAACCTCGCCCCGCGGCTGATCTCCTTCCGGACCGGCGGCATGATCACGGGTTTCGCCGGGATCCTGATGATGCCCTGGAAGCTGATCCAGGACACGCAGGGGTACATCTTCACCTGGCTCATCGGCTATGGCGCGCTCCTCGGACCGGTCGGCGGCATTCTGATCGCCGATTTCTTCATCCTCCGAGGGATGCGGCTGCGGCTCGCGGACCTGTACAAGGGGGACGGTGCCTATCGCCATCAGGGCGGCTGGAACGAACGCGCGGTGCTTTCCCTGCTGATCGGGATCGTCCCGAACATCCCGGGTTTCCTCGTGGCCTCCTTCCCTGGGCGCTTCGCGGCGAGCCCGTTCTTCTGCGACCTCTACCAGTATGCGTGGTTCGTGGGCTTCGGGATCTCCTTCCTGTCCTACGTGCTCCTGATGGCGGTGGGCGCGCTCGAGGGGCCGGCCGAGCGTGCGGAGGCGTAGGGCCGGGAAACTTGGAACGGGAATGCGCAGGCGCACCGCCGGTACCTGCGCCGGGCAGGTGCGCACACGACCCGAGCCCCTGCTGTCGAGCGCGGAAGGTACAGGGTGCAAAGCGGCTCGTTCCCGCGCCCGGAAGCCGAGGCTCGATTGCACAGAAGTCGAACGCCCCGTTTCACCTTGAGAGGGGTGGACCTCCGCCCTGCACCTGCACTCGCTCGGCTTTCCCGCCGGGTGGCCCCCGCTTCATTTGCGGCGTCCCGTCCGCCGAGGGGGCTGGTGTTGATCGCGGTCCCGCGCGAAGACACTCCCCTGGCTCGAATCGTGATCCCCGGGATCGCAAGGGCCGGCCTTCACCCGTGTCGAGGTCGGGCGGGGAGTAGGAGCGTGGCGAGGGGGCGGGGCGTGAGGGGAGGAGTGTGAGCGACTACTGCGCGGTCGCGCCAGGGACAGGCTTTTTCGCGGGCCAGACGCCTTCCATCTGTTCGCGCCAGTGGCCATCCGGAGACTGGTAGCGCCAGCCCGGGCGCGCGAGCTCCCGGAGCTTGCGCGCGAAGGCGGTCTGGATGCGCGTGACTTGCCAATCGGTGTACGCGTTGGCCGCGACGACGGCGCGATAGAGCGCCATCCGATCCTCATTCTCCTTGGCAACCAGGTCCTCGAGTCCGGCCCGCTGGTTCGCATCGAGCCCCTCCGTGCGGAGGAGGACGACGAGCCCGCTCTTGCCCTCGCCGATGTCGCTCTGGTCGTAGAGCGGCACGAGGATGGGGAATCTTTTTTTCATCCGCCCGCGCAGCTCGAGGATGGTGGGGGTCTCGAGCTGGACCGCGCGCAGATCCACTCCTCCCGCCGCGGGGGCGCCTTCCGCCGCTTCCGGCGCGGGCGTCGGCGCGCCGCGCACCTCCGCCAGGATTCGCCCCGCGGCCTCCTCCATGCGCGAACCGTCGAAATAGATGGCGCGGTTGACGTTCGTGCAGGAAGGAAAGGCGACGAGGAGCGCCAAGAACCCGGCGACCCGAGACAGAGCTGCCGACCGGCGGACGGCCTTGGGGGTGCGGGATGCTCGCTCCGCACTCGCGCTCGCTGGGACGGTCGGCATGGGCTGACTCGCTTCCGTGTCCAGACACTCGCAGGTGCAGGGCGGAAGCCCTGCGCCAGAAGCCACGCCCGGCGGGTCGCGCACGGCACCGCGGCGCGGCGCGTGCAGTTCCGGGCGTCTCAGCGTCGCATCGGTCCGCCTACTTGGGGTTCTCCCCGGAGCCCGCGCCGGTACCCGCGTCCTTCGGCGGTTGTGCGCCGCCATCCTTGACCGGAGGGTTGACCTGCCCGTCCGGCGTTCCGCCGGGCGTGGCTCCCGGCGTTCCGCCCGGCGTCGCCCCCGGAGTCCCACCCGGCGCCGCCCCCGGTGCGTCCTTGGGTGCGTCCTTCGACGGTTCCGCCGTGCCGCTCTTGTCCCCCTGGTCGCCCTTCTTTTTTTCGTCCTCGGCCCGCAGTGCGGCCGAGCGTTCCTTCATTTCCTTCAACTTGGCGGGCAGCTCCTTCTCCGCGAATTCGGTGTCCTCCTGGATGGTGCGAAGGAGTTGCGGCGCCAGTTCCTTGGTCACCCAGTGCTTCGGATAGTTGCTCATGAGCGCATCGAGGTCCTCCCGGACGCGGCGAAGCAGCGCGGGGTCGGACTTGGCGTTCTCGTAGCGCAGGCTCGCGAGCTTGAAGAGCACGAAGGGCGTCTCCGGCGTGTTGGCATGCTCGCGTGCGAGCTTGTCGAACTCGGCGACTCTTTTTTCGCGGTCCTGCTGGTGGTCCGCGCGGCTCGCTTCGAAGACGACGAGCTCCGCCTCTTCCTGGCCCCGGTGCTGCACGTAGAGGGTCAGCACGAGGGCGAGCGTCATGCCGGTGATGGCGCAGAGGAGCACGTTCTGGTGGGGGCGGATCTTCTCGTAGAACGATTGCACGGCCTCTTCGGCGCGTGTCGCGATCGGGGTGGCGGAGCCCAAGGGCTTGAGGGGATCCAAGTGCTGACTTCTCCGGGGCCCGGGCGGGCCCCCAAAGGGGGGTTACCGGTGGCTCACGTGGAGGTCGACGAAGGTGGTCTTGTCACGCAGGGAGACGATCACGCTGCACGACTCCTGGTCCTTCTTGAAGTCGAGCCGGCGCTGATAGGTCTCGCCGAGCCGGTTCTGAACCGTCCAGCCGTGCGCCTCCAACTGGCTCTCGAAAAAGCGGGCGATGTCCTCGGCGCGCGTCAGGCCGCTCATGTGCAGGTCCACGACGCGGAGCGTGCCGTGCACGTAGGTGAACGAGGTCTTGCGGTCGACGAGGAAATTGTTCGGGATCGGGATGTCGTCGAAGTTCGCAAGCGGCAGGAATTTCGGATCCGGCGGCTCGGCCGGCTTGAACGTGGCCTTCGCGTCAGCCACGGACTTGTTGACCTTGTCGGCCGCGTTCTTACAGCCCGGCGCGAGAAGGAGGGACACAAGGCCCACGATCACGAGCGCCCGGCAGGTGCTGGCCATTCACCCCTCCTCGCGAAAAAGGGCATGGTCCCGGCGGATTGAAACATGCCCGAAATGCACTCTAGAGACGGGGCTGATTATAGATACGGCGAGCTTGATATCAAGGAAAATTTGTGGTATGAGGGGCGCGCGCCGGACGCGGGAGGGAAGGCGCCGATGCCCGCAAGGGTCGCCGCGCGACGGGAGACCCTTGCGTGGGCTCCAAACCTTCGAGGATCGGGATGAAACTCAGCATCGTGATGCCGGTGTACAACGAGCGCGCCACCCTCGAGGAAATCGTCCGCCGCGTGCTCGCCGCGCCCATCCCGCTCGACAAGGAAATCCTCCTCATTGACGACGGTTCCACGGACGGGACCTCGGCCCTCCTCGACGCCTTGCCGGCGCGCCACCCCGGCGCCGACCTGCGCATCGTCCACCAGCCGCGCAACCGCGGCAAGGGGGCGGCCGTCCGCACCGGCCTCGCCGCGGCCACCGGCGATTTCGTGCTCATCCAGGACGCCGACCTCGAGTACGATCCGCGCGACTTCTCCATCCTGCTGGAGCCCCTGCTCGACAAGCGCGCGGACGTCGTCTTCGGCTCCCGCTTCCTCGGCGGCCCTCACCGCGTGCTCTACTTCTGGCACTACGTCGGGAACAAGTTCCTCACGCTCCTGACCGACGCCCTCTACGACATCAACCTGAGCGACATGGAAACCGGGTACAAGGCCTTCACCCGGCAGGTCAACCAGTCGTTGCGCCTCCAGGCCGAGCGCTTCGGGATCGAGCCGGAGATCACCGCCGAGGTCTGCAAGCGCCGCTTCCGCATCTACGAAGTGCCCATTTCCTACAGCGGCCGCAGCTACGCCGAGGGAAAAAAAATCACCTGGAAGGACGGGTTCGCGGCCCTCTGGACGCTCCTCCGCTGCCGGTTCTCGCGCTGAACCCGGTTTCTGCTGGCCATTTCCGCTCCTGTCGAACGCCACGGAAACCACAGATTTCCCAGGGCAGCCGCCGGCCGCAACCAAAGGGACGAGCCACCGAAGACGCCGAAAACACCGAAAGACGAACCGCGAATTTCGCCAATTTCGCGAATTTTCTGCTGGGATTTCGTTGCCCCAAAAGCAAGCTTTTCGGCGGTTGTGACACAGCTTCTACGGGATTTCACACATCGCGAATCTGTGAAATCGTCGTTAATCTGTGAAATCTGTGGTTCCGTCGTCGCTGGGCCGGGCCGCCGTCATCGAGAATCAGCCGCATGCGTTTCGCCTCACGAACCCGCGCTCAGTTCCTTGACGATCCGGGCGGCCCGCTGCTATTGTACCGCCGCTCCGAAGCGAGCTTGGTTCGTCCTTCGGCCCTCGCATGGACCCCACCCTTGGGAGTGCCCCGATGTCCGTCCCGTTCGTCGACCTCCGCCGACAGTACGAAGCCCTGAAGCCCGCCATGGACGAGACCGTCCTGCGCGTCATCGGCAAGGGGATGTTCATCCTCGGCGACGAGGTCGAGCGCTTCGAACAGGAATTCGCCGCGTACTGCGGCGTGCGCCACGCCATCGGCGTCGCGTCCGGCCTCGACGGGCTCCGGCTCGTGCTGCGCGCGCTGGGGCTCGGCCCCGGCGACGAGGTCATCACCCCTCCGAACAGTTTCATCGCCACGGCGATCGCGATCACCGACTGCGGGGCGCGGCCGGTCTTCGTCGACATCGACCCGGAGACCTACAACCTCGACCTGGCGAAACTCGAGGCCGCGATCACCCCGCGCACGCGCGCGATCCTGCCCGTGCACCTCTATGGCCAGCCGGTGCACATGGACGTGTTGCTGGACGTGGCGCGACGGCGCGGGGTGCCGGTCTTCGAGGACGCGTGCCAGGCCCATGGCGCGGAGTGGCGCGGCAAGCGTGCCGGAAGCTTCGGCGTCGCGGCCGCCTTCAGCTTCTATCCCGCCAAGAATCTCGGCTGCTACGGCGACGGCGGCGCGGTCGTGACCTCGGACGACGCGCTGGCGGAGAAGGTCCGCGTCCTGCGCCACGTCGGGCAGTCCGAGAAGTACAAGCATCCGGTGCGCGGTTACAACGCGCGCCTCGACGAGCTGCAGGCCGCGGTCCTGCGCGTGAAGCTGCCGAAGCTGGACTCGTGGAACGACGGGCGGCGCCGCGTGGCGAAGCTGTACGCCGAGGCGCTGCGCGTCCCCGAGGTGCGGCTCCCGAGCGAGACGCCGGGCGCGAAGCACATCTACCATGTCTACTGCGTGCGCGCGGAGCGGCGCGACGCCCTCCTCGACCACCTGAAGGCGCGCGGGATCGGGGCGCTCATTCACTATCCGATTCCCATCCACCGCCAGGGCGCCTACGCGGACCTGGGGCTTGCCGAGGGGAGCTTCCCCGTGACGGAACGGACCGCGCGGGAGATCGTCTCGCTGCCGATGTTCCCCGAGATGACGGAGGCGGAGGTGCGCGAGGTCGCCGCCGCCGTGCAGTCGTTCTACCGAGGGGGGGAGGCCGCGCGTGCCCATTGACGTCGCCGTGGTCGGGTGCGGGCAGTGGGGGGTGAACCACGTCCGCGTGCTTACTGAGATCCGGGACGCGCGCGTCACGATGATCGTCGACGCGGACGCGCCGCGCCTCTCGTCCGTGCTTTCGAAGTACCCCGGCATCCGCGGCGCCACGCAGCTCTCCGAGCTGCTCGCGGACGCTTCCGTGCAGGCGGTTGTCGTCGCCACGCCCTCCGCCACGCACCACGCCGTCGTGAAACAGTGCCTGGAGGCGGGAAAGCACGTCCTCTGCGAGAAGCCGCTCACCGTGACCTCGGAGCAGGCGCGCGAGCTGGTCGCGCTGGCCGACGCGCACGGCCGGACGCTCATGGTCGGCCACGTGTTCGTTTTCAACAACGGCATCCAAAAGCTGCGGGAGCTGATCTCGGGCGGGGTGCTGGGCGAGGTCTACTACCTGCATGCGGCGCGGACGAACCTGGGCCCGATCCGGAAGGACGTGGACGTCGCCTACGATCTCGCGACGCACGACATCTCGATCTTCAACTATCTGCTCGGCGCGGACCCGCTCGAGGTGTCCGCGCGGGGGCAGGTTTATCTCCAGCCGCAGGTGGCCGACGTCGCCTTCATCTCGCTCGCGTACCCGGGCCGCTCGCTCGCGCACGTGCACGTGAGCTGGCTGGACCCGCGCAAGGTCCGCGAGATCACGGCCGTCGGGGACCGGAAGATGGCGGTTTGGAACGACATGGACCCCATCGAGCCGATTCGGATCTACGACAAGGGTGTGGTGACGAAGGCCGAGTACGAAACCTACGGCGAGTTCCACTATGCCCTGCGCGACGGCGACATCGTGATCCCCAAAGTCCAGCTCCACGAGCCGCTCAAGAACCAGGACGCGCATTTCCTCGCCTGCGTGCAGGGGCGCGTGCGGCCGACGACGAGCGGTCGTGAAGGGTTGCGCGTCGTGCAGGCCCTCGAGGCGATCCAGCAGTCCATGGCCCAGGGCGGCGCGCCGGTCAAGCTCGCCCCGTCAGGCTAGCGTGCGCCCCCGCAGCCGGACGCACGCGCCCTACGGCACCGCGAGCGTGAGCGAGCGGCATCGAGGGGACCGAGGGGCTCCTCGTGCCCTTCGTTGCCTGGGTGCCCGCCTTCGCGCGGCGAAGCGTCCGCGCGTGTTCCGAACTTCTCCTTCACCAGGTACCGCTCCGATGGCCTACGATCGCCGTGGACTCAAGGTGATGCTCCTGGCCCCCGCCTACAACGAGGAGGGGAAGGTCGGGCAGGTCGTGAAGGGCGCGGACCGGTCGCTGGTCGACGAAGTGGTCATCGTGGACGACGGCTCGAAGGACCGGACCGCGGAGGAGGCGCGTGCGGCAGGGGCCACGGTCGTCGTGCACGAGAAAAACGCGGGCGTCGGGGCGGCGATCCGGACCGGGTACCGGTATGCGATGGAGAAGGGCTACGACATCGTCGTCGTGATGGGGGCGGACTGCCAGGACCGGCACGACGAGATGGTGAATCTCCTGCAGCCGATCGTCGAAGGCGGCTTCGATTTCGTGCAGGGCTCGCGCCGGATCGACGGCCTGCGCACGGTCAACATGCCGCTCTTTCGCCGGGTGACCACCCGGGCGTATTCCATCTTCTTCCGGTTGATCACGGGCTTTCCGTGCACGGACGGCACGAACGGCTACCGTGCGGTACGCGTGTCGATCTTGCGGGACCCCCGGATCAAGATGGATCAGGAGTGGCTGAACCGGTACGAGCTGGAGCCGTACATCTTCTACAAGGTGATCGAACTGAAGTACAAGGTCACGGAGGCGCCGGTCACGAAGATCTACCACACCGACGACATCGGCTACACGAAGATGGTTCCGATCGTCGACTGGTGGCGCATCGCGCGGCCGCTCCTTTTTTTGCGGCTCGGGTTGCGAAAGTAGCGGGGGAGCACCCCGGGAAGGGCTGCACGTGTCCGACGGGATGATCGCGGAGCGCATCGAACGCTGGGCCTCGGACTTCGCCGACGCGCCCGCGTACGCGCGGCTCACGGACCACGAGAAGGAGCACGCCGAGCTGGTGGCGCGTGCCTTCCTGGAGGCCGCGTGCGAGCGGCGCGGGATCGGGCCGGAGGAGCTGGGCGCGGAGGACGTGCGGATCGCGATGCTGGAGCGGATGCCGTCGCTCTCGCTCTCGCCGTGCGCGCGCCCGACCGTCCCCGCGATCGTCCGCGGCTTTCTC
The DNA here is from genome assembly GCA_016197205.1 of Planctomycetota bacterium. GTDB lineage: Bacteria > Planctomycetota > MHYJ01 > WSZJ01 > JACPWG01 > JACPWG01. The sequence goes on from JACPWG010000052.1 coordinate 27,182, forward strand.
GAGTCGCTGGAGGACGCGGGCCGGCTCGCCGGCGGGCGGGACCTGGGGCGGCAGGTGGGCGTGCTCGCGAAAGGGTATCTGGAGCGCTGTTCCCCGCACGGCGGGGCGCGCGGCGTGCCGGTGCGGAGGGCGGCGGCGACGGTGGGGCGGAACGATCCGTGCCCGTGCGGCTCGGGGAAGAAGTACAAGAAGTGCTGCGGGGCGGGGTAGGCGCCCTCGCAAGAATTACTTTACATTTCCGTGGATCGACCAATGCCTGGGGGCGCGGGCCTCCGGCCCGCGCAGCGCGGCCCAGAGGGCCGCGCCCCCAGGAGCCTCGAGGGCCGAGTCGGCGCAGTGGTTTTTGCGCGGGCGCTAGGGGAGTGGGGGGGCCTCAACGCGCCGTGGAAGAAGTGTTCCCCGGCATCGGGACGCCGGAGGCCTTCCTGGCGTTCGCGGAGCGCGCGCTGGAGCGGCGACGACCGAGTGGGGGAGCCAACCCGGCGCTCGGACCCTGTCCTGCCCGCACAAGCAAGCGCCCCGGCGGGCCGTTCGACCCACCGGGGCGCCTTCGTCTCTTAGTACCGCCCCACAGAATTGGGTGACCAATTTCCTCGGCGATTTCGGCCGCCTGCTTCGTTGCGCTCGCTCGACGTAGTTCTCCGTTACTACGCCTCGCTCGCGCGCCTCGCGGGCGGCCGAACTTGCCTTCGGCTATTGGCGGCACCGGCCGCTACGGCCGCGCCCGCCAGGGCCGGCGTCGCGCCGCGCGGGATCAGCCGCTGCTTGTCGAGGAAGAGCGAGTAGGCCTGGAACGACAGGTAATTCGACTCCGCGCCGGCCAGGTCGAAATCGAAGAAGTCCTCCTTCTTGTGGTCCACCCAGTCGGCCCGCAGCCCGTCCCGGTTCTGCCACGAGCAGCGGAGCACGATGTAGAAAAAGGCGTGGATCAAGTCCAGGATGTGCTTCGGCCGCCGGATGGCCTTGAGCCGGCGCCACACCGCCTTCGGCCGCATGTAGAAGGTCGAGTGCGCCTTCTTGTAGAAGTCCAGGATCTCCTGCTCCGTCAGCGTCGGCAGCTTGAGCAGGCACCCGGACAGCTCGTACTCGTTCCAGTCCTCGGTCCGCAGGTACCCGTTCTCCTTCGCCCACTTGAAGACCTGGGTCCCCGGGTACGGCGTGTTGATGTTGTAGAGCGCGAGGTCCGGATCCAGGTCCATGCTGTAGTCCAGCGTGTTCTGCATCGTCTGCAGCGTCTCGCCCATGTTGCCGAAAATAAAACACGCGCGGACCTCGATCCCGACCTGCTTGGCCAGGTCGATCGACTTCTTCGTGAGCGTGCACTTGATCGGCTTCCGGATGTTCTTCAGGATCTCGTCGTCCCCGGACTCGATCCCGAAACACACCTGGTGGCACCCGGCCGCCTTCATCGACTTCGCCATCTCCTCGCTGAAGCAGTCGGTCCGCACGAAGGCCGTCCAGGTCACGTCCACCTTCTTCTCCACCATGAGGCGGCAGAACTCGAAGACGTTCTTCTTCATGACGGTGAAGGTGTCGTCGTAGAACTGGATCTCCCGGATCCCGTACTCCTTCTTGAGGTGCTCGATCTCCGCCACGACGCTCGCCGCGGACCTCGTGCGCAACGTCGTCTCGGCGGAGTTGCAGAAGGTGCACTTGCCGGGGCACCCGCGCGTCATCAGCATGTTGATGGCCGGAAGCCGCTTGTACGCCCCGAGCGCGGGGTAGTACTTGTCCATCGGGACAAGATGGTACGCGGGGAAGGGAAGCGCGTCGAGATCCAGGATGAGAGGGCTCGGCGCGTTGTGGGTCACGGCCTCCCCGTCGCGGTAGGAGATCCCGCGGATCTCCTTGATGGGGTCGCCCCGCACGATCTCGTGCAGAATCCGCTCGCCGTCGCCGCGGCAGACCAGGTCGACCGCCCGGTTCCGGAGGCACTCGTCCGGCATCGCCGCCGCGTGCACGCCCCCCATCACCACCAGGCAGTCGGGGAGCACTTCTTTCGCCAGGCGCGCGATCTTGTTCGAGGCGATCGCCGTCGCCGTCATCACCGTCAGGCCCACCACGCGCGGCGAAAGCTCGCGCAGCTTCGCCCGCAGGTCGTCCGCCGTCAAGCGCTCCACGTGCACGTCGAGGATCCGCACGGCCACCTTCTGTTGCTCCAGGTAGGCCGCGATCGAGAGGATCCCCAAGGGCGGCATCGCCGCCTTGATCCCGTGCCAGATGTTCCCGTCCTTGGAGAGCCACGGCGGATTGATCAGAAGCACGTCGCATCCGCTCATCGGCAAATTCTCCTCCACAAGGTCCAGAGAGCCCCCGTGCCGGGCCTTGCGGGTCTCGATGCGCGCAAAGGGGAACCTCAACGCCGCTTCACCGCAGGGGACGAAAAATGCGGAAAAATTCCCCCGCGGCCGTTGCAATGCCCGACTTTCGCGAATGCTGCCCGCTAGGTCGCACGACGCAATCCGGAGCACAACCAGTATCTTACCCCGCACGCCGAGGCAAAGCAAGACCGACTTTTCAAAAACCCTTGCCCGCGTAGAAGGTTCGGATCGGCCCTCACGATCCACATCGGCGCGCGGACCCGGCGCGCTTGAGCATTCTTGTCGAAGACGCCCGGCGCTGGTACAATGCTCGAGCGTGCGCCGGCGCCGACATGGACTTCGACCCCCTCGCCCGGCCGGAGACCTTTTCCCAGGTGGAGCTTGCAAGCGACATGAAGACTCTACGACCCGTGGTCCTGCCCCTTGCCCTGGCCGTCGCGGGCGCCGCCGCGGCCGTGTCCTCGTTCGGGGAACAGACCTACCAGTTCAACCGTACCCCCGCGCCACAGGTCGGCTGGACCTACGTCCGCGCCAAGGACCATGCCCTGGACGGACGACAGAAGTTCACGGTCGACGGCAAGGTCATGGACGACACGAAGGGCGGCTTCGAGGTCCACTACCAGTGCAAAGTGGAAGTGCTGGCCGTCGACAAGGGCCGCGTCACGTCCGAGAAGCTGAGCTTCAGCAAGGCGAGCGCGAACCGCGGCGGTGAGGCGCAGGACCTTGGCTTGGCGGGCAAGACGGTCAAAGTCGACCTGACGGGGCCGCGACCGCAGATCGCTCCTGAAGGCGGCGGCGACCTCAAGGGCGAACAGAAGGGCTTCTTGGCCTCCGAGTTCGCGGGGACGGGGCCGGCTCGCCGTCGCGCAGGGCTGGAGGGCTTGCTGCCCGAACGCGCCGTCGCGGTCCACGACACCTGGGAGCTTCCCCTCGAGGCGGTCCTTCCCCTCCTCGACCTGGACTGGGACGAGTTCAAGAAGGAGAAGTTCGTGGTGACCGCCACCCTGGAGAAGGTCGGCCCGCTCTACGGCACGACCTGCGGCACCGTCTCCCTGAAGCTGGACGGGAAGCCCCAAACGATGGACGGCGTCCCGCTGACCGAATCCGTCCTGCATCTCGCAGCGACGCTCGAGTTTCCGCTCGACGGCGCGGCGCCGTACCGGAGCCTGGACGTGAACTTGGAACTGAACGTGCAAGGCAAGGGGGCTAAGGACGGAAAGGAACGGTCGGTCGAGTACGTGCGGAAGGTCCGGTTCGTGGAGGCCTGGAAGCCGGTCGAGTAGCGCGACCGCGGGTGGATGGAGGCGAGGGGGGGCGGCATGCACCGGCCGTGGTTCGCGGTAACGGCGTGCGCAGGAGTGACTGCGCACGCGCTGGCCTCACGGCTCCTGGGGGCGCTGGCCTCCCTCCTTCGCTCGCTCGCGGCGAGCCAGGGAGGGCATGCCGGCCCGCGGGCCGGCGCACCGCCTGCTCTGCGGGGCGACCGTGGGCGCGACTGCGGCCTAGGTGGATCGACACCGCACGCGTGGCCCGTCCACGGGCCCCCTAGAACGGATCCCGATTCACCCGCACCGAATTCGGCCGCACCACCGCCCCCGGCTGGTTCGAGATCCCGCGCATCGCCGCGCGCCACATGCCGTCCTGGATCCCGTCGCCGAAGTTCGCCGTGCCGTTCTGCACCGTGTCCGCAGCGCGCGTGTAGAAGGTCGTCGAGCCGTCCGGATTGCGCCGGAAGCCGAATTCGCGGTTGCCGTTCAACGGGTGCGTCCCCAGTTCGTTCGTCTCGATCGTCGTGAACACGAAGTGGTCCGGCGCCGATTCGCGCAGCACCACCGAGCCGTTCTCCGGTCCCCACATGTCGATGTCCACGATGTCCCCGGGCCGCGGATCGCGGTTCGTCACCCGACGGGAGAACTCCCCGTCGCTCGTGAACTCGCTGTCGTTGATCGTCCCGTTCATGTCGCGCGCCATGTTGGCCAGGAACTGCTCCGGCGTGACGCCGGGCGGCATGCTGTCGAGCGTGACCTCGTAGTTGTCGAAGCGGACCGAGCCCAGCCACCAGCCCTCGGACGGCTTTTGCTGCGTGGCGCCCGCGTTGTTCAGCGCGTCCCGCACGTCGGGCGGGAGGCTCTCGTCGGCGACGCGGCTGTGCGTGGGGGAGACCAGCCGCACCACGCGCAAAAGCGCGCGCGCCTCGTCCCCCGTGACGTTGCCGCCGTTCAGCTCCCGCACCATGCGACGAAGGGCGTCCTTCCCCTCGGGGGTGCTCGCCAAGTCGCGGATCTGCTGGTCGGTCAAGCTGTTGACCAGCTCGAGGGAGCGGTCGTCGCGGTCGCTGTCGGAGAGACCGTCCAACTCGGACTGGATGGCGCGTGCGAACCGGTTCTGCGCCTCGGCGTCGACAACCCGCGGAGGCGGAGCGCCGCCCGAGGCGTTGCCGCCCGTGTCTGGAGAGCCACCGGCTGTGCCGCCGGGGGTACCGCCGGTTCCTCCTCCGCCGCCCCCGCCGGGATTCTTGGGGGTGACCGACAGTACCGGCCCATCCGGCGCCGCCGTGGAACTGGGGCCGCTGCCGCCACCGCCTCCGGGGGAGGCGAGCCCGTCCCCGCCGAGCGCCGGACCCGAGTCCGTCGTCGCGGCCGCGGTCTGGAGTTTCTGCGTCGCACCCTGATAGCGATTCGCGACGGAACGGCCGAAAAGGGTGACGGCGAAGAGACAGGCGATCGCCACCATGGAGATGAGGACGACTGTCTCGGTCTGGGTCGCTCCGCGCGCGCGCGCGGCGTAGTCTCTGTCGGACTGGAGCATCGGACGGCTCCCAAAGGGACGGTTCGAGTCCTGTACCGGCCCGCGGGCGGGCCCCCTGCCCAGCGGAGGCTGCGGGTCCACTGTGGGCATATCCTAACGCCGAACGGTGCCCGGATGCAAGAGAGACCTTCGGCGAGGCGATGGTCGGCGTTTCGAGTGGACGACCCGGAGCGAACGGCCGCCAGGACATCGCGCTTGTCCTCTCGCAGCACAGAGGGTAGACTTGCGGAAGCGAGTGCGGACCTGGTGCTGCTCGGGGCGCGGGCTTCCCCCCGGGCGGCCGCCGTCGAAAAACGCGTGTTGTTTCGGCCGGCGAGCCGCCGTCGCGCTACCGCAAGGTGTCCCCCACGAGCGACAGCCTTTCCGGTGGCCCGAACCAAGAGCGCGTGAAGTCGTCGAGGATCGGCGAAGTCATCACAGGTAGCTCGGCGCGCCGCTTGAGGCCCGCGGCGCGGTTCAGCTCGTCGCCCGCGCGAAGCTGCACGGTCGCACCCGCCTGCGTCACGGCCGGCCCCGAGCTCCATGCCGAATCGCAGTCGTGGGAGAGCCTCGTGGCGACGCCTCTGCGATTGTGGGAGCTGCTGCTTTTCACGGCCCTCGTGGCGAGCTGCATGGGCCTCGGTCTTCCGAAGGCGCACGTCCCGAACGAGTCCGTCGGCCTATGGATCGCTCTCTTCGGCGCGAGCCTGTCCGTTGCGGGTGTGACTTTCGCCCTGGACGATTCCGGATGGGCAGAGGGCGCACGCTTTCACCTCAGCGGCCAGGTTTCCCTGTTCCTGAACGCGGGTGCGGGCCTGTTCATGGTCTTCCTGATGCGCTCGTACACCGCCGAGGCGAGCCGGATTCCCGAAACGCACGTGGACATGATGAGTTGGCCCTGCTGCGGTCTCCTGGGGCTGCCGGTCCCGGTCCTGTTTGCCTTCCAGAACGCGTTCGAGACCCGCGAGACCCGGCGAGTCTGGCGGTGGGTCCCCGCCGCATTCGTCTTCTGCCAGGCCGCGCCCACCCTCTACGCCCTGCTTGGCGGAAGCTAGCGGCTCGTTGACCAAATAACGGCACGGTTGAAATCGGCTCCATTCGTGTCCACACGCCCGAGTTCATCGAAGGTAGGGGCACGGCGTTGCCGTGCCCACAATGCGTCAACTCGCAGTCGAACTCGCAAAGTCGTCATCGGTGGCCCGTGAGGGTCCATCACCAGATTTGATTTGCAAGGCTTGAGCGTGCTGCCCGAACGGGCCCGGATCTGAACTCTGCCCGTTCTGGCGGCTCACGCCCTGGGGGCGCGGGCCTCCGGTCCTTGCGAATGGCCCTCCCGACTTGCGTGGAGACGACGCTCTTCCTCCGCAGGCATGCTGAAGTACGCCCGGGCATGGGAAGTCAATTCCGCGCAGGCTCGGGCCGACAGGGGCGCACACGCCGCCCGACGGCCGGCGCGCCCGTGCGATCTTTCCGGAAATGAGTTCGCACGACCGCGACCATCGTCCCCTCCGGCTGCTCGCCGGGCGTCCTCCGGCTCCCTACTCCCGCACCATTTCCGGCTCGGCGAGCCGATAGCTCGTGCTGCGACCGCCGCCCGGGTTCTGGACGAGGATGCCGCGCTCCAGCAGTTCGCGGAGGTCGCGCAGAGCGGTATCGGCCGAACATTTGGTGAGCTTTGCGTACTTGGAAGTGGTCATGAACCCCTTGAAGTCATCCAGCAATCGATTGAGTACCAGGCGTTGCCGCTCGTTCACCGGGCGGCGGTGGAGATGCTGCCAGAGCTTTGCCTTGCGAAGCACCGCGGAAAGACAAGTGTCGGCGCCGCCGATCGCTCGATCGAGGCAGGCGAGAAACCACTCCAGCCACCTCGTGATGTCGAGGTCGCCACGCTGCGCCGCCTCGAGCCTGCGGCAGTACTCCTTTCGCTCCGCCTCGATTTGAGACGACATACCGTAGAAGCGCTGCTTGGTGCCATCGGCGCGCGCCAACGCCAGGTCTGCGATCGCGCGGGCGATGCGGCCATTTCCATCCTCGAAGGGGTGGAGCGTGACGAACCAGAGATGCGCGATTCCACCCTGGAGGACCGGGTCCACCGCCGTCGGAGTGTCGAGCCAATCGAGGAAGCACGCCATCTCGGCCTCGAGGCGGTCGGCCTCCGGGGCTTCGAAGTGCACCGTCTCGCGACCGATGGGACCTGAGACGACCTGCATCGGGCCGGCCTCCCGGGGACGCCATGCGCCAACGGTGATGCGGCTCATGCCGCTCCTCCCGGTCGGAAACAGGGCCGCGTGCCAGCCGAAGAGGCGGTCGCGGGTGAGCGGTGCCGCGAAGTTCTGCGTCGCGTCGAGCATCATCTCGACGACGCCCTCCACGTCTCGCCCGGCCTTGGGGAGACCCGCCACGTCCAGCCCCAGCCTGCGGGCGATCGACGAGCGAACCTCGGCGGGGTTCAGGAGCTCCCCTTCGATCGCGGAAGATTTCACCACGTCGCTGGTCAGCACGTTGAGGCTCGCCTCCACGCGGAGCTCGAACCCCAGGGCTTCCATCTTCCCGAGGAGCCTCCCCTGCCGATGGCGTACATGGGCGAGGGGGGCCGCCAGGGCCGCGCCATCCCATGAAAACTCGGGCCACCCAGCCTGTTCGTGCATGTAGGGCATTTTTCTGCGCACCTCCTGCGGTGATTGTAGGTGCGATTCGCCGTACCGTCAAACATTCACCGCATTCCGTGCGGTGAATATGCGCCCGAATCGCCGCATGGGTTCGGGCGGGGCTCCGAGGCGTGCCCCAGCGAAATGGCTGAGCGGTTGAACGACCTGGGTGACAGACTCCGAAGCTGCGGGCAGGGCGCCGGGCTCCGGTGGAGATCGGTGTGGAGTCCACAGGTGTCCGGCAGGTTACTGCGCAAGCCGCCGTGAGTCAACCGCGCCGGCCGCCCCCGCCCCCCCCGACGCCTGGCTCCGCGCCCATGCCCGGAACGCCGGCCGTTCGCGCCCGACGAAACGCTCGTAGAAGCGCCGCACGTGGTCCAGGCCTTGACTCGCCTGCCTGGGGAGGCGTAAGCGCCCGCGCGAAAATAACTGCGCAGATTCGGACCTCGAGGCTCCTGGGGGCGCGGCACTCTGGGCCGCGCTGCGCGGGCCGGCACATGAATTACACTGCGCCGTAGCTGCGGGGACGAATGTGTCCGGAGTTCGTCGACGGGGCACTGGTTTCCTCTGGAACACCTTTCGGGCCCGGACCCGCGGCTGCCGCTTTTTTGCTCTACTGCATGGTTCAGCGGAAGTCGATCCGCGAAAATGCAAAGTAATTCCTGCGCGGGCGCTTAGTGCACCCGTTTGATCGTCACGCTCACCTTCGCTCCGTCCACCTCGAACAGAAGATAGTGATGGAACGCCCAGAGCTGCGGCTGGCCGCTGTAGAACGATGCTCCCGCGCCACCGGAGATCAGATACTGCGTGGGACCTCCGGCTTGGAAGGGAGCCACGGTCGTCACGTTGTTGGGATCTTGCGGGTTGTAAAATTGGTGTTCATGCGATGCCAGCACAAATGAGATGTTCGGGTATTTCTTGAACAGATCGACCAGCGCCTGGCGGCTCTCCCCAAACAGATTGTCCCTTGCCGGATCGTATGCGTTCATCGGATAGTGCATCGCGATGAAGACGTGCGTCTTGTGCTTGTTCGCTTCAAGGTCGGCCGCGAGCTGTGCAAGTTGTGTCGCACCGACATAGCTGAACTCCATCGGCGGTTCCGGGCCCTGCATGCCGGGCGGCGGAATGTCCTCGGTATTCATGATGATGAAATGAGAATCGCCACAGTCGAACGAGCCATACGTCGGGCCGACCACTTTCTCGTAGGCCGCGCGCATCTGCTGGCTGGGCATTTCGAGCCAGGTCGTTGTATTTACCACATCGTCCATTTCGTGGTTGCCCGGCGCGTTGAACACCGGAACTTTGGCCAGTTTTGCAAGCAGCAGCGAGTAGCCCAGATGTTCCTCGAGCGCCTGGCTGTCAAAGGGCACGCTTGGCTCGCCTTTGATGATGTCTCCCAGGGAGATGGCAAATGTGGGTTTGGGATTGGGCTCGGAATTCATGTCTTTGAAGATCGCCCTCAGCGTAGGGTGATCCTCCTGTCCCTGACTGTCACCGAAGACGACAAACGCGAATCGTTTCGGATCCTTGGGCGGAACCAACGTTCCCGTGCCGTTCATCGCGGTCATCGGCGGGAGGGCTTTCGTCTCCTCCGCAGTAGCACCCGGCATCGCGGCGCTCATCAAGGTAAGGGCAATCAGCATCTGCGGAACGATTCTGTAGCGGGTTCTGTTCATTTCTAGAGCATCCTAGCTAGATGGGATAGGGGATAGGAGGTTCTATCGAATAAGTCCGTTATCCTAGCTGGGGGCGTGATCGGAATCAACCGGAATTCGCTTGGCAGGGGGGCGTCCCGGGCCGCGATCGGCCGGAGGTCCGGCGATCGCTGCGGCGGCGGCGGCGGCAACTCGCAGTGGGCATCGTGCGAGGCGAGCACCGCGGGAATTGACCGGCGTCGTCGCGCGCCCTCCGCCCCCCGGCCGCGCTACGGCAGGCCGTCCACCACGAGCGACAAGATCTTCGGCGGCCCGAACCACGTCAGCGTGAAATCGTCGAGGATCGGCGACGTCATCGCCGGGAGATCCGCGCGCCGCTCGAAGCCCGCGACGT
>JACPWG010000122.1 GCA_016197205.1 Planctomycetota bacterium
CGATGGCTTGATTGAGCAGTTCGGCCGCGTGCTCGAGGGACTCGGCTCCCGCCGGGGCGTAGACGAGCGACAGACCTTTCGCGCAAAGGACCTGCGCTTGCGACACGCCGACGTCCTCCGAGTCGGGCGCCCCGGCTCGCTCCGACGGCCTTTCCAGCCGAACCAGGTCCTCCAGCAGCCGCAGGCGATAGGAGGCCGCTTCGGCGTCCCCCTCCTCCATGCGCCCGCGCGCCATCGGCGTCAGCGTCTGAATCGCGGTCCCGCCGGCCGCGTAGAGCTCGTCCTTCCACTCCGAGGTCACTCCGGACGCGAACTGTCCGGCGAGCTCCTGGACGCGCTCGGCGTGGAAGTGCGCGTAGAGCACCGCCCGTTCGTAGAGGCTTGGCCGAAAGCTCGGCTGCCGCGCGAGGGCCACGCTCTGCTCCCGGAGCGCCAGCGGAAAACGCATCAATGCCCGGTACATTCGGCCCGTGACGTAGCGGGGCTCGGCGAGAGTCGGATTCAGGTCCTCCACCTGCTTCACGAGGTCCAAAAGTTGGGGGAGGTAATCGTTTTCGGCCATCTTCAGCCACTCACCGCTCCGGGCGTCGCGGCGCAAGCCGAGAACGGCGTCCAGGTACTGCTTGCCGAGCTCGCGGAGGCGCGACCTGTGCTCCGGTTCGACTCTCTCTCTCCAGACGCGGGGGCGACCCGATCGGTCGAGCATGACGTTGGCGGGCTTGAGGTCCCTGTGGATGACGCCGTTCTGGTGGGCGTGCTCGACCGCCTCTGCGAGCGACTGGACGATTCGGAGCGCGGCGGCGGGTTGGAGGCCGGCGCCGCCGGCGGGTCGGGGGGCGACCGCACCCGCGGGCGGGGCTGCCGGCGCGAGGCCCTCGGCCACGGGGTCGAGGAGGACGCGGTCGAGCGTCAGGCCGTCCAAGTACTCCATGGCCAGGTAGAGCTTGCCGTCCTCTTCCCCGACGTCGTGCACCGAGACGATGCCGGAGTGCCGAAGGCGCGCGGCGGCCCGTGTTTTTCCGTGGAAATGGGAGAGCTGCTCGGGCGAGGCGTGCGGGCCCGCGAAGAGGACCTTCACCGCGAAGGCCGCGGAGAGCTCCTGATGCCAGGCTTTGTAGACGACGCCGGTCCCGCCTCGACCCAGCTCGGCGAGGAGCCGGTACTTCCCGAGCGTGCCGTGGAGGGGCGCGGGGAAGTCGAAGCGGAAGGGGAGGGAGAGACGGGGATCGGCGAGGATGCCGGCGACGCTGCGCCCGCGACGGGCACAGGGGGGGCCGGCGCTTGAGTCGGGACGAGCACGGTCGCGGCTTCGCCGGCCTCGGAAAGGGGAAGGTGGCGTGTCGTCGGATCGACGTTCTGGGCTCGAGACGGGCGGCACCCTGGCCCTTGTTTCGGACCTGCGCCCGGGCACCGGTGGGCCCGAGGCCCTGCACGGCAAGGTCACAGGGAATTCGAAAACGAAGGGTAGGGGAGACGGGGGCAGCACGCACGATCGACCTGTGAAGGTCGGGACCGGGCGTGTGAGTCCCGAGGCAAGCAGAGCTTCGTACCGAGCTGCTTGTCTGCCTGAGCGCCGATTTCCGAACACGGCTGTTTCGGCCGACGTGGCCCTGCGTCACGATTTTACCCGCCTCGTCGGCTTCCTGCGTCGGCCCCGCCTCGTTTCC
>JACPWG010000123.1 GCA_016197205.1 Planctomycetota bacterium
ACGCGCAACGTCGAGCGCATCGAGCTGCGCGCGTACCGGCTCGACCTCCTGGAGTACTTCCGAAAAAAAAGCACCATCGCGAATTTCGAGCAGATCGCCGTGGACGTCGTGAAGCCCGACAAGACCTGGGAGGAGCCGATCCGCGAGTACGAGCGCCTCAAGCTCATCTCGAAGGAGGTCGATCTGCCGCTCTCGGGCGAAGGGGCGTGGATCCTCGTGGCCCGCGAGAAGGACTACACCGCGACGACGCTCGTCCTGATCTCCGACCTCTCGATCGTGACGAAGGAGGCCCCGCAGCAGCTCCTCGTCTTCGCGAAGGACGAGGTGAAGGGCGTGCCGGCCGAAGGCGTGAACGTCCTCGTCTCCGACGGGTCGTCGATCGTGTGTGAAGGCCAGAGCGGCAAGGACGGGACCTGGTCGAAGGAGTTCGAGCGGCCGCGCGGCAACGCGCGCATCTTCGTGTGGCGGGGCGCGTCGTACGCGTCGAACGAGTCCGCGCTCACGAACCTCGCGGTGTGGGGCTACCAGACCAAGGTCTACCTCTACACGGACCGGCCCGTGTACCGGCCGAACCAGCTCGTGCACGTGAAAGGCATCGTGCGGCGCGTGAAGGGCGGCTATTACGACGTCTCCGCCGGGGAGAAGCTGAAGCTCTCGGTGCGGGACCCGAACGGGCTCGTCCTCGTCGAGAAGGAGCTGACCACGAACGACTTCGGAACCGTGGCCGAAGACTGCTTCCTCGGGGACGCGCCCGCGCTGGGGACCTACGCGGTCGCGGCAATGCTAGGGGATTCACCCTATGCCGGCGAATTCAAAGTCGAAGAGTACCGGAAGCCGGAGTTCCTGGTGGACGTGCGCCCGGAGCGCGAGGCGTACGCGCTGGGCGAGACGGTAAAGGCGAAAATAAAGGTGACGTACGTGTTCGGCGGGGCGGTGCCGGACGCCGAGCTGCGGGTGCGGGCGATGAAGTCGCCGTACAAGTTCGACACGACCCGGTACGCGGACTACGCGTGGTACTACCAGGCGATGGCGAAGGAAGAGGAGGAGGCGCGGCGAAAGAAAGCGCCGCAAGGCGAGGAAGGGGAGGCCGCGGAGACGATCCTGGAGACGACCGTCCGGACGGACAGGAACGGAGAGGCGGAGGTGAGCGTGCCGACGGGGCACGTGGACCGGAACGTGACGATCGGCCTCGCGGTCCTGGCGCGCGACGTGACGAACCGCTGGGTGTCGGGGTACGCGAGCGTGCCGATGACCGCGCGGAGCTTCTGGAGCGTCGTGAAGACGGAGAAGAAGCTGTACCAGCCGAAGGAGATGCTGACGGCGACGCTGATCACGGTGAACGCGGCGGAGAGCCCTGTCCCCACAGAAGGTAAGCTGATCGTCGTGCGGCGGCGGCAGTCGGGTGGTCAGGTGGTGGAGGACGCGGTGCAGGACGCGCCGGCCTCGACCGACGAAGGCGGACGCGGCGAGGTGAAGCTCACCATCGACAAGCCCGGCGATTACGTGTTGCGCTACGTGGGGACCGACCGCGCGCGGAAGCAGGCCGGGGAGGAGGGGAGCGCGGCGATCACGGTCGAGGGCGCGGCCGAGGACCTGGCGAAGCAGGCGCGGATCGTCGCGGACCGGCAGGAATACAAGCGCGGCGAGAAGGCGCGCGTCGTCGTATCGAGCCCGATCGAGGGCGTGTGGGCGCTGTTGACGTATGAAGGGGAGCGCGTCTTCGAGCACCAGGTGCTCTTCCTGAAGGACCGCGCGACCACCCTGTCCGTGGAGATGAAGGACGAGTTCGCGCCGAACGTTTTCCTGTCGATCGCGATCCCGCACAAGAATACGCTCTACAAGGACACGGACGAGGTGCGGGTGTTTAAGTTCGCGACCCTCGCGGTCGCGGCGCGGCCCGGCGAGGTGAAGCCGGGGAGCGCGGTGACCTTCGACGTGGCGGCGACCGACCAGAACGGCCGGCCGGTGGAGGCGGAGTTCTCGCTCGGGCTCGTGGACGAGGCCGTGTACGCGGTCGAGAGCGAGCGCGCGCCGCACATCCTGTCGCACTTCTACGCGGGTGCGCGGCGGAACGCGGTCGTCACGCGGACGAGCTACGAGTTCAAGCACGCGGCGCAGACGAAGACGGTGTCCGCGGACTTGAAGAAGGAGATGGACCGGAGGATCGCCCACCACTTGGACACGACCGCGTCCGCCCTGGAGGCTTCCGGAGAAGGCTTGGCGGCGGGGGGTGCGGCGGGCGGCGAGGGGGAAGACTACCGCGCGATGAAAGGGGACTCGAAGGAGGCCCTTTCCTACCTGCCGGGCGAGGGCGGCGGAGTGAAGGGCCGGCAGGCCGGGGCGCCTGGGAGGGCGTCCGCCCCCGCCAAGTCCCCAGCCCCGAGGGACAGCCTGAAAAAGCTCGAGGAGAGTTCCCGGACGCGCGACGGACGCGGGGACAGCGGGCGCGAAAAACAAAAGAGGAATGCGCCGGAAGCCCGCTTGGGACTCCTCGAGGAGAAGGGCGTCCCGCTCACCGGCATTCCCAGGGCAGGGGCGGATGCACCGGACGAGCCGGCCATCTACTTCCCCGACGCGGAAGAGGCGGACCACAACGAGTCCGCGGACGGCGACGACTATCGCGCGCTCAAGGGGGAGCCGGCCCAGGACCCGCTCGGGGACATTCCGATCCGAGGCGGGCTCTTCAAGCGCGGACACCGGTGGGGAGGCGGCTACGGCGGGAAGACCGGCAGCGAGGCGTGGATCGCCCCCGTCCTCCGCCGCAACTTCGCCGACACCGCCTTCTGGGTCGCGCAGGCGCGCACGGACGCGAACGGCAAGGCGACGATCACCGTCACCCTACCGGACAACCTGACCACCTGGAAGGCCACGGCGCGTTGCGTCACGCGCGACACCCTGGTCGGCGGCGGCACCGCCCGCGTCACTGCAAAAAAAGACCTCCTTGTGCGGGTGGACGCGCCCCGCTTCCTCACGCAGCATGACGAAATCGACCTCGCAGCCTTCGTCCACAACAACCTCGCCGGGGCGAAGGACGTCAAGACCGAGGTCACCGCGAGCGGCCTCGCCCTCGCTCCCGCGCCGGGTGCGGGCCCCGGAGCGGGCGCCGCCGCGGCCGCGGCCGCCGCCGACGCGCAGCTCACCCTCGTCGGCCCGGAGCTCAAGGGCATCGAGCCGCGCGCCCTCGGCGCCTGGTCGCGCCGCGTCCTCGCGGCCGCGGCCGGCAAGGCCCGCGTCCAGGCCAAGGCCCAGACCGACGCCGAGTCCGACGCCCTCGAGCTCGAAATCCCCATCCTTCCCCACGGACTCGCCGTCGTCGCGACCGAACGCGGGCAGGTCGTCGATCGCGCCCTCGTCGATTTCCTCGTCCCCGGCGAAGGCGTCGTCCCCGGCACGGAGAAGGTCGAGATCCGCGCCGTCCCGTCGGTCGCCCTCTCCCTCCTCGACGCGATCTCGTACCTCCAAGAATACCCCTACGGCTGCATCGAGCAGACGCTCAACCGCTTCGCCCCGGCGATCGCCGCGCGCGCGGCCATGCGCAAGCTCGGCCTCCCGCAGGACGAGCTGGCGGCCCGACTCGACAAGCTCGTGAACGCGGGCCTCCTCCGCGTCGCCCAGCTCCAGAACGAAGACGGCGGCTGGGGCTGGTGGGACGGCGACTCGTCCCACCCCTACACCACCGCGTACGTCCTCGAATGCCTCGCCGAGTGCATGGCGGCCGGCTACCCCGTCAACGAGCCGATGCGCGCCAAGGCCCTGGGCTTCGCCGCCGGCCAGATGCTCCCTTCGCTCGGCGCGGACCTGAACGCGAAGGCCGCCATCCTCTACGGCCTCGCGCTGCATCGCGTCGCCTCGGACGAAGAGGCCCTCCGCGTCTACCGCCAGCGCGACACCCTCGAGCCCTATGCCGTCGCCCTGGCGGCCATGGC
>JACPWG010000124.1 GCA_016197205.1 Planctomycetota bacterium
GCCTAAAATTAGTCCATCTAATGATTCCATTGACTTAGGATAAATTAAAAAAAACATTTTTATAATCCTTGAACAATTATCTTTTCATAAAGATTATACGGCGCCACCGGCCCCACCGCTTCGACCGCCGCCGGCAACACGACCGTCACCCGCGTCCCGTGTCCCGGCTCGCTTTCCAGCCGGACCGTCCCGTGGAGCAACTCGACCAGGCGCTTGACGATCACCAGCCCGAGACCGGTTCCCTCGCGTCGCACGCCGTCGCTCGGGTCGAGCCTCGAGAACTCCCGGAACAGCTTGTGCACGTCCTCCGGCGGGATCCCGATGCCCGTGTCCTGGACGATCAGGTGCACCTCGCCCCCGATCGCGATCGCGCTCAGGTCGACGCGCCCCCCGGCGGGCGTGAACTTGACGGCGTTCGACAACAGGTTGAAAAGCACCTGTTTGAGCCGCAGCGGGTCGACCACGATCTTGGGAAGGCCGGCCGGCACGCGGAGGCCGAAGGCCACGGTGCGACCCTCCGCGAGCCCTCGTACCGCCGCTTCGAGCTCCGCGGCCACGTCGCAAGGAGACAGCGCCGTCGGACGCAAATCGACCCGGCCGGCGTCGATCCTCGACAGATCCAGGACTTCGTCGATCAGTTCCAGCAGGTGCCGCCCGCTCCTCGTCACGTGTCCCACGTAGTCCTTCTGCTTGGGGTTCAGGAGTCCATAGTACTCCATTTCGAGCAACTCGGTAAAGCCCAGGATGGCGTTGAGCGGCGTCCGCAGCTCGTGCGACATGCCCGCGAGGAAGCGCGACTTGTGTCGGCTCTCCTCCTCGGCCTTCTTGCGTGCCGCGTCGAGCGCCGCGTTCCGGTCCTCCAACTCCCGCAACAGCCGCTCCCGCTGCTCCTCCAGGCGCCTGCGCCGCTCTTCGGTCTGCCGGTGCCGCTCCGCCTCGTCGCGGAGCAGGCCGTTGCTCTCCTCCAGCAGTCGGGACCGCCAGACGGCGGCCCGCTGGAGGAAGAGGGACCAGCCCAGCAGCGACGCAACGACCAGGCCCGCACCCAGGAGGAGGCCGTACAACGGGGAGCGCGTCTCCCAGAGCAGGAGGTCGGTCGGCGAGATCCGCACGAGCCAGGGCCGGCCCAAGAGGTTCACCTGGAAGCCGTGCGAGGCCGCTCCCTGGCCGGGCGCCCCGCCGGCGCCGAGCGTGCCGATCGGTTCCGAACCGTCGGAGAAGGTCATCCAATGACCCGGTGCGACGGCGTGCAAGGCCTGGTCGAGGAAGGCCCGGCTATCGACCGTCGCCACAAGCAGGGTCCGGGCAGCCGGACTTCCGACGGGCACGGCGATGGCGAACCCCCTTCCGCCGTCGGGCAGGACCAGCGGCGGACTCGCGGCCGGCCGGCCCGACGCGAGCGCCCGCTCGGCCGTCGCACGCCGGTCCGAGTCCAGCTCGCGAACTCGGGCGCCCGACGAGGCCTCGGGCCTACGCTCCCACCGGGACCGGACCTCCAGCCCCGGGCCCAGACGGACCACGTCGCGGATCCACGGACACTCTTCGGTCAAGGCCGGGTGTCCGGCGTCCCGGTGGGGAGAGTCGTCCGTCGCGACGGCGCTCGGGTCCGGGCCGAGCCGTTGCATCCCTTCGACGGCCGCATCCGCGGTTCCCCTGAGGCCGTCCCGCGCAAGCACCTCGAGCAGGCTCAGCGTGCGGCCCACGAGGGCTTCGTCCCGGGCGGTCAGGACCCGGGAGAGAGACAGGACCAGCGTCGCGACCCCCAGCCCGACCCACACCGCCAGCCACGTGGCGAACCTGCGCCCGGAGCCCCACGACGGTTGGGAGATGAAGAGGACGATGCCGGCGCCGATGGCGACGAAGCCGCAGACCGTCGGGATCGACATCGCGGCCAGGCGGCTCCAGTGCTCGTCGAAGGACACGCTGCCCAGCTCGGCGATGAACATCACCAAGGCAAGCGCGGTGATCACGGGCGCCGTCAGGCCGAGCGCGATCTCGGAGCTCATCGAGCGGGAACGGACGCGCGCCATCAGCGCGATCGCCAGTCCCGACAAGACGAAACAGAGCGCGGCATTCGGCGGCATCCTCGCCGCGCCGGCCGCTACGAGCGACGGCGTGAGCCCCAGCAGACCCTCCAGCCCGAAACCGGAACCGACCAGGTGCTCGGCCAGCGGCACGCCGCCGAGGAATGCGACGGCGCTTCCGGCCGCGGTCGTGGCCCGTGCGAGCCCCAGAGCGGCCGTCAGAAAGGCGAGACCGCAGGCCAGGAACCCGAGCGCCGTCGGGATCTCGACCGTCCAGGGGACCGCCACCGCGCCGAAACCGAGCGCAGGGTCCAGCCACCACCCGACCAGGACCACCGCGCCCAGTCCGGCGATGACGCCGCCCGTCCCGACCAGCGACACCACGCTCGAACGCCCCTCGGGTCCCTTCAGCGTGCCGAGGATACTCATGACTTTCACCCCTTCAAGCAGGTTTCGATCCGCGCGAGAAACGTCCGGATGCTGATCGGCTTCGAGACGTACTCGTCGAAGCCGGCCGCGAGCAGGCGCTCCCGATCCCCGGCCATGGCGTACCCCGTCACGGCGACCACCGGCAGGCCGGCAAGCTCCGCGTCCGCCCGGATGCCCCGCAGGACAAGCTCGCCGCCGCCGCCGGGGATGTCGATGTCCATCAGCACCATGTCGTGGCGGTGCAGGCGCAGCCGGTCGCGCGCTTCCGGCACCGACGACGCCGATTCGACCGTGTGCCCGTTGAAGGTGAGCAGATCCCGCAGCAGGTTCAGGTTGAACGGGTTGTCTTCGACGATCAGGAAGTGGCTCCCCATGGCGATCTCCTCTGAAGGCTGGTAGTCGTTCGAAACCCTGCGCGGCGGCGTCCTCGGCGTCGACCTCTCCGGCGAACCCGGCCCTTCCTGCCGCACGCGACATGAGACTATCCCAGCGACGCGAGGGAGGCGCGAAGGAGATGCGAAGAATTTGTGAAGGGCGCGGCGCGCCGATGGGCGGGACGGGGCGCCGGCGGGGAGGTGGGAGGCGGAGCGGAAGGGAGGACGAAGCGCGGACGGGGGCCGGCCGAGGGGGGGGCGGCGGCTAGCGCCCGCGCAAGAATTACTTTACATTTCCGTGGATCGACCGATGCCTGGGGGCGCGGCCCAGATTCCCGGGTCCGGACCCGGCCGGGCCGCTCCGCCAGCACACGAAGCAGGGTGAACTCGCTCTTCGTGAGCTTCACGGGCAGGTCGTTCGGGAGGGTGACCGTCCATTTCGCGCAGTCGATCCGGAGGCCTGCCACGCGAATCACCTCCGAGACCCGGGCGGCGGCGTCACCGGCGCCGGCGCGCCGGAGCAGGGCCTTGACTCGGGCAAGGACCTCGCGGAGGGCGAAGGGTTTGGCCACATAGTCGTCGGCGCCCAGCTCGAGCCCCACCACGCGGTCGATTTCGTCGGATTGCGACGTCAAAAAGAGAATGGGGAGAGCCGCGGTGGCCGGATCGGCGCGCACGCGACGGCAGACCTCCAGTCCGTCGACACGCGGCATGACGACGTCGAGCACCAACAGGTCGGGGGCGTGTCGCCGGACCAGCTCCAGGCCCTCCTCCCCGTTCTGCGCCGAGAGCGCGAGGTAGCCTGCGTCCGTGAACGCGCTGTCCAGCACCTTCCGGATCGCCGGGTCGTCGTCGACGATGAGCAGGGTCCGGGGCATGGCGACGGTCCTTCGACGGGGTCCAGTTCGACCGCGGCGTCCCTACGGTAGGACGTTTGTGTTGGGCAAGGTTCAAACCGGGCAGCGTGTGGGTAACACGCTTTCGTGTCCAGACGCAGGGGCGGGCCTTGTGCCCGCCCTATGGTCGACACCGCGCACTCCAACAACTTGCAGCGGATCGTGGGCGCCCACAAGGGGCGCCCCTACGGCAGGCGGCCGACGGCGGGCTGTACCCCACGTTTGAACCATGCCGGTTCTTGCAAGGGTTGCGCGTCGGGCCTTGCTCACACCGACCCTCGCGCCGCGGAGGCTCAGCGCCCGCGCAAAAATAACTGCGCAGACTCGGACCTCGAGGCTCCTGGGGGCGCGGCCCTCTGGGCCGCGCTGCGCGGGCCGGAGGCCCGCGCCCCCAGGCATCGGTCGATCCACGAAAGTGTAAAGTAATTCTTGCGCGGGCGCTCAGCGCGGACCCGGGCCCTCGGGCACGTCCGGCCCGGAGCCTGCCTCCCCGCTTGATCCCGCGCCGTTCGTTCCGTCCCCGTCCGATGGAGCTGCCGGGGCGGCCGGGTCGCCCCCGGCCGGTGGGAGCAGTTTTCGAGCGCGCGGACTCGCGAAAACTTCCTGGAGGGCAGGGTCCTTGGCAAGCTCTCCGAAGCGCGCGTAGCCCAGCGCGGACGCCTGCTCGAGCGCCAGAATGGCGGCCATATCTTCGTGCCGTCGAGCATAGAGACGCGCCAGCTCGACGTACGGCGCCGGTTCCGCGCCCGGGATCAGGCAGGCCATGGTCAGGCTGCGCTCCGCGCGCTCCAGGTCACCCGCGGCCAGCGCCTCTCGACCCCTTTTCACCAACCCGCGCGCCAGGAGCGGCAGGAGCGGCTTAAGGATCGATCCGGCGAGCACCCGATCCGGATCCGGACCCTCCGCCAGCTTCTCCGGCTGCCCCGGCAGCTCGCCTTTCAGCACGAAATTGCCCTTGGCCCATTCGTGGATCGCGAGCTGCAGGTGACGCAAAGGCGTGTTGTAGAGCGCCTCGATGAACTCCTCCACCGCGCCATTGAGGTCTCCGTGGGCGCCCCGGACGATGCCCATTTGAAGGCGGACGTTGTAGTCGGCGGGGGCTTCCACGATGCAGCGCTCCAGGTCGGGACGCGCCTTGGCGAATTTTCGCATGCCGATGTAGGCGCGCGCCCGCTTCAAGCGTAGCGAGGTGTGCGCGGGATTCCCCTCCAGCGCTTCATCGAAGAAGCCGATCGCTTCCCTGTAACGGTGCTGCTTGTACCGCAGGCCGCCAAGCTCCGCGGCGAGGGTAAAATCCTGCGGGAAGCGTTCTCGGCAGGTCGTCAGGAGCTCCTCGGCGAGCTGGGTCTCCTTGCAGTCCGCCAGCGCATCGAGCAGGGGCTTCAGACAGTACCCGCCGGACGCGGCGACCTCTTCCTCGAAGGAACCGCCGTGGCGCGCCCCCTGCAGATAGCGGCGCGCGGCCTCCGCCCCATCGCGGTTGTGAAGGGCCTGGAAGTTGACCGCGAGCACCGCCAGGTCTCCGGGCGCGACCTCCGTGGCCCGCGCGACCGCGCGCGCCTGGTCCTCGGGCCGACCGAGCTCGCCGTAGAACTTCGCGAGCCACCGCCATCCGGGCGCGTCGTCGGGGAAACGACGGGTCAGCTCCTGAAGGACCGCCTCGACGGCCGCATCCTGCCCTTTGACTTTGTCCAAACGGTGGTAGGAAAGAGCGACGGACTGTAGGGAGGGCCGCGGGCGAGCGGGTTGAAGCGCGAGCGCCGTCGAGAACTCGACGAACGACTCCCGGTGGAAGTCGAGCTCGCGAAGGATCTGCCCGGTGAGGCTATGCCCTTCGGGCCGGCGAGGGCGGAGCGCGACCAGCTTCCGCGCGCGCGTGAGGAGCTCGGGCATCCCCACGCGGGCCCCGTGCAGGTCCGCCTGGATCCAGATTTCGAGCAGGTCGGCGTCGCTTTCGCCGCGCGCAGCTGCCCGCGCCAGGAGCCGCTCCGCGACGGTCGAGGCGTCCATGAAGCGCTGCTCGGCCAGATCGAAACGCGCCCGCGCTCTTTCCGTCCAATGGCCGGCATCCATCGCCCGCAGACGTTGCGAGCACGCCAGGCTTCGTTCCTCGACCGCGCGGAAGCGCGCCCCGGCGGCGTCTTCTCGCAGCCGGTCGCCCAGGACCTGCAGCCGGTAGAGGAGCTCCGCGTCCCGCGGATCGAGGTCGAGCAGCGCCTCCAGGTCGGCCGCCGCCTGCGCGTACTCCCCCTTCTGCTCCCGGATCTCCGCGCGTCGAAGCCGCGCCTCTCGATGGCCGGGATGCTCCGCGAGCGCGACGTCCAGGTGGACCACGGCGCGGTCGAGGAAAGCGGACCAGGCCTCGGGCGGCTCCGTTTCACCGCCCGCGAGGGTGCCGAGCGCCTCGTGATAGGAACGGTTGGCACGCTCGAGCCGCACGCGCGCGGCGACCTTGTCCCCCTCCAGGCGGATACGGTCCGCCTCCGCCTGGTCCTGCTGCCGCACCTCGGCGACCTGCTGCCCCACGATCACCGCGCAGGCCGCGAGCACGAGCGACGCGGCGCCGACGGTAGGCCACAGGTTTCGCCGCGCGCCTCGCGCCAACCGCTCGCCGAGCGACGGCGGCCGCGCGGCGATCGGCTGCCCCTCCAGGAAGCGCCCGATGTCCTCCGCCAGCAACTCCGCGGTGGGATAGCGCCGCACGGCTTCTTTCTCCAGGCACTTCATACAGATCGTTTCGATGTCCGCGTTCACCGAAGGCGCCACGCGCCGCACAGGGAGCAGCGTGCCGGTGAGGACCGCGTTCACGACCTCGAAGGGCGTCTTGCCCGTGAACGGGGGCGCGCCCGTGAGGAGGCGGTAGAGCACGGCGCCCAGGCTGTACACGTCGCTCCGGCCGTCGATCTGGGCGAGCTTGCCGAGCGCCTGTTCCGGCGACATGTAGGCCGGCGTGCCGAGCGTGGTCCCCTCCTGCGTCAGGACCGACTCGCGGCTCTGGTCCTTCGCAAGGCCGAAGTCCGCCACCATCGCGCGTCCATCGCGCGTCATCAGGATGTTCTGCGGCTTGACGTCCCGGTGAATCACGCCTTGGGCGTGCGCGTGCGCGAGCGCGCGGGCGACCTGCCCGACGATCTCCAGCCCGCGTCGCGGCGAAGGCCGCTCGCGCTCGGCCAACTCTTCGAGCGTCTCGCCTTCGACCAACTCCATCGAGTAGTAGTGGAGCGGGCCGTCGCGGCCGACGTCGTAGATCGGGAGGATCCCGGGGTGGTGCAGTCGGGCGGCGGCCTGGGCCTCGCGGGCGAAGCGATGGATGCCGGCCTCGTCCTCCGGGCCGCGCGAGCGCAGGACCTTGAGCGCCACCAGGCGGGCGAGGTCCGGCTGTCGCGCCCGGTAGACCACCCCCATGCCCCCCTCCCCCAACCGCGCGAGCAGTTCATACGGGCCGATTCTGCGCGGTGCGCCGGGGATCGCGCCCGCGCCCGCCTCGGCGACGGAGCCGGACCCGGGCTCCGACCCCGGCGCGCGCACGATCGTGGCGGCCGTGTCGGAAATCGTGGCCGTCGACTTCGAGTCCGCGGCCGGCAGGGTCACCGCGCCCGGTGCCTCGGGGACAGGCGCATGGGCCTGCAGGGGCGGCGCGGCGCCCGCCGGCACGCGCACGAGCGTCCGGTCTCTCGACCCGGGGACGCCGCCGCTCCCGCCGCCTTCCACGATCGTCTCCGCGTTGGGCGGGGTGGCCATCGGACGCGGCCGTCCTGCGGCGGGACCGCCGGCATCGCCCTCCGGAACCTTCGGCGAGGAATCCATCACCCGCACCTCATCCGAACGCAACCACGCCGTACAACACGGCGACGAGCGGTGCCAGCACAAGGATCGCGTAGTGTGCCACGAGCATCCAGCGAGCGGCCTCCAGCTCGCTCGGGCGGAAGTACGCAAGCTGCCAGGCGCCGCGGGCCGCCCAGAAGAGCGAGTAGAAGCCCGTCAACGTGCGGGCGAGCCGCGAGCCCGACAGGAGGTCGTCGGTCAACGCGAAGGATAGATACGCGAAAAACAGGCAGAAGGGGATGAGGAAGAAGTGAATCGTGTAGAGCACGCGGGCGTTCACCGGCCGCAGCCGCGCGAGCTCCTCGCGCCAGCCGAAGAGCCGGCCGAAGAACATGTGGAACACGGCCACGGCGAGGGAGAACCCGCCGCCGACGAAAAGGCAGGTGCGTTCCATGGGCGGACTCCGTGGGTCCTCGGGTGGGAAACCGCGCGGGCGCGAACCGTCAGCGCGCGACCGCGCACGCCGTGCCGGGGACGGACGACAGGTCGCGAATCGTCGGGTGCGCGCCGCACAGGGCGCAGCCCGGATCCCTGCGCTGCGCGTACTCGCGAAACTTCATCTTCAGCGCGTCGTAGACGAGGAGACGGCCGACGAGGGTTTCGCCCTTGCCGAGCAGGAGCTTCACGGTTTCGGTGGCCTGCACCAGGCCGATGATCCCGGGCAGCACGCCCAGGACCCCCGCTTCCTCTCAGTTCGGAGCGAAGTCCGCGGGCGGCGGCTCGGGGAAGAGGCAGCGATAGCACGGCCCGCCCGCCTTCGCGTGGAGGACCGTGGCCTGGCCCTCGAACTGGAAGATGCTCCCGTGGGCGATCGGTTTGCCGAGCAGGTAAGCCGCGTCGTTGACCAGGTAGCGGGTGGGAAAGTTGTCGGCCCCGTCCACGATCACGTCGTAGTCCTTCATCAGTTCGAGGGCGTTCTCGACCTCGAGCCGCGTGTTGTGGACCCGCACCTGCACGTCCTGGTTCAGGGCTTCGATGGTTTCCCGCGCCGACTCGGCCTTCGACTTTCCGATGTCGGCGGTCGTGTGCAGGATCTGGCGCTGGAGGTTGGAGGCGTCGACGACGTCCCCATCCACGATCCCCATCGTGCCGACGCCCGCGGCGGCGAGGTAGTAGGCCGCGGGCGAGCCCAGCCCGCCGGCGCCGACGAGGAGCACCTTCGAATCGAGGAGCTTGAGCTGTCCCTTCTTGCCGATGGGTTCGAGCATCGTGTGTCGGCTGTAACGGGACGCCTGGTCGGGGGTCAGCTCGCGATCCTGCACGACCGGGAGCCGGGCCGCGTTCCAGGCGGCGATCCCGCCGGACATGGAGAGGCAATTCGCGTAGCCGAGGGACCGGGCTGCCTGCGCCGCAAGCAGCGAGCGGGAGCCGCCCCCTCAGTAGAAGACGATCTCGGCGTCGCGGTCGGCCAGGACCTTGCCGATCTTGAACTCGAGCGTGCCGCGCGTGACGTGCTGCGCGCCCGAGAGATGGCCCGCGCGCCATTCGTCGTCGTCACGGACATCGATCACGCGGAGCCTTGGTTCCGCCTGGAGTCTCTGCTGCACCTCCTGGACCGACACCTCGCGGATTTCCTTTCGCGCTTCGGCCAGCAGGTCTTGAACGGTACGTGGCATGGCGGCGTATCCTCGAAAGTCCCCGGCGGGGGGGGGGGAAGGCTGCGAAGCCGCATTCTAGCAGGCGCGGGGGGCGACCGGCAACCGCTTTTCCCTGGCGCGACGGGGGTGGCGCCCCTAGAATCAGGCGTTCGCGATCCGCCGCACTCGTCGACTTGGGGTTCTCGCGTGGCCGCCGAGCTCGTTCTCCGAACCGAAAAGCTCGCCAAGCGCTACGGCCGCATTCAGGCCGTGGACGGCGTCTCCCTCGAAGTCCAGCGCGGGGACATCTTCGGCTTCCTCGGGCCGAACGGCGCCGGCAAGACCACGACGATCCGGATGATCGTGGGTCTCATCCGCCCCACGGCCGGGCGCGTGGAGCTGCTCGGCCGGCCCATGCCCGCCGCGCGGCGGACGGCGCTCGCCCGTGTCGGCGCGATCGTCGAGACGCCGGCCTTCTACGGCTTCCTGAGCGGGCGGGCGAACCTCGAGCTCTTCGCCGCCATGTCCGGCGGCGCCCCTCGCGCAAGGGTCGACCGTGTGCTCGAGGTCGTGGGGCTGCAAGGACGTGACCGCGACCTGGCCGGCACCTACAGCTATGGCATGCGCCAGCGCCTCGGGATCGCGCAGGCGCTGCTGCCCGACCCCGTGCTCATCCTCCTCGACGAGCCCTCGCTCGGGCTCGACCCACGCGGGATGAAGGAGATGCGCGACCTCATCCTCGACTTGAACCGGGTCCATGGGATCACCGTGTGCCTGTCGAGCCACCTCCTCGCCGAGGTGCAGCAGGTCTGCAACCGGATCGCCATCCTCGACCACGGTAAGCTGCTCTACCAAGGGGAGGTGGGGCGTCTCCTCTCGCGGACCGAGAGCTTCCGTGTGCGTGCCGAGCCGGCCGAACAGGCGCGGCATGCCGTGGCCGGGTTTCCCGACGTCGCGGGCGTGCGCGGCGAGAACGGCGTCCTCGTGGTCGACCTGCCGGCCGATCGGGTGCCCGAATTGAACGCGCGCCTCGTCGCGGGCGGCGTGCGCGTGTTCGAAATCAGCCCGGTCCAGGCCTCGCTCGAGGAAGTCTTCCTGCAACTGACCGGCCCGGCCGCGGCGGACGCGTCGGCGCATCCCTCGAGCCTGAAGACGTGTGCATCATGAGCGACACCCCGCCGGCCCCCGCCCCGGCGGCGCCCGCTTCCGAGCGCGCCCCCGTTCCGCGCGGCGCCGGACTTTTCCGGCTCCTCGAGCTGGAGACGATCAAGCTCGCGCGACGAAGGACCTTCTGGGCGGGGTTCGGCCTCCTCGGCGTCTTCGCGGTCCTCGTCCTCGTCGGCTTCCACTACGCCGAGTTCGGGGGGCTCGCCCGGACGCTGCGGCGTATGGGCGCGAGCGCGGACTTCAAGCCCTACGTGAACGGCCTGCTCTACACCGGGTGGGCGACCTGGCTCGGCTACTACCTGCTCATCCCGCTCTACGTGTCGGTCGTCTTCGGCTTCCAGATCGCGGGGGAGGCGCGGGAAGGGACGCTCCGGACGATGCTGGTCCGTCCGGTCTGGCGCGGTCAGGTTCTCGCCGCCAAGTTTCTTTCCGGGTACCTCTACGTCCTGGTCCTCGTGGTTTTCTTTTATCTGTTCTGCCTCGCGCTGGGGTACCCGTTCCTCGGCAGCGGCAAACCCGGGCTCGTCGCCTTCGGCAAGACCTTTTTCAACGACCCGTCCCACTTCCCCTGGATCATCCCGGAAGCGAAGGCGATCCAGCGCATGGCGCTCGGCTGCATCCTGGGGAGCCTCGCGCTCGCGCCCCTCGCCTCGCTCGCCCTCCTGCTCTCGACGCTCGTCGAGACCCCGGTCGCCGCGATCATCACGGCGTTCAGCGCCTACATGATGTCGACGCTGCTCGGGGAGGTGGAGTTTTTCGTCAAGCTGCGGCCGTATCTCTTCACGACGTACACGACCTTCTGGAAGGGGGTGTTCTACCCCGAGCTGGACTGGCGCGAGATGGGGAGGTCGGCCGGCTATTGCGGGCTGTACACGGCGGCGTTCCTGGCGGCCGCGTGGGCCGCGTTTCGGTGGCGGGACGTGAGGGGGTGAGCGAGGACGATTGCTGATTGCTGATTCACGGAAGGCGGTCGAACGATGGGGATGGGGCGAACGACGCGCGCAAGTCCGAGCTCCTGCCACCCTGGCCCAGCCCGCCCGCCCCCCCCCTCTCCCCAAACCCTGCAACGCTTGGGAAGGCGCCCTCTTTCGTCAATCGTCAATCGTCAATCAGCAATCAATCCGGGTACTGGGCCTTGACCTTTAGGATGTCGTCGAGGGCGGCGAGAAAGGCGGCGACGACCCGAGGGTCGAAGTGTTTGCCCGCGCCCTCGCAGATGATCTGGACGGCGCTTTCGGACGAAAAGGGCGGCTTGTAGCAGCGGCGGGAGGTGAGGGCGTCGAACACGTCGGCGACCGCGACGATGCGGCCCTCCTCGGGGATCTTCTCGCCCGCGAGACCCCGGGGATAGCCGGTCCCGTCGTATTTCTCGTGATGCGTGAGGGCGATGACCTCGGAGAGGCGCAGGATCTCCACCTGGGAATTGCCGAGGATTTTCGCGCCGATGAGCGTGTGCTTCTTGATCTCGTCGAACTCCTGCACGGTGAGCTTTCCCGGCTTGTTGAGGATGGCGTCGGGGACGCCGATCTTGCCGATGTCGTGCATGACGGCGGCGTAGCGCAACTTTTCGCAGGTCGAGGCGTCGTAGCCGAGCCCCTGGGCGAGGATGGCGCTGTAGAGGCTCATCCGGTGGAGGTGGGTGGCGGTGTCGTTGTCCCGGTACTCGGCCGCGACGGAGAGGCGGAAGATCGTGTCCAGGTAGGCGTCCTTGAGTTCCTGGGTGAGCTTGGCGTTTCGGATCGCGACCGCGGCCTGTGAGGCGAGGGAGGTGACGAGCAGCTCGAAGCGCGGATGGAAGAACGTGACCTGCTCCTGCTCGTCGCGGGCGTTGATGAGGGCGAGGACGCCGGTCGTCCGCCCCTCGGGGTCCTTCAGCGGCACGAGGAGCATCGAGCGGGTGCGATACTGGTTCTTCTGGTCGAAGTCGGTGTTGAAGCGGTACTCCCGGTCGGCGGGAATGGCGTAGACGTCGTCGATATTGAGCGACTCGCCGGTCACCGCGACGTAGCCCGCGAGGCTGGTTTTCTGAATCGGGATCTGCGAGCCATGAAAATACTTCGCGGTGTTCCCCTTCCCGTGGCGCTGGGACAGGACGTCGTTTTGCGAAAGGAGAAACGTGAGGTGGTCCCCCTCGCGGAGGTAGAGGCTGCCCCCCTCGGCATTGGCGAACCGCCGGGACTCGCGCAGGATCAGCTCGAGCAGGGCGGTGAGGTCGCGCTCGCTGGAGAGCGCGATCCCGATCTTGTTGAGCTTGAAGAGGAGGTCGCCGACGTCGTCGACGCGTCTCATGCCGAACCCTCGCTGGCGGCGGGCGTGGGGAGTTCCGGGGCGCGCGGCCGGGCGGGCCCGCGGCCCATCCTGGACCGAACATTCTACCCCGGCGGCCGGGGGACGGCAAGGAGCGCGACCCCTCGCGGAAAAGCCCCCTGAAGTGTATCGGCACGAAAAGGCGTTTGGGTTCAGTGGGAGGCCGGAGGATCGTCGTCCAGCCGGCAGGGCAGCCCTTCCAAGGTGGCTGCGCCGCCCCGGTGCCGGACGCAAGCGCCCGCGCAAGAAATACTTTACAGTTTCGTGGATCGACCGATGCCTGGGGGCGCGGGCCGCCGGCCCGCGCTGCGGGGCCCTGCGGGCCGCGCCCCCAGGAGCCTCGAGATCCAAATCTGCGCAGTTATTTTTGCGCGGGCGTCAAGCCGCCTGCTCACTGGATGACGCGGCTTGAGCCTGTCTTGTGGTGCAGGGCTTCCGCCCTGCACCCGCTCTCGCACGGCTCGTCTGAAGCTCCTCCCCGCCTTCCTGTGGCCGCTCCCGCACTCCGAACGCTTGGCGACTTTCATACGGGGCGTCCCGTCGGTGCAGGGCGGAAGCCCTGCACCACAAAGCCTCGTGGCCGGCGGAGCAGAACCGTGGGACGGTGGCTCCTTCCCGCACCCAGCATCTGATGCTCCATTTTACGACAGCCGAACAGCCTTCCCCACCTTGAAAGCGCTGGCAGGCAGGGTTCCACTCCGGGTCGCGCGCCGGCTTCGGCCCCGGTTCGTAGGAGCACGGCGCAGCCGTGCCCGCGAAGCGGGACTTTGCCGCGAGTCTTTCACGACGTTGACGGCACTTCGAAAGCTGTTGCGGAGCGGGGATCAGTAGCCGAGCGCGCGATCAACGACGTTTTGCGGCGTGCGTCCAGCGGCGAGCTCGGCCAAGATCCGCGCGACGTCCTCGAGGCGCGCCTCCTCCCCGCCTGCGACATGCGCGGCGCGATGGGGGCTGAGGAGCGCGGTGTCCAGCTCGTGAAAGGGGAGGCGCGAGGGGAAGTGCCGGGCGCGGGCCTCCTCGGTGGGCGGGTAGCTGTACCAGGTGTCGAGCGCGGCGACGATGCGCTGCGCGGAGAGGGCGTGGTAGAGGGCGTCCTCGTCGACGACCTCCCCGCGCGCGACGTTGACGAGCGCGGCGCCCGGTTTCATGAGCGCAAGCTCGCGCGCACCGAGCAGTCCGCGGGTTTCGGTCGTGAGGGGGACGCAGACGAACACGACATCGGCTTCGGCGAGCAGACGGTGTAACGTCGAGAGGCCGCCGCCGGTCCCGCCATCGGCGCGTCGGGTCGCGAGGACGGGCATCCCGAAGGCCTCGGCGAAGCGCGCCAAGTGCCGGCCGACGGCCCCGAGCCCGACGATCCCGCAGGTCCGGCCGCGCAGTACTCCGCTCTCCGCGCCGCCGTGACGCGGGGACCAGTCACCAAGGCGGAAGGCGCGGTCGCAAGGGACGAGGTGCTTCACGAGTGCGAGGAAGAGCGCCCACGCATGCTCGGCGACGAAGGGCGCGTTCCAATGGGAGTTGAGAAGCGTGAGCCGGGGCCGTGCGAACACGGTCTCGCGATCGACCAGTGGCACGCCGGCGAACGGGACGAGGACGAACCGGAGGGACGGGTAGCGATCGAGCGTCTCGGCGGCGAACCGGGCGCCGATGACGACGTCGAAGTCGCCGGCCGGCGGCGGGTCCGCGGGCCGCGCGGCCACGACGACGGCGCCGGCCACGCGCGAGGCGAGGAACGCGGCGGCGGCAGTGCCCGTCGAGGGGTCCGCCGCGAGGTAGAGCACACGCAAGGGCATGACGACTCCGAGTCTTGTAAACGGTCTCGACGAGTGGCAGTGGGCGGCGCTTCGCTACACGGCGCGGCGGGGTAGGGCGCGGCGCCGCACGGAACCGCGAGGGTGAGCGAGCGGTCTCGCCGCATCCGCCCACGACGCCCGTGGCGACTGGGGGCTGCGGCAGTCGAGTTTCCGGTGACGCTACTTTCGATCCGGTCGCAAGGGCGCGACGGGATGCGTCGTCCTCGGGGGGCTCCCACCCAATGGCATTACACGAAGGCAAGCTGGAGTTTCGCGCGATTTGACCGCCCTGCAGCTTTGCCCTAACGCGGCCGGTGGCCGCAACCAAATCCCCACCCCCCTTCGCTCGCTGCGGCGAGCTTCGGGGGGTATGCTATTCCTTCCCGCAGGATTTGCGCCTGACGCCCAAATCCTGCGGGGGAATAGCCTAACGCGGCCGGCGGCCGCAACCAAAGCCCGCTGACGAATGACCAAGCTTCAATGACCAATGACCAATCAATGACGAAGCCCGAATGACCAAACTGAACATGTGACCGGCGTCAGGGCCGCGGTGCCCTGATCCCTCTTCGCTGCTGGAGCGTAAGCCCTTGGTCATTGGTCATTTGGGCATTGATTGGTCCTTGCACATTGGTCATTGGTCATTGTGCCCGCAAGATTTGCGCATGCGACGCAAATGTTGCAGAGGAATAGCATACTGGGGCTTCGGGAGAGCTGCCGATTTACTTACGACCCTGCCGCGAATCGATGCTCCGGAGCACCTTTTCGATGCGGGCCCGTTCCGACCTGTAGGCGCGGTACTTTTCCCAGTCGCCATGGCGGCCCCAGACTTCGTCGGCCCCCGGGGAACCCTCCACCGGGAACAGGTCCAAGAGTCGGTCCACGTCGTCACGCGCCTCCTCCCACCGCTCGCCCTCGATCGCGGCCCGAACCTGCCGCGACAGCCCTTCCTCCAACGCGGCGATCTGCTTCTGGATCTCCGCCGCGCGCTCCTTCGCTTCCGCACAGAGTTGCGGAGGGGGAGCGGACATGCCGGCGCACAGCCGAAGGACTTTCTGATAGCGCGAAAGGGCCTTGGCCCGCTCCGGGACGTTCGCGTCCGCCGCTTCGAGGAGAAGGTCGGCTTCGGCCTTCAACCGCTCGGCGGCACTTCGGCGGTCCTGGTCGTTCCAATGCGGCGGCCACTTGCCGTCGGCCTGTACCTCGACACCCAGGGAGAACCACCCCGAGGTCCTGCGATCGACCAGGACGAGCTGCGCGCGTCCCGGCGTCAGCGCCGTCAGGGAGAGGTGTTCCGGTCGCCCAGCCTCGGCCGCGGCGACCCGGGCGACGCTGAAGATCTCCGGGTCGGAGGAGCCGAAGCGGGAGACCGGGTAAAGCAGCTCCCATTCCATGGTGGCGCCCTTCCTCATCCGAACGTCAAACCTGCGCGGGATGCCGGGGAGCCGCACCCCCTCGGGGAGGGGACGGCCGGTCGCGTCGAGCTGGAGGGCGGCGCAGAGCTGTTCGAAGGAGAACTCCCGCGGAGCGCTGTGCCCCCCGCTGCCCCGGAGGGCGAGCAGGCAGGCCAAGGCGACGGCCGCAACCGCCCCCCCCGTGAGCAAGATTTTCGGGAGTGGGGATTGCGGGACGCCGGTGAGGTCTCCCAGCCGAACGATCACGCTCCCACCCTCCCCCTGGGGTGGGCCGACCACGGCGCTCATGTCGTAGTAGTCGGTCGTCTTTTCTCCGGCGGGCGCGGACGGCACGGGCGCGGGCGCGTCAGGCGGGGTCGAGGCGGGAACCGGGGGCGGGTTCAGGGGGCGGGCGAGGACAGCGTGCATGTCGCAGGTATCGGTCGCCCCTTCAGCGGCGGGCGAGGACGCCACGACCACCACCAGGGGCGCCGGCGAGGAGGGCGGCGCGGGGCGGGGGGTCGCTCGGGGTGCAGGTCGCGACATGGGGCGTGGCGTCGAGCGGGGCACGGGGCGCGGCGCGGGCAAAGGCGCCGGCTTGTTGCGAGGCGGCTTCATCCGCAGGCCGTCCTGGTCCTCCAACACGAGCGAGATCAACAACTCGAACTTGCCGATCTCGATCTTATCGCCGTCCTCGAGAATGCACCGGGTAATCTTCTCGCCGTTGACACGGGTCCCGTTCTGACTGCCCAGATCGACGAGCACGAAGCGACCCTCGGCGAACCGGAGCTCCGCGTGTCGGCGTGAGACCTTGACTCCCCCTTTGAGAAGGAGGTGACACTCCTTCGAGCGCCCCAGAACGAAGGGCCAGGTCCGGACGGGGAGCTCCTTGGTGTGCTTGCCGAGGAGCGTCAGCGTGGCGTGCAATCGGGCCATGACAGCAGGATCCAAGCAAGGACCGGCGCGTCGAGGC
This sequence comes from Planctomycetota bacterium, assembly GCA_016197205.1. Classification (GTDB taxonomy): domain Bacteria; phylum Planctomycetota; class MHYJ01; order WSZJ01; family JACPWG01; genus JACPWG01. Next base: position 16,757 of record JACPWG010000124.1, read on the forward strand.
AGGAGGTCGCGCCCTTCGCGTCCCGGGACGCCGAACCGGCGGTTGGAGCCGAGAGAGTGCGCCGCAACGACCCCAGGTCGCCACGGGAGCAGGCTCGAGCTTGGCCGAGCCGCGACCGCCCGGGTGCCGGCGACCTCCCGGCCCTTCGCGAGTGCCGAGGAGGAGCTTACCCCGGGCGAGGGTTCTCGTGCAAGGACCAAATGGGGCGGCTGCCCGAAGCCCGAGGGGAACCACCGATTTCACGCAGGGCGTCAAAGGTCGGTTGCACGGGGCCTCCCCCGAGCTCATCGCGCAAAGTTTGCGCCGGAACAGATGCGCCGCCCGATTTGAACCACGCCCACTTTTTCCCTTGCGCTGCCGTCACGCGAATGCCTAGAATGGGAATGGCGAAGGGAGCGTGTGGCGCGAAGGCTTCACGTGCATAAGTTCGGGGAGGGGGAGCACCCTCTCCCTCCGCTCGCGATGCTCGCAGGCATGGCACCTTTTGTCGTGGGTTTTGGGGGCGACGGATGAGGGAGCACAACATGCGCCGTTCGCGGTGGGGGAAGGGCGTACAGGGGGGCGCGACCCAGACCGAGGTGGTCCTCATCGTGAGCCTGGTCGCGGTGCTTGCGATTCTGGCCGTGACCCTGTTCGGTCGTCAGCTCGCGGCCCTTTTCCAGAGGGACACGCGGGCGCTCCAAGGCCAGCCGCCCGCCGGCTCGTCGCCCGTCGCATCGCCGGAGGGCGTCGCCACGCCGACCCTTCCCGTGCAAGCGCCCCGGGGGGAGAGCGAGGACGATTTCGCGGACGAACAACTCCTGAGGAAGCCCGGGCGCGCGCATCCGCCGGGCACCGTTGCGGTGCCCGACAAGAACGGCCGCACGCTGCTGACGCTGACGCGCGGGAATGACCTCGGTGCCGAGCCGACGCGGCAGTTTTCCACGAGCCCGCTGCTCGGATTTTCCACCACGGGTCCCGGCGGGAAACCGGGCACCCTTGTTTCCACCCCTGGTGGCGGCCTGATCTTCCGAGAGGACCCTGACCCGAAACAGGTCGTGGTTGGGCTCGGACCGGTCAAGCTCGACCCGAACGCGGCCGTTCCGACGCCGCCGCCGGTGGATTTCTCCGGCCCCAGGCCGGCGATCCCCGTGCCGGCGCCGTCCACCGGGACGCCGTCACCGGTCCCCCCTTCCCCTCCCAAGCCCTCCCCGCCAAGACCGGCCGCAAAGAAGGCGGAGCCGAAGGTCGCTCTCAACCCCACCTTCGAGGAAATCCTCGGTCCGGACGCGACCTCCCAGCCGGTCGCCCGCAAGAAGCCGAAGGAACACTCGATCCTTCCGCCGGGGGCGAAGATCCCACCCGACGCCGAGATCGGCCCCCTGGGGGAGACTTCAGGGACCCTTGTCGTCCCCGAGTTCGACCGGCTCCTGGGGATCGAGCGGGCGCAGCCGTCCCCGCCGGGCCCGCTGACGCCCGAGCAAGCGGTGGTCGAAGGGGTCAAGGAGGGTGCTCGGGAATTTGTGGTGGGCAGCGTCCAGGGGGTCGTCGAGATCGCCCGGATCGGACTGGACACGGGGGTGGTCGGCCAAGTCGAGCAGGTGATCGGGGGCATCACCGGCGAGCCGGCGCAGCCGCATTCGGCAACCCTGCAGAAGGTGGCCCAGGGCAGGGTCGCGGAGCTGGCCCGGGAAGGCGAGGCGATCGTCAAGCAGGCCGATCCGATCGAGCAGTTCAAGCGGTTCGGCGGCGCGGCGGTGGACATCATTTCGGAAGATCCGGCGCGGATCAAGCGGGGAACGGCGGAGCTGACGAAGCAGGGCTTGACCGCCGCAACCGTCGTCGTGGGGGAGCTGGGCGAAGCCGGCGTGCTCGCCGAGGCGGGGGAAGAGACGAGCGTGGTGGTGCGAGGGGGAGGGCGTGGCATAGGCGGGGAGACGGGCGCCGCGGGAAAGGGTGGGTCGGCCGCGGGCGGCGGAGAGGTGGGTGCGGCGGGCGGGACCGGAGAGGCCGGAGTCGCCGATGCCGGCGGGTCCGCGCGGACCCCGTCCTCCTCCTCGGGCAAGGCTGCCGGCGCGGCCGACGATGCGGGCAAGGGCGTCGGTGGGACCGAACCTGCGTCCACAAGAGGGCCCCCCTCGGACCTCGATGTGCCGCCCCGAGAGATCCCCGATTTCGAACCGCCGAAGCCCCCCAAGGGTGTCCCCGACCCCGAACCACCGCAGCCCCCCAAGGGGGTCGCCGACCCCGGACCGCCGAAGCCCCCCAAGGGCTCCGACGTCCCGCCGCCTTCGGACCCCGAGCCTCCGACGCTTCCGAAAGCTCCCAAGGGCGTCCCCGACGAGCCGCCTCCCTCCTCCGAGGTGCCGACCCAGAAGCTTCCAGAAACCGGGCCGACGACCGATCGTCTCCCCGGCGAAGAACCCTCGCCCCTCGCGAAGAGTCCCCAGGAGCTGGCGGCTGAGCGCGCGCATGCGGCAAAGCTGGAGCAGGCACGCCAGGCAGCCCGGGACGGAAAACTCAAGACCAAGGGCTTGGAGCCCGGCCTGGAGGAGTTCGACCGGGACCACCGAGTGAGGGACTTGTCGAAAGAGCCGCCTGGGGAGCTGGCGCGAAGGAGAGTGACGGTCAAGGACGGCAAGCTCCTCGACGCGAACGGAAACCCACTGGACACGCAAGCCGCCGAGACCGCTCACAATCCAGGTTCAGGCCGAGCCATTTTCGTGGTTGACCGGCATGGCAACCTCTTCGTGGAACTGGAACAAAAGGTTGGAGAATTCCATCACTCCAGCTTCCTCGGCCCCGGGGAGGAGGTCGCCGCCGCCGGGGAGATCGAGGTCGTAGACGGGAAGCTTGTCAAGATCTCGAACGAGAGCGGGCACTTCAAGCCCACAGGGGAATTTGTCGACCAGGCGGTCACACAGCTTGAAGCGCAGGGCGTGGACGTGAGCCAGGTCACCAGGGAAGTCAACGTCGGCAGTTCGAAGGGCACGCTGACGCCCAGCGCCCGAACTCGGTTTGACGCCAAGCTCGAAGAGTTTCGGCAGCAGGGCTTCGATGTGACCGAGCTCCAGGCGGAGGCGCAAAGGGGAAACGTTCCCCAGGGCCAATTCATCGAAATCTTCCCGCCGAACGGAGGGAAACCGTTCATCAGATTCAAGCCGAACTGACTTGAAGGGTGGTACGATGGTTCCGCGGTGGGCACACGGGCCGGAGCTGCCGCGAGTGCCGGCGCCTCTGCTCACGGCCGCCTAAGTACCGCTCCACGGAAGTCGGTGACCAATAGCCGAAGGCAAGTTCGGCCGCCCGCGAGGCGCGCGAGCGAGGCGTAGTAACGGAGAACTACGTCGAGCGAGCGCAACGAAGCAGGCGGCCGAAATCGCCGAGGAAA
>JACPWG010000078.1 GCA_016197205.1 Planctomycetota bacterium
CCGGCTGGGCATTCACGAACTGCTGATCGTGGACGAGGAGCTGCGCCATCTCGTCTACCGGAAGGCGCTGTCGTCGGAGATCCGGAAGGCCGGCATCCAGAAGGGGATGATCCTGCTCAAGCAGGACGGCCTCCGGAAGGCGTTGCTCGGGCTGACGGACGTGAAGGAAGTGCTCTCGGCGTGCGTGCGGTGAGGCGGGGGGCTGGAGTGGACGGGCGTGGCGGATCAGGGCATGGTTCAAACCACGGTAACACATTCTCGCGAGACGATCCGCCGGAGCGCCGAAGGCGCGGCAGAATGTAGCCAGGGCTGAAGGCCCTGGTTTGGCGGTAACAAGCGGAGCCCTGAAAGGGCGACAGAATCGGCTGGCCTTCTCTCGCCCCTCCGGGGCTTAGTCGATGTGGATGCCGAGTCCAGGGCCTGCGGCCCTGGCTACATTCTTGCGCCCCTGCGGGGCGCGACCGTGCTGAAGGCGACAGCTCGAGCGTTACCTGAAATCGCCGGCTTCTGAACCAGGTCTGAATCTGCGTAGTTATTTTTGCGCGGGCGCTTAGGGCGATGAGGCCGTGCAGCCGGACCGCCGAGGCGGCGGGAACGAGAGGAGGCGCCGATGCGCTGCGTTGCGTGCGGAATGTCGCTGGCGGAGGTGAGCGCCCTCTCGGCGCAGGGGACGGACTGCCCGTATTGCGGTCGGCCTGTTGGTGGCTCGAACGCGGCGACAGCGGCGCCCGCGCAGCATCGCACGGAGGCCGGGGCGCCCGGGCGCGGTTCCACCGAAGCTGAAACCCCCGAGGCTGCATCCCGCGTCGCAGGCGCCCCGCCGGGGACGGGCCGCGTGCTCGCCGGCCGCTATCGTCTCCTCTCCGTCCTCGGCGCGGGCGGCATGGGCGTCGTCTGGAAGGCGCACGACGCCTCGCTCGACCGGGTCGTGGCCGTCAAACTGCTCCAGGGGCTCGCGTCGTGGGGGGGCGAGTCGCTCTCCCGGTTCCAGCGGGAGGCGCGGCTCGCGGCGGGCCTCCGCCACCCCGGCATCGTCGCGGTCCATGACGTGGGCGAGGCGGAGGGTCGGCCGTTCCTCGTCATGGACTGCATCGAGGGGGAGACCTTCCGTACCTTCCTGAAGGAATCCGAGGAACCCAAGCGCCGGGGGCTTGCGCCGCGCATGGCCCGCCTTCGACAGGAGGTGTGGATCCTGGCCGAAGTCGCGGAGGCCGTTGCGTACGCGCACGAACACGGGGTGATCCACCGGGACGTGAAGCCGTCGAACATCCTGCTGGACGCGGAGGGACGATCGCATGTGATGGACTTCGGCCTGGCGCGCGAAGTCGAGCCGGGTCCGGGAGCGGCGAAGGGGGCGGGGCCGCGCCACGGCGACCCTGATCGGCGCGCGCCGCACTCGCCCGCCCTGACGCTGACCGGGCAGGCGCTCGGCACTCCCGCGTACATGAGCCCGGAGCAGGCACAGGGCCGCCTGGCCGACATCGGTCCGGCGACGGACGTCTGGGCGCTGGGCGCGACGCTCTTTGAGGTGCTCACCGGAGAGCCTCCGTTTGCGCGCGCCGGGTCCCCCGTGCGCGTCCTGCGTGCGGTCGTCGACGAGGACGTGGAGCCGCCCCGGGATCGGAACCGCCACGTCCCCGCCGATCTCGAGGCGGTCTGCCTCGCGGCTCTCCGGAAGGAGCCCCGGCGCCGGCACCGCACCGCGCGCGAGTTCGCCGAGGAACTGCGACGTTGGCTTGTCGGCGAGCCCGTACGGGCGCGCCGCCTCGGCCGCGTCGAAAGGACCTTTCGCTTCGTTCGCCGGCATGGGCGCGTGCCGACGGCCGTGATGGCGATCAGCCTGGCGCTCGTGGCGATCCTTGGGATTCCTGTCTTCCAGCTCCTCCCCCTCGCGAGACAGTGGGAGCATGGCAGGGTCGCGGCGTGCGGTGTCATGCTGGGGTGCGCGGCCCTCGCGTGGGTCGCACGAGACCGTCGCTCGCGCCCGGCGAGGGCCCTGTTGCTGGAGCTCGCCCAGGCCCTGGAGGGAGCGCCCTCCTCCCGCCGGCGGGTCTCCGGCGCCCGGGATGGCGTCGACTGGCAGGTGGAACTGACCGGAGTCGCCCAGGCCTCCCACACCTGGGAGTTCCGGTTCCCGAACACCTCCGGGCCGGGCCTGCTGATCGGGCGACAGGGCTTCTGGGTGGGCCAGTGGGTGCGAACCGGCGTGCTCCAGGAGCTCCGCGAACCACCGTGCGCGCGGAGCGAGGGGCCCCGGATCTTTCGGTTCCCCCCGGCGCCGGCCGACCCCTTGTTGCGCGATCCGGAGTTCGCTGACGCGTTGAATGCCTTGGACATGAAGCCGGAAGGCGCGACCCCGACGTCTCCTCTACGGAGACTCGTCGACCTGGCTGTGAGGGCGCTTCGTCCGGGTCGCCCCGGAGAGTCGACCGGGGGCGCAGGATCGATCTGGCCCTCCCTCATGGCCCTCCTTTTCTCGAGACGAAACGACCCTGACCCTGAGGGGATCGTCTGGCTGGAGCTGGGCCGTGGGTTGAAGGCCGGTGTCCAGTTCGACGGCACGCCGAACCACGCGCCCCCGGAACGGCTGATCGACCTCCGAGACCGGCTCCTCCGCGTGGCCAAGGCCGCTCTGCGCCACGCTCCCGCGTCGGGCGCAGGCCGCGGGCGCCCTCCCGACTCGCCCTGGCTTGTGGTGCTCGCCGCGAAGTGCCTGGCAGCTCTGGCCGCGGCGGCGGCCCTGCTTCTCATGGTGTCGGCGATCACAGTCGGCATGTGGCAGACGGTCGATCCCCTGATGAATGGTGGGCGCCTCTTCGGCTGGGCACTTGGAATCGCCGCCCTGGTCAGCCTCACCATGCTCGCCGCGGCGCTCCGGAGCGCTCGCTTTCGAAAGGCCCTGGGACCGACCGTCGCCTTCTCCGTCTTCCTGGCCGCCGCGCTTCCGAGCAGTGTTCTGAGCCGCACAGCGCTCTGGAACGGCGCGCCGGAATTCGAAGCCCGCGCCAAGGTGACCGAGCTCTACTTCGACGGTGAACGTGGCAGGTACGTGTGCCTTGAAGGCCTCGGGTATGTGTGGCTGAAGGACGAGCGGGCCGGCAGGCTCCGCAGGGGTGACGAGGTCCGGTTCCGCCTCGCCCTCGGACCGCTTGCCGTCGTACGGGTCCTCGAGTTCGCGCCGGAGACGGGTCGCGGCGAAGGGCTTCTCGCCTCGGACCTGGACCCCCGACCGCCCGCGGACGACATGGAGGCGCGCTGACGGGACGCGGTTTTCGAGCGCTGCGCGCGGAGGACAAGTGAATGGCAGAAAACGCGGAGAGTGACCCGGGGAAAGCTCCGCCCGATCCGGGCAAAGGGGAGACCTTTGGCCGCTATCGCCTCCAGGAGTTGCTCGGGCACGGCGGCATGGGTCAAGTCTGGAAGGCCTGGGATCCCCAGCTCCAGCGCTGCGTCGCCCTCAAGCTGATCCGGAGCGAGGAGCTGGTGGATGAGGCCGCGGTGGCAAGGTTTCGGCGGGAGGCGCGCCTCGCGGCAAACCTGCGCCACCCGAACATCGTCCCCATCCACGACGTCGGGCAGGTGGGCGGACAGCCCTTCCTCGCCATGGAGTTGATCGAGGGCCCGACCTTTCACGCTCTCCTCGCCGAGACCGCCGCGCAGAAACGCGCGGGGACCGAAGGGAGCCTGCACGGGCTTCGCCGCGACGTGGAAGTCCTTGCGCAGGTCGCGGAGGCCGCGGCCCATGCGCATGCGGAGGGCGTGCTCCACCGGGATCTCAAGCCCTCCAACGTGGCCCTCGATGGGACCGGGCGCGCATTTGTCCTGGACTTCGGCATGGCGAAGGAGCTGTCGCCGGATGCGCCGCCCGGCGGGAAGCACGACGCCGGTCCGACGGACCGCGCGTTCACGCTCACGGACCGGTCCCTCGGAACTCCGGCCTACATGAGTCCGGAACAGGCCCTGGGGAATTGGCAGGAGGTCGGGCCGCCGTCGGACCAATGGGCCCTCGGGATCATGCTGTACGAGGCCCTCACGGGTGCGACCCCGTTCGAACGCGGGTCGCCCGTCATGACGCTTGCAGCCGTCTTGAACGACCTGCCGCAGCCTCCTCGAAAGACGAACAGCCGCGTTCCGATGGAGTTGGAATGGGTCTGCCTGCAGGCGCTGGAGAAGGCGCCTGCGCGTCGCCATGCGGGAGTTCGGGCCCTCGCGGCCGACTTGCGCCGCTGGCTGCGCGGCGAGCCGGTGAGCGCCCGGCCCGCTTCCCGCGAGGCACGACTGGACCGCGCCCTCGGCTCGTTCTGGTACAAACTGACGGGCACCCCTTGGACCGGACTCGCCAAGGAATTTCTGGCATCTGCCGTCGTCCTGGTGACCGTCGCCGCGCTTCTCCTCGGCCTTTTCATGGTAGGGAAGCTGTCCGGGCCGCGCCGGGACGACGACCCCAACGACCCCTGGCTTCGCGGGGCTCGCGCGCTTGCCGACGCGGAGGAGGCGCGCCGCGCGGGCGACCTCGACCGCATGAGGTCGAAGCGGGCCGCATTCGAGTCGGCCCTCGGCGCGTCTCGCAGCAGAATGCGATCCCTGGACTCCCATCGTCGCTATGCGATCGGCCGATTCGAGCGGGCGATGATGAACGACAAGGCGGCCGCCCTGTGGCAGGAGAGTCTTCTTGACGAGGAGCCCAACGACGAAGGCGCCCTCTACGAGCGGCTCCTCCTTCGGGGCCGAGCGTACCACCGCCTCCTCGCCGAGTTGCGGCACCGGCCGCGCGCGCCCGGCGCACCGGGGCCGTCGGTGGACGACCTCGAACGGGAGGACGAGGGGCTCCGTCGCGCCCGCGATCACTTGTTCTATGGGCTGCGCTCCTTCGCCTCCGTTTTCCCACGGCAGAATCCCGGATACCGGAAGCGTCGTCGCGAGCAGCTCCGCGACCTCGACAACATGGGCGTGGCCACCGGCCTTGTGCTCGCAGGTATGCTGGCGACCTACGACGGCGCCGGCTGGGCGGTCGCGCGCTGGGGCTTCGAAAAGGCGAAGGCGCAACGCACGCACGAGGAGGTGCACGAGGGGCTCTTCCAGGCGGCCTACCGGTTTGAGCAATGGGAAGAGGCGATCGCGGCGTGCACGCGCGGCATGGAGGTCGACCGCGGCTATCTTCCCCACCGCGTGAATCGCGCGACCGCGGTCGCGGAGCTGGCCGCCCGGGCGCACGAGCGCGGTGAGGATCCAGCCGACCTCCAGGCCCGAGCGCTCGCGGACCTGGACGCCGCGCTCGGGCTGGCGCCCGCCTACGCGCCGGCCCTCGTGCGCCGCGCCCTCCTCCGGTGGACCTGGGGGCGCCAACGCGCGGCTCGCGGGGTCGACGCTGTCGAATGGTACCGGCAGGCCCTGGCCGATCTGGACCACGCCCTCAAGATCGACGCGGACCTGCCCGACGCGCGCCGCCTCCGGGAGGCGGTTGCCGCCCACCTCGGCCTCGCCCCGCCGGTGGTCCCGCCCGCGCCCGCGCCGGGGGAGGCGCAGGGCCCGGGCACCGGGACGTGAGCGCAAGGTGGCATGTGCGCGGTAGGGGGTGAGCGCCCGCGCAAGAATTAGTTTACATTTCCGTGGATCGACCGATGCCTGGGGGCGCGGGCCTCCGGCCCGCGCAGCGCGGCCCAGAGGGCCGCGCCCCCAGGCGCCTCGAGGTCCGAATCTGCGCAGTTATTTTTGCGCGGGCGCTGAGCGGCCGGCCCCTGGGCGATCCGTGCGCACGCCGTTGACACACCCCTCGCCCTGGCGTAGACTCGTCGGCGCCCGGCCGGTAGCGGCCGGCGGCGGAGGCTTCGCGAATGACCGCAGTCGCCTCGCGGCGGCAGGGGCGTGGGGAGGCCCGACAGGGAGACGCACCCGATGCTGGATCTGGTCGTCGTAGGCTCCATCCTATGGGTTGGCGTGCTCGCGGTCCGGTCCTTGGCCTTTTTTGACTCCGGGAATGAAATCGTCAAGGCGTTCGCCCGCCGCTTCGATCGCCCTCTTCTCGTCGGCAGCCTCGCCTTCCTGCTCCTCGAGCTCACCACCCTGGTCGTGACCGCGCGTGAGCGCAGCGCATGGATGGACGCGCGGGAGGAGACCGATGGCCGCGTCCTCTCGACCTCGATCGGTGTCCGGACCTGGCTCGAGGCGTACCCCGACCCCAACGCCCCCCCTTTCTACATCGAGCACACGTCGTACTCCGTTCGTGTGGACTACGCGTATCGAACGCGGGGAGCGGACGGCGTCCCCTCCCCGCCGAGCGAGGCGCCGACGGGCGCTCCGGGCACCGGGAGCCTGACTGCCGACGAGCTCAGGGGCGAGGAAACGGTCACGACCACCGAGAACCGGGCGGAAGCGGAGACCCGCGAGGGCGCCTTTCGGCCGGGTGCACCGATCCGCGTGTACTACGACCGGCGTACGCCCAGCCGAGCCGGTCTAACCGGCGAGGCCCCCGACGTGCCGTTCCGGGGCCTGGTGTGGTTGGCGGCCCTCTCCGTCCTCTTCGCGGGCGCCTCCGGGGCGCTTGCCCTCTCGGTCGGGACGAATCCCTCGGCCCCAACGGCCCTCGTCTCGTCCTGGAAATCCGCCGGGCGCGGCCTGGGCATCGCGACCCGCACGAATCGATGGGACCGTTGGGGCGGGCTCGCCCTGGAAGGGACCCTCGCCCGAGTATCCGTCACCATCGATCTCGGCCCCCCGCGGTTCTCGTTCCGGGAGCCGGCCCGCACCGACATCCGGGCAAAGGGCCCCGAGCTTCCGCAGACCCTCTCCCTCCGGGCCAAGGAGAGCGCTTCCCCCGCGTCCGCGTCCCCCGCGGCCAAGCCTCTGAACGTGGGCGCCCCGGGGTTCGAAGCGCGGATTGCCGTCCGCGGTCCCGAGCTTGAGTCCCTCGCGCTCCTCGACTCGGGGACCCGGGGCGAGCTCCTCTGGTGGGTCGGCGACCTTGGCGGCGAGCTGGTCGAGGGCGTGCTTCGGGTCACCCTCCCCGAGCGGTGCGAAGATGCGGAGCAGCTCGAGGCGACGGTGCGCCGGCTCGTCGACCTGGCGGGCCGGCTCTCCGTCGCGGACCTCCCGGTCCGTTCCCGCTTGAAGCGGAACGCGATGTCCGACCCTCTGGCGGGCGTCCGACATCGCAACCTCGAGGCGCTCGTCGGCCGCTTCGGCGACTCGGAGGAGGCGAGGGAGGCGCTCCTGGCGGCCGTGGGGGACGAGCATCCGCGCGAGCGGCTCTACGCCGCGCTTCACCTCGGGGCGGCCGGCTGGCGACCGCTGGAGTCCCTGGTCGACGACCGACGGGCGCCCCAGGAGGTGCGGACGGCGGCGCTGGAGCACCTCGCGATGACGATGCCGCGGGAGCGGGTCCTCCCGGTCCTCGAGCGAGTCCTCGCGAGCCGTTACAGTCCCCTCCTTCCCCGCGCCGTGCGGGCCCTGGCCCTCCATCGACACTCTCCGGCGCTGGACGCCATCGCGGCGCTTCTCGACGGGCCCGCGCAACCCGAGCTGGTCGTCGCCGTCGCGGCGGCGCTCGGAACCTTGGGGGACGCGCGCGTGGAGGCCCCGCTCCTCGGACTCCTCGGCCGGGAGGATGGGCGCGTCCGCACGGCTGCCGCGCACGCGTTGGGGCTGGTTGGAACCCTGAGGGCCGTGGAGCCGCTCCTGGGCTGCGCCGAGGCCGCGGTCTCCTTGGGCTCGAAGGGAGTGGATGCGACGGCACGGGCCGCGGTGAAGAGGATCCAGGTCCGACTGGGGAGTCCGGACCCCGGAGGGCTGTCCCTCGAGAAGTGTCCGGGGCCGGCGGTCGGGGCGCTCGCGCTCGCGCCCGCGGGAGGTGAACTGTCGCTCCCCGGGTCCGAGCCGGCCGGCGGTCCGGCAAGGCCGGCGGAACAGAGCCGGCAGCCGCCGGCGGTTCAGGCTGGGGGGCCGGACACCAGTCCCGTGGTGCACCCGGAATAGCCGTCGGACGGAGCCGTGCCTGCCGAGGAGCAGCGGCACTGTTCCGCTAATCGTTCGAAGTTCGTTTTCTTGCGACAATTTTACTTTGGTCGAACGCCACGAAAACCACAGATTTCACAGATTCAACTAGATTACACAGATTACGAATCTGTGAAATCGTCGTTAATCTGTGAAATCTGTGGTTCCGTCGTCGCTTGGCTGCGGCACTGCCGCGCTGTGGCTCTGTCGCGGGAGGGAACCCGGATTTGAACCATGCCGGAATTCGGTGACCTGCCACGTCCGGTAGGCGCCCGCGCAAGAATTACTTTACATTTTCGTGGATCGACCGATGCCTGGGGGCGCGGGCCTCCGGCCCGCGCAGCGCGGCCCCCGGCCGGGCGTCGGCAAGGCCGCCCTGGAGCTCCGTTGACGAACTCATGAAACAGCCGCCTCTCCTGGCACGGCGGGTCGCAGTCTCTGTGGCCGTTCGCGCGGGCCGGCCTGCGCTCCGTCGCTCGCGGCGAGCGAGCGAAGGAGGGAGGCCCGCGTCCCTTGGCATCGTGTTTGGACTTCGTCAGCCGGCCTCCAGGACCTGCTCTTCCTCCTTCTCCGCGAGAAGCCATCATGGAGCGGCCCACTTGCGGCGCCTGCGGTGCACCCCTGAAGAGCCCAGGCGCCTCCTGTCCCCGTTGCGCGGCCGGGCCGCCACCCGCCGGAAATGCCGCGCCCCGACGCGCCGCCCCCGTTCCACCTCGCCCGGCGGACGCAAACGGACCCGAGACGAGCCTCGATGCGACGGGCGACCCCTTCGTTCCCGGCGCCGTCATCGATGGCCGCTACGTCGTCGTCGCGCCCCTCGGGGCCGGCACCTTCGGCTCCGTCTTCCGCGTCCGCCACCGCCTCCTCAACAAGGAACTCGCCCTCAAGGCCCTGCATCCCGGTGTCGCAGGGGACCCGGAATTCCGGAGGCGTTTCCTTCGCGAAGCTCGGGTCCTCATGGAGCTCGCCCACCCAAACATCGTCCGGCTCCACGACGTGGGAGAGTCGCAGGGCCTCCTCTACGCCACGATGGACTTGTGCCCCGGCCAGACGCTCGCTTCCCTCCTCCGTGAGTCGGGTCGCTTCCCGGCCGCCGTCGCCTGCGACATGGTCCGCCAAGTGCTCGACGCCCTCGCCTATGCCCACGGCCGCGGGGTCGTCCATCGCGATCTCAAGCCCGCGAACCTTATGGCCGCTCCGGCCGAGCACGGCACGTGGAAGGTCCACGTCCTCGACTTCGGCCTCGTCAAGGTACTCGGGAGCGACAGTTCGGCCGCCAGCCAATTCGCCGCCCAGACCGGCAGCGGCTTCCTGGCGAAGCGCGCGGCGGACCGCCCGCCGTCGGCGGAGGACATGGCCCGGCAGCTCACCCTCGTCCTGGAAGCTGCGCGCCGCCTCCGCCTCCGGCGCACGGTCTTGCTCCCGGGGCTGACCGCCCTCCCGAAGAACGAGCAGGGCTTCCTTGAATTCCGCCACGAGCGGACGGGCATGCTCCTGGTTCGGCTTCCCTCAGGCGAATACCTGATGGGCGGCGCGCCGGCCGGGCGCGCGGGCGAGGTCGCGGAGCGCCGCCGATGGGTCCGTCTCTCCCGACCGTTCCTTCTCGGCAAAACGCCGATCACCAACGCCCAATTTCGCCGCTTCCGGCCGGACCATTCCAGCGGGCAGTACAAGGGCCTGTCGCTCGACCAGCCCGACCACCCGGCCGTGCTTGTGAACTGGGAGGACGCTGTCGCGTTCTGCGACTGGGCCGGCCTGCGGCTGCCCACCGAAGCAGAGTGGGAATACGCCGCGCATGGCGGCGACCAGCGGGAGTACCCCTGGGGAAACGCCTGGCCTCCGCCCGCAGGCGCGGGGAACTTCTCGGACGAAGCCGCGGCCCGCGCGTTCCCCTCGTGGCCATCGATTCAGGCCTACGACGACGGATTTGCCGCCACCTCTCCGGTCGGCAGCTTCCCTGCGAATCCCTTCGGCCTGCAGGATCTGGCGGGCAACGTTTGGGAGTGGTGCGCCGACGCTTACGGACCGGAGCTTCCCGCCGGGCTCGCCGTGAATCCGGCGGGGCCGGAGGAGGGGGACGAGCGGGTCATGCGCGGGGGCTCTTGGCTCAACCACCAGCCGCGAAAGCTCCGCGCCGCCTACCGCGGCAAGCAGCCGCCCGACGAGCGGAGCGGCAACGTGGGCTTCCGCGCAGCCCTTTCGACGGGCGCGTGAGCGGGGAGGAGGGCTTCGTCGAGCGGAGGCCGTGGGCGTGGAGCCGCGGCTGGAGTCCGACCTGGTCGTGCGCATCCGGGTGGACGGCGTCTGCATGGAGCACGCGCGTTTGCCGAAGGACCTCGGGCGCAACGTCCTCGCCCGGATCAAGATCATGGCCGGCCTCGACATCGCAGAGCACCGGCTGCCGCAGGACGGCATCCGGAAGGCCCTGCTGGGGCTGACCGACGTGAAGGAAGTGCTGTCGTCGTGCGTGCGATGAGGGGGGGAGGGGCGGGGGTGGATGGCCGGCGGCCGCGACGCGGCGGCTGGGGCGGATCAGGCGGGCGGGGCCTTCCGTCCGGCGAGCAGCGCCTCCAGCTTCGGGACCAACTCTGGGCGGCTGAGTTCCCTGGAAAGCTCACCCGCCCAACGGTCGAGATAGGCGTGGTCCAGGCGCTCCCCCTTGCGCGCGACGATGCTCTCCGCGTCGGCGACGTCGATCGGTCGACCTGAGACGAGCTTGGAAAGCAACAAGTCCTCCGCGGAGGCGACCAGGAACTCCTCTCCCAGGAGCTTGTGCGGCTTGGCCCGGCCGAGCGACTGCTGCTCATAGCCGGGCAGCACGATCATCATGTCCACGTGGAGACGCTCCTCGACGCCCTCCTGTCCGAAGAACGCCCGCCCGACCTGCCCCGGCGAGAGGAGGCGGCACGCCAAGTTCTCCTCTTGCAGCGTGAAGCCTTGCGACGCCAGCGTTCGGAGGAAATCGACGACGTTTCCCGTCGAGAGGGAGACGACCAAGTCGATGTCCCTCGTGAAGCGCGGTCGGCCATGCACGGCCACCGCGAGTCCACCGACCACCATGTGCCGCACGCCTCGCTCCCGCAGGGCCACCGCCAGCGCGCGCGTCATGCGTACGAAGTGCTCTCGCGCGGTCAACGCGCCTCCCCGTCCAAGAGGAAACGGGCAAGCTTCTCGACGTCCCCCGAGGTACGTCGCTCTTCCTCCAGGGCCTCGTCGATCAGAGCGAAACCGGCCGCCAAGAGCTCCTCCAGGAGCGCGATCGATTGTTCGGCCGTCATCGAGCGAAGCTCCAGGACCTCGTCACGGTCGAGTGCTTCCAGGCCCCTCAGCCGTGCTGCCATCGTATCGGGCAGAGTCGCCATGGGCGTTTCCCTTCGCTGAAGTGCCGGCCCGCCCTCGCGGACCAGGGACAGAATAACCCGCCAGGGCTTTCCGGGTCAACGCCGAAGATGCAGGCCACCCCGACAGGCACAGGCCGGGAACTCTGGAGCCACGCGGCCATCGTTCAATTGCGGATCACACTCGTCGATTGGCTCGTTTTCGTAGGGGCACGGCGCTGCCGTGCCCACGAGGCGAGGAAGAGTCGTCGGCCGCGAGCTGCGTGGTCGGCGATTTGAACCCTGCCGAAACGTGGGCGCGGACGTCCTCCGGTAGACGCACAGACTCCCGGTTTTCGATCCACATGACCGTGTCCTTACCGCACCTGACCCTTGAGTGCATGTGCCGCCGCCTCTCGGACGTCGGGACTCGGATCCAGTAGCAGGGCCTTGAGCGCCGGGGTGGCAGCGGAGGTATCCACGGGGAGAACTCCGAGTGCGCCGGCACCCGCACGACGAACCTCCGCGTCGGGATCGCTCAGACTCGCGAGAAACAAGGGGAATACGGTCTGGGGCTCGGGTCGGAGGTCGCTCAGTTCATAGATGACGCGGCGGCGAACCAAAGCCGACGGGTCCCCGGCTGCCTGTCCTCGAGTGCAAGGACGAGGGCCGGCGTCGCCAGCCGGGCGGCCGGGCCGAGTTCCGCCAACCGATCATACACCGCGCGCCGGCGGACTTCGTACGCCGGATCCAGCACGCCCTCGACGAGTTCGGGCAGGCCCGCCCTCCCTTCGGCGCCCCGCTTCGCGAGGGCGATCGCGGCCGAAAGGCGGACCGCCGGGTCCGGGTCGTCCAGCGAGAGCTGCGGGTCCGGCGACGACGGCTGGACGGCCTTCGTCTGGGCCACTGCGTGGTCGATCGGGAGCGGAGGCGCGGCGGGCTTGGTCTCGAACGCCCTGAGCACGTGTAATGCGATCCCCCTCACCTCGTCGTCATCCACCGAGAGCAGGCCCGTCGCGACTTTGGTTAGTTCTTCGCCGGACGCGCCAAAACGGAGGAGAGCCCCAAGGGCCGACGCTCGCATTTTTGGATCCGGCCCTTCCAGGATCCGGCGAAGGGTTCCTTCGAGTGGCCGGACATCCGACAAAGAAGTATTGAGCAAGCCGAAGGCGGCCTCCCGTACGTAGGGCTCCGGGTCGAGCAATGCTTCCTCGATGGCCGGCAGCGCGGTACGGGCTACGGATTGATGTGACCGCAGCAGCCACAGACCCGCCGTTCGGGGATATGCACTGGGCGATGCGACCATGTCGAGCCGCATGGAGGGCGAAGGCTGGTAGTAGGGTCCGAGCTCCATGGACCTCGCCGCAGCCGAGGCGCGCACGGAAACATCGCTGTCGCTGAGTGCCCGGTCCAGGATTGCCAAGGATCGAGCGTCGTAGGCGTCGATGGCCCGCGCGGCCTGCTCCCGGACGCTGGCGGAGGAATCGTTCGCCGCCTCTTCCAGGGCGCTGAACGCTTCAACGTCACCGGCATTCATGGAGCAGATCGCACCCGCGATATTTGGCCTGGGCCTGCCCTCCGAATCCCGCAGGGCGAGTCGCAAAGCAGGGAGCGCCTCTTCCCCCATCGCTAGCAGGACCTCGAGGGCGTCCAGGCGGTCGTTGCGGTCCGAGCCCCGGATCCGGGCGAGCAGCGCGCCCAGGACGCCGGCGTCAACGTGCCCTTCGCGCCCCTCTCGGCCCCCGCCTCGATTGTCACCCGTGTGCCCCCCGCCGATGGAAGGCCTCACCGCCGTCGGCCGTCCCGCGGCCCTGGGAGGCTGCCCTTCCTGAGTCACCGCTCGGGTCGCCCACCAGGCGGTCAGCCCCGCCCCGCCAAGGAGCAGGGTCGCGAGGCCTTCACCGCGCACGCGTCCCGTCCGCATCACGACATCCCTCATGGGAGGCCGGAGTCGCCTGCCCGCGGGCATGGTTCAGAGTCCGTGGGGCGACTGAGGCCGCGACCTGGAATTCGACGCATGCACGGGCTTGTTTGCCGTACGCCCGGGCAGCGTCGCCCGGGCGGGTGCCTTCGCGAAAGTCCCAGCCCGCACTCGCGGGCGAGTGGCCCGTTGACGAACTGCGGAAACCTTCGCCAACTCTTGCGCGGCGGGTAGAAACTCGTGCGACCGTTCGCGCGGGCCGGCCTGCGCTCCGTAGCTCGCGTCGAGCGAGCGATGGAGGGAGGCCCGCGCCCCCAGGCGGAATCGGCGACCGGCCTGCCCCGGGGGGCTTTCCCCGGGGGGCTTTCCCCTGGATGCGACTTGCGCGGCGCGGAGGGGGCGTTGTGCCCGTCCCTCCTCTGCTTTCGAAAATCCCTCCTTGACGCCCCAACGGTGGAAATGCTATGTAGATGCGACCCGCGGTGAGCCGTGCGCAGTGCGCCGCGCAACGCCCGAGTGCCCCTACTAGAGGCGATTGCTCATGCCCGAATTCCTCGCCCCGTTCTTCACGACGGAGGGGCTGGTCGCGCTCCTTACGCTGAGCGTGCTCGAGATCGTCCTGGGCATCGACAACATCATCTTCATCACCATCCTGGTCGGCAAGCTCCCGCAAAACGAACAGCCGCGCGCGCGCCGGCTCGGCCTGCTCGGGGCCATGTTCATGCGCATCGGCCTCCTGCTCGGCCTGACCTGGATGATGCGCCTCACCACGCCCCTGTTTGTGCTCTTCGGTCACGGTTTCGCCGGCAAGGACCTGATCCTGCTGGTCGGCGGCCTGTTCCTGATCGCCAAGTCGACCTACGAAATCCATGACAAGCTGGAAGGCGCGACCCAACACGGGCCCGGCGGCGACGGCGGGGCCGCCGTCGGCGCCGTCATCGCCCAGATCATGATCCTCGATATCATCTTTTCGCTCGACTCGGTCATTACCGCGGTCGGCATGGCGCGCGACATTCCGATCATGATCGCCGCCGTCGTCGCCGCCGTCCTCGTCATGCTCCGGCTCGCGGGCCCGATCGGCGCCTTCGTCGACCGCCACCCCACGCTCAAGATCCTCGCCCTAGCCTTCCTGATCCTCATCGGCGTCATGCTCGTCGCGGAAGCCCTCGGCGCCCACGTCAGCAAGGGGTACATCTACTTCGCCATGGCCTTCTCCCTGGTCGTCGAATTGATCAACATGCGCATGCGCCGCAAACAGCAACCCGTCCACCTGCACCAGACCTACGTGGTGGAGGAGCCGCCGGGCTCGGGAGTGAAGAGGGAAGGGGAAACGGCGGAGAGTCCCTCGTAGGCGCCCGCGCGAGCATCACTACGCCCGCGCCGCCCTCACGGCTCCTGGGGGCGCGGCCCTCTCTCCTGTGCTCGCTCGCAGCAAGCTTCGGAGCGCAGGCCGGGCCGCGTGGAAACCGAACCGCGACCGTGAGGAAGCGGTCTGGGGGCGTCCTGCAATGACCTCCGGTTCGAGGCCGTCGACCCGCGTGGGAGCGCCCGGCGAACCCATCGGGCAGCGAGGTCGAATCCGCGGCTCTGGAAGAGCGCGCGGAGACCGCTCCCTCACGGTCGCGGTTCCGTGTGTCCGTCGCGGACCCGTTCCGCTTCAAGCGTCCCGAGGTCGTGCAACCTCAGTACCGCTCCACGGAAGTCGGTGACCAATAGGCGAAGGCAAGTTTGGCCGCCCGCGAGGCGCGCGAGCGAGGCGTAGTAACGGAGAACTACGGCGAGCGAGCGCAACGAAGCGGGCGGCCAAAATCGCCGAGCAAATTGGTCACCCAATTCTGTGGGGCGGTACTCAGGATCGACATTGCACGCCCACCAGGCGGCCGGACTTGAACCAGGCCGGAATTGGGAAGCATCTCTCCGCACCTTCCGCAGGCTCCCGCCGCCGTAGCCGACCGGCGTTGTCCCCTACGCCCCGCCGGCCTTCGCGACCTTCGCCCAACTGTCGCGAAGCGAAACGATCCGGTTGAACACCGGTGCGCCCGGCCGCGAGTCCTTCATGTCCGCGACGTAGAAGCCGCGCCGCTCGAACTGGAACCGGTCGCCGGGCTTCGCCTCGCCCACGCTCCGCTCGGCGCGCGCGTCCGGGAGAACTTCCAGCGAACTCGGGTTCAGGTGCGTCTTGAAATCCGCTTCACCCGCCGCCGGATTCGGCACGGAGAAGAGCCGGTCGTACAGCCGCACCTGGACCGGCACCGAGTGCGCCGCCGAAACCCAGTGGATCGTGCCGCCGATTTTCCGCCCGTCCTTCGGCGCGTCCGTGCGCGTCTCGGGGTCGTAGGTCGCGCGGAGCTCGACGACCTCGCCTGTCCGCTCGTCCTTCACTACGCCCGTGCACTTGATCACGTAGCAGCCGCGGAGGCGGACTTCCTTGCCCGGCGAGAGGCGGAAGAATTTCTTCGGCGGGTTCTCGAGGAAGTCGTCCTGCTCGATGAAGAGCGCGCCTGAGAACGGGACTTTGCGAGTGCCCATTTTGGGCGGATCATCGGGGAAGTACGGCAGCTCGATTTCCTCGACGAGGTCTGTGGGGTAGTTCTCCAGGACGACGCGCAGCGGCCGGTGCACGCAGAGCACGCGGGGAACGATCGTGTTGAGATCTTCGCGCACCGAGTTTTCGAGCAGCTCCATGTCCACGGTGCTGTCAGCCCTGGCGACGCCGATGCGGTCGCAGAAGAGGCGGATGGCTTCCGGGCGGATGCCGCGGCGTCGCAGGCCGGCGAGGGTGGGCATGCGCGGGTCGTCCCAACCCGAGACGTGGCGGTCCTGGACCAGCTCCAGGAGCATGCGCTTGCTCATGATGGTGTAGGTCATGTTGAGCCGCGCGAACTCGAACTGGCGCGGGCGGTGGGGCGGCGCCACCTGTTCGAGATACCAGTCGTAGAGCGGCCGGTGGATCTCGAACTCCAGCGTGCAGATCGAATGGGTGATCCCCTCGAGGGCGTCGGACTGGCCGTGCGCCCAATCGTACATCGGGTACAGGCACCACTGGTCGCCCGTGCGGTGATGGGTGGCGCGGCGGAGCCGGTACATGACCGGATCGCGCAGGCTCAGGTTCGCCGCGGCCATGTCGATTTTGGCGCGCAGCACCTTCGCGCCGTCGGGGAATTCACCGGCCCGCATGCGACGGAAGAGGTCGAGGTTCTCCTCGACCGACCGATGGCGGTAGGGAGAGTCCGTGCCGGGCTTGGTCAGCGTGCCGCGGGTCTCGCGGATTTCGTCCGGCGTGAGGTCGCAGACGAAGGCTTTGCCGTCCCGGATCAGCTTGCAGGCCCATTCGTAGAGCTGCTCGAAATAATCGGCGGCGTGGTAGAGGTGCGTGCCCCAATCGAAGCCGAGCCAGCGCACGTCCTCCTTGATCGAATCGAGATACTCGACGCTTTCCTTTTCGGGGTTGGTGTCGTCGAAGCGGAGGTTGCAATGTCCGCCGTAGTCGCGGGCGATGCCGAAATTGAGGCAGATCGACTTCGCGTGGCCGATGTGGAGGTAGCCGTTCGGCTCGGGGGGGAAGCGGGTGACGATGCCGGCGGCGTGCTTGCCGGCGGCGAGGTCCGCGTCGATGATCTGGCGGATGAAGTTGTTGGGGCTTGGGGCGTCGGTCATGTGTGCATCGCCAGGAAGGGGAGGAGTGGTTGGGGCGGAGGGATTCGAACCCCCAGATCGTGGATCCAGAGTCCACTGCCTTACCGTTTGGCGACGCCCCAAGGGGTGGAACGCTTCCAGGCGGGGTGGGTGCGTGGGGGCGGGGGCGCGCCCCCACCGAACGGGTTCAAGAGGGCGGGTAGCCTACCGCGGCCGGTGGGCGCAACCAAAGCGCCCGCGCAAAAATAACTGCGCAGACTCGGACCTCGAGGCTCCTGGGGGCGCGGCCCTCTGGGCCGCGCCCCCAGGCATGGGTCGATCCACGAAAATGTAAAGTAATTCTTGCGCGGGCGCAAAGGAGCGCACCCTCCTTCGCTCCCGCCACCGCGGGAGCTTCGGAGCGTGCTGTTCCTCCGCAACATCTGCGCACATCGCGCAAATGTTGCGGAGGAACAGCATAGTGGGGCGGCATCGAGAAGTCAAGCAAAAGGGTGGAAGGCCGGTGGGGCCGAGGAGTCCTGGCGGCCGCCGCCCCTGGCTGGAGTTCTGTCCGAAGCTGGGCGGACCGGTTCGTCACCGCAACTCAAATACTGCAGCCCTCACGACCACGGATCGTTCGCACCTCAGGTAGCTACCTGCCCGGCAGGAACCCACCTCCTTGCGCGGCCCGTGCCTCCGAGCGCGTAGGCGACCAAGTCCCCGCTGCACCCCTCGTGCTCTCTTTCGTTTCCCTCACTCTCCCTTCTCCCGACCGTTTCGTAGAACGTAAGGTGCTGCGAAGGTGCCAGTCCAAATTCGTTGCGTCTCGTGCCGGCGGCGCTTCGCTTCGGGCCGACCGCTAATCACCGCCATTGGAGGACAGCAAGCACCGCCCAAGCCCGCCCAGGTACCTGGTCGCCTCGCGATCCCGCCCGCCGTGTCGCCGTGGCTCCCCTGACTCGACCCCGACTCCCCGGCGCACCCGCAGGCGTTTCCGCTGTAGAGAATTCCTACAAGCGTATTCGTCGGAGCTGCACATACTGAATCTCGCTTGCTCCGTGCTATGCAAACGGGTAGAATCGCGCGCGGTGGACGGCGGGAGAGCTCTCGGGGCATTACCTGGGGCATGCGACGGCCCTCCGGGTGGCGGTGCATGCCCCAAGTAGGTCCTCGACACGCCGTCCACCCCACCGGCCGGATCCTGTGCGACGCCGCCCGGACTTACAGGTTCCGAAAGGTTCTCTGCTGGAGCAGCACCATGGCCCGCCAACCTGCACCAAAGTCCGACGCCGCAAAGTCCGTGGACGCCAAGGCCGCCCCCGCGGCTGCTGCTGAAAGGGCGCCGGGGTACACCCACCGCTACTGCCATGCGCGTCCCACCCTGCCGCGCAGGTTCGGCCCGGGCGTGAGCGACGACCGCGCCAGTGCCATTCATGCGGTGGGCGAGAAGTGGGTCAATGGCACCGTCCTGAGCTACTATTTCTTCAATCAACCCACTGACGGCGAGAACGTCGTTTTGGCCGACGGGAGTGTGCAATTTGTGAGCTGGGTCGGCGCCGAGTCGCAGAAAGAGGTAGTGCGCGGCGGCTTCAAGGCCTGGGCTGATCTGGGCATCGGGCTGAAGTTCAAGGAAGTTGCCTCACGCGATCAGGCCCTGGTGCGCATCGGCTTCATGGCAGGCGACGGCGCTTGGTCTTATGTGGGCCGTGCCATTCTGGACCAAGCCAGCGACCAACGCACCATGAACTTCGGCTGGAACCTCACCGGCGACCTCGATACCGCGATCCACGAAATTGGCCACACGCTTGGCTTCGAGCATGAGCACCAGAACCCGTTCTCGGGCATCGTCTGGAACGACGAAAACGTCTACGCCGCGCTGGCCAAGCCACCCAACAGTTGGAGCCGGCAGAAGACCTTTTTCAATATCCTGCGCAAACTGCCGGAGAACACGGTGCAGGGAACGCAGTGGGATCCGAACTCGGTGATGCACTACCCGTTCGAGGCCGGGCTCATCTTGGAGCCGCCGCAATATCGAACCCAGCCGCTGCAGCCTGCCGGTGGTCTCTCTGCGCGCGACCAGACGTACGTCAAGCAGCTCTACCCGGCGCAGGGCCCTGTCGCCGGCCTCCCGGAGCTGAAGTTGATGGAGTCACGCCCGCTGAACATCGGAGCCGGCCAGCAGGTGGACCTGCGCATGCTGCCCAAGCGTAGCCGCAACTACGAGATTCGCACCTTCGGCGCCTCTGACGTAGTGATCGTGCTGTTTGAGGATGTGAACGGCGAATTCAAATACCGCGGCGGGGACGACGACAGCGGCGAAGACCGCAATGCCTACCTCAAGTTGCGCATGTCACGCGGCAGCAAGTATGTGCTGCGGCTGCGCCTGTACTACGCCGATCATGCGGGCGAGACCGCGGTGATGTGGTGGTGAGCTAGGCCGCGCGCCCGGGCCGCATTCGTGGCGGCCCGTGGCGCACCTCGCCAAAGGAGAAGTGGGACAGGCACAAGTGATGCGCGCGACACGGCGGATCGGTTGTGACGCCCCCCCTTGTCTCGCGGAAGTGGCCGACTTGGTGGCGGCAATTGTCCGTCGATGCTGACCCTTCGGAGGGCCGCAGGCAGCGGTAGAGAGGGAGCGGCTCCCCGGTCAGGGCTCGATCCGCATCGAGGTCTCCAGCGGACGGAAGTCGCACCCTGCGGCCGGCCGGGCGGGGTCGAGGCGGTCCACCGCGGCGTCGCCTGAAAAATGGGCATGCTTCAACCTCGTCCGGTAAAAGGGAGTCCGGTTCCAGCAAGGGCGGCCTGGCGGTGTTTCTGTCGACCGTGTGCATCGGCCTTGGACTGCAGGGCTTCCTGCATGCACCGCACCACCGCGTTCGGGTTCGAGTTGCCGCTACCGTTTCGCAACGCGGTCCGGGCGCCCGGGAGAGGTCGGGCTCGCCTTTGTCTGCATCGGGGCGGACAGGTTCCTCACCGCACCTCGAACATGAAATCGGGCTTGCTCGTCTCCGCGCCGACGGGTAGAATCGCGCGCGTGGGATGGCACGGCGAATTCGCGCGGCACTGCCCGCGAATGCCACGCCCGACCCCCTGCGGCCGAGTCTTGTGTGACGCCGCCCGCTCGTCCACCTTCCGAATGCCGACTTCGCCATGAAACCATGCCCGTGCGGTCTGCCGTTGTCCTACGACGAGTGTTGTCGTCCGGTCATCGAGGGAACGCGGCCGGCGGCGACCGCTGAGCTTTTGATGCGCTCCCGGTACAGCGCCTACGTCGAGCAGCAGATCCCCTACTTGCGCACCTCGCTCCACCCGGCCCACCGGTCCGGCTACGACGAGCAGAGCAGCCGCGACTGGTCGAAGAATTCCGAGTGGCACTCCCTGGAAATCCTGAAGACAACCGGGGGCGGTCCGGACGATCGGGAGGGCGAGGTCGAATTCGTCGTGAACTTCACGCGGCGCGGCATCGCGCAGAAACACCACGAGGTCTCGACCTTCGCGCGCGAGGAGGGCGCCTGGTATTTCGTCGAGGGCAAGGAAGTGGGGCCGAAGCCTGTGGTGCGCGAGGCGGCCAAGCAGGGGCGGAACGATCCCTGCGCCTGCGGCAGCGGCAAGAAGCACAAGAAGTGCTGCGGGGCGTGAGCGGGGGCGAGGCGGGGGGGAGGCGGGGGGGAGCGGGGGGGAGGCGGGGGCGAGGCGGGGGCGAGGCGGGGGGGAGGCGGGGGGGAGGCGGGGGCGAGGCGGGGGCGAGGCGGATCGGTTGCGGTGAATCCGCGGTTGGGCTCCGATTTCACTCCGGCGCCTTCAGCGCATACAGGTCCTCCAGGCAGTGGAGACGCACGGGCGCGGCCGCGGCGGCGGGCACGGCGTCCAGCCGGTTGCGGGTGAAGATGCGACGGCCGAGGCTGGCCTTGCGCTCGTGCGGGTAGCCGGCGACCCTCGCTTCCAGCTCCGCGGCGAGCGCGCGGGTCGAGCGGACCGCGCCCCACTTGCACTCGCCGATTTCGGTCCAGCCGTCGTTGCGCAACGCGACCAGGTCGATCTGCGTGGCCGCATCCCAGTATTCCCCGATTTCGCAGGCGGCGGCCACCCCTTCGGCGGCGTGGAGGGCGGGCAGCGCCTCGCGACACAAGCGTTCGAAACAGCTTCCCCAGTAGGCCTCCAGCTCGGGGCGCACGAGTTCCGCGAAGGCACGGTTCGGGCCCAGGCGCAGGATCAGGCTGACGTTCGGCCAGACGAAACGAAACCAGAAGCGGAGGAGCGGATCCTCCAGCCGATAGCGTACCTGCCGTTGCACGGGCGGGCGGCCGGTGAGGGGGTAGCGGCGGGCCAGGTAGCCGAGCTCTTCCAGCCGGCTCAGGTAGTAGTGGAGGCTTCGATCGCCGATCCCGGTCCGGGCGGAGATGACGCGACTGGGGGCCGCGCCGGAGGCGAGAGCCAGGAGGATCGCGTAGTAGTGTTCCAACTCGCGCAACTCTTCGCGGAGGAGGAAATCCGGCTCGCGATAGAGGGGCGCGTACTCGTCGAGCAGCGTCGCCGTGATGTTCGTATCGACCGAGCGCTCTCGCGAGAAAGAGCGCAGGTAGAGCGGGATGCCGCCGCAGAGGAAGTAGATCCGCGCGTGGTCGGCCGCGGAGAGGCCGGGATGGAAGCGGGCCGCCTCGCGGTAGCCGAAGGGTTTGAGCAGGATCTGCCCGGTCCGGCGGCCGAACAGGGGGCTTTTTTTTCCGAGGAGGTCGCGCTCCATGAAGCCCATGTAAGAGCCGCACAGGATCAGCAGGACTTCCGTGCCGCCCCGCCACTCCCGGTCCCAGAGGCCCTGGAGCACGGAGGGGAGCTCGGGGGAGGCCTGGGCCATCCACTGGAACTCGTCCAGGGCGAGGATGAGCTTGCCCCGCCGCGGACCGCGTTCGACGACGACGCGCAGCGCCGCGCCCCAGTCGGGGGCGGGAAAGGTGGCGAGGAGCGGCTCCCGGAGGGCGGCGGCCGCCGCGCGGAGAAACTCGCGGATCTGGGACTCGGCGGGCGCGGTCTTGCCGACGGCGTAGACGGCAGGCTTGCCCCGCAGAAAATGCAGGATCAGCTCGCTCTTGCCGACCCGTCGTCGGCCGTAGATCGGGAGGAAGGCCGAGCCCGGCGCGCGAAAGGCCGACTCGAGCACCGCCAGCTCGCGCGTGCGTCCGATGAAGTCGTGCATGGTCGATCGCCTAGCGCACCGAGTGTACATTTGTCAAGTCGTACTTTGACGAGTCACGACTCGTCAAGTTGTGACTCGCCGAACAGTGCCCTCGCGGTGGGCGTCGACCCCGAGCGCGACCGCGGCGCCCGTCGCGCTCGCGAGACGGGTTGCCGTGGGGGCGCAGGGAGAGCGAGCCGGGCTTTGGTCGAGCGCTGCCCGGCGTTTTTCTCACCCGACCCAGAGCCCTTGTGGTGCAGGGCTTCCGCCCTGCACCGACGGGGTGACCCGGTTGAAGGGCACTGAGCCCGTTGGGTGCGGGGCCGGCGCCGGGAGAAAGAAGGGAGGTGCTGCTGACACCCCGTGCGAGAGCGGGTGCAGGGCGCAAGCCCTGCACCCCCATGTGGACGCAAGTCGCGGGCACCGGTGAATACCCGGCTTGCGTCGGGCAAAAGGGCATGGTTCAAACCGGGGTCACAGACGTCGCCCGCTCAAGGGGAGCAAAACGGGGACATGACCTGAATTCGGGAAAGGGCTTGCGAGCCTCCGGGGACCCTCCTGGAATTCAGGATCGTGTCCCCCGTTGTTTGGCCGCTTTGAACCCTGCCCGGGCTTGCGTCGGGCAAAAGGTCGGCGAAACCCCCAGGAAAGCGCCGGCTGGGGAAACACGGCGTGCGCGGGCATTTGTGCGCCGGACCTTCGCGCGGCAACCACCGCCGGGCCGCGTCCCCGCTCCGCCCGCCGTTGCCACCCCCCGCCACGGAAGCTTCTCAAGAACCGGGCCGCGCCGGCCGATGATACTATCGGCGGAGGAGAGGGCCGTCGGGACGGGCGCGCACGGGCGCCCCTGAACCGCGGCGCGGCGGCCCCTCGTGACCGCGAGGACCTATGATCCGCAGCCGAAACCTGATGCTCTTCGCCGTCGGCGTGCTCCTGGCCATCGGCGTCATCATGGTCTACAGCGCCAGCTATCTCTCGTCCGAAAGAAGCGGGCGGATCGCCGACGGGTTCCACTACCTCCGCCGCCAGGGGCTCTGGGTCGGCCTCGGCCTCCTGGCCCTCGCCGTCACCATGCACGTCGATTACCGCTTCTGGTTCCGGCTGCGCTGGCCCCTCCTCGTCGTCACCGTCGGTCTCCTCGGTGCGGTGCTGGCCTTCGGCGTCGGCGACGTGCAACATGGCGCCCGCCGCTGGCTCCGTCTCGGCCCCATCGGCTTCCAGCCCTCCGAGCTGGCCAAGCTGACCGCCATCCTCTTTTTTTCGGCCTATGCCGCCGCCGACCCGGAACGGCTCCGCTCCTTCTTCAAGGGCTTTCTCCCCGCCCTCCTCATCCTCGGCGCCCTCTGCGGCCTCACCGTCCTCGAACCCGACTTGGGCACCACGGCCTTCCTCGCGGTCGTGTCCGTCGCCCTCCTCGTCGCAGGCGGCGCGCGCGTGTGGCACTTCGCCCCCGTCGCCCTCCTTGCCACCCCGGTCGCCGCCTACGTGGCGTACCACAAGTTCGGTCATGCCCGCGACCGCATCTTCGCCTTCCTCCACCCGGAGGCCGACCCGCTCGGCAAAGGACACCAGATCCTCCAGGCGCTCATCGCGCTCGGCGCGGGCGGCGATACCGGCGTCGGTCTCGGCTTGTCGCGCCAAAAGCTCTTCTTCCTCCCCGAACGCCACACCGACTTCATCTTCGCCGTCCTCGGCGAGGAAATCGGGCTCGCCGGCACGCTCACCGTCCTCGCCCTCTTCCTCACGCTCCTCGTCGCGGGCCGCGCGATCTGGCGGAGCGCGCCCGATCGCTTCGGCTTCCTGCTCTCCTTCGGCGTCCTCTTCGCCATCGGCCTCCAGGCGGCGTTCAACGTCGCCGTCGTGACGGCCTGCGTCCCCACCAAAGGCATCTCGCTCCCGTTCGTCAGCTACGGCGGGTCGAACCTCATCCTCTCCCTCGCGGCCGTCGGCATCGTCGCGAACGTCGCCACGCGGGCCTCGTTCGAGGAGGAGGAAGAAGCCGAACCCTCGCCGGAGGCAGAGCCGGAAGCGGCCGAGCCCTTGCCCGACGGGGGAGGGGCGCCCGCCTTCGAGCCGTTGCTGCCGGCCTACCGGCCGGCGCGGAGCGAAGTGGCGTAGCCGGGGGCTTCCGGCCTCCGCGGCCTTCTTGGAAAAAAAGTGTCGGTCATTCAGAGTGGCGTATGCGCGTGCTCCTCGCGGGAGGCGGGACGGGCGGACATCTTTTCCCGGGCGTCGCTCTCGCCCAGGCCCTGCGGCGGGTCGACCCGGACGGGGCCGTGCGCTTCCTCTGCACCGACCGCCCGCTCGACGTCCCGACGCTCGCACGCTACGGTTTCGACGCGCGCCCCATGTCCTCCCCGCGTTGGGAGGGCATCCGGAAAAGCGGGTTGGCCTTCCTGCCGCGCGCCCTCCTCTCCATGGGCCGGTCGCTGGAGGAGCTGAAGGACTTCGGCGCGGACGTCGTGGTCGGCCTCGGCGGCTACGCGGAGCTGGGACCCGCGATGGCCGCGGGCCTCGCGCGCCTCCCCCTCGCACTCCTCGAGCAAAACGTGCTCCCCGGCAAGGCGACCCGCGTGACGTCGCGCTTCGCCGACCGCCTTTTCCTGCAGTGGGAAGGCTCGCTAGCCTGGTTCAAGCCCCGCGTCCGGGCACGCGCCGTCGTCCTCGGGAATCCGGTGCGCGAAGAGGTCGTGCGCACGCCCAGCGCCGAAGCGCGAACGCGTCTCGGCCTCGCGCCGGGCCTCAAGACCCTCGCCATCCTCGGGGGCAGCCAGGGGGCGCGCGCCCTCAACCAATGGGTCATCGAGCGCGTGCGCGACTGGTCGGAGCTCGCCGGGCGCGTCCAGGTCATCCACCTTACCGGCCGGCAGGACCGGCCGGAAGCCGCCTACGCCTGGCGACGCGCGGGCATTCGCGCGCGCGTCGAAGAATTCTGGGAGGACATGCACCTCGTCTACGGCGCCGCGGACCTCGTGGTCGCGCGCGCGGGGGGGACGACGCTCGCCGAGCTCACGGCGCTCGGCGTGCCGTCGGTGGCCGTGCCCTACCCGCACGCGGCCGAGAATCACCAACTGCTCAACGCGCGCGAGGCCGAGCGTGCGGGCGCGGCGGTGCTCCTCGAGGAGG
Source organism: Planctomycetota bacterium (assembly GCA_016197205.1). GTDB lineage: Bacteria > Planctomycetota > MHYJ01 > WSZJ01 > JACPWG01 > JACPWG01. Next base: position 25,142 of record JACPWG010000078.1, read on the forward strand.
CGGCGCTCCTGGCGGCGCCGCCCGCCCGGCAGCTCGAGGGGCTCCTCTTCGATCCGGACCGGCTCGCCACGCTCTCGGAGGGCGCCCTCCGACTCGGCCGGCCCGGCGCCGCCGTCGAAATCGCGCGTGCCGTCCTGGAACTGGCGCAGTCGCACGCCTCGCGCTCGCTCGCGCACCGGACGCGCGGTTGACCTCTCTGCCCCCGGAAGGTTCGTCAGCAATCAGCAATCAGCAATCGCCAACCATCAAGCCACAGGAATCGCCTTTACATCAACAACCCGAACTGAGGCTAAACTCGACCGACGGCGGCAAATGGCTGGATCATGGCTCTGCGTCCCAGCTAGACGCGGGCGAAATTTGAAATTTGACTTTTTGCAATTTGAAATTCGGCCCGGCCGTGTCGGTCGAACGCGAGACTTTTACACAGAGACGCGGAGACGCAGAGGCCGGGCGCTGAGTCCACCGTCCTCTACCGGCGATCATCTCTGGCAACGGACGGAGAGAACGATTTTAGCCTCACTTCGGCTTGTTGCTTTACATGCCCTCGCGGGTAGGGTAGTCTTGCAGGAGGGTGTCCAGGTGGCGACCGTACCGGTCACCGGGCTCCTGGAGCGGGTGCGGGAATTGTTGCGGAAGGACTCGGCCGTGGGAAAGGTCCATTTTGTCGGCATCGGCGGGATCGGCATGAGCGGGCTCGCCCGCTGCCTCCTGTCCGAGGGCGTCGAGGTCTCCGGCTCCGACCTCACAGCCTCCGAGACGACCCAGGCCCTCGCGTCCGCCGGCGTGCGGCTCTTCCTCGGACACTCGCCGGACCACGTGCCCGGTGACGCCCAGTTCGTCGTGCGCTCGGCCGCGATCCGCGACGAGAACCCCGAGCTGGCGCGGGCGCGCCTGCTCGGCCTGCCCGTCCTGAAGTACGCGCAGCTCCTCGGCCGGATCAGCGAGACCCGCCGCACGGTGGCGGTCGCCGGTTGCCACGGCAAGACCACGACGACCGCGATGGTCGCCTCGATCCTGAGCGTCGCGGGGAAGGACCCCAGCTTCGTGATCGGCGGCCAGGTCCCGTGCCTCGGCGGCAGCTCCCGCGCGGGCAAGGGCCCGCATTTCGTCGTCGAGGCCTGCGAATTCGATCGCTCCTTCCACAATCTCCATCCCCGGACCGCGATCATCACGAACATCGAGGAGGATCACCTCGACTACTACCGCGACCTGAACGAGATCGTCGAGTCCTTCGCGACCTACGCCGCCCGGGTCCCGGCCGGGGGGCTCGTGGTCGCGAATGCCGAGGATCCGCGGGCGCTCTCCGCCGCCCGTCGCGGCGCCGCCCGCATCGAGACCTTCGCCCTGGCCGGCGAGGCGACCTGGACCGCGAAGACGCTGGAGATCCGCGACGGCCGACGCCGGATCCAGCTCCTGCGCGAGGGCCGTGTCTTCGCCGAGTGCCGCCTGCGCGTCCCGGGCCGCCACAACGTGGCCAACGCCCTCGCCGCGGTCGCCGCGGCCGTCGACGCCGGTGCGACGCCGGCGGACGTCGAGCGCGGGCTCGAGTCCTTCGGCGGCGTGGCGCGCCGGCTCCATTTCCTCGGCGAGCCGCGAGGCGTCGCGGTCCTGGACGACTACGGGCATCACCCGACCGAAATCCGGACCGTCCTTTCCTCGCTGCGCGAGATCTACCCGGGCCGGCGGCTGTGCTGCGTCTTCCAGCCCCACCAACACAGCCGTACGCGCCACCTGCTCGGCGAATTCGCCGTGGCGCTCGCGGGCGCGGACCTCGTGCTCCTGCCCGACATCTACGGCGCGCGCGACACCGAGGAGGACAAGAAGTCGGTCTCGAGCGCGATGCTGGCCGAGCGCATCCCCGAGGCGGGGGGCCGGGCCCGGTACGTGGGCACGTTCGACGCGGTTCGGGCTTTCGCGCGGTCCGGGCTTGCCGCCGGGGACGTCCTGGTGGTGATGGGTGCCGGCAGCATCGGCACGCTCGCCCCCCAGCTCGTCCGTGACCTCTCGGCCCTCGAGCCGAGCGACGCTTGTACGCCCGCCTGTCAGGTGGCCCCATGACGATGGTCGCCTCTCCGCCGTTCACGCGCTTCGGGACCTCCTGCCTCCGCGACGAGCCGATGGCGCGTCATACGACGTACAAACTCGGCGGACCCGCCCGCTTCTTCCTGCAGCCGGGCTCCGCCGACGAGCTGGCCGGCATGCTCGCGGAGGCCCGCTCGCTCGGCCTGGCGCCGCGGTTCCTCGGCGGCGGCGCCAACGTGCTCGTGCGCGACGAGGGCGTGGACGCGGTGGTCGCCTTCCGCCGCTTCCAGCGCTTCGAGGTCGAAGGGGAAGCCGTCCTCGCCGGGGCGGGGCTCAACCTGATGGCGCTCATCCAACGCACGCGAGAGCGCGGCCTCGCCGGCCTCGAAACGCTCGTGGGCATCCCCGGCAGCCTCGGCGGCTCGGTCTTCGGCAACGCGGGCGGCAAGTACGGAGAGCTGGGGGATGTCGTGGAGGCCGTGACCGTGCTCGACGCCGGGGGCAGGGTCCGAACGCTCACGCGCGCGGAGGCCGGCTTCCAGTATCGGCGCTCGCGGCTGGACGGCATGGCCGTGCTCGAGGCGCGCCTCGCGCTGGCTCGCGGCGAGCCCGCGCGGCTGAAAGAAATCTCCCAGCGCATCCACGAGGAGAAGGCGAAGAGCCAGCCGCTCTCGCTGCCGAGCGCGGGCTGCGTCTTCAAGAACCCGCCGGGGGACAAGGCGGGCCGCGTGATCGAGGCGGCGGGCCTGAAGGGCCGACGCCTCGGCGGCGCGCTCGTGTCGCCGGTGCATGCGAACTTCATCACGAACCAGGGCGGGGCGCGGGCCCGCGACGTCCTCGAGCTGGTCGAGGTCGTGCAGGCGGAGGTCAAGCGGCGGCTCGGCGTCGAGCTGGAGCTGGAAATCAAGGTCTGGTAGGCCACGACTGGAAGGGATACTCCGATGCGCGTCGCGGTGCTCATGGGCGGCTTTTCCTCCGAGCGGGAGATCTCCCTCCGGTCCGGCGCGGCCGTCGCCGACGCCCTGCGGTCCCGGGGCTTCACCGTGCTCCCCGTGGACGTGCGGGACGAGCGAGTGGAGGAGCTGGCGCCCGGCTGCTGCGACGCGGCCTTCGTCGCCCTGCACGGCCGGTTCGGCGAGGACGGCGGCATCCAGACCCTCTGCGAAGCGCGCGAGCTTCCCTACACCGGGTCGGGGCCGCGCGCGAGCCGTCTCGCCCTCGACAAGGTCCAGGCCAAGGAACTTTTCGTAGCGGCCGGCCTGTCGACTTCGCCCTGGCGCGTCTGCCCCGCTTCCGAGGGTTGCGAAAGAGCGCGTGCGGGCCTGGCCTCCCTCGGCCTGCCCGTGGTGGTCAAGCCGCGCGCCGAGGGCTCGAGCGTGGGGGTATCGATCGTGCGCGAAGCCGCCGCGCTCGACGCTGCGCTCACCGAGGCGTGGCGGTTCGGCCCCGACGCCCTCGTGGAGCGGTTCGTCGCCGGCGCCGAGCTGACCGTGGGCATCCTGGGGGAGCGGGCATTGCCGCTCGTGGAGCTGCGGCCGAGGCGCGAATTTTTCGACTACCAGGCCAAGTACCAGGACACGCGGACCGAGTACGTCGTTGCCCCGCCGCTCGACCCCGAGGCGACGCGTCGCGTCCAGGAGGCGGGTCTCGGCGCCCACCGCGCGCTCGGCTGCAAGGGCTTCTCGCGCGTCGACGTGATGCTGCCGGCCACTGGGGAGCCGATGCTGCTCGAGGTGAACACCATCCCCGGCATGACGGAGCGGAGCCTCTTCCCGAAGGCCGCCCGGGCCGCGGGCATCTCCTTCGCCGAGCTGTGCGACCGGCTGGTGCAGGAAGCGTTGTCGGCCGTGGCGCGTCCGCGCTAGCGGCCGCGGGGCCGTCCTCCGAAAAAACAGCTCAAGGGCCGCTCGGCCGTCGCCGATAATATCCTGTGGTGCTCCCCGGCAAGGGGGGAGTCGGTTCGGGGGCGAATACTCATTCGTTATCGGCGCTTGAGGAGATACGGGGTGGCTGCTGCCTCGATGGCTGCCGGGAAGGCCGCACGCGCCTTCGCCGGCTTCGCCCGTCTCGTCACTCTGGCGCTCTACCGCTGGGGCATGGCCGTCGCCGTCGTCGGCGGCGTGGCGTGGCTGCTCCTCCTCGTCCACCGCAAGGTGTACGACCACCTCCTCCACGAAGAGCGCTACCAGGTGGATGCGCGGAGCCTCGCCGTTCTCAGCCGCCCGCAGTGGGCCGGCAAGGGGTTGGACTTCTCCGTCGGCGAGTTGCCCTTTGCGGGGAAGGTCAGCATCTTCCAGGCCGACCTGACCGAGCGCGTGGCCGAGTTCTACAAGCGAAACCCCTGGGTCGCGCGCGTCGTCCGGATCCGGAAAGAGCTGCCGAACCGCCTGCGGATCCAGCTCGAGATCCGCCGGCCGGTGGCCTCGGTCGAGCAGAAGGGGAACTACTACCTGGTCGACCGCGAGTCGGTGCGGCTCCCCGGCAAGTACTCGCGCACGCCCGACGTGCGGTTCTACATCCCCGTGGTCGTCGGCGTGGTCTCGGCGCCCGCGGACCCCGGTCAGCCCTGGCACGATCCCGCGGTCGAGGCCGGGGTCGCGGTGGCGCAGAGCGTCATCGACTACGACCTTTCGAAGGACGTCGGGCTCATCGCGATCGACGTCGAGAACGTGGAGGGCCGGAAGAACGCCCGCGATTCCGAGATCGTGATTTGGGCCGAGGACGTGCTGAAAAACCTGGTGCCGATCCAGTGGGGCCGCTCCCCGGTGACCGAGAAATTCGGGGAGGTCCCGGTGGACCTCAAGATGAAGAATCTACGCTTGGTCCTTATGGCCTGCCCGAAGCTCCACGGCATCCAAACCGTGAAGATCCAGTTCCAGCGCCCCTACGTCGTCACGCGGGACCGCTGACGGTCCGCGAATTCGGGCATGGTTCAAAGTCGGGTTCCAGACTGCGGTCGGCCGCCTCCCGTAGGGGCGCCCCTTGTGGGCGCCCGCGATTGGCGGCAAGTCTCTAGAACGCGCGGTGTCGCCGCGAGGGCGGGCACAAGGCCCGCCCCTACGTTCGGACCTCGAGCGGTCTTAGCGCCCGCGCAAGAATTACTTCACATTTCCGTGGATCGACCGATGCCTGGGGGCGCGGGCCTCCGGCCCGCGCAGCGCGGCCCAGCGGGCCGCGCCCCCAGGAGCCTCGAGGTCCGAATCTGCGCAAGTATTTTTGCGCGGGCGCTTACCCCTGCGCCGCCCGCTTTGAGCCATGCCGGCATTCGCGGTCATTGGCGTAATTCGCGGTTCGTCGCCCCCACTCGCGCGATTCGCGGTTCGTTGCTCCGGTCCTTGCTCCTGGCTCGAAATCGGTTAGAATCTGCGTAGGTCGCTGTTTTGGGCATGGTTCAATTCAGATGGCGTGCGGGTAAGCGCCCGCGCAAGAGTTACTTTACATTTTCGTGGATCGACCGATGCCTGGGGGCGCGGGCCTCCGGCCCGCGCAGCGCGGCCCAGCGGGCCGCGCCCCCAGGAGCCTCGAGGTCCGAATCTGCGCAGTTATTTTTGCGCGGGCGCTAACACGGCTCCAAGTCCGGACGTAGGGGCGGGCCTTGTGCCCGCCCGTTTGGCGACACCGCGCCATCCAACGATTTGTGGTCGATCGCGTGCGCCCACAAGGGGCGCCCCTACGGCAGGCGGCCCACGCCAGGCCGTAACCCAGGTCTGAACCATGCCCGGTTTTGATGGTTCGGCGAGAGAGGAAGGACCCGCGTTTGGTGGAAGGCGTTTGGCGTCGGTTGGCGGTACGGACGGCCTGGATTCTCTCCGGGGCGGGGCTGTGTCTGGCCGCACTCGAGCTCTCTCTCCCCGCCGCGCGACTGCACGTCTGGCTCGCGCAGTTCCAGCTCGCGTTCGCTTTGGCGGTCGCGCCGGCGCTGCTGCCGCCGCCGGGCCGTCCCCCGCTCGCACGCATCCATGGCGCGGCGCTCGAGGCCCTGCTCCTCGCGACCCTGGCGCTTCCCTTCCATCTCTTCGCGGGCGAGGTCGCCGGTCACTCGGCGGGTGAAACCGCGCGCCTCCTCGCTCCCTTGCCCCTCTTCGCCGCCGCCGCCGCCGCGTTGCTCGCCGCCGTTCCCGCGCTCTCCACGGCGCGCTTCGTCGCCGGGCTCTCCTGCCTCCTTTGCGTCCCGCTCTTCGGGCTGGCACTCGAGGTCGCTGGGGCGGGTGCCGATCGACCCGCCGCCGGCCTGTTCCCGCCGGCGTGGCTCGCGGAGCGGGGAGCGGTCCTCGCCGCGGTCCTGGTCCTTGGGGCGGCCTACGCCGCCGCCGCCCGGCGTGGGGCCATGCCGGGCCGAACGGTCTCGAGCGCGATCGTTGCGGTGGCGGTGCTCGGACTCGCGCACCCGCCGACCGCGAGTGCGGCCGGCCGGCCGCCCTCGGCCGAGGTCGTCGCGGCCGGCCGCGAGGGGTGGTTCCGTCCCGGGGAGTGGACCCCGCTCACCCTGCGCGTGCGGGCCGGGGATTCGCCGCTTTCGGGCGCGGTCTACGTCCGTGGGGAAGGGGAGTGGACCTTCGAGAAGCACCTGGAGCTGCCGGCCCATGCGCAAGCGGAGGTCGAGCTGCTCTGCGTGTTCCTCGGGGACGCGCCGCTGCCGCGGTTGGGGCTGCCGGGCTGCGAGGAGGTGCCGCTCGAAGCGCGCCTCAAACCGTTGCGCGGCCCCGAGCGCCTCGTCGGGTTCGCCGAGCCTGGCGCCGCGGGCGCGGGTCCGCCGGGCGACGTGCGTACGTTCGCCATGGATCCCGCGCGACTCAGCGGCCCCCTCGAAGCACTGGAGAGCATTGACGCAATCGTCGTGCGGGACCGCGCGCGATGGGAAGCGACGGTGGCCTCGTCGGACGCGCTGGCCTGGTGGCGCGAAACGGGCGGGGTCGTGCTGGAGTCTCCCTCCGGCGCTCCGGTCCCGCTCGTATCGCCGACGCGCGCCCGCAGGCCTCATGGCTGCCTCGTTCCGGGGATCGCCTCCGCCTTCGACCGCGACCCGTGGGGACCGAAGCTCCGCCGGGCGGCTGTGCATTGGGTCGCCTCGGCCGCCGGGCTGCTCCTGCTGGCGGTGCTGCTCTTCGCGCCCTGTCGCCGGCCGCTCCTGGCCGCGGTGCCGGGCGCCGTCGCGCTCGCGCTCTGCGTCGCGGCCCCGCCGGGCCGCTACCTGGGGGAGGGACGACTCTCCATTCAGTCGGCCGGGTGGCGCGAGCACCGGGACGGCGAGACGGCGGTGCGCGCACGCGTGGTAGGCCAGGTCCAGCGTCCGGGCCGCGGCGCGCTGGAGGCGCGGCTTCCCTGGGGGGTGTGGAGGCCGCTCTTCCCCTCCCTCGAATGGGCGCGCGCCGCGCGGCTGCGCCTCCTGGAAGAGGAAGGAGGCGTGCGCCTGGTGGCGCGGGACTGGGACGAGGGGCCGCTCTGGGTGGAGTCTTTGCGCGGTGCGCGCCGCCCGCCGGCACTCCGCGTGACCCGCGCAGCCGCGGACGCGTCGTGGAGCATCCAGGCGGGGGAGCGTCCGCTTCGCGGGGCGGCCCTGCTGCGACAGGGTAGGGTGTTTACCGTAGGGGACCTCGAGGCGGGGGCGGTGGCGGTCGTCCGCGAGGATGCGCCCATGTCGCGCTGGTGGGAGACTCCGGCGGGGCCGGCCGGGTCCGCCTGGTCGACGGCGCTCGCGCGCTCCCCAAAGATCGTCCCGCTCGCCCAGTCGGTCGTCGGGTCCGGGACCTGGGGCGTGGGGTGGACGGAGGCCGAAGGGGACGACCCGTTCGGGCCGTTCTACACGGACTCCGCGCGTGGCTGGGATTTCGCGCTCGTCGCCCCGCGGCAGGAGTGAGGCATGACCGCGCCCGCGCGCCGCCCTGCCTGGAAACGCTGGTTCGGCGAAGTCGCCCGGGCCGCTGAGTCGCAAGGAAGCCGGGAGGCTGACCGGTCGTGCGACGGCGAAGGGGCGGAAAGGCTGACCCGACTTTTCGCGCGCTACGGTCGCGGCGGGGATGTCGTCGCGGTCGCGCGCGCGACCGGGCTGCCGCGTGCACGCGTGGAGGCCGCGCTCCTTTGGTTCACGTCGGAGGCGGAGAATGGGGGACCCTGTCGCGACAAGCCCCGCTGCGGCGATTGTCCGCTCGCGCGCGGGTGCCGGCACGCCCAGGCCCCGCGGCGCATGAAGGACCTGCCTCCGTCGATGCGTCCGCGGGAGCGGGTCGTCGCGGGGGAGGAGGACCGCCTCTCCACCGAAGACCTGCTCGCCATCCTGATTCGCGAAGGCCTGCCCGGCGTGCCTGCCCAGGTGCTCGCTCGTCGCCTGCTCGAGCGCGCCGGCGGGCTGGCCGCACTCTCCGCGATGGACGTGGCGGAGCTGCGACGGACGCCCGGGATCGGGGCGGCGAAGGCCGCACTGCTGCGTGCGGCGTTTCTCCTGGCGCGACGTCTGGGCGGCGCCGGCGTCGTCCCGGGCCAGCCGATCGGCGCGAGCGCGGACGTCCACCGCCACTTCGCGGCGCAGCTCCGCAACCGGAAAGAGGAGCACTTCCTCGTGGTCCTCCTCGACTCGGGACATCGAGTCTTGCGCGAAGTCGAGGTCAGCAAGGGGACGCTCGATTCGAGCCTGGTGCACCCGCGAGAGGCGTTCCGGGCGGCCGTGCAAGCCTCCGCGGCGGCCGTGCTGCTGGTCCACAATCATCCGTCGGGCGACCCCACGCCGAGCGCGGAAGACCTCGAGCTGACGCACCGGCTCTGCGAGGCGGGGCGCATCCTCGGCATTCGGGTTCTCGACCATGTGGTCGTCGCGGAGCGCGGCTACGTCAGCTTCGCGGACGAAGGGCTGCTGCCGCTGGGCTCGTAGGGCGAACGCAACCCCCTCCGAGTGACCCTCGTTTGCCGTTGCTTTGGGGGGCGGAAGGGCGAATTCGCATGGATCGCGCAACCCTGCGAGTCCCACACCGGGTGCAACCGTTGCCTCGACGCCCGCTCCACGCCCCCACATGGTGCCGCCCGGAGCGGCGAAAAGCCGACCGTCCGCCCACTGGATATCCCCCATCAAGCACACTTGATGGTATCAAGGCCGCTTTCTGCTCCTTGTCCTGGTGAAACTCTCCCGAGCCATCGTGGCTGCGCCGCAAGTCGCCAAGCGAAGAGGACCTCCGTTCGTTCGCAGGAGCCGTCCTTCGCGTGACCCGGTAATTGCTCTTGGCAAGAGGTCGGTTTTCCATCTCAGGGTTGAGCGACGACCCGCAGCATCGGGAGGTCGGCGCCCTCCCTGCGGAGGCACGGGTCTCCCTCTCCTCCCCTCGGCTTTTTCGATCTCACTTGCAGAACCTCCGGAATGATGATATTGGTAGGTTTGGTTGTTTTATTCGATAAGAGGGCGGCCGGAGGTCGAGATCTGCGCCGACCTCAGCAAGGGCTTTTCAGGGGGGACCATGCCGGATAAAGACGCCTCCACCGTTCCCTCCCCATCTCCTGCCGCGCCCCCCTCCGCCGCCGCACCCGCCGGCCCCACCCCCTTCCAATCCATGGGCGCCTCCGACCAGGCCGCCTTCCTCCACTCCATCCTCCAGGCCTCCACCGAGTACTCCATCATCGCCAAGGCCCTCGACGGGACCATCCTCGCCTGGAACGAGGGCGCACGCCGCCTCTACGGCTACGAGCCGGTCGACGTCGTCGGCAAGGCAAACGCCTTCCTCCTCCACGACCCGGCCGACGTGACCTCCGGCCGCGCCGCACGCATCCTCGACGAGGCACGCCGCACCGGCGCCTGGTCCGGCGAGATCGCGCGCGTCCGCAAGGACGGCTCCCGCTTCACCGCCAACGTCACCATCACCCTCCGCCGCGACCCCGCCGGCGGCCCCATCGGCTTCACGATGATCTCCCGCGACCTCACCGAGTCCCAGCGCCTCCTCCTCCAGCTCCGCGAGTCGCAGGAATACAACCGCGGCCTCATCGAGTCGAACATCGACGCCCTCATGACCACCGACCCCCTCGGCCTCATCACCGACGTCAACCGACAGATGTGCGCCCTTACCGGCTTCGCACGCGAGGACCTCGTCGGCTCCCCCTTCAAGCGCTACTTCACCGACGCCAAACGCGCCGAGGACGGCATTCGGAAAGTGCTCTCCGAGGAGCGCGTGACCAACTACGAACTGACCACCCGCGCCCGCGACGAGCGCGAGACGGTCGTCTCCTACAACGCCACCACCTTCCGCTCCGCCGACGGCCGCCTCCGCGGCGTCTTCGCCGCCGCACGCGACATCACCGAGCAGAAGCGCCTCGAGGTGGACCTCCGCCAGGCACAGAACTACACGCGCAGCCTGATCGAGGCCTCCGTCGACGCCCTCGTCACGGTCGACCCGGGCTTCCTCGTGACGGACGTCAACGAACAGACGGTCCGCATGACCGGCTGCACGCGTCTCGACCTCATCGGCTCCTCCTTCCTGGACTACTTCACCGACCCCGAGCGCGCCCGCGCCGGCGTCCAGCGCACCCTCGCCGAGGGGTTCGTCACCGACTATGTCCTCGTCCTCCGCTCGAAGACCGGCGCCGAGACCCTCGTCTCCTTCAACGCCTCCGTCTTCAAGGACACCGAAGGCCGCCCGCTCGGGATCTTCGCCGCCGCGCGCGACATCACGGAGCAGAAGCGGCTCGAGGAGGAGCTGCGCCAGGCCCAGAACTACACCCGCGGCCTCATCGAGTCCTCCGTCGACCCGATGATCACGGTGGACCGCGACCTCATGATCACCGACGTCAACGAGCAGATGGTCCGCCTGACCGAGACGCCGAAGGACAAGCTGATCGGGAGCCGGTTCGACCGGTGGTTCACGCAGCCCGACCTCGCCGCGTCCGGCGTGCGCAAGACCCTCTCCGACGGCTTCGTCACCAACTACGAGCTGACCCTCCGGACGGCGGGCGGCCGCTCCGTCCTCGTCTCCTTCAACGCCTCCATCTTCCGCGATACCGAGGGGAACATCCGCGGGATCTTCGCGGTCGCGCGCGACGTCACCGACCAGCGCCGCCTCGAGGCCCAGCTCCGCGAGCAGCAGAACTACAGCCGCGGCCTCATCGAGGCCTCCGTCGACGCCCTCGTCACGGTGGACCCCGGCGGCCGGATCACGGACGTGAACGAGCAGTTGGTCAAGCTCACGGGGCACGGCCGCTCGAAGCTCGTCGGCTCCCCGTTCGCCGACTACTTCACCGATCCCGACCGCGCCACCGCCGGCGTCCGGAAGACCCTCCAGGAGGGGCTGGTCAAGAACTACGAGCTGGTCGTTCGCACCAAGGCGGGGACGGAGCTCGCGGTCTCGTTCAATGCCGCCGTCTTCCGCGACACGGCCGGCGCCGTGGCCGGGATCTTCGCCGCCGCCCGCGACATCACCGACCAGAAGGGCCTTGAGCGCGAGTTGCGCGACCAGCAGGCCTACAACCGCGGGCTCATCGAGTCGAACATCGACGCCCTCATGACGACCGACCCCCTCGGCGTCATCACCGACGTCAACCGCCAGATGTGCCTCGTGACCGGCCGGGCGCGCGAGGCGCTGATCGGCACGCCGTTCAAGGACTACTTCACCGACCCTTCCCGCGCGGAGGCGGGCATCCGCCAGGTGCTCGGCCAGGGAAAGGTCACGAACTACGAGCTGACCATTCGAGGCAAGGACGGGCGCGAGACGGTCGTGTCGTACAACGCGACGACCTTCACGGGGGAGGACGGCCGCCTGCGCGGGGTCTTCGCGGCGGCGCGCGACATCACCGACCAGAAGCGGCTCGAGGACCAGCTCCGCCAGGCGCAGAACTACAACCGCGGCCTCATCGAGTCCTCCGTGGACGCGATGCTCACCGTCGCGCCCGACCTGACGATCACCGACGTCAACGAGCAGATGGTCAAACTCACCGGCTACGAGCGGGACCAGCTCGTCGGCAGCGCCTTCCAGGACTACTTCACCGAGCCGGACCGGGCCGGCGCCGGCGTCCGCAAGACCCTCTCCGAGGGGTTCGTCACGAACTACGAGCTGACCCTGCGGTCCCGCCATCGCCGCGAGATCCTCGTCTCCTTCAACGCCTCGGTGTTCAAAGACATCGCGGGAAACGTCCGCGGGATCTTCGCGGTCGCCCGCGACGTCACCGAGCAGCGCCGCCTCGAGGAGCAGCTCCGCGAGCAGCAGAACTACAACCGCGGCCTCATCGAGTCCTCCGTGGACGCCCTCGTCACGGTCGATCCCGACCTCATCGTGACGGACGTCAACGAGCAGATGGTCCGGCTGACCGGCTATGGACGCGAGGAGCTGGTCGGGAGCCCGTTCAAGGAGTACTTCACCGAGCCGGACCGGGCCGCGCGCGGCGTCCGCGAGGCCCTCGCGAAGGGCTCGGTGACGAACTACGAGCTGGTGCTCAAGTCCCGCACCGGCAAGCGGACGATCGTCTCCTTCAACGCGGGGACGTTCAAGGACACCGCCGGCCGCGTCGCGGGGATCCTCGCCGCCGCGCGCGACATCACGGCGCAGAAGCGCCTCGAGGAGCAGCTTCGCGACCAGCAGAACTACAACCGCAGCTTGATCGAATCCTCCGTCGACGCGCTCCTCACGGTCGACCCGAACCGGATCATCACCGACGTGAACGAGCAGACGGTCAAGCTCACCGGCTACAACCGCAAGCAGCTCATCGGCTCGCCGTTCGTGGACTACTTCACCGAGCCGGAGCGCGCCCGGTCCGGCGTGGAACAGACCTTCCGGGAAGGCTTCGTCACGAACTACGAGCTGGTCTCGCGCTCGAAGTCCGGCCGCAAGATCCCAGTCTCCTTCAATGCCGCGGTCTTCCGCGACGCCGCGGGTACGGTCGGCGGGATCCTCGCGGCCGCGCGCGACGTGACCCAGGCGAAGCAGATCGAGCAGGAGTTGCGCGAGCAGCAGACCTACACGCGCGGCCTGATCGAGTCGAATATCGACGCCCTGATGACGACCGACACGATCGGGATCATCACCGACGTCAACCGGCAGATGTGCGCGGTCACCGGCCGCACCCGCGAGGAGCTGATCGGGACGGCCTTCAAGGAATTCTTCACGGACCCGCGCCGGGCCGAGGACGGGATCCGACGCGTCCTTTCCGAGGACCGCGTCACGAACTACGAATTGACGTTGCGCTCGAAGGACGGACGCGAGACGGTCGTGTCGTACAACGCGACGACCTTCCGCGGGGCCGACGGCCGGCTGCGCGGGGTCTTCGCCGCGGCCCGCGACATCACCGACCAGAAGCGCCTCGAGGAGCAGATCCGCCGGCAGAACCGCGACCTGACCGAGGCGACGGCCTTCCTGAACAACGTCCTGGAGTCCTCGACCGAGTACTCGATCATCGCGATCGACCTCGGCGGGACGGTCCTCGCCTGGAACGAGGGGGCGCGCCGCAACTACGGCTACCCGCCCGAGGAGATGGTCGGCAAGCAGCGGGCCGAGGTCCTGCACACGCCGGAGGACCTCGCCTCCGGCCGCGTCCGGGCCTTCTTCGATGCGGCGCTCCAGGGCGGAAAAGGCGAGGGGGTCTTCGAGCGCGTCCGGAAGGACGGTCGCCGGTTCACCGCCTCCGTCGCCATCTCGCTGCGCCGCGACGCGACCGGCACGCCGATCGGGTACGTCGTCATCTCGAAGGACATCACCGATCAGAAGCGGCTCGAGGAACAGCTCCGCCGGAAGAACGTGGAGCTGGAGGAGCAGAACCGCCGCGTCCAGGAGGCGAACCGCCTGAAGAGCGAGTTCCTCGCGAACATGTCGCACGAGCTGCGCACGCCCCTGAACGGCGTCATCGGGTTCGCCGACGTCCTTCACAAAAAAAAGGCGGGTGCGATCAACGCGGAGCAGGAGGAGTACCTCGGGGACATCCTGACCAGCTCGCGGCACCTGCTGCAGCTCATCAACGACGTCCTGGACCTTGCGAAGGTCGAGTCGGGGAAGATGGAGTTCCGGCCCGAGCGCATCGATCTTGCGCGCACGGTGGCGGAGGTGCGGGACATCGTGCGCACGATGGCCGCGAAGAAGCGGCTCGCCATCGCGGTGCAGGTGGGGGCCGAGGTCGGCGCGGTCCACCTCGACCCGGGCAAGTTCAAGCAGGTCCTCTACAACTACCTCTCGAACGCGATCAAGTTCACGCCCGACGAGGGGCGGATCTCGATCCGGATCCGCGGCGAGGGGGCGGATCGGTTCCGGATCGAGGTGGAGGACACCGGGATCGGGATCCGTGCGGAGGACATGGGGCGGCTCTTCGTGGAGTTCCAGCAACTCGACGCGAGCGCGGCGAAGAAGTACCAGGGGACCGGCCTCGGGCTCGCGCTCACGAAGCGGATCGTGGAGGCGCAGGGGGGGACGGTGGGCGTGTCGAGCACGCCGGGGAAGGGGTCGGTCTTTTTTTGCAGCCTGCCGCGCACGACGGTCCCGGCGGCGCTGGTCGGGGTGGCGGGCGGGGTGGCCTCGGTCGCCGTCGCGGCGGCCCGCCGGGCGGATGCGGTAGAGGAGAAGGTGGCGGCGGCCCCCGCCGCCGGACCCGGACCCGGCACCGACGGCGCGGAGGGCGCGGAGGGCGGATCCCCGGGGCGCGCGCGCATCCTGGTCGTCGAGGACGATGCCGGGGACCGAGCCTGGCTGACTCGAACGCTGACCCAGGCGGGCTTTGCGGTCGAGGCGGTCGCGACCGGCGCGGAGGCGGTCGAGCGCTGCCGCGCCCGGCGGTTCGCCGCCGTCACCCTTGACCTCATCCTGCCGGACACCGTCGGCTGGGAGGTCTTGCGCGCCCTTCGGGAGGGGGAACTGAATCGGGAGACGCCCGTGATCGTGGCCACGGTCGTCGCGCAGAGCGGCGCCGCCGCGGGCTTCCGCATCCACGACTTCCTCGTCAAACCGCTCAGACCCAACGATCTCCTCGCCTCCCTCCGTCGGGCCGGGGTCGTGCCCGGGGAGGCCCGGCCCGTTCTGGTGGTGGACGACGAACCCGACTCCCTGAAATTGATCTCGCTCCACCTTGGCGAGGCGGGGCTCCGCGCCGTCTGCCGGCCGGACGGACCGAGCGGGCTCCTCGCCGTCGAGGCGGAGCGGCCGGCGGCGATCATCCTGGACCTTATGATGCCCGGCATGGACGGCTTCGAATTCCTGGATCGCCTCCGCGTCACCGCGATCGGGGCGCGGATGCCCGTGCTCGTCTGGACCGCGAAGGACCTCACGGCGGCCGACTTCGCCCACCTGCGCGCGACCTCGCAGGCGGTGGTCTTGAAGCAGGGGGGCGGGGTCGATCGGCTCCTGGAGGAGTTGCGCCGGTGCCTGGCCGGGGCCCCCGGTACGGTCGGCGCGGGCGGCGCGGGCGGTGCGGGCGGCGACCCGCGCGGCGAACCGAACGGCGGCGGGAGGGGCGACGGTGGGCGGTGAACGGATCCTCATCGTGGACGACAATCCGACGAACCTGAAGCTCGCGCGCGTCATCCTCCGCTACGAGGGGTTCGAGGTCCGCACTGCCGCGGACGCGGAGGAGGCCGTCGCCGCCGTCGCCGAGTTTCGGCCGCTGCTCATCCTCATGGATCTGCAGCTCCCGGGGATGGACGGCCTGGAGTTGACGCGCCGGCTGAAGGCGGACCCCGCGACGCGGGAGATCCGGATCCTCGCCCTGACCGCGTACGCGATGAAGGGGGACGAGGAGAAGGCGCGCGAGGCCGGCTGCGACGGCTACCTGTCGAAGCCGGTTGACAGCGAGACGTTGGTCGGCGCGGTGGTGCGGGCCTTGGAAGCGACGATTGGGAAATTGGAGGAGCCCGGATGACGACCCGCACGATCCTGGTCGTGGACGACGACGAGGCCTCCCGGAAGGTCCTTCAGGAGTTCCTCACCTCGGACGGGTACAATGTCCAGACGGTCGCGGACGGGATGGGGGCACTCCGGCTCGCCGGGACGACGATGCCCGACCTCCTCCTCTTGGATCTCGGGTTGCCGGACCTCGACGGAGTGGAGGTCATGCATCGGCTTCGCGCCATGACGGGCGGCGCCGAGGTCCCGATCCTGGCCTTGTCGGGCGACCTTCCCCGGCTGGTGGAGATGAGGGCCGCGGCCGCGGGATTTTCGGAGTTTCTCAAGAAGCCGATCCACGCACACCAGCTCCGGGCCACGGTACGGACCTATCTGCCGCGCCGCACGCCCCCTCCCGAGGCGCCGGGCCGGGGGCGACTCGTCCTCATCGCCGACGACGACCCCGTGCAGCTCAAGCTCCTTGCCATCCGCCTGCGGGAACTGGGACTCCAGGTCGAGACGGCCAAGAACGGCGAGGAGGCCTTGGCCCTGGCGCGAGCGACGCACCCCGTCGCCATCGTGAGCGACATCCTCATGCCCCGCCTCGACGGCTTCGGGCTCTGCCTTGCGCTGCGGCGCGAATCGGCCCTCGCGAACGTCCCGATCATCCTCCTCTCGTCAACCTACTCCGAGAAGGCGGACCGCCGTCTGGCCCAAGACGTCGGCGCGCGGGCCATGCTCTTCCGGACACCCGAGAACGAAGAGGTGATGAAGGTCCTCTTCGAGGTCCTCGACGGGGCGTGCCCCCCGGCAGCGAAACCGGGCGTGCCGGACGACCTGCCCGCGGCCGACGACTACACGCCTCGCCTGATCCAGCAGCTCGAGCACCAGGCCTCCCTCGCCGAGACCCTCTCCCGGCGGAACGCCGTGCAGGGGATGGAGCTGGCCGTCCTGGCCCGGATCACCGACAGGCTGGCGGGGCATGCCTCTCTGGAGGTGCTGCTCGGCGATGTCCTCGCGAAGCTCGGCGAGGCGTGCGAGTCGGAGCGCGGCGCGATCTTCGCCGTCGCGCCCGACGGGGCCCTGACGATCCTCGCCCGGCACGGGCTCACGGGAGTCGACGACGCGGAGCTGTGCGGGTTCTTCGGTTGCGCGGACCTCGTCCGGCAGGTGCGCGACACGAGGAGCCTGCTCGCCCTCCCCTCCTCGCGAATCCCCGCGGAGCGGACCCGGCCGCTCCTCGCGCGCCTGGACGCGCAGTCGATCGTCCTCTCTCCGCTCGTTCAGGGGAACGACGTCTTCGGCGTGGCGGTCCTCGCCTCCCGGACGGTCAACCTGCACGGCGAGGGGCTGGCCTTCCTCCGGACCGGGACCGCCCAGATCGGGCAGGCGATCGCCCTCGCTCGGAGCCTCGAGCGCGCAACGGCGTCCGAGCGACGCTACGCCGAGCTGGTCGAAGGGGTCGACGCGGCCGTCTGGGAGTTCGACGTCGTGGCCGACCGTGTGACCTTCGTCAACCGGAAGCTGGTGGAGCTCCTCGGGTTCTCACAGGAGGACTGGCTGACCCGCCCTGAATTCTGGATCTCCACCATCCACCCCGCGGACCGGGAACGGGTCCGCTCGGAGAGCGGGAGGGCGATCGCGGAGTCGGAGCGCTTCGAGGTGGACCACCGGTACGTGGCCGCGGACGGACGCACGGTCTGGATGCGGGACAGGGTGCACGTCGCGCGCGACGCCGCGGCGGGGCCGATCCGGCTCTTTGGGGTCTCGGTCGACGTCACCGCCGCCAGGCTCGCCGCACAACGCAGGGACGCCGAACACGCCGTCGCGAGGATCCTCTCGGAGGCGGACGGCACGGCGGATACCGATCGGAACCTGCTGGAGGGCATCGGCGGCGCCCTGGGGTGGGAGGTCGGTGCCATCTACAGCATTCACCCCAAGGGGGAGACCCTGCAGCTCGACGCCTTCTGGCATGCGTCCGATGTGCAGGTACCCCGGTTCGAGAGCCGGACACGCGGGGAGCGGTTCCAGAGCGG
>JACPWG010000079.1 GCA_016197205.1 Planctomycetota bacterium
GCTTGCCGACCTCCCGCATCCGCACGCTGGACCGGACCTGCTCGTCCACCTCGTCCGGGTCATCCGTGCGGAAGTCGACCGTGAAGTCCCCGTCGCGCGTCACGCGCAGGAGGGAGGGCTTTTCATTCGCCCCGAACGCCGCGCCGAGATGCGTGGCGAGGAGATCGTCCAGGAAGAGGAAATAGACCTGGCCCGCGGCGTCGTCCTCGACCGTGAGCACCGGGGAGAGCTTGCGCGGGACCTGGAACCAGAGCCCGCTGGGGAAGACGGCGGCGGTCTGCAGGGTCTGGAGGGCGCGCAAGCCTCTCCGATGGATGCCCCAACGAATACTGGAGTGCTCCATCCGTGATCCGACGGACCTACGTGCTGGACTCAGTCCGAGGCCGGGGCGTCGATCGGACGGGAGCGAGCCTCCTTCGCCCGGAGGCGAGCCGCCTGCTCGACACCCTTAAACGTCGCCTCTCGGAGGAGCCCGGAGAGTTGCTCCCGCAGCGCAGGCCAGGTCCCTTCCGCGCGATCGGTCCTGGGCATGATCTTCATGACCTGTTGCAGGGCCAAGCCGATGCTCGCGGAGACCAAGTCCTCCCCGAAGAATCGGAGGTATAGCGCCTCCTGCCCTCGCAGAAACGCCCTGCTCAGTTCATCGACCTCGATTTCCCAAATCCACCGTCCGAATTGGAGGACACGCTCGAACCGAGTGTGGGCAGCCTCCTCGTCGTGCGTGCAGGGAACGAGGTGGTTCGGCGGCACGCAGGCATCGATGAGTACATGCTGGAGGTACTCGAAGTCGACGAGCATGGTACGGAGGTAGAGAAGACCGCCGGGCGTCAGGGTGTAGTACTCGGGTTTTCTCTCTTCGATGAGTCCGAGCTCCCTCAGATTGCTGCACGTTCGCTCGATGCGGGATCCGGGATAATCGAAAAGCGATTCCAGGCCCACAACCACCTCTCGGATGGGCATTCCGGACTCGGCGTCGCCGTGCTCGATTGCCATCAACACCCGGAGCCGTACGATGACGCCAATGCGATCCCTCACAACATCGTTGAACAGATTACACAGCCACGAGTTGCGAGTGTCATAGATGGCGTTCACGCCGAGCAGAATCGCCTTAAGTGTCCTCCGTGGTGTCAGCACATCTCGGATGTTCTGTCGGCCGGCCAGGGCGTCCAGAAGATCCTTCCAATTGAGATGACCGCTGGCGACGTAGTTTGCCGTGGCTAGTAGGCTGAGTCGGGTGTTGCAGTTCGCTAGCTTGTGCACGAGGTCGATTACGCTCATGCGATAGCGCGTGGAATCGTTGGTTGTGGCCCGGGTGAGCTGGACCAGGATCTCCCGGATCACGACGTCGGCGGGTTTGTCCTCGAACCCCTCGCCCAGTACCTCCCGAAGTTCGATCTGTGATCCAGACGCGTCCGAGACGAAGGTGCCGCGTCCGACACGGCCCCGGAAATTATCGAGGAAATCCTTCAGTCTCCGTTCCAGCACGTCGGCGATGATGGGAGGACGCAGCTCACCACGAAGCGCCCGCCGAGCAGCCGTGTGCGGGGAGCTCAGCGAGACCGGTCGCAGCCCGACTACGACGCCTGCATGGTCGTCGGTGGGTGCCCCCGGGCTCTCGGCCCCTCGTGCCAGGAGGTCTGCGTACTTGAGGATCTCGTGGATCTGATTCGTGGCTAGGTGGTCGACGTTGTCGATGATGACGCCCGGGATACGACGAAAGCGACCACGAATGAACGCACACTGCGCCCGTGTGTAGTCGAGCACGCGGACGTTCGCACGCTCGAACATCTCGGCGAGTCCGACTTGGTCCTGTGTCGAAAGCGTGCCGTTCTTGCGCCACTCCGCAAGCAAGACCCCGGTCTTTCCATCGCACAGTCCGAGGCGGCTCAACGAGAAGTCATACCAGTCCACCAGATCGCGAGGCCTGTTGGTGATCAAGTTTTCAAGCTTCCGGCGAATAAGCTCCTTCACTTGATGGATCGGAGGACGCTCATCCGCCTCATCCACCTCCCCGAGTACGTTCACCCATACGAGCCACCACTCCTCCGTCGCAAGTTGGCCTGCCAACACGTGGCGCAGAAATGTGGTCTTGCCGAGGCCCGTCGGCGCCACCAGTAGGAATGCCATTCGTCGGGAGTGGCGAATGTAGTTCGAGATATCGCTAGGATCAACTCCCAGCTCCTGGCGCCGTTCCACATAGAGAGTGGACTCCTCGCCGACGTCGGGCTCAACGACGAGGTTCAAAAACGAGCTGTAGACATGCTTCCAGAGTGGATTGTACCTTCTTCTCGATCCAGTGAAGGAATCGGAGGCCTTTCTCAGCATCATGGCGAATCCCATTGTGGTTCACTAAGGGTATCAGCGTCGACATGTGCCGAGCGCTCGGGCGGGGGCGCAGCCGCGATGCACGACGGCGACGCAGCACGGTCAGAGCATCGGGCAGCGGTTAGGAAGCGGATGTAACCTCCGCCGCCAAAGTCGACCAAAGTGAATATTGCGCGGACCCTACGAATGGCTCGAATTGCTCAGAATCCGGACGCACGCGACCCGTCCGCCGCACTGAGCCCGATCTAATGGAGACCCGGGTAGCCAAGAGCCCAAG
Source organism: Planctomycetota bacterium (assembly GCA_016197205.1). GTDB lineage: Bacteria > Planctomycetota > MHYJ01 > WSZJ01 > JACPWG01 > JACPWG01. The sequence goes on from JACPWG010000079.1 coordinate 2,603, forward strand.
ATCACGCCCATGCGCAGGGAGGAATGATCACTGCAATGGTGGGGAAGGGATGATGGCTGACCAAGAGTGAGGCATGCCTCATGACTTGCCCATGAGCCCGCGCCCTCGACCTTCCAATGGATGGGTTGCTTGCATGCGGCCTGCGCGCGCAGGTCTGTCAGTCCGCACTAACATAGTTCGGGTTAAGCGCGCCAATCAGCACGCTCTCCCTCTGCCAATAGGTGACCTGCATAGCGGGGCCCTCCTCGTGCCTGTTCGAGGGAGGGGAAGCCGAGCGCTGACCGCGAATCCGGCGGAGCAGGTCACGGCCGAGAGGCGTGAGGCGGTGGAGCTTCACCCGGCGATCCACTCCGACCCCGGACCAGCGCTCGACCAAGCCGCTCGCGCGGAGTCCAGCTAGGAGTCGCGACGCCTTGCTCTCATCAGAGTGCAGTTCGTTCTGTCGCTTCGGCCCGGCCTCGAGCTCCAGAAGAACCGACTTTGCAGCGTCTCCCAGGACCTGGGCCTGCTGAGAGTGTTCCTCCTCCTGGTCCGCCTGTGCGAGGAGGTACGCGCTCAGGACGTCCGATAACCCTCTCCGATATCCCCCGGCGAATGGATCGAGAGGAGGAGCGACCGCCGCCAGTGCCCTCCCCAGCTCCCGAAGTTCCCCCTCGGGCAGGAACTCTGCGAGCCAGCGCCCAAGGTTGCGACCCAACAGGCGAAGCTGCTCGCCGTCCTCCGTCGCCGCCGACAACTGTTTCCGAAGCTCATCGATTCTCATGGCTGCGTAATTCTACCCCATTAGCAAGTAATTGTCAAGTAAATAACAAGCTCTTTCAAGTATTTCCGCTAGGCCATGCCGCGACGACGGCGACCCCGTAGTCCCGCCGGAGTTCCTCCACTCTCAGGGCTAGGCGCGTTGCGCCTAGCTCGCATGCCGGTACAGCTACAATACTTGCACCGAGGTTCCCAATCGAGCGAAGGATGTCCGGATGGTCGATGTCGCTACAGACAAGTGCGCACAAGGAGTGGTGGTGGGTCAGGGTGAGGACCAACCGCTGGCTATCCCGCCCGCCACGACCACAGGAAGGGCACTTCCCAAAGTGCTTCACCTCTCTCTCAGTCCCATCCGAAAACATGACTCGCACGCGGCCATTGCCGTCTCCGACGACACGAGCCGCTTCAAGATCACGGCGTCCACCGGCATCCCCCACACCAACCATGAGCCGCGGTCTGCCTCCGCGAATCCGCCTGGGGCCGGCCGCCGGTGTGGAGCCCGGTGCCGTCTGGGCGATTCCAGAAGACGGCAGAATGTGAAACGCAACTTCCATCTGCTTGCGGAGATCCGTCGGCTCCTGGCTTGCCGTCTCGATCGCAATCTGGCGCGCCGCCTCAATTTTGGGGAGCCCATAGGGCCGCCACTCGAGCACGCACTTGGCGGCGTCGAGGTCTTCCCTGCGAATACTGCGAAACCTGTGCATGCGGAAGGGATCGCTCGGTGAGCAGTCTAGCTTGTCGCCAGTTTCGAACCCGGGGATCGGCGGACCCAAGGGCACCACATCGCCATCCGCTAGTTCCACGCTTGTACCGTCAGTAAGGCCGGTGCGCGCGACGAACAGATCGAGGAAGCGTCCGGGACCGAAACCCTTGTCAAGCCCGACGACCAGGGCCCGGGCTGTCGCGACGGCGGGGATCTGCTTCTGCCAGCCGCCTCGCAAAAGGGCGACGAGGCCTTGCACCTCCTCAACCGAGATGGGGTGCAAGTGTTCCCCAAAGCGATGGAACCACTCAAAAAAGCTTGTTTCCAAATCCGCATACCCTGGATCTTGCATCAGCCGCGACCACTCGTCGACAGTGGGCCCAGTCTGCCCTTCACAAAGCTGAAGCACGCTTCGCGCAAGGTCCAGCACTCCGCTCCCGAGACCTTTGCAGACGACCTTGAGGAGCTCCCATCGCTGTGAGTATTCGATCGGGCTTGCGCGGCCGTCCCAGAGGCGCGCGGCCGCAACATCAAATGGCTCCGGTGGATGCTCTTTGAGTTCCCTCTGCGCACCTGGAAGTACGTCCCTTTTCGGACCGTGGCGGATCACGAATTCGTCCACCGAGAAGGGGAGATCCTCTCCATCGATTTGAACCGGCTTGCCCGCTTTGTGGCGCAGCTTTCCCTTCCGATACGGGCCAGGATCGACCAGGGACCCCGTGGGGTCCAGTCTGAGCCCTTGGAGCTTCAATACCCGGGCGACGAGGAATCGATTGAGTACAAAAGCACCGGGGTCGAGAGGGAGCTCGTTCTCTCCGTTCAGGACCACTCGGATTCCCCTTCTCGAGTCCGAGTGCAGCCGGCTCCTCAAGGCCGCATCCAATTCCGGGGCGTTGATCTCCAGATATCCTGCGAGGATCTCCATCGCATTTCCTTGGTGCTCACGTTCGAGCTTGGACACTGCTGCCTTGATGCGCCTCGTCTCTTCGGCGTTATCGGGCAAGATATCCTCTACGATCTTGGCCTGATGAAATCCGCCAAGTGCGATTTTGAGAAAGTCGATGCACCCGCCGTCTCCGCGCCCAGAGACAAGATAGGTACGCGAGTCGACGCCGGGCGACAGCTTGTTGTGCGCGTCGTGGTCGTGCCAGTATTCCTTGGCTCCAAAGTCGGCCAGGTCGCGCTCCTCGCCGAATCCCGGTGCCAGGATCGCGACGTCAGCCTCATGTGAATGCGTGGCCGCTCCATCCTCCGACCTCCAGACAATCACAGGCGGGGGGCCGGGCCGAACTTCCTCGACGAATGCGTGGAACTTCCGTTGGACTGGGAACGCCGTGGCCACCGCGTCCCAGCCTGCTTGGAGCGTTCTAGAGACATCGACTGCGAACTCCGCCGACCAGTCCAAGAGCGGCAGGCCCGCCCTGCCCTCGGGCCAGCCGTCCGCCGGCCAGTCGTACATGTGGGGATGGATGTGGCGCGAATGTACGGTATGAAACAACTCGAACAGGCGGTCCGTTCTCTCGAACAGGACTACCTGGAAACCTTCCATCGCCGCGGCGAGGGCCGCCGTGGCACCCGCGGCCCCTGCTCCAACGACCGCAACCCTCCCGCGGCGATGTCGCCTTGCGAGCGCGGCCACCAGGTTCAGCGCACGCCACTGCTGCGAAACGACCGTGAGTGAACGTTCCGCCCCGCCCACCATGTAGACGCATGCCCAGCGGCCCACGCGAAGACGATCGAGGACCCGATCATTCTCGTCCGGCATGCCGTACATGCTCTCCAGGTGAACAACCGACCGATGCTGGTACTTTCCGGTCGAAACTGGACCGTCGCCGCGCCAAGATTTCTACGAGTTCCTTGCTCCCCCAAGGCGGCACTAGCTCGCGGCCGGTCCCGTGGCGGGCGCGGAGCCCGGAGGCTTCGCCGGCGCGCGCGGCGTTGTCGGGGTGGCTGCCGGGGGGGGGGAAGGCGGAGGCGGCGCGGGCGCCGAGGGCTGGACGGGGGCCGGGGCCTTCGGCTGGGGCTGGGTGGGGGGGGAAGCTGACGGGGACGAGACGGTGCTCGTGGAGGCTGCCGGGGTCGCGGACGCGGCCGGCGCCGACGCGGCGGGCGCGGCGGGCGCGTTCACCGGCAGTGCGGTCGCCGGCGCCGTGGGCGGCGCGCTCGGCGCAGGCGCGGCGCCCGCCGGTGGCGCGGTCGCCTTCGTGCCGGGTGTCGTGGCCGGGGACGGAGTCGCCGCGGCCGCCGCCGTTGTCGTTGTCGTAGCCGCAGCAGCCGCGGGAGTCGCCGGCGCAGGCGCCGCAACCGGTGCAGCGGGCGTCGCCGCCGACCCGGCGGCCGCCGTGGCCGCCGCACCCGCCGCCGCCGGGGCGCTCTTCGGCGGACGCGCACCGCCGCGGGCCTCCAGCGGCGTCCCCGTGTACTCCCGCGTCGCCAGTTCCTCGAAAAAAAACTGGCAGCGCAGGGGCGGCTTCCGCGTCCGCGTGCTCTCGCGCGAAGGAAGCACCGCTTGTGGGATCGAGGCCGGGGTCCGCTTCTTCCACGTGCCCTCGGGCGTCAGCTCGCGCGCCTTCTGCGTGTCGGTCAGGTAGGCGGGGAGAATCACCTCTTCCAGGAAGCGACGCAGGTTCGGGTCGACCACGGGGAACGCGAGCTCCAGCCGCGAGTAGAAGTTCCGGGGCATCCAGTCCGCGCTCGAGAGATAGATCGCCTGCGAGGCCGAGAACGCGTAGATCCGGCTGTGCTCCAGGTAGCGGTCGACCAGGCTGATCACCCGGATGTTCTCGCTCAGGTTCTCGACGCCGGGCACGAGCGCGCAGGCGCCCCGCACCACCAGGTCGATCCGCACGCCCGCCCGCGAGGCGTGGTACAGGTGGCGCACCAGGTTCTCGTCGACGAGCGCGTTGACCTTCGCGAAGATCCGCGCCGGCTTCCCCTGCCGCGCGGCCTGCGTCTCCGAGTCGATCAGCGCGAGCATGCGACGGTGCAGGCTCGTCGGCGCGGACAGGAGGACCTTGAACTTCGAGGGGACCGCCCCCTTCCACACCGAGTCGAAGAAGTTTCGCGCATCCTGCCCGATGTCCGGGTTCGCGGTGAGCAGGGCGAAATCCTCGTAGTGTTTCGCGGTCGTGGCGTTGTAATTCCCGGTGGAGAGGTGCGTGTAGAGCCGCTCGACGCCGTCCTCTCGCCGCGTCACGAGCGCGATCTTCGCGTGCAGCTTGAGCGCGCCGAACCCGAAGGCGATCTGGACGCCCGCCTCGCGCAGGTCGTTCGTGATGCGCAGGTTGTTCAGCTCGTCGAAGCGGGCCCGCGCCTCGACGATCACGCGGACCTTCTTCCGCTTGGCCGCGGCCTTGAGCGCGTCGAAGAGCGGCGCGTGGCCGTCGGTCCGGTAGATCGTCTGCTCGATCCGCGTCACGTCCGGATCCTCGCACGCGGCGCGCACGAACGTGACGAAGGAGTCGAACGAATCATACGGATAGTGGAGGAGCAGGTCCTCCTTCTTCAGCCGGTCGAAAACGTTCGCCTTCTTGCGGCAGGTCTGCGGCACGAAGGCGCGGAAGGCGGGATGGAAGATCTTCGGGTCCACGCGGCGGGCTTCAGGCAGCTTGTTGATCGCGGCGAAGAGGCCGTGGAGGCCGAGCGGGGCGCGGGTCGGAAAGATCTGGCTCGGCACGAGCTTGAAGCACCGCAGGCAGTCGTTCAGCATCCGCGGAGCGGTCTTCGCCGAGCACTGGAGCCGCACGGGCTTGCCGACCTCCCGCATCCGCACGCTGGACCGGACCTGCTCGTCCACCTCGTCCGGGTCATCCGTGCGGAAGTCGACCGTGAAGTCCCCGTCGCGCGTCACGCGCAGGAGGGAGGGCTTTTCGTTCGCCCCGAACGCCGCGCCGAGATGCGTGGCGAGGAGATCGTCCAGGAAGAGGAAATAGACCTGGCCCGCGGCGTCGTCCTCGACCGTGAGTACCGGGGAGAGCTTGCGCGGCACCTGGAACCAGAGTCCGCTGGGGAAGACGGCGGCGGTCTGCAGGGTCTGGAGGGCGCGCAAGTTCTCGACGGCGAACCCCTGCTGCGGGGTCAGCCACTCGCGGACCTGCTCTTCGAAAACGCGCCTCCCGATCGCGTGGGAGGGTTCCCCGTCGCGCGTCCTCCGCACGAAGTGGAATCCGAGGGGCTCGATCTCCGCGCCGAGGAGGTCGAGCGTCTCGGCCTGTTTGGCGTGGAAGCGCGCGACGCTTTCCAGAATCATGTCGCGCACGCGGATCGCCTGCGCCATTTCCTCGGGGGGACGCTTCCCGCCGGGGGCGAGCGCCTTCAGCACGGAGGGAAAGCGGATCATGAAGAATTCGTCCAGGTTCGCCGCCGTGATGGCGAGGAACTTCGCGCGCTCCAGGAGAGGGTTCTGGTTCGAACGGGCCTGGGAGAGGACGCGCTCGTTGAACTGGAGCCAGCTCAGGTCCCGGTGGAGATAGGGCTGGCCCTGGCTGGCGAGGAGCGACGGAAGCGTCGGCAGGAAATAGTCGGAGCTCATCCGACCGGCCTGCGGGTCCGCGAGACGGCCCTGGGGTTGCCCGGGCAGCGCCATGTCCGATTCATCCTCAGCGTGCTGGTTGCCGCCGCGCGTCGTTCCGGGCCCGGCCGCCCCGCGAGCACCGGGCGGGGCCGCCTGGATCTCGGCGAGGCGTGCAGGCCGAAAGTTCCGGAGCCCCGTCGCCCCGTCCTCGCGCCCCCGCCTCCCGTGCGTCCGCGGCGGATGGGGCCTTGTTCCCGCGATTCTCAAGGGTGGATTCTAGTCGCTCCCCGCGATACGAGTCAAGCCATGTCGGCATCGGTCGCTCGGGCCGCGAGTTGCCCGCGCGCGCGAAGCGGTGCGCCGAGCAACCGGGCGCGCGCGGGGTCAAGGCTCCGGCGGACCGGACGTCGCGCCGCCCCGGGGAGGCGGGAGCGTCGTACGCGTCCGGCGCTGCGTGTCGTGCTTCAGCCGCTCACGATCCGACCGTTCGAGGTCGGACGCCTCCTTCAGCGCCTTCTCCCTCGCGGCGGCCTCTTCCAGCTCCTTGACCACGCGACGGAACGTGACCAGACCGTTCATCGTGCACGGGATCCCGGCGTAGAGATGGGCCTGGCAGATGGCCTCCGCGACCTCTTTGGGGGACGCGCCGTTCCGGAGCGCCGCCTGGATGTGCACGGCGAGGGCGTTTTGCTGGTCGAGCGCCGTCAGCACCGCGACGGCGCAGAGCTCCCGCACGCGCTGCGGCAGGATTTCCCGCGAGTACATGTCCCCATACGCGTAGTTGCAGAGCGAGCGTGCGAAGTGCTCGTCCATGTCGGACCAGAACTCCGCCAGCATTCTCGCGATCCCCTCCCCGAAGACCTTGCCGGCCTGCTGGATGCCCGGTTCCTTGGACAGATCGACTCTCTTCGGGGCGTCGGGCATGCGGGTCCTCCGATGTCAAAAAAAAGAAGTCCAGGTCAACGAAGCCCATGCTCCTCGAGGAAAGCGCGCGTGAGCCCGCGCGGGCCGGCCATGCCCTCGAGCAGCTTTCGTACGTATTTGCCGAGCACGTCGGTCTCCAGGTTGCACGCCCCACCCGGGCGCTTCCTGCCCAGGCCCGTGTGGGAAAGCGTGAAGGGGACCAGCGCGATGCTCAGTCGATCGCTCCCGACCTCGACCAGCGTAAGGCTCACGCCGTCGACCGCGACGGAGCCTTTCTCGACCATGCCGGCCGCGAGTTCGCGGCCGCACTCGACCACGAGCAGCGCGCCCTCGCCGACTTTTCGCTTCGAGAGCACGTGCCCCACGCCGTCGACGTGTCCCTGGACGAAGTGCCCGCCCAGGGGCTGACCCGCGCGGAGCGCGCGCTCGCAGTTGAGCGCGTCGCCGGCGCGTCGCGAGCCCATCGTGGTTCGCGCGAGCGTCTCCGAGACCACGTCGAAGCGCGCCACGGAGCGGTCGATCGAGGTCACGGTCAGGCACACGCCATCCAGGGCGATGCTGTCACCGGGCCGCGTGCCTTCGGCGCACGGCCCGAGCTCGACGGCGAGCCGCGCGCCGCGGGGCCGCCGCTCCACCCGCGCCAGGGTCGCGACGTGCTCGATGATGCCCGTGAACATGCTCTTCTCCGGTCGGTCGACCAGCGCCGTGTCCTGCGGGACAAGGGTTGCCGTGCCGAGGTCCAAGCCTGGCGTTGCGGCCCTCGTGGACCTTCCCTTTGGATTCGAGGGGTTCCCGTAGGGGCGCCCCTTGTGGGCGCCCTGCTGCGGAAGTCCCCCCCGAGATCCGGGCGGGCACAAGGCCCGCCCCTACGAGGCGCTCAGAAACGCCGCCAGCTCCTCGTGCAGCGCGGTCGCGGAAGGGTAGCGGTCCGCGGGGGCGCGCGCCATCGCGTGCAAACAGATCGCCTCCGCGCGCGGGTCGACGGACGGTTCCAGCGCCGACGGCGCGAACGGGTCCCCGCGCAGCACGGCCGCGAGGACCTGGGCGGGCGTGTCGCCCGCGAAGGGCGGCAGGCCCGTCAGCATCTCGTAGAGGACCGACCCGAGCGCGTAGACGTCCACCAGCGGGTTCGTCGCGGTGGGGTCGCCGGCGGCCTGCTCGGGGGCCATGTAACAAGGCGTTCCGGCGATCTCTTCGCCGGCCGAGCCGGGCGCGTGCGACGACCCCGGCACGCAGGACGAAGCCACGCCGAAATCCATGAGGACCGGTCGCCAACGCGCGAGCGCGACCGGATCCTCGCCGGCGAAGCCGGCCTCCGCGACCGGCGCGACGGCCTCGGCTTCCCCTAACGCGTCCGCCGCTCGTGCGTCGTGGTTGTCGTCGACTTCCGGGTCCCGGCCGGTCGACCCCGCGCGCTTCGCGGTCGCCGGCGCCGGTCGGCGCAGCAGGACGTTTCCGGGTTTCAGGTCGCGGTGGACGATCCCCAGCCGATGGCAGTAGGCCACGGCGTCGGCCAGCTCGAGCAGCCACGAGGCCGCGAGCCGGGCCTCCAGGCGGCGGCGCGCCCGGATCACGCGGTCCAGCCGTGCTCCTTCCACGTACTCCATCACCAGATAGGGGCGGCCGGCGTGCACGCCCATCCCCTGTACGGCCACGATCGAGGGATGGCGCAGCCTCGCCAGGGTGCGGCCTTCCTCCTCGAACCGGGCGCGGGCCTCCGGCGGGGCGGGGCGCGAGGCGCCGAGCACCTTGAGGGCCAGGGGACGACCGGTGCCGGGATCGCGGGCCTTGCAGACGATGGACATCCCGCCCTCTTCGATTTCGCCGAGGACCTCGTACGGCCCGAAGCTCCTCCGCTCCGGGTCCCCGTGAAAGGCCTCGAAGCACGCGAGGGTGAAGAGCAACTCCGAGCCGCGCGCCTCGGCGGAGAGCCGGACCCGGGCGATCGCCACGCCGGGCCCGCCGTCCCCTTCGGCCTCGACGACCACCTCCACCGTCTCCTCGACCGCCACGCCGGCGACCATGTCGTCCGGCTCCAGCGTAAGCCCGCAGTCCGGGCAATGGGGAAGCCGCGGCAGGCGCGGGGTACGCAGCACCGACCGGCGGACGGCGGCGCCCACGTCGACCGGCGCTCCGGCGCGGTCCCCCGGGCGGGAAGCCTGCCTGCCGCGGGGCGGGGCGGGGGGCTCGCCGGTCCCGGCGCCGGCAGCGGCTGTCGGCGCCGAAGCCGTCGCCTCGCGCTCGCCGGGCATCGCCCACACGTTGAAGCGCGAGCCGCACTTCGAGCAACGCATGATGCGCTTGTTCTGGAGGGCGAGGGCCCGGAGCACGGCCTCCGGGGAGAGGTAGCCTTTGTCGACCAGGATTTCGCCGAGTCGCACCTGGACGCCGCGGTGCGCGAACTTCTCCTGGAGCCGGAGGGCCTCCTCGACTTGCGCTTCCGTGGCGAGGCGCTCGCGAAGGAGGGTCTTGCCGAAACGCGTTTCCCGGGGGTTTGGCGCCTGCACCGTCTCCGTGTCCTCGGCGGCGCCGCCGGGGGGCACGCCACGCGCTTCCTGTTCCTCGAGGACCCGCTGGACCTGCCGGAGCGAGAGCGCGCCATCGTTGAGGAGAAGCGTGCCCAAGGGCAAGGGCGGGTGCGAGGCCTGCTGGAGCCGCAGCGCCAGTTCGAGCCGCTCCCGCGTCAGGAAGCCCAACTGGACGGCGATGTGGCCGAAGAGTCGCTCGCGCGGAATCGGTTCCATGGCGAGGGATTATACGGGGGGGGACCGGCGTTGGGGAAGGAAATTGTCCCCCCTCGGGGGCACCCCCCGAGCGGAAGACCTGCTGCTCGAGTCCGACTCCGGCGCGAGCCCGAAACTCGAACGGAACCACGGATTTCCCAGGGCAGCCGCCGGCCGCAACCAAACGAAGACGGAACCACGCGCGGCAGTGCCGCAGCCAAGCGACGACGGAACCACGGATTTCACAGATTAACGACGATTTCACAAATTCGTAATCTGCGTAATCTCGTTGAATCTGTGAAATCTGTGGTTTTCGTGGCGTTCGACCAAAGTCGAATTGTCGCAAGGAAACGAACTTCGAACGATTAGCGGACCAGAGCAGCCGCCGGCCGCAACCAAAGGGACGAGCCACCGAAGACGCCGAAAACACCGAAAGACGAACCGCGAATTTCGCCGATTTTGCGAATTTTCTGCGTAGAATTCGTTGCCAGAAAAACAAGCTGTTGCGAGCTTGTGTCACCGATCTACGACGATTCCACAGATTCGTATGATGACCGCGCGGAAGCTTGCTGGTTCGGCAACTCGTTTTGTCCGGTAGGCGTTCGGTTGCGAGACCAAACCCGGGGGAACCGAAGGAGGCGCCGAGACCGCTCCCTCACGGTCGCGGTTCGGATCGCCTGCGCCCGTCGATGCGCAAGCGTTTCGTTCTTCGGCGATTTCGGTGGCTCGTCCTCGTCTTTTGGCGCCTGTCGCAGGCCGAGGTGCAGTTCGTTGCGGCCTGTGCCTGCCGGTGGTCGGTGCGTTCGGCGGCTCGGCCGCGCGCTGAGCTTTTTCGTCTCCCTTCCACGTCCCGAGTTCGGAGGCTTCCCGGATGCGGAACGGCGCCAGCCTTTCTGTTGACCCTCCTTCGGGCTCCGCCTATAATCTCGGCCCCTTCCCTTCGCGGATTTTCCGGAGAGCCGCCGTGTCCCTCCCCGACATGCTCGTACGCGCCTGTTGGCTGCTGGCCGTGCTTTTCGCGCGACCGGTTGCCGGCGAGCCTCCGGTGGCCTGGCCTCCGCCCTCGGGCGGGCGACCGGGGCAGAGCCTGCTGAAGCCGGCGCAGGAGGTACCCGGCGCCGAGCCCCTGGACGCGCTCCGGGAACGGCTCTTCCGGAGCGAGAACGAGTCGGACCGCGCGCTGGCGGCGGACCGCCTGGTGCGGCTGGCCGGCCCCGAGGCCCTTGCGACGGTGAGCGAAGCCCTGGGGAGCCCGGAGGACAGGGTCGTCCTCGCGGTGGTGAAGGCCGTCGCCTGGAACCGCGACTCCCGGTTCGTCGCCCTTCTCCTCGGGTTGTTGGCGAGCGACCGGGACAAGCTGGTGCCGGTGCTGACGGAGACCCTGGCCTCGCTGGAGGGCTCGATCCAGCCCTTGCTGGAGGCGCTGCAGAACGCGCAGACGAGCCTGGTGGCGCGGACCCGGATGCTCGCGGTGCTGGGCCGGACGCGTTCCAAGCTCGCGGTCGAGCTGCTTCTCGCCCATCTGGACCATCCCGAGGAGGCCGTGCGCAACGAGGCCGTGCTCGCCCTGCGGCGGATCACGCGGATGCGGTTCACCTCGGAGGAGGAATGGGGGGCCTGGTGGGCGAAAAACAAAATGCGGCACCGCGAGGACTGGCTCGACGACGCCTTTGACGCCCTGGACCGCGACCTGGCGTCCCAGGAGGCGGAGGTGGCGAAGCGCGAGGCCAAGATCCGGGAGCTGAAGACGCGCCTGCTCACGTTCCGTCTGGAGGCGGCACGAAAAGAAAACGGCGGTCGCGGCGAGGCCGCGGTCCTCGCCCCGCTGCTGGAGGACCCGGAGTATCGGGACGTGCGGCGCGCGGTGCTCGAGGAGGTCGTGAAGCTCGGGCGGGAAAGGGCGAAGGAGCTGGTGCCGGTCCTGATTCGGGGGCTGTCGGATACCGATCTCGACTCCGTGGTCGCCGTGTGCGCGACGCTGGGCGCCATCGGGGACGAGCGTTCGGTGGAAGGGCTGCGCGCGGCGTTGACGTGCGAGAGCTCGTCGGTGCGGAAGGAGGCGGCCCTGGCCCTCGGCAAGCTCGGGGGCGCGGAGGCGGGGGGCGCGCTGGCCGCCGCCCTCTCGGAGCGCGAACGGCTCGTGCTCCTGGCGGTGCTGGACGCGGTGAAGATGGTGAAGCCGCGGGCGGCGGTCCCCCGGTTGCGGGAGCTGCTCTCGGCGGGGGACAACCGGGAGGACGTGGTGCGTGGCGCCGTCGAGGCCCTGGGCGAGATCGGGGACCACGCGGCGACGGCGGACCTGATCGCCTTTCTCAAGGCCTCGCTCGGACCCAAGGAGCGGAAGGCGCGCTGGACCGTGGCGAACAGCCTGGGGAAGCTGGCCGACCCGGCCGCGCTCGACTCGCTCGCGGAGCTGCTCTCGGACGAGTTTCCGGACGTGCGCCAGGAGGCCGCCGAGGCCCTGGGGAAGATCGACGACCCCGCCGCCGCCGCGCCGCTCCGGCTCGCGCTGCGGCAGGACAAGGACCCGCGCGTGCGGGAGCTGGCGGCGCTCGGCCTGTCCCGCGGCGGCGGTCCGGACGCGATCCCGCCGCTCATCGAAGCGCTGGGGGACGCGGAGCCCAAGGTCGCGGTCGCCGCGTGGGACTCCATCAAGGCCCTCTACAAGGGGGACACCGGCCGCATGGAGTCCGTCGCCGCGGGGCTCGTGGCCGCCCGTCGCGGCGCGCAGGCGATCGAGACCCTCACGACGCTCGTCGCGGACCCCGCACTCGCGACGCCCGCCAATGCCGACCGTCGCTTGGCCGCCCAGCGCCAGCTCGCCGACCTGCTCGTCGAGGCCAAGCAGTGGAAGGAGGCCTACCCGCTGCTCCAGGAAGTCGAGAAGCGCCAGCCGGAGGACCTGCTGCTCAAGGAGAAGCTCGCCGCCTGCGCCCGCGAGCTGGGCGAATACGACCGCGCACGGGACCTCCTTGCCCTCCTGCTCGGCCACGAGGAGCGCGGGTCGGCGAAGTGGTACGGCCGGCAGCTCGGCCTCCTCGAGCTGCGGGTGAAAAAAAAGGAATACACCGCCGCGCTCAGGGAGGCGAAAGACCTCCTCGCGGGGGCGCCCGCCGAACTGCGGGAGCCGCTGGCGACGCTCCTCGAGCAGTGCCAGGACGCCATCAGCCGCGAACAGGCGCGCAAGGACGCCGTGAAGGCCCGGCTGAACGAAGTGCTGGCGGTGTATGCGCAGGTCGAACCGGCCCGGCAGCGCGTCTACGAGAAGGAGGTCCACGATTTCGGACGCGATGCCGCCGACGTGCTGCTCGACGTCCTCCGCTCCACGCGCCGTGACCTCTGGCCCGCCGCCTCCGCCCTGCTGGGCAGCCTTACGGGCATCGTTAAGCCGGTGGGGCCGGACGCCGCCCCGGAGCAGGTCGAGAAGGCGATCAAGAACTGGCAGGAGTGGCTCGCGAAACCGCGGTAGCCGAAGAAATCCCAAATCCCAAATCCCAAGTCAGGCTCGCGCCCGAAACCGAAAGGGAACCACAGATTTCCCAGAGCAGCCCATGGCCGCAACCGAAGGGACGAGCCACCGAAAACGCCGAAGACACCGAAAGACGAAACTCTTGCGAATCGATTGGCGCAGCAGATCGGAACCGCGACCGTGAGGGAGCGGTCTCAGCGCGTCCTTCGGATCCCTCGGGTTCAGTCCCTCCTGCGATCGACGAAGAACGAAACGCGAATTTCGCCAATTTTGCGAATTTTCTACCGAGAATTCGTTTCCAGAAAAGCAGGCTTTTGCGCAATTGTGTCACAGACCAACGGCGATTTCACAGCTTCGTGAGCTGTGAAGTCCCGAAAAAGCTGTGAAAGCTGTGGTTTCGAAAATCCGGCCCCGCGAATATCTCGAAGAAACGTCAAGAAGTTGCGCAGTAGGGGTCCAAATCAGGCTCGCGTCGCCTGATCAAGTGAGCAGACGGCTTGCGTCAGGCACCAGGGCGGCGCACCCACCTCGGAGGGGCTGCCTGGATGGCCCTGCGCAGTTCCGTTGGAACGCGCGCCGCGGTCGTCGGAGTTGGTGCTTGGAGTTGGAGTCGATGGGCGTTGGGCCTGTCCGTTGGAGTTCACTGCGTACGTTGGCGTTGTCCGCGTCCGTCGGAGTTGCCGAGGTCGCCGGCGCCCTCGTCGAAGCCTGTCCCCCAAGAGAGGATGATCCATGCCCTTGTCACCGCCGCTCCACCGTCCCGTGACGGACGCCGCCGAGCCCGTCGCCGTCGGCCTCGCCCGCCCGGCGCTCCATCGGGAGACGCTTGACAACGGGCTCGTCCTCATCCTGCAGGAAGACCACACCGCCCCGCTCTTGACCCTCCAGGCCTGGTTCAAGGCCGGGGCGATCCACGAAAACGAGCTCCTCGGCTGCGGCATGTCCCACTTCGTCGAACACATGCTCTTCAAGGGGACCCGCCGCCGCGGCGTCGGCCAATTTGCCCGCGACATCGCCGCGGCCGGGGGAGACCTCAATGCGTACACGCACTTCGACCGCACCGTGTTCCACGTCCACGTGCGCTCCGATTTCTTCGATGCCGCGCTCGACGCCCTCGCCGACGTGATCCAGCATTCCACCTTCCCGCCCGAGGAGACGGAGAAGGAACAGGAAGTCATCCTCAACGAGTTGAAGAGCTACCTCGACAACCCGGATCGCGTCGCGCATTACCTCTTCCACGAAACGCTCTACCACGTCCACCCGTTCCGGTTTCCCATCGGCGGCCTCGTCGACCAGTTCCGCCGCCTCTCCCGCGAGGACCTCGTCCGGTACTACGAGAAGGTCTACGTCCCGAACAACATGCTCTTCGTCGCGGTGGGCGACTTCCGGATCCCCGAGGCCCTGCCGAAGGTGCGCGCCGCCTTCGAGCCGTACGCGCGCAAGCCCCTCCCCCCGATCTACATCCCGGCCGAGCCCCGGCAGACCGCTCCGCGCACGGCCATCCGGGAGTTCCGCACGCGCGTCGCCAAGCTCCGGATCGGCTGGCACACGGTCGCCATCTCCCACCCCGATCTCTTCCCGCTCGACGTGATGGCCTCGATCCTCGGCGGAGGCAACGCCTCGCGGCTCACCCGCGTGCTGCGCGACCGGAAAGGGCTCGTCTTCGACATCGACGCCGGCAACCATACCCCGAACGACCCGGGCTACTTCTACGTAGCGGCCAATCTCGACGCGGCGAACGTCGACGCCGCGCGCGCCGCGGTCCTCGAGGAAGTGCACGAATTCGGCTTGGAGCCGGTCACGGCCGAGGAACTGGCCTCGGCGAAGAACCGCGTGGAGGCGGACTTCTACTACAAGCGCCAGACGATCGAGGGACAGGCCGACGCGCTCGGCGTTTCCGAAATCCTCACCGGGGGCATCGGTTTCGACGAAGTCTACCTGGAGGGCATCCGGCGCGTGACGCCCGCGGAGATCCAGCGCGTCGCCCGGACGTACTTCTCCGACGAGAACCTCACCGTCACGGCCCTGGTGCCGCTCTCCCCGCCCACGGTCCCGCAGGCGGGCGCCGCCGCTCCGGCTGCGACCGAGGGGCGCGGGGGCCCGGCGCGGGCGCGAATCCCCGCGGCCTGCCGGTTCCGGCTCGAGAACGGCGCGACGATCTGCGGGGTCGAGAACCACAAGCTCCCCATCGTGAGCGCGTACGCGACTTTTCTCGGCGGCGCGCGCTTCGAGTCGCCGGACAAGAACGGCGTTTCCAACCTGATGGCCGATCTGCTCACGCGCGGAACGAAGACACGCGCGGCGGAGGAGATCGCGCGAAGCATTGAGTCCGTGGGCGGCGTCATCGATTCCGTCAGCGGCAAGAACGCGTTCGGGTTGCGTCTCACCGTGCTCAAGAAGGACCTCGACCTGGGGCTGGACGTCCTGGCGGACTGCCTCGCCAACCCGGCGTTCGCGGAGAAGGAGCTGGAGCAGGTGCGCCAGGAGGTGCTCTCCGCGATCCGGCTGAAGACGGACCAGGTGTGGGACGCGAACTCGATCCTGTTCAGCAAGCTCTTCTACGGCGCGCACCCGTACGGCCTGTACCCGCTGGGGACCCTCGAGACCGTGGAGAAGCTGTCGCGCGAGGACCTGCGGGCCTTCCATGCCCGCCACTGCGTGCCGTCGAACATGGTCCTGGCGCTTGCCGGCGACCTGACGGCGGCGGAAGCGGAAGCAGCGGTGCGCAAGGCCTTCGGCGGGTTCGCCGGCGGGCCGGCGGACCCCCCGGCGATCGGGCCGGTGCCGGACCTGGTCTCGGCGGTTCGCGAGGTCCGCGAGCTGCCGGACAAGAACCTGGCGGCCGTCCTGTGGGGCTTCAAGACCGTGGCCTTCCACCACCCCGACCGGTATCCGCTCGAGGTCCTGCAGAACCTTCTCTCGAAGATGGGCGGTCGGCTCTTCGTGCATCTGCGGGACGAGAAGGCGCTGGCCTACAACGTCGGGTGCTTTTCCGCGGTGAACCTGGACCCCGGGTACTTCGGCTTCTACATCATGGCGCAGCCGCACAACGTGGAGCCCGCGGTGGCCGCGATGCGGGAGGAGATCGAGGTGCTGAAGCGGGAACTGGTGAGCGAGGAGGAGCTGGCCACGGCGAAGAGCACGGTGATCGGGGGCGCGATGAGCGACCTGCAGACGAATTCTTCCCAGGCGCAGTCGGTCGCGCTTGACCAGCTCTACGGCCTGGGCTATCTCGAGCACTTTCATCTGCCCGAGCGGATCGCGGAGGTGTCGAGGGAAGAAATCCTGCGGGTGGCGCGCACGTACTTCGATCTGAACCGATCGCTGTTGACGATCACGCGTCCCGGTGCGGCCTTAACCGCCGTCGCTGTTGCGCAGGCCTGACCGCGGGGCGCGGCCTCGCGGGCACCCGGTCACCGGTTTCCGCGGAGCGTTGCTGGACTCGACGGCGTTCGAGCCGGGCTCGGCGGGCAGCGTGCCCCCGAAGAACACGGGGTATTTCGCAGATCCGCCTTCAGGGGTGCGCTTCCCGCGATGCGCCGGCCTTGCGGGGCGACGATCCGCCCGAAGGCGGACCTACGAGCGAGTTCGAAGCGAAATCGCACCTCGACCAGGGTTGAGTGTTCAGGGGGCCTGGGGGACCGCGGAAAGGGGGAAGCAACGTCCATGGACAGGCATCGGCTGGCTTTCCGGGCCGCCGTTCTGCTGCTGGCGTCGGTGCTGGTGGTGGACGCCGTGCTCGTGCTGCGCTATTGGGCGCGGCTGGACAGGGAGGCGCGGACTCGGGACCTGGAGCAGCGCTTCCTGTACGGAGGGGGGGCGGGCGCGGTCGCCGCACGGGGAACAGTGGCGGGAGGCGTGTCGAAGCCGGGGACTCGGGGAACGCCGGGCATGGAGGTGGAGTTCTCGTGGGGACGCGACGAAGACCGCGAACTGGCATTGGGCCTTCTTCGGGCGGACGAGGCGCGTGCCGTCCGCCTGGGCCTGGCCATCCTCGTGCACGATCCCGGCGATCCCGGGATCCCTCCCAGCGCGGCCGACGTGCTGGGCATCCGGATGGCGACAGGGGACGCGCAGACACGGCTGCTGGCGGCGCTGGCGCTCGGGCAGGCCGTGAGGTATCGGCGGGCGGCGGTCCCCTTACTGATCGAAAGGTGCGCGCGCGATTCGTCCCCCACCATCCGGCTCGCCCTGGAGGCGGGGCTCTTCGACGGGCTTGCCCACCCGGAGCGGGGCCTGGGCCACGCCCTCAGCCAGAGGGACCGCGCGGAGCTGGTGCTTTCCGGGCTCGTGCCGGAACTGATCCGGAGTCTCGAGGACATGCACGACGCGCTCGGAAACGCGGACCTGGTGTCGGCGCTCGAGGACCGGGATCTGCCGCCGGCGCTCGGCCTCCGCGCGGCCGCCGTGTTGGCCCAGCGGCGCGATCTGCGGGACGAGGAAGCCCGCCGTGTTCGGCGGATTTTGGACGCGGCGGGGGGCGGCGCGGGGGAAGGCACGGGAGCGGGCGGGGCCGCGGCCGGGGGCGTGTCGCGGGGACCGGAGCTGGTCAGGTCTTTTCTACGCGCCGCGCTTGGCGGTGATTGAAGTGCCGGCGCCGCCCAAGGGCGGCCGAATGGAGGCAGGACTCTCAAGCCTCGCGCGTCAAAGTCCGCGACGGCCCCTCGCGGGCTGCCAGGGGCGAATGCCGCGGTGCGGAAGAAGCCGGCGAGACCGCTCCCCCACGGTCGCGGTTCAGTCTTGCTTGGACTCGGGAGGCAAGTCCACCCGCGGTGCGCCGGACGACGATTCGCTGCGTACCGGGCGCTCCACCGAACTGAACCCTGCCGCAGGTTCCATCCCCTGCCACCGTCCGCGTGCCCTCACTCCACCCTTCCCCCCCCCCTCAGCGGCGCGGCTTGGAGAGCTGCTTGAAAAGCTGAGCGGCGGTCTTCCGGACCTGCGCGTTGCCGTCGTTTTCGGCCATGTAGGCGAAGAGTTGCAGCCGGTCCCGACCGTCGACGCGGCTCAAGCTCTGCAAGGCGAAAATGCGCACCGCCGGATCGGCGTCCCGCTCCGCCGTGGCGGCGATGGGGTCCGCGGAGCGCCTGCCGCCGAGCTGTTCGAGCGCCTGCACCGCCGTCTTCCGCACGTTCCCGTTCGTCGAGTTCTGCAGCGTCTCCTCGATGGAGGGGAGCGCGCTCTTCGAACCCATCTGCATCGCGGCCTGGAGCGCCGACGTCTGCACGTTGGGATTCTGGCTGGTGCGGGCGAGGTCGAGGATCGAGGGGAGGGCGGTCTTGTCGCCGATCTGCCCCAGCGCCTGGGTGACGTAGGTCTGCAGCCTTGGGTTGCCGCCGGCTTTCAGGATGTCCACGAGCACCGGGATGGACTCGGCGTCCCCCATCCTCCCGAGGATCTGGACGATGCCGTTCTTGAGCGAGTCCGGGCCCTTCCCCTTCAGCGCGCCGACCAGCGATTCGATGAGCGCCGGATTCTTCACCTCGGAGAGAGCGCGGATGGTCGCCTTCCGCACGTAGGCGCTCGGGTCCTTTCCAAGCACGCCGAGCATGGCTTCGATCGCCGCGGAATCGCCGACCTTCGCCAGGGCCTGCACGATCTTGCCGCGGACGTCCTCGCTCTCCTCCTTCTTGAGCACGTCCTGGAGGAGCGCGATCCCATCCTTCCCGCCGATCTCCGCCAGGGCCTCGACCACGGCCGCCTTGAGCTGCGGGTCGGCGTCCCCGCGCAGGATGTCCATGAGCGCGGGGACGGAGTACTCGCCCAGGCTCTTCAAGAACGTCACCATGAGCCCGGCCCCCTTCGCGTCGTCCTCCGCGACCGCGCGCCGGAGCTGGTCGACGAGTTTGTCGACCTCCTGCCCGATCGCCTGCATCTCCTGGGCGGAAGGCGGCCCCCCCGGCGCGGGCGCGACCGCGGGCGGCTCGGTCTGCACGGGGGCTGGGCTCGGGTTCGGAGACGGCGGGGGCGTGACGGCCCTTTCGTGCGTGCGGATCCGCGACGCCATGTTGAGGGCCACGACTTCGTGCGATGCCTCTTCGCCGTGCCGGTGGACGGCGTAGCCATACAGGCCCACGGCCGCAAGTCCGAGCACGAGCCCTCCGATCCGCAGCCGAGCGGCGGGGGAGGGGAGGGGGAGCCGGGTGAGCTTTCGGGCGGTTTCCATGCGCGTGATTGTAGCCAGGGCGCATCTTCCTTGCAAATACCATCGGCCGGCAAGCGCGGGTTGGGGTGAGCCCCCTCCCGTGCCGGACGCGCCGGCCGTCGGGACTCCTCTTGAACACGGCCGCCATCGAAAAGTTGCGGTCGATTTTCGGGGTCCCCGCACGGAGCCCGCGGCGGTGCTCACGGTAGCCAAGGGAATGTGGCCTCGCGGGCGAGGCAGCGCCGTGCCCCTACGGCCGGCGGCCAGGCGCAGCAGGAGGACCGGTTTTCAGCCCCGCCCGAGTTCGGCTTTGCCTTGACGCCGGGGGCCGCCCTCCGCTACGCTCTTCGGCATGAAAATCGCCCTCGCCCAGCTCGACCAGACCATCGGCGACCTCGAAGGTAACGCCGCCCGCATCCGCGCCGCCGCGGCACGCGCGCGCGCGGCCGGGGCCGACCTCCTGCTCACGCCCGAACTCTCCCTCCCGGGCTACCCTCCGCGCGACCTGCTGTTTCGCGAAGCCTTCGTGGACGCGAACCTCCGCGCGCTCGACGGCCTACGCGACGCGGCTGCAGGCATCACCCTCGTCGTCGGCTTTGCGGAGCGCAATCCCGGCCCGGGGCGGCCGCTCTTCAACGCAGGCGCCCTCCTCGAGGACGGACGCCTCGCGGCGGTCTTCCGGAAGTCCCTCCTCCCGACGTACGACGTCTTCGACGAGGACCGGTACTTCGAGCCGTCGCAGGAAGTGCTCGTGCGCGCCGTGGCGGGCCACCGGGTGGGGTTCTCCATTTGCGAGGACATCTGGAACGACAAGGACTATTGGCGGAAGCCCCGGTACGCGGCCGATCCGATCGAGCGGCTGGTCCGCGCCGGGGCCGAGGTGCTCGTCAACATCTCCGCGTCCCCGTTTCAGCTCGGCAAGCAGGCCCTCCGCGCCGAGATGCTGGCCGCGACCGCCCGGAAGCACGCCGTCCCCGTCCTCTACGTGAACCTCGTCGGAGGGAACGACGACCTGGTCTTCGACGGGCGGAGCTACGCCTTCGATGCGACGGGGCGGCTCGCGGAGCAGGCCGCGTCCTTCGAAGAAGACCTGCGCGTCGTGGACCTGGCGAGGCTGAGTGCCGGGCCCGCGCCGCCGACGGCCGCCCCCGCTTCCTCGTTGTCGTCCGTGGCCGCGGCCGACGCCGAGCCGCGACTCCTTGACGCCCCGGACGGCATCGAGGCCGCGTACAAGGCCCTCGTGCTCGGGATCCGCGACTACGCGGCGAAGTGCGGCTTCCGGCGCGCCGTGCTCGGCCTGTCCGGCGGGATCGACTCGGCCCTCACCGCGGTCCTTGCGGCGCGCGCGCTCGGCCCGCGCGGTGTGCTCGGCGTCGCCATGCCCTCCCGCTTCTCCTCGGACCACAGCCTCTCGGACGCGCGCTCGATCGCGACGAACCTCGGCATCGACTTTCGGGTGATCCCCATCGAGGGCGTGCATGCGGCCTACCTGGACACGCTCGCGCCCGCCTTTCAGGGGCTCGCGCCGGACGTCACCGAGGAGAATCTGCAGGCCCGCATCCGCGGCGGCCTGCTCATGGCGCTTTCGAATAAGCTGAACGCGCTCCTGCTTTCGACCGGGAACAAGTCAGAGCTAGCGGCCGGGTACTGCACGCTCTACGGCGACATGTGCGGCGGGCTGGACTGCCTGGCCGACGTGCCGAAGACGCTCGTATACCAGCTCTCGGAGTGGATCAACCGCGACGGGGACGTGATCCCGCGCTCGTCGCTTTTGAAGGCGCCGAGCGCGGAGCTGCGGCCGAACCAAACGGACCAGGACACGCTGCCGCCCTACGACCTCCTGGATCGCGTGCTGCGACTCTACGTCGAAGAGGAGCAGTCGGTCGAAGAGATCGTCGCGCGGGGCTTCGATCCGACGGTCGTGAAGGAGATCGCGCGGCGCGTGGACCTGGCCGAGTTCAAGCGTCGCCAGGCGCCGCCAGGGCTGAAGATCACCTCGCGCGCCTTCGGCGTCGGTCGCCGCGTCCCGATCGCGCAGCGGTGGCTGGGGCGGTAGGCGCCCGCGCAAAAATAACTGCGCAGATTCGGACCTCGAGGCTCCTGGGGGCGCGGCCCTCGGGGCCGCGCCCCCAGGCGTCGGTCGATCCGCGAAAACGCAAAGTAATTCTTGCGCTGGCGCTAGCGAACGGAGAGGGCTTCGATGGCTTCCGACCGCCTTCGTCGAACCCACAGAGAGCCAGGGTGCCTCGCCCTGCTCCTGAGTCTCCCTCTGCTCGGACTGGGGTTCCTGGCGCTCTGTGATCTCAGCGCGTGGGGAGACCTGCCCCACGTCAAGGCGTTTCTCCTCGGGCTCGGGCTGCTGCTTCTCGGCGTCGTGGTCCGCGTGACGACGCGCGATCGCGCATCCGCTTGGCTGCTGCTGGGCCTGGGCTGCGCCTTCGTCTTCCTGGGTGAGGTCATCCGCGAACACTGGAGAGGAAAATCGGCGCTCGAAACCAGGCTCTTCCTGTTTGGGTTCGGAAGCGTTGCCCTGGGCGCCTCGCTCCTCCGGTTCTCCCCATGGCTCGCGCTGTGGAGAACGGGCGTGGTCCTGGACCGGAGGAAGCGCACGGCCGTTACCTGGTCGGGCTTGTTGTTCCCGTTTCGCAGCCGGAGCCAGGACCTCGCGCCCTCCGCGACGATCGCGCTGTCGGGTCCGGACAAGGAGGGGCTGTTCCTCATCTCGGTGGCCTCCCCGGGCCGCTCGACCGATTGGTGCAGGCTGCCTGGGGCTTCCGATGCGCGCGTCGAGGCGGAGCGCGTGGCCGCCTTTCTGGGGCTGCCGCTCCGGGACACGACCCAGGGACTCGACGTCACGCGTCCCCCCGACCGGCTCAACGAGTCGTTCCGGGACCGGTTCCGTCGCGCACGCGGGCGGGTCGAGATCCCGGAGACGCCGCCGGGGATCGGTCGGTGGAGCCAGGTCGGCGACCGGCGCCTCGAACTCCACACGCCCCCCCTGGGGATCTCTCCCGCGTTGCTCACCCGGCTCTGGTGGGGCACGGTTTTTCCGGTTGCGCTCGTGTGCGTCGCGCCCTTCGTCCTTGCTTCCGCCGCGCCGTCGTGGAGCCGCTGGTTGGGGTGGTCCCTCGGAACGGCCGGTGTGCCCTACGTCCTCGTCCTGCTCACCAGTCTTGGTCCCCGTGCGCGCAGTCGCACGCGCGTGGTCGTCACTCCCGAGCGATTGCGCCTGGAGCGCCCCGGGCTCTTCGGCCGATCCGTGCAGGAATTTCCGATCGCCGAGATCGAAGAGGTCAGCCTCCTCGACGCCATGAATCTCGCGCCCGGCGAGGGCCGAGGACACGAAAGCTCGACGAGCCCCGGGGACATGCCGCCCACCGGGTCCTGGTCTTGGTGGCGTTCGCCGGCGGCCGGGGGGTGGGCGCCCCTGTTGCTCCTCGTGCCGTTCCCCTTCAACGTGCTGGTGTGGCTCCCGGTGGGCATCGTGGTGTTCGTCGTCGCCCAGGTCTTCCTTCCCGCCGCCCGGCAGTTCCCGCTTCCGAAGGCCTGGAGGCAAGCCCTCGAGGAGCGCTGGCTCGACCTGGTCCGACTCTGCCGACGCATGACGCTCACCGACTCGGAACCGAGGTCGCACGCCGTGATCCAGGTCCGCGGCGACCGACGCTGGGCGCGGTTCGGCGGCGACCTGCGCGTGGAAGAGGCGCGGTGGATTCATGCGCACATGATTCGAATCCTGACTTCCGAGGACGGGGCGTGACGGACCGGGTTGAGCCGGTGGAGCGTGGTCCTTCACGCGAAGGTGCGTATCACCACCGAGGCAGGTTCCTTCGTCAGCGGGCTTTGGTTGCGGCCACAGGCCGTGGTAGGATGTTGGCATGGGCGATGCGAAGGATACGCGCTTCCTCTCGCTGCTCCAGGCCCGCGGGTGGATGGACCGCCGCGCGGTCGAGGAGTGCCGTGCCGTGCAACGGCAGGTCGAGGCCCTCGGCCTTCGCCAGGCCTTCGCCGACATCGCGGTCCAGAAGGGCTACCTAAGCGCCTCGCAGGCGGGCACGCTCCTCGCCGCCCTGGGGGAAGGGGGCCACCAGAAGATCCAGGGGTACGAGATCCTGGAGAAACTCGGCGAAGGGGCGATGGGAGCGGTCTACAAGGCGCGGCAGACTTTCATGCAGCGCACGGTGGCGATCAAGGTGCTGCATCCGGGGCACGCCGCCGCGCCCCAGGCGCGCGAGCGCTTCCTGCGGGAGGCCCGCCTGCTCGCCTCCCTCAACCACCCGAACATCGTCCAGGCGCTTGACGCGGGCGAAAGTGCCGGGACGCTCTTCGTCGTCATGGAGTACGTCCCGAGCGAGTCTTTGCGCGCCCGCCTCCAACGCGAGGGCGGGCTCGAACCCGACGCGGCCCTCCGGATCGTCGCGCAGGTCGCCGCCGCTCTGGACCACGCGCACCGGCACAAGCTGGTCCACCGGGACGTGAAGCCGGAGAACATCCTGGTCGGCGCCGACGGCGGGGTCAAGCTCGCGGACCTGGGGCTCTCGAAGTCGATCGGCGAAGAGGACGGAGGGCTGACCCGGAGCGGGACGTCGATGGGCACCCCGCAATACATGTCGCCGGAGCAGATCGAGGATGCGCGCTCGGTCGACATTCGCAGCGACCTGTACGCCCTCGGGGTCGTGCTGTATGAAATGGTAGCGGGGACGAATCCCTGCCGCTGCGACAACGTGGCGGGGACGATCGCACGACACGTGATGGGGGACTGGGAGCCGCTCGCGGCGCGCATGCCCGGCCTGCCCGCGGGGCTGCTCGCCGTACACGGGCGGATGATGCGGTGCTCCCGGGACGAGCGCTACCCGACGCCCCGGGCCTTGCTGGACGACCTGGCCCGCCTCGAAGAGGGCCGTCCACTCGCCGGCCAGGAGTGCGCCGCGGCTCCGACGGGCCCGGCGCGCCCGGCCGTCGCACCGCCGGAAGGTGGAGTCGGGGGTCGACCCAAGGACACGTCGAGAACGCACTCCCCGCCGGCCACGCGCTCGACTCGCCGGGGGACCGCACGCGTGCCGACCGCGGCGGCGGCGCAGCACGCAGCCGCCCGGGCGGAGAGCGTGACCGGTGTTTCGGCAAGGCGGGTTGTCGGTCGTCGCCCGGCCCTCGCGCTCCTGCTCGCGGCGCCCTTCCTCGGCGTCGCGCTGTGGTGGCTCGCCGCTCGCCCGCCGTCGCAGGACGCCGGCGCGAGCAAGGCCGGCGCCCCTCCCAGCACCGTCGCCGGCGGCGGGACGCCCTCCCGCGACACGAGCCGCCCCGGCGGCCCCGCGCCCCGGGCCGACGCCCTGGCCGCCGTGCAGGCGCTCGCGAAAGACCCGGCCCGCGAGGAGGAGGCCCTGCGGCTCCTCGATGCCCTCCTTGCCCAAGACCTCCCTCCGCAGGAGGCCGCGGCGATGCGCGCGGAACACGAGGAACTCACCGCGCGCGTTCTCGCCCGCGTGTACGAACGCAGGTCGGAGCTGCACCGCGACGTCGAGACCTTCTTGCAGGCCGGGACCCCGCGGGCCGCGCTCGAGCGGGTCGACGGCGCGAGCCATGAATTCACCGCCATGGAATGGCTCCGTGCCTGCGCCGAAATGCGGGAGGGCATTCGGTCGAGCACGGCGACCCGCGTATCGGCCCTGGTCGCGGCCGTGAGGGCCGCCGCCGGCCGCCCCCCGGCCGAACGGTCCTCCGCGCTCGAGGCGCTTCGCGCTTTCCTCGAGGCGGCGCGCGGCGTGTTCGAGCCCGACGCCGAGACACGGCTGCTGCTGGAGGAGGCACCCGCCGAACCCGCGGCTTCGACTTCGTCTCCGCCGGGACCGGCGACGACGCCCACGCCCCCAGCCGCGCCCGCAACGGCCGGAGCCGCCGCGCAAATCGCCCAGCCCCCCCTTGACCGTTTCGTCCGGCTCGTGTCCGAGCACCTGCTCGTCCGCCGCTACGCGGACTTCGTCCGCGAGGCCGACCTGCTCCTCGCCGGCCCTGTCGGACCCGCGGACGCCGCGTTGATCCGCGTGACGCGGGACGCCGCGGCCAAGGCCCCGGACCTACTCGCCCGCGCGGCGAACATGGTCCGCGAGCAGGCGTTCCGCTCCCCCCTGTTCCGCGACGGCCGGCGCCTCGAGGTCGTGGCCGCGAAGGGCGTCCCGCATTTCCGGGAGGCCGGCGCGCTCGTCCCCGTCGATGCGGCCGCGCTCTCCGCGCCCGAACTCGCACGCCTCTGGGAGGACCACGGCGACGCCCCGAGCGACGAGCTGAAGCTCCTCGCCTCGCTCGATTCCTCCTTCGACTTCACCGAGTGGCTCGACGACGCCTGGTGCGCCTTCGCCGTCGACACGTCAAAAAAAACTTCCGTAACCTGGGACGAAGAGGAGCGACGCTGCGGCCGCCGGTCCGTCCGGCTCGTCACCGACTCGGACACGGCCACCGTGCTGGTCTGCCCCGCCACGCGCAACGCGGACTGGGACCTGTCCGGCTCGGAGTTCCTGCGCGTGCAGCTCCGGGCGGCGCAGCCCCGGGGCGCCGGCCGGCAGGGCGCCGTCCCGACGGTGGCGCTTCGAAGCCGCCAGGGGGGCTACGTGCTGCTCACGCCGGACCGCGACCTCCTCTTGCACGACGGGTCCTGGGCGGAGCTCGCTTGCCCGCTCCGGGGGGGCGCCGGGTGGACGCGGCAGGAAATCGTCCCGCTCGCCGGCGGCCGTGTCGACTGGTTCGAGTTCCTCTTCGATCCGTCGGGCGACGGGTTCGAAGTCTGGGTCGACGGCTGTCGCTTCGATCCGGCGCCGCCGTCCGTCCTGCTGTCGAGCGCGTACCGCCCGGACCTGAGCCTCCGCGAGGTCCGGATGGAGCCCGCCTTTCCGCGCTACGACGTGGCTTGGGTGGGCGGCGTGCCGAAGCTGCAGGGGGCGGCGAATCCGGCGCGTGCGCCTGTGACCGGGGCGCCGGTGCGCTTCACCGCGACCGTGGCGAATGTCGGCCCGGTCGACAGCGCGGCGACCACCTGGCGCTGGTCGTTCCCGGAGGGGAAGGTCCTTGCGCAGGACCGCTTGCCCGCGCTCGCCCCCGGGGCCTCGGCGACCTTCAGCGTCACCCTCCGGTGGCCCGCGAAACCGCACGAGTCGCGCTTCCGCGTCGAGGTCGATCCGGAAAACCGCCTGCGGGAGCTCGGCAAGTCGAACAACACCGTCCTCAGCCGGCTTTCGGCCCTGTCGGTGCGGCTCTACCTCAAGCATCGCGCCCTCGAGAAGGTCCCGGTCACGCGGTCGGTCTTCGGCTCCCCGGACCTCGTCGACCATGTGCGCGGGCAGCTCGGTCTGCTCGACGCCATCGTCTCGGGCGTGGCAGGCACCGGCGCCCTGGCCGACTTCCCGCGCGGCCTCCGGCTCGACCGCGTGTCGGAGTGGGAAGCCGGGGGCAGGCCGCCGCCGGACGCGGAGGCGGACGTGGTGCTCTACGTGGACCGGACGCTCGCCGAATCGCTCTACGCGTCGCCGGGTTATCCGAGCCGCGCGATCCAGCGCGCGCTCCTGACGGACACGGAGCGGTCGCTCGGGCTGGGGCTGGTGCCCCTCGCCTGGCTCAACGTGGAGGGCAAGGCGAACGAGGTGAACGGCGCGGCCTATGACGCCACCGCGGGTCGGGCGGACCTGGTGGGCGGCCTGGACGCGCTGAGCGCGATGCCGTGGGGATGGCTCTCCCCGTTTCACGTCCAGGTCCTGGCCGCGCGCGCGCAGAGTCGATCCGGCTACCGGGGGGAGTACCTGTTCGCGCTTCCGGAGCGTGTGACGCTCGTGCCGCAGGACGCGGCCGGGCACCCGCTCGAGGGCGCGACGCTCACGTTCTTCCAGGCCGCGCGCGGGCGGATCGACGCGACGCCGGAATTCACGGCGAAGGCCGACAAGGCGGGCCTCGTCCGGCTGCCGCTGCGCGAGGCGCCGGCCTTCCGTACGGAGACGGGCGTGCCCTTCGGGCCGAACCCCTTCGGCAAGCTCAGCCTCGAGGAAGGGAACGGCCTCTTCCTCGCGCGGGTGACGCACGGGCGGTCGACGAAGGACGTGTTTCTGGACGTGACCGCGCTGAACGTGGCATGGCTGTCAGGCTCACGGAAGACGGCGTCGCTCCCGCTCGCCACCGGGATGGAGTGCCCGCACAAGTAGGGGGAAGGCCGGGGAGGCGGTGGTTTGCGCCCGCGCAAAAATAACTGCGCAAATTCGGACCTCGAGGCTCCTGGGGGCGCGGCCCTCTGGGCCGCGCCCCCAGGCATCGGTCGATCCACGAAAATGTAAAGTAATTCTTGCGCGGGCGCTTTCACACGGAACGTGACGAGGGGCGGAGCTTGTCTTGTCTACCGTTTTGCGGGTTGAGGCGGGTGCGCCGCCTGCCACTCCTCCGCCAGCAGTCCGTACAGGACCAGGTCGAGGTATCGCTCCCGCAGCCGCGCCGCTTCCCGGCGGAGACCCTCCTCGCGGAAGCCCAGCCGCTCGGCTACCGCTCGACTCGGGTCGTTCCCCAACGCGCACTCGAGCTCGAGGCGGTGGAGACCCAACTCCAGGAAGGCGTACCGCACCAGCGCCTCGCACCCCCGCGTGGCCAGGCCGCGTCTCCGAAAGCGCGCCCCGAGCCAGTAGGCGAGCCCCGCTCGCCGGTTCTTCCTGTTGATCCCGTAGAGCGAGAGGACGCCGGCCAGCCCTTCCGGGACGCGCACGCCGACCACCATGCCCGCCCCGTGCGTGAAAAGCGCCCGCGAGTGGCCAATGAACCGGGCCGTGTCCTCCGCCGTGCGGTTCTCGTCCACCCAGGGCAGCCAGGCCTCGAGCGACGCGCGGTTCGCCTCGGTCAACGCGAACAGCTCGGCGACGTCGGCCTCCGCCAGGAGGCGGAGCTCCTCGCCCTCGCCGAGCCCGAACCTCGGCCCCGTGTCGTCCATGGTGGGGTTCCTCTCTCGAACGTTCCCTCCGGGCCGGCTACGCCCACCCCGCCACGCGGAAGCCGATCCCCGGGAGCCGGCGCTGGGCCGGCGCCCAGTCGCGGCGCGCGCACCGGAAGCTTCCGCGCTTCACCGTCAGCCACGAGCCCCCGCGCAGGACGCGGCCGTTGCCGGCTGCGGGGCCGGCCGGAGCCGATTCGGGCGAGGTAGGGTATTCACCGTAGAAGTTCCCGCACCACTCCGCCACGTTTCCCGCCAGGTCGCACGCGCCGAACGGGTTCGTCCCATGCCGGCCCACCGGGGCCGTGCGTCCGGCGTACGCGCACGCGCAGCCCGCCCAGTGACAGGCTTCCGCCGGGGGCGGCCACGCGTCCCCCCAGGGAAAGAGGCGTTCGCATTCGCCGCCGCCGCCGCGGACCGCGTACTCCCATTCCGCCTCCGTCGGCAGCCGGAGCCCGGCCCATGCGCAGAAGCCCGCCGCATCGTCCCAACTCACGCGCACCGCCGGCTGCTCCGGCTCGTCGAAGCCGGGCCCGCTCGAGTGCCCGGGCCGAAACCTCCGAAACTCGGCGTTCGTCACCGGGTGCTTCCCGAGCAGGAACGGCCGGGCGAGCCGGACGCCGTGCGGCGTCTCGTCGGCGCACCGCCCCTTTTCGCCCTCCGGGCTCCCCATCAGGTATGCACCCGGGGGCAGCAGGAGGAGCCGGATGCCTGTTCGGGCGTGGAAGCGCTCGCCTGGGGTCACTGCCTGCCGCACTCCGAACTAGCCCAGGCCGGCGATTCGCGCGCAACGCCCGCCGGTATTGCTTTCGGCGTCTTCGGTGGCTCGTCTTCGTTATTCGATGCCCGCCGCAGGTTTCGGTGTCTTCGGTGGCGGTCGGTGGCCTCCCTCCGGAGCTCCGTCTCCTCGGCCCTTCGGCGGCCTTCTACTGCGCCTCGACCCCGAACTCCGCCGCCGGCCCCGCGAGCAGCTCCGGCGGCCACGTGACCACCAGGCGCATCGCGCCCGCCTCCTCCACGGCCGTCACCACCACGTCGCAGCCGAAGGAGAGCGTCAGCGGATGGGCCGCGCCGCCGAGGACGACGCCCGAGATCTCGTCCGTCTCCGGGAAGGCCCCGTGCTCCACCACCGATTTGTCGTGGCGCTTGAGCGAGATGCCGTCCGAGAGCGCGCCGGGCGTGAACGCGAGCACGAGCTGCACCTGGTCCGCGCCGATCCCCTTCGGCGCCTTCGCTCGATAGCTCACCGCCACGCCCTTGGCCGTCGAAAGCGCGCCCGTCGTCAGCTCCACCGCGTCCCCGGTCGCGAGATCCAGCAGTCGCGAGCGGCTGGTGTACGACCCCGCCGCGCGCCGCGGGAAGCCCTCGTCCAACGCGGCCAGCCCCTGGCGCAGGCACTTCCCGGCCTGCGTCCAGAGCCTCACTTCGCCGGAGGCCAGGAGCCGTCGGTCCCCCGAATAGAACGAGACCAGCCCGCGGTCGCCGAACTCGGCCGTCATGGCCGCGGACTTGAGCCGGAAGGGGCGCGTCTCGTCGGACAGCGACCGTCGGAACACGGCGAGGTCGTCGAACCACGCCTTGCCGAACTGGCCGAGGGCCACGCACGACAGCCGCAT
The DNA here is from genome assembly GCA_016197205.1 of Planctomycetota bacterium. Lineage (GTDB taxonomy): Bacteria > Planctomycetota > MHYJ01 > WSZJ01 > JACPWG01 > JACPWG01. The sequence continues at coordinate 32,405 of JACPWG010000079.1, forward strand.
GCCCGTCGCGTCGTCGGGCGGCACGAACGGATGCCGCACCTGCGTCCACGGCGTGTACCCCGTGAAAACGTCCGTGTACGACTGACCCAGCGCTTCCCCCTTCGGCCCCAGCCACTCCGCCTCCAGGCTCGCCCCGCCGAGCGAATTCTCCGTGCGCAGCCAGGCGTCCACCTCGTACACCGACCCGCGCTCCAGCGACAGCACCTCGCGATAGGTCGCCTTCATGTAGCGCGAGGGCCGGCCGGCCTCCTTGAATTCCTGGAGCAGCAGGCAGGTCTGGCCGTGCTTCGCGTTGTGCGTGTCCGCGCGGTACAGCTCGCCGGGGTCCCCCTTCACGTCCCACCCGGGGAAGAGCTCCGCCTCCCCCTTTTGCGTCTCCTCGAACGAGGCGTTGTTCTTGACGAGGCTCTCCGGATCGACGAGCACCTTCACGGGCTTCGGCACGAAGAGGCGGAGGATCGGCGGCAGCGCGAAGTACGCCCCGCCGAGGAGCAGGACGGTCGCCAGGATGCCGACCAGGAAGGGCCCGCCGCCGAGCGGCCCGGCGCGCCGTCCCGCGCCGCCGCCCCCCGCCCGTCCGAGCGCCGGCGAACCCGAACGCGGCGTCGGGGTGGCCGAGGGGCCGCCGGCGCGGGGTCTTGGGAAGACCCCCGGACCGCCGGCCGGGGTGGGGGACGCGGCCGCCCCGCGGACCGGACTGAGCGCGACGAGCGAGGGGGGCGTGTGGTGGTCCTCTTCCGGACCGGGGGCCTTCGGATCCTGGAACTTGAGCCGCAGGCCGCCGAGGTCGAGGATCGACCCCGAGCGCAGCACCTGCGCCTGCACCTTTTCGCCGTTGACCTTCGTCCCGTTCGTGCTCCCGAGGTCGCGCGCCAGGTACATGCCGGAGGCCGGGTCGTAGGCCACCTCGGCGTGCCGGTTCGAGATCCGATCGTCCTGGAAGGAGACGGAGTTCGTCTTGGCGCGTCCGATCGTGAGCGGCTCGCCGACGAGGTGGAAACGCTCGCCGGCACGCTCCCCTTCCAGCACCTCGAGGTAGCACTGTTCCTCGCGGGTGGAGCGGAGCAGCTCGGGGCGGAGCGGCGGGGGTCCCTTCGGCGCGACCTGCGGCAGCGGCGGCGGGACCGCGCCTCCGACCGCGTCGGCGACGAAGAGAATGGTGGTGCTGCCGATCTCGATCCGGTCGCCGTGCTTCAGCTTCTGTTCGTTGATCGGGCAGCCGTTGACGACGGTGCCGTTGCGGCTGTTCAGGTCGACAATGCTCCAGGCGTCGCCGACCTTGCGGATCTGCCCGTGCTCGCGGGAGGAATTCTGGTCGCGGATCACGATCGTGCTCTTCGTGGAACGCCCGATCGTGACGACTTCGTCGCCCGTCGTGAGCTCGCGCTCGCCGATGGAGTCCGTGATGAAGAGCCTGGGCATGCAACGGGCTCCGCCGGGGAGAGAGGAGTTCGAGAGCGGACATCCTAGCTTCGGTCCCCGCCTTCGCGCAAGAGAAACCGGGAGGCGGTTCGCGCCCGCACGGAACTTCCGCCGGCCGCGCTCTTTCGGAAGCGGGCGCGCGAGGCCGCACGCGCCGCCGCGCGACGTCCGATATTTTTTTTCTTGACACCCGGGGCCTCGAAGACCATAATGATGCGCCTGCCACCCGCCCGGGGACACCTGCCCCGGCTTTCCCTCGTCACGACGCCCCGGATCGCCCCTGCGAGGCCCTTGATGCGTTGCCCGTTCTGCAAGGCGAACAACGACCGCGTAATCGACTCGCGCGGCTCGGGCGAGGGCGCCGTGATCCGCCGTCGCCGCCAGTGCCTCGCGTGCATGCGACGCTTCACCACCTACGAACGCGTCGAAGAGAATCCCTTCCGGGTGATCAAGAAGGACGGCAGTCGCGAACCGTTCAGCCGCGCCAAGATCCTGAATGGACTGCTCAAGGCCTGCGAGAAGCGCCCCGTCCCCATGGCCGACCTGGAGGAGATCGTCAACCGCATCGAGCTGGACATCTACGAGAACTTCGACCGGGAGGTGCCGTCGAAGCACATCGGGGACCTCGTCATGAACGAGCTGCGCGGTATCGACCAGGTCGCCTACGTGCGCTTCGCCTCCGTCTACCGCGAATTCAAGGACCTGACGGAGTTCATGGCGGAGCTGCAACCGATGCTCGGGGGCCCGCCGAAATGACGGAACCCCTCGCGCCCCCCCCCACCGCCGCGCCATCCGGGTTCGCGCCGTCGCGACTCCCCGTGGGCCCGTAGACCAGGAATTCGCACCCCCGCGGCTCAAGTTCCGGCCGGTGCGCGCCGATAATATCCCGGGGAGGCCGCGTTTTTCGCGCCTACCGGACCCGACTCCCAGGAGTGCCCGATGCTCCTCCGCAAACTCGAAATGCAGGGTTTCAAGTCCTTCGCGGACAAGACGGAGTTCGTCTTCGACCCCGGCGTCACCGGGATCGTCGGGCCGAACGGGTGCGGCAAGTCCAACGTCGTCGACGCCATCAAATGGGCGCTCGGCGAGATGAGCGCCAAGTCCCTCCGCGGCGAAGAGCTGGCCGACGTCATTTTCAACGGGGCCGAGGGACGCGCCGCGCTCGGTTTCGCCGAGGTCTCCCTCACCTTCTCGAACGAAGACGGGCGCCTCCCCATCGAGTACTCCGAGGTCACCGTCACCCGCCGGCTCTTCCGTTCGGGGGAGAGCGAGTACCTCCTCAATCGACAGCCCTGCCGTCTGCGCGACATCCGCGAGCTCTTCATGGACACCGGCATCGGGAGCGACGGCTACTCCATCATCGAGCAGGGGAAGATCGACCTCCTCCTCCTCTCCAGCCCCAAAGAGCGCCGCTCCATCTTCGAAGAGGCGGCCGGCATTTCCAAGTACAAGGCGAAACGCCGCGAGACGCAGACCAAGCTCGAGCGCGTGACCCAGGACCTGCTCCGCGCCGGGGACGTCGTCAAGGAGCTGACCAGCCAGATCCGCTCGCTCAAGATCCAGTCCGGCCGCGCCGAGCGCTACCAGAAGGCCAGCCAGGAATACCGCGAAAAAAAGACTCAGCTCTCCCTGCACTGCTACCGCGACCAGGTGGGACAGGGGAAGGACCGGGTCGAGCGCCTCGCGTCGCTGCGGACGCGACGTGCGGCGCTCGCGGCCGAGGCGGCGGCGGTGGAGGCGGGGATCGTCGAGGCGGAGGAGCGGGCGCAGGCCCTCGAGGAGGAGTGGAACCGCGCCCAGGAGGCCCTGCACGAGGCCGAGGGGCAGGCGCGCGAGACGCGCGAGCGCGTCGCCGGCGACCGGCGCATCCTCGCCGAGCTGACGGAGTCGGGCGAGCGTCGCAAGCAGGACGCGGCGCTGCTCCGGGAGCGCGCGGTCGAGGCGCGGCGCAAGCACGCGGAAGGCGAGGAGCGCCTCCGCGAAGTCCTGCGCGAGTTGGAGCGGAGCAGCCGGGAACTCGAGGAGCGGACGAGCACGTGGCAGGAGGTGTGCCGCGGCGTGCAGGAGCTGGCGGAACGTCTCAACGTCAAGAAGGGGGAATCCCTCGAGGCCGTCCGCAAGCGGTCGAGCTACCAGAACCAAGTCCTGTCCATCGAGTCCGAGCATCGCCGGCTCGAGTCGTCGAAGGGCCAGGTCGAGAGGCGCGAGCGGGAGATCGCCACCGAGGTCGGCCGACTGGACCAGGAGGAGAGCGAGCTGACGACGGCCCGGCAGGCCCTGGAGGCGGACCAGTCGGCCGCGCTCGCCGCGCATCGGCAGAATGACGAGGCGCTCCGCGGGTTGAAGCACCGGGTCGAGGCGCTGCAAAAGGAAGTCTCGAGGCTGCGCGAGCTGGAGGGGCGCAAGGGCTCCCGCCAGGAACTGCTCCACGACCTCGAAGGGCAGCGGGAAGGCCTCGGCGCCGGGGTCAAGGCCGTGCTGGAGGCCGTCCGCGCGTCCGACGGCTCGGTTACGGGCATTCTCGGGATCGTCGCGGACGTCCTGGAAGTGGACTCCGAGCGCGTGCCGGTCGTCGAGGCGATCTTGAACGGCCGTTCGCAGTGCCTCCTCGCGAAGACGCGGGAGGACGCCGTGCGGGTGCTGGAATTTGTGCGCGCGCGAAAGCTGGGGCGCGTCCAGGTCCTGCCGCTCGAGCAGGTCGCCGCGGCGGCGAAGCGGGAGGAAACGCGGGTGAGACGCGGGTCCGCGGCGGCCGACGGCGGCGGCGTGGTCGGCGTCGGGGACGGCGCGGCGGCGCTCTGCGACGGCGCGGACGACGAAGAACCGGCCGTGGGCGCGAACGCGCCGGAACGGCCGGCGAATGCGGCGCTACCCGCTGAAGCGGCGCCTGCCGCCGCCCCACCGGCGCCTGCAGCGGGCTCGGAGGAGCCGCCGGCCCTGGGGCGACGACCCGACCTCGCGCCCGACCACGCCGCGGCACCGATGCTGGAGCGCGCCCTCTTCGGAGGCGTGCCGCTCGCGTCGCTGACGTCGCTCGGGACCTCGCCCGGCATGGGGGGCTTCGGTTTCCTGGCCGCGCTCTTCGGTGACCATCCGCTTCGCACGGGCGTGCCGGCCGCGCCGCTGGTGCGCGCGGAGAGCGCCCCGCCACTCGAAATCTCCACACCAGGTCGCGCACCGCAGGTCGAGCTGATCGGTGGGACGGGTGCGGAGGGAGCCGGCGTGGCGGCGGTTGTGCCGACGCAGGCATCGATCGTGGAATCGGCCCTCACCCCAACCCTCTCCCGCTACGCGGGAGAGGGGGACGGCGCGGACCTGCACGCCACGCAGGACGCCCGGGAGGCCCCCGATACGGGAGGGGGCGACGGCGCGGAAACGAGTGTAGCTCCGGATGCCGCCGCAGTCGCTCTTGCCGTGCAGGCGAATGACGCGGCGATGCAGCTCGCTGCGGCTGCACCCGCAGTCCCATCCTCCGTCGTGGGGGACGGCGCCCCGATGCCTGGGCCGACCGTCGACGGGAGCGCACCTGAACTTCGCATACTTTCCGACGCGGGGTCGGCCGGCCCCGCGCCGGACCAGGCGCCTTTGGAGGACGTCCCGGCGCAGGAACCCCGCCGGGAGTCCTCCGAGGCGACCGAGCCTTCCAGACCTGTCCGCGCCGAGGCGCCGACGGTTTGTTCCCAATCGCCGGTCGGAGCGACCGAAAGCGCTCCGCCCGAGCCCGCGTTGCTCCTAATGCTCGACGCACCCGCGCCGCCATGCGACGAGGAGCCTGCGCGCTACGCGCCTGAACCGCCCGCCGTACCGATTGCCGAAGCGCCGATTGCCGAGGCGCCGA
>JACPWG010000032.1 GCA_016197205.1 Planctomycetota bacterium
GAGGCTCGGATCCGCGCGCTGGCGGTGGCGCGGAAGGTGACGGTGATCACGACGATCCCGGGCGCGCAGGCGGCGGTGACGGGGATCGAGGCGGTGAAGAAGCGCCCGCTGACGGTGAAGGCGCTGCAGGACTACCACGCGATGCTGCGGCGGTGAGGGGGGCGGCGTCGACGGCGTCCCCACGGGGCGCGAGGTAGGCGAGGTCGGGGAAGTGCCGTGACGGGGGGACTGCGTGCGCTCCGTAGGAGGCGGGCGAAGCGACGGGGAGGGTTTGGTCGAGCAGCAGTCGCTTGCGGAGGGTCTCGGCCGGCGAGCGGACCGCGAGCGGCCCGGCGCGGCCGAGGGCCTGGTACTGCGCGTCCTCAATGATGCGCGTGGCGACACGGTCGGCGCCTTCGCGCGCGGTGGGCGCGGAGACGCAGCCCTCGATACCGGCGTGACCTACTCGCGGCACGCGTCCAAGGCCCACTCCGCGAGACCGCTCGCTCACGCTCGCGGTTCCGTCCCGCAGCGTTCGTGGCAATCTGCCGACCACCGGTGGCGACTCCTCGACCACCCGGAGCCGCCGCGAGACCACACCCCCATACCCAGGCGGCGGCTGGGTGCGACTGCGGCCCCAGTCGCGGGGTCCAGCTTCGGCCGCCTCCGGGGCGCCCCACCTTTGCTGGTTGCGGTTAGCCGCGCCGAATCGGACCCCGACCCGCATCCATGGAGCCGATGCTTGCTACCCCCGCCACTCTCGGCTGGGACGCTCTCTACTGTCGGCACGCAGTTTGCGATCTTCGCCGCTGAGTGCGAAAATCATCCGGAGGGACCAAGCTTGCCGGTCCGCCCCAAACCAAGTGCGCTCAGAGCCTCCGGTGCGTGGCTCGGGTCCTCGACCCTTCACGTCGCTCTCCTCCTGCTCGTGGCGACCGCGGGTGACCGCGCTCGTGGCGAGCGTACGACCGTACCTGCAAATGAACCCGCCCAACCGACGGCAATCCTGTGCGTTCGCCTCGGCCGTCACCGTCCCGACGCGCCGGCGCCGAGCGCCGACCCCGCCCTGCTCGGCCCGCTGACCCCACCGCCCGGCAGCAGCTTTCCGGAGGAGCGCATCCCTTTCGTCTGGCGCGAGGCGGAGGCCGGCCCGCCGCCGCCCCCCGCGCCCGACTGGGCGGACCCGCGACTCTCCCCGCTCGCACCCGAAGCGAGCTGGGGACGCACGGCAGTCCGCGGCGGGCAGCGGCGGTTCCCGCGCGCGCGTGCGGGCGCCGCGCGCGTCCTCGCCGCGACTTCTCCCTCGTCCGCTTCCGCGTCCGCTCCGGCGTCCCTCTCCACGGGAGACCCGGCGCCGGCGCCGCCACCGACCGACGCGCCCGCGAGGGGCGACGGCGGACTCGGGACCTCCCGCCGCAACGGCGACGCGACGACCCCGCCCTCGCTCGCCGGCGCCACAAACCGTCCTCCGCCGTATCCCGCTCGGGCGCGGCGCGCCGGCTGGGAAGGCGCCGTCCTCCTTGACGTCCTTGTCGGGGTCGACGGCGCTTGCCGCCAAGCGCGCATCCTCGCCTCCAGCGGCCACCCGGTCCTCGACGAGGCCGCCCTCCGAGCCGTCAAGGAATGGAGGTTCGAGCCGGCAAGGCAGGCCGGCCGACCGGTCGAGTCGCACGTCGAGCTCCCCGTCGAGTTCCGGCTCCGCTAGCCCCTTTTCGGAGGTCAGCCCATGCAGGTCGGATTCCGCTCCTTTCATGGGCTTCGCGCCCTTCCCCCTTCGGCGCCTCCCGCCCTGGCCGCCCTCGCCTGCCGCTTCACCCTCGCCGCCCTCGTCCTCGCGGGGGCCGCCGCTTCGGTCGGCGCCCAGGACGCGCCGGTCGAGCCGGGGTCGGACGCCCCGCGCACGCGCCTGCCCGAGGTGACCGTCACGGCGACGCGCGCCGAGCAAGAGGTCTTCGAGGTTCCGTACACCGCCCAGACCCTCGACGCCGAATTCCTGGGCGGCGTCAAGCTCGCCCGCACCGTCCCCGAGGCGCTCGCCGAAACTCCCGGCGTCGCCGTCCAGAAGACCTCGCGCGGCCAGGGCTCCCCCTTTCTTCGGGGTTTCACCGGCTTCCGTACGCTCTTCTTGATCGACGGCATCCGCCTCAATAACTCGGTCTTCCGCGAGGGCCCCAACCAATACTGGGGCACGATCGACCCACTCACGATCGAGCGCCTCGAGGTCGTGAAGGGGTCCGGCTCGGTCCTGTACGGCAGCGACGCCGTGGGGGGCACCGTGAACGCCATCACACGGGAACGCATGCCCGTAGAGGAAGGCTTCGTCTGGGAACGGCGGCTTTGGGTCCGCGCCGCGAGCGCGGACAGGTCGCTCTCGGAGCGGGCGGAGCTCGCGGGGAACTTCGATGGGCGCCTGGGCTTTCTCGCGGGCGCCGCCGCCCGGGACTTCGGCGACCTCCGCGCCGGCAACCACCTGGGCCGCCTGCCGAACACGGACTACCGCGAGCGCGACGGCGACCTTAAGCTCACCTGGCGGTTCGCGCCGCACCACCGGCTCGTCGCGGCCTACCAGGAGTTCCGCATGGACGACGCGCCGCGCACGCACCGCACCGACCGGTCCGACCTCTGGCACGGCACGAGCCGCGGGACCGACGCCAAGCTCGACTTCGACCAGCGGCGCCGGCTCGCGTATCTGCAATGGCACTGGGGCGGCGAAGGGGACCGCGCCGGCCCCTTCGACCACGTGCTGGCGAGCGTTTCCTGGCAGCGGCAGGAGGAGGAGCAGTTCCAGATCGCGGCCAATCGGCGCCGCACCTTCCAGGGCTTCGAGGTCGACACGCCGGCCGCCTTCGCCCAGGTCCGACGAACGATCGCGGGGCTCGAGCTGACCGCCGGCGGCGAGTACTACCACGACGAGGTCAGTTCGTTCCGCAAGGACCCGGACGAGCCGAACGTCCTGAAGCGCATCCGGCCGCGCGGCCCTGTGGCCGACGACACCGAGTACGACCTCGCGGGCGGCTTCCTTCAGGCGCGGCTCCCGCTGGGTAAGTCGCTCGAAATCACCGCGGCCGGCCGGTACAGTTACGCCGCGATCGACGCCCGAACCGTGGACCCGGACCCGCTCGCCGCCCCGGTCATCGGCCCGATCGAAGACGACTTCTCGAACGTCTCGGGCGGGGTCCGCGTCCTCGTCCGCCCCATCGAAGACCACCTGCACCTCTACGCGGGGGTCTCGCAGGCCTTCCGCGCCCCGAACGTGTCGGACGCCACCTCGTTCGACATCGCGGGTAGCGGCGACCTGGAAACTCCTTCTCCGGGGCTCGAGCCGGAAGAGTACGTCACCGTGGAGGTCGGGGCGAAGGTCCGCGCCCTCGGCGGCCGCCTCGAGACGGGGCTCTCCTACTTCTTCACCGACATCGACGGGATGCTCGTCCGCACGCCGACGGGCGTGCGCATCGGCAACCTCACCGAAGTCGTCCGCGCAAACGTGGGGGACGGGTGGATGAAAGGCGTGGAGTTCGAGGCCCGCTGGCAGGCCACGGACCAGGTCGCGCTCTTCGGCAATTTCGCCTGGACCGAGGGGGAAGTGGACCAGTTCGGCAACCCGCCGGACGCGACGCTTCGTCGGCTTCCCCTGAGCAAGGTCCCGCCGGCGACCGGCCTCCTGGGCGTGCGGTATGAGCCGCTCGCCGGCCGGTGGTGGGTCGAGGCCCTCGCGCAGTTCGCCGGCGAACAGGACCAGTTGGCGCCCGGTGACGAGCGGGACACCCAGCGCATCCCGCCGGGGGGCAGCCCCGGGTACACCGTGTACACCCTGCGCGGAGGCTACCGCGTGAGCGAGGGCCTGTCCGCGACGCTCGCGCTGGAGAACCTCACCGACAAGGACTATCGCGTGCACGGCTCCGGCTTGAACGAGTCGGGCTTCAACGCGATCGCCTCGGTCGACTGGAGGTTCTGAGGCGCTACTCGTTTCCTAGCCCTGCCCGTCCAGCCGCGCCTGCAGCGCCGCCAGGAACGCCCGAGGATCCGCACCCTCCGGCAACCCCGCCACCTGCCCGTCCCCCAGCTCGAGGATCGTCCACTCGCCGTCGCGACGCCGCGCCAAGTCCAGGCTGAAAAAGCGACTCCGCACCCGCTTCATCGTGTCCTGGAACCGCTCGACCGGGATCGCGACGTCCGTGTACTCGCCCTCGTCCCACGACCGGCAGGTGAAGACCGGTTCGCCGTCGACTACAAAGATCCGGTGTTCGCGCGAAAGCGGGAAGCCGCTCCGGGAATCGCGGCCGATCCTTTCCAGCTCGACGAATTCGCGGAACACCAGCCCTTCGTTCAGGTCCGGCCCCTGCTCGGCCAGGAACCGACGGACGACACGCTCGACCTCCCCACGACTGGACGCATCCGGGATGAAGCACGCTTCCAGCCAGAGGTGCTTCTGCGACTTCACGTAGTCCTTCAGGACCACCGGGGCCTGGCCGAAGCTCCGCGCGAGCTCGAGAATCGAGTCCCACGGAGGTTCGCCGCGAATCTCCAACCATGCGGATCGTGGCGTCCGGCCCGCGAGCACCGGATAGTTTTCCGGCAGGTAGTGCGCGTGCCGGTAGGCCGGCGGGTCGGTGAGCAGCCGCACTCCGTGCGCCGCCAGCGCGTCGTGCAACCGAGCGTACTCGTCAGGGCGAAGCATCCAGCCGCGGTAGACCGCCGGGTCCGCCCCATCGGTGCGGACGCAACGCACCGCCCGAGCGCCGTCACGGCCCCGGACGAGCGACTCCAGATCCAGGACACTCCATGGCATTTTCAACTCGTCGGCCGCCGCGACCTCGGCGGCGAACGCCTCGTCCGGCTGCCGGACCTCCAGACTGTCGCCGGGAAACAAGAGCTGCATGCGGCATCCATCGCGTTCGTTGTTCGCAAGCCGGGGCCTGCCCCGCATCGCTCGCAGCATACCCTACGCGGCGAGCAGCGTTCATGGGCCCGGCACGGCTCAACTCGGCTCGCCTCGCCGGCAGCGGGCCACCGCCTCGCGCAGGCGGGGCGCCGCTTTTCTGCCGCCGCCGCCCACGGCTTAGTTGTCCTTCGGGCTCCCGCCCTCCCGGCCGCGGGCCGACCGGAGCAGGCTCTCCACCGGGTGGTCCACGTTCGGAGGCCTGTCCGCCTCCACCGAGGTCAGGGAGAATCGACCTTCCGACCACCGCGCCATTTCCAGGAAAGCGCCGTCCCCGAAGGCCGCGTCCACGCCGGACCGTACCAGGCGCGCCGACACCAGCCCGCGCCGGTCGAACACCAGTTCCCCCGCGTCCGGGCCGCGCACGAGCGAGGCCACGACGCTCCGGCCGCTCAGGTCAATGAGCCGGCAGAGCTGCGAAACCGGGACGGACCCGAGGTCGCCTTCCGCCTGCACCGGGGCGGGCTGCTTCGGCACCGCGCTCGACCGGTCGCCGAGCAGCGTCTTCACGGCCGCGACCAGGCGGTCCAAGTCGAAAGGCTTCGAGAGCATGCCGGCGGCGCCGAGCGCCCGCGCGCGTTCGAGGTTTTGCGCGGTCGAATCGGCGGTCACAAAGAGGACCGGGATGCCCTCGACCAGTCCGAGCTGCCGCAGGCGGCCCAGGAGCGACAAGCCGTCTTCGCCCGGCATCACGACGTCCAGGATCATGAGGTCGAACTCGCGCTTGCCCGCCAGCCGAAAGCCCTCCCGGGCGCTCGGCGCCGTGACGGCCTCGAACCCCTCGGAGGCAAGGATGTCGGCGATCAGGTTCGCCACCGCGCTGTCGTCGTCCACGACGAGCACGGTCGCCGTGGGTGCCTTGGCGCTCTCGGTCGCCGGGGCCGGCGTCTCCAGGATCCCGCGCAGGAGCGCGCAAAAGCCCATCAGCGTGAACGGCTTGTCCACGATCGACACGCCCGGAAGGCGCCGCGCCTCCGCCCGATCTTCCGGCGTCCATGCGCCCGACATCGCGATCGCGGGCGGGGCTTCTCCGCGCGTGTGCAGGTAGCGCAGGACCTCCATGCCGCTTTCACGCCCAAGATTGATGTCGGTGATGACCAGGTCGAACCTCGTCGTCTTGAGCAGGGCAAGGCCGGACGTCACGTCATTCGCCAGGATCGTGTCTACACCAAAACCGGAGAGGATCGCCGCGACGAGCCCTCGAACCGCGTGCTCGTCGTCGATGACCAGCACCACCTTCCGACTGCCAAGGTCTGCATGCTTCACCTCTCTCCTCCTTCTCCCACCACCGCGCCGCGAGGGCCATGGAACGAGCATCCTCGCTCCCGAATGACCCGCGGCCACGCAGGACCTATTACAAGTCCCGCTCCACATGCCCAACCCGCCCTTGAACCAGCAGGCGTCGCAATCGCTAAGCTTTCTAATGTTCTACACTTTGCGCAGACATCAGGAATTAAAATCTAATCTAGCGGACACCTCGCCGCAAGTTCGTGCGAAGAGTTTTTCCTAATGTTCGGATCGACAGACGAAGGGTCCAGTTTTGTGCTTCGGACCCGGGCGGTGGGTAACGAGGTGTGGCAAGGTCGGGTAGGCGGGCGGTGGACGAAATGGAGCCACGTGCTGGCCGGGAGCGAAGCGGTTCCTGGCCAGGGCGCACCAATATCCCTCTCCCGCAAAGGCACTTGCGGCGCCCGTTGCCCTCCCCGCGCTGTCCCCCTCCCTCTACCCCTCGCGCGCGGCCCCTGCCGGACGGACTGTCCCCTGCGCGCGCCTGCCCTCGACTCGGTCGCTCTTCGTTGGCAGCCGTCCGGATGGGGCTAAGTACCGCTCCACGGAAGTCGGTGACCAATAGCCGAAGGCAAGTTCGGCCGCCCGCGAGGCGCGCGAGCGAGGCGTAGTAACGGAGAACTACGGCGAGCGAGTGCAACGACGCGGGCGGCCAAAATCGCCAAGCAAATTGGTCACCCAATTCTGTGGGGCGGTACTCAGGCGGCGGAACCTCCACCCAAAGCTTGCCCCCCCTTCGCTCGCTGCGGCGAGCTACGGAGGGTAGTCTCTCCTCCTGCCGAATCCGGCAGGGTTCAAATCGGGCAGCGTGAGGGTAACACGCTTTCGTGTCCGGACGTAGGGGCGGGCCTTGTGCCCGCCCTGTTGGCGACACCGCGCAGTCCAACGGCTTGCGGCCAGTCGTGGGCGCCCACAAGGGGCGCCCCTACGGCGCGGGATCCTTCAGCTTCGAACCCTCGGCGATCACGGCCTGGTCGTGGAGCAGCCCCGCGACCGTTTCGATCCGCGGGTCCTCGCGGTTCGTCTCGAACATCCGCTTCAAGCCCTGCACCGCCGCGTGCTCCGGGTTCAGCTCCAACGTGCGCTTCGCCGGCGGCGCGTCCCCGGAGCGGCCCATGCGCCGCATCAGTCGCTCCATGTAGGCGCCCATCGAGCCTTCGTCCGCGACGAGGCAGGCCGCGCTCTCCTTCAGCCGCGCCGAGAGCCGGACCTCCTTCACGTCCGGCAGCTTCGAGGCGAGGTGTTCGAGCAGGCCTTTGTACCCCTCCGACTCCGCCTTTTTTTTCGCATCTTCCGCGGCCGCCTTGTCCCCCGCCGACTCCCCGCGGTCCGCCGCCTTCAGCGTCTTGCCCTTGTACTCGCCCAGCGACTCGATCAGGAACTCGTCGATCGGCTCCGTCAAGAGCAGGACCTCCTCGCCGCGCGCGCGGTAGCCCTCGAGCACCGGCGAGTGCTCGATCTGCGCGCGGGTCTCGCCGATCAAGTACGGGATCTCTTTCGCTTCCGCCGGCAGCCGGCCGAGCACCTCCGCGAGCGTCGTCGGCTTGCCCGCCTCCTGCTTCGTGGTCTCGAAGAGCAGCAGGTCCGCCAGCCGCTCCCGGTTCCCCGGGTCCTGGCTGATCCCTTCCTTCAGGACCGTGCCGAACTCGTGGAAGAACTTCAGATACGCTTCCGGTTCGCCGGACTTCATTTCCTCGAGCGTCTTCAGCACCTTCGTGACGAGGCTCGTCCGGATGCGCGCCAGGATCGGGTTGTGCTGGAGCAGTTCGCGCGAGACGTTCAGCGGGAGGTCGGACGAGTCCACGACCCCCTTCACGAAGCGCAGGTAACCGGGCAGGAGCTCCTCGCAGTCGGGCATGATCATCACGCGACGGACGTAGAGCTGGACCCCCGACTTCGGCTCGCGCCAGTAGAAGTCGAACGGCTTGCGCGCCGGCAGGAAGAGCAGCGCGCGGAATTCCATCGTCCCCTCGGCCGCGAGGTGGATCGTCTTCTGCGGGTCCTCGAAGTCCTTCGAGACCTGCCGGTAGAAGTCCTTGTACTCCTGCTCCTTGATCTCCGCCTTGGGCCGGAGCCAGATGGCCTGGCGCGAGTTGAGCGTCTGCTCTTCGGTCGTTTTTTTTCCTTCGACTTCGTTCTCGACCTCCGTGACGACGGGATGTTCGATGAAGTCGGAGTAGCGCTTGACGATCTCGCGCAGGCGCCACGACTGGAGGAAGTCCTTGGCGTCGTCGCGCAGGTGGAGGGTGACGTCAGTGCCGCGCGCCTCGCGCTCCGCCGGCTCGACCGTGTACTCGCCCTGGCCGTCCGACTCCCAGCGGACGGCGTCGGTCTTGGCCGCCCCGGCCGTTCGGGAGAGCACGGTCACGCGGTCGGCGACCATGTAGGAGGCGTAGAAACCGACACCGAACTGGCCGATCATCTCCGGCCGGTCCTTGGCCTCGGCCTTGCGGAGTCGCTCCAGGAACTCGCGCGTGCCGGAGCGGGCGATCGTCCCGAGGTTTTCGACGATGGCGTCCCGCGACATGCCGATGCCGTTGTCGGAGACGGTGAGGGTGCCGGCCTTTTCGTCCGGGATGAGGCGGATTTTCCAGTCGGAGTCGCCGTCGAGCAGGTCGGGCTTCAGCAGGGCCTCGTACCGCACGCGGTCGATCGCGTCCGCGGCGTTCGAGATCAACTCGCGGAGGAAGATCTCCTGCTTCGTGTAGAGCGAGTGGACGATGAGGTCGAGGAGCTGTTTCAACTCGGTCTTGAACTCGAGGCGCTCAGGCGCGCCGACGGTCGTGGTCATCGCGTGGAATCCTCCGGTCGTTTGTTGTAGAATGGAGTCCGAGCGGGCATGCCGGGAAGTGCGTATCAACCGGCGTGCCACGCGGACACAGAATGAAAGCTATACTAGGCAGTGGGTTGCGACCTAGCCCCGACGCGGCGACCTGCCAAACCGGCAGCGCAGGGACAAGCGCGGCAGAGGCGGGCTGGCCGGCGAGGGGAATTCTGCGCGCGGGAGCCGCGGGGACGAAGGCGCCCGAAGTGCGTCGACTGGCCGCTACTCGCGGGCGTCCGGCGCCGCCTGCGTCGCCCCCCCCGGCCCCCCGCGTAGCTCCTCGACGAGCCGCGCGTCCACACGCGCCTTCACCGTGCGCCGATCCAGCCCCAGCCGCCGTGAGGCCTCCTCGTAACTCCCGGCCTGCGCATACACGAGCGAACAGTACCGCCGCAACAGCTCGTCCGCGCTCAGCGTCCCTTCGGCCGCACCGCGCCACAGCCGCTCGCGCGTCCCGCCCCCCGCGCCGCCGGCCGGCGCGCCACTCGAGTCATGCGGGTCCGCCGCCGGCGGCAGATACTCGCGGCGAATCAGCACGTTTCGCACGCATTGCTCCAGCTCCCGCACGTTGCCCGGCCACGCATAGTCCGTTCCCAGCCGCTTCCCGATCCAGTCCTCCACCTCCGCCGCGAGTCCGTCCGCCTCCGCGTCCGCGCCGAGCATCCGGCGCGCGAGAAAGCGCACGAGGTTCCGCAGCTCCCCCGGCGATTCCCGAAGCTGCTCCCGCAGCGAAGGCGTCACGAGGATGTCCGAGCACAGCCGATAGTAAAAGTCCTCCCGGAATCGCCCGGCCCGCATCTCGCGCGCGAGGTCGCGGTTCGTCGCCGCGATGACCTTGCCATGGAAGCGCCGCGTCTCCGTGTCGCCGATCCGCTGGAACGTCCGCGCCTGCAGCACGCGCAGCAGCTTCACCTGGAGCGACGCGTCGAGGTCGCCGATCTCGTCGAGAAAGACGGTCCCCAGCGGCCGGCAGACCTCGAGCCAGCCTTTGCGATCGGCGCGCGCCCCCGTGAACGACCCGCGCATGTGACCGAAAAGCTCCGACTCGATCAGCGCCGGCGAGAGCGCGGACAGGTTGAGCGCGTGAAAAGGTTCGGCGAACCCGTCGGCGAAAGCCTGCGTCCTCGGGTCGAACGGGATGAAGCGCGAGAGCCCGATGGCGCGCGCGACCAGTTCCTTGCCCGTGCCGGTCGGCCCGGTGACGAGCGTCGTGAGGTCCCCCATCTTGTCGAAGAGCGTCCGCCGGTAGCGGCGCATGTCGTGGGTGAACATCGACTGCCACACGCCGGCGCGCAGCCGCGCGGTCGGCATCGAGCCGCCGGCGATGTGCGCGAAGAGCTGGTGGAAGGCGCGGCGGACCTGGAACAGGCAGGCGAAGACGTGCGCCGGCTCGAACGGGGTGGGGAGGCGGCCGGCCGCCGGCGCGAGGAGGCGCTCCGCGTCGCTCAGGTATTCACCGTAGAACCCCACGCGCGGCCGGGCGCCCGCGCGTTCGGGTGCGTGGAGGACGAGGTCCAGGAAGCGGCCTTCGAAGCGGTGGTAGAGGACGTAGAGGACCGCGTCCTCGAAGAGCTGCAGGTCCTCGGCTATCACGGGCGTCGCCGTCCGCGCCGGACTCCCGCCGCCCCCGCTGCGCGCGAGCCTCTCGCCGGCGCGCGCCACCAGGGCTTCCGCGCGGCGCCCCAGGGCCGCCACGTTCGGCGCCGGGCCGACCGCGTCCACCCGGAGGCTCCAGACCCCGTCCGACTCGACGAAATCCTCCCCGAGCACTTCCCGCTCGAAGGCGATCCGCTCGGGCAAAAACGGATTGCAGAAGGCCAGCTTCGACACCGCCTGCGCGAGGCGACGGTCGGAGGGCGTGAAAAGGGGGGGCGTGGTGCGAAGGGTAGTCATAGTACATTAGATGTACAGTACCCAGCACAAAATGTCAAGCCGAGTCCGAACCGACCTCGACGGCCCCTCGCGGCGCCGGCCGCGGAAACCGCGGCGCGAAACGCCCCGGACCCACGTCCGGACTCGCCCGCCGGCCGTCCACCCCGTTCGCCGCCGACCCCCGCGCCGGACCGGCACGGGCTTCGCAAGACGCACTGCGTCATCGGGAAACCCACACGCTGGGCGCGGCTCGGCCGCTGTAGGAGGAAGGGTCATGTGGTGCGCACGAGAAACGACCGCTCCCGGAATCGCCCGTCGACGCGGCGGGTGGCTGCTCGCCGGCGCCGCCGCGCTCGCCGCTCTCGCCGTGGGCGCGGGCAACGCGCAAGCGGCCGGCCTGCTCCTCGCCGACGGCGGCCTCGGCGGGGTGCTGGAGATCGAGGAGCACGCCGTCCACGTCACGGTCAACAACGGCATCGCCGTGACCGAGGTCGAACAGGTCTTCCACAACACCGAGAAGCGACAGGTGGAAGCGCTCTACGTCTTCCCCGTCCCGCGCGGCGCGTCGGTCGCCGAGTTCAGCATGTGGATCAACGGCAAGGAAATGGTCGGCGAAGTGGTCGAGAAGGAACGCGCCCGGCAGATCTACAACAGCTACAAGCAGCGGCGCCTGGACCCGGGGCTGCTCGAGCAGACGGACTTCCGGACGTTCGAGATGCGGATCTTCCCGATCGCGCCCGACGCGCACCAGAAGGTCCGCCTCACCTACTATCAGGAGCTGGACACGGACCACGACTGGGCGACCTACGTGTACCCGCTCGCCACGGCGGCGCGCAAGGGGCTCGATACGCGCACGCGCGGCAAATTCGCCTTCTCGCTCGACGCGAAGTCCGAGGTGCCGATCGTCGCCATGGAGAGCCCGAGCCACCCCGACCGCTTCGTGCTCGCGAAGCACGCCCCGACCTACGCGCAGGCCAGCCTCGAGACGCGCGGCGGCGACCTGGACCGCGACCTCGTCGTGGCCTTCCACCTCGCCCGCCCGCGCACGGGCCTCGACGTGATCGCCTCAAAGTCCTCGGGCGAGGACGGCTTCTTCTGCCTCACGCTCACCGCGGGCGAGGAGCTGGCCGCGAACGACCGCGGGATGGACTACGTCTTCGTGCTCGACATCTCCGGCAGCATGGAGGAGGACGGCAAGCTGCGCCTTTCGCGCGAATCCCTCGGCGCCTTCCTCAAGGGCCTCGGAAAGGACGACCGCTTCGACCTTGTGACCTTCAACGTGCAGCCGAACGCGCTTTTCCAATCGCTCCATGCCGTGAACGCGGAGTCGCAGGCGCAGGGCGCGAGCTTCCTCGCGTCGCAGCAGGCGCGCGGCGGCACGGTGCTCAACACGGCGCTCACCGCGGCCTACCGGTACAAGGACGCGGACCGGCCGCTCAACGTGGTCGTGCTGAGCGACGGCCTCACCGAACAGAAGGACCGCGCGGAGCTGCTCTCGCTCATTCGCGCGCGCCCGGGCGGGACCCGCGTCTTCTGCATCGGCGTGGGGAACGACGTCAACCGGCCGCTCCTCGAACAGCTTGCGGAGGACGCCGGCGGCCTCGCGGCCTTCCTTTCCAGGGAGGACAATCTCGACCGGCAGGCGCAGGCCTTCCGCCGGAAGCTGCTCCGCCCGGCGGGCAGCAACCTGGAGATCGCCTTCGAAGGGGACCCGGTGTACGACGTGGAGCCGCGAAAGTTGCCGAACCTGTACCACGGCATGCCGGTCCGACTGTACGGCAGGTATCGAAAGGGCGGCCCGGTGAAGGTCCGGGTGCGCGCCGACCTCGGCAGCGGGGAGCTGAACCAGACGGTGGACCTCGACCTGCCCGAGAAGGACGGCGGGAACCCCGAAGTCGAGCGGATGTGGGCCTGGCACAAGGTCCAGCGGGTGCAGAAGGAAGCGGACCGCACCGGCTCGCGCGACGCGGTGATCCCGGAAATCGTCCGGCTCGGCGAAGGCTTCTCGATCGTGACGGAGTACACGTCCTTCCTGGTCCTGGAGAACGACGCGGAGTACCAGCGCTGGAAGATCGACCGTCGCAACTCGCTGCGGCTGGCGCGTGACCGGAAGGGCCGCGAGGAGCTGGACAAGCAGTTGGCCGCGCTCCGACAGAAGGCGGCGACGGAGCTCGGTCCGCAGGAGACCGCGAAGGTTGCGCCGGCGCCGGCAGCCCCGACGCCCGCGAGCGTACCCGTAGCCTCGCCCGTGAGAGCGCCGGCTGCTCCTACGCCGGCGCCCGCACCCACGCAGACCGCACGACGGGGCGCGGACGTGCCCTGGAGCGGCGGCGGGGGCGGTGGTGGCGCACTCGACCCGATCAGCGGCAGCATCGCCCTCGGCTTGGCCGCGCTCGCGGCCGCGGCGCGGCGCAAAAAGCAGGGAAGCGCCGACAAGTCCCAGGACGAGGAGAAGAAGGATCCTTCGTAGAGAAATTGCCCGGCCCCGCGACGACGCCGGAGGTCCGCGTTTGTCGTGCGGGGCCTCCGTCCGGCCCCGCAACGACGTGGGAGCATCGCTCCTCCCCATTGTGGTGCAGGGCTTCCGCCCTGCACCCGCTCTCGCGCGGACGGTCGGAAGCATCTCCCCGCTCTCCTCTGGCATCGCGTCCGCACTCCGCGCGCCCGGTGGTTTCCACGCTGGTGGCCCCGTCGGTGCAGGGCGGAAGCCCTGCACCACAAGGGCTTGCGGCTGGTGGAGGCGGACACCGGAAAGTTGGCCCCCTCCCGCCGTACGGAAACGCCTGCCCCGGCGGTGCGCCCATGGTGCGCGGGGTTCGAATCCCTATCGCACTCGGGGTTCGTAGGGGCACGGCGCTGCCGTGCCCACGAAGCGATGCAACCTTGTCGACCGCGAGTACCTCGGGCGGCGATTTGAACCATGCCACCTTTTTTTGCGCGCTCGATCGTCGCGCCGCTCCGAAAAGGGGCCCTGCCATGAAGACCTTCCTGACGAACGCCTGGGCCCGCCTACGGGAAATACCCTACGTGTCGCTTCTCCTGGCCGCCGCGGCGGGCGCGCTCTTTCTCGCGCCTGCCGCCACGGCCGCACTGCAGTTCGAGCGCGCGGCTCTCGCCGCCGGCCAGGCCTGGCGCATCCTGACCTGCCACTGGACGCACTTCAACCTGGACCAGCTCGTCTGGAACGCGCTGCCGTTCGCCTTTCTCGGCGGCCTGTGCGAACGGGAGGACCGCCGCCGTTTCCTCGCGTGCCTCGCCGGGTCGGCGCTCCTCCTTCCGCTCGCGGTCTACGCGTTCGTGCCGACCGTCAAGCTCTACCGCGGCCTGTCAGGCGTCGATTCCGCGCTCTTCGCGCTGCTGTCGGCCTCGATTCTCCGAGAAAAAGTCGCGGCCCGGAGCTGGGGCTGGGTCGTCGCATGCGCCTGCGTGCTGGCCGGTTTCTTCGGGAAGGTCGTCTTCGAAATGGCGACGGGCGCGACCTTCTTCGTGGACAGCGCGGCGGCAGGCATGGTCCCGCTCCCGCTCGTACACGTACTCGGCGCGGCGATCGGGATCCTCGCGGGCGTCCCCAACAGGCGCTCCCGCTGAGTTCGCAAAATGCGAAGGTGGTCGGCGATCGAGCGGCGATCGTCGAGCTGCTTCGCGCCGCGACGCCCGCCGAAGGCGCGGCCCCCCGCGCCCCGGTGACGGACCCCAGAGCCTTCCTGGCCGGCCTCGAGCCCTTGTGGTGCGGGGCTTCCGCCCCGCACCGTCGTGGCAACCGGCGTCGAAACCACGGAGTCCGTTGAGTGCGGGCGCGGCTCCCGCCGAAAGCAGGAAGGCGTTGGTGAGCACCGCACAACCCTCCCCCCGCACGCCCTTTCCCCGTTCACCAAGTGCGGAAGCGGTGTTGAAACGCCGTTGCCGCCGTTCGTAGTTCCGCCTTCAGGCGGCCCGTTGGCCGGCCAGGCATTGGACCACCGAGCCACCCGTCGAAGCCTGGATCGGACCTTCGCCGACGGGCCTCCAGCCACCAATGATGCGCACGCAGCGTGCTCTCAGGCCAAATGAAGCAAGTCGATGCCTCGCGGCTCCTTGTCGAGCCATCGGATTGACGACCGACCCGACCGGCGATAGAATTGCCAGGGCCTGAAGGACGCGACAGCACGTCCCTCACGCAATGAGACTTGTACGTTGGAGCGCGGAGACGAAGCATGCCCGCCACGAATTGGCGGTCGCATGCCGACACGCGACATACCATGCGATCCGAGAAACCGGACGGCCTGCTACCCCTGTGACAGCGCATTCGCCCCGCCGCCGCCACCACCGCTGATGCGAGTCCAAACACATGGGTGAACAGCGGGACCCGACGGCCCCCACGTCTTCCTCGGCCCGGCCCGGCCGTGAGGATGAGTGTCTCCGTGCCGCGGTCCTCACCGCGCTCCCGGTCGAGTTCCAGGCGGTCCGCGCGCACCTCCGCGACGTGCGGGAGGTCGTCCATCCGAAGGGGACGATCTACCAGGTCGGCCGCTTTGAAGCATCGACCGGCGCGTGGGAGGTCGCGCTGCTCCAGACCGGCGCGGGAAGCGAGCGAGCGGCCCAGGAGTCG
The DNA here is from genome assembly GCA_016197205.1 of Planctomycetota bacterium. Taxonomy (GTDB): domain Bacteria; phylum Planctomycetota; class MHYJ01; order WSZJ01; family JACPWG01; genus JACPWG01. The sequence continues at coordinate 15,490 of JACPWG010000032.1, forward strand.
GAGCGCGTGCTGGCCACCTTCGAGCCGCGCGTCGCGTTCTTCGTCGGCGTCGCCGGTGGCCTCAAGGACGTTCGGCTCGGCGACGTGGTCGCGGCGACGAAGGTCTACGGCTACGAGTCCGGCAAAGCCGGGCGCGTGTTCCAGCCGCGCCCGGAGGTCGGGCGCTCGCACTATCGACTGGAGACGAGGGCGCGCGCCGTCGCCGGCGCCGCGGATTGGCGGGCGCGATGCCGCGCGACGGCGACGGCGACGGCGACGGTTAAGGGCCGCAAGTCGAAAGCCCTGCCCGAGCCGCGTGCCTTCGTCGCGCCGATCGCGGCCGGCGCCAAGGTCGTCGCCGATCGACGCGGACCCGTCTTCCGCTTTCTGCGCGAACAGTACGGCGATGCCCTTGCCGTGGAGATGGAGGGGGCCGGCTTCCTCGAAGCCGCGCACGCGAACCCGGAGGTCCAGGCGCTTGTCGTCCGCGGCATCTCGGACCTCATCGACGGCAAGCCGAAAAGCGACGCCGAAGGCTGGCAAGAGATCGCGGCACGCCACGCCGCTGCCTTCGCCTTCGAGCTGCTCGCCACGCTGGACGCGGCGCCCGCCGGCGACCCGACCGCGCGACCGACCACCGCCGCGCCTGCGTCCGCGACCACGTCCGCCCCCGCGACTTCGACGGCCGCGAGCCCGGTCCCTCCGCCGCTCCGCGTGCGCGTGCTGGCCACCGACCTCGACCTGGGCGAGGCGCGCACCCAGGTCGCGGAGCACCTGCGGCGCGCGCTCGGCGTCGTCGCCGAGGAAGGTCCGTGCGCCGGCGAGACGCAGGAGGCCGGCCCCGCAGACTTCACCATCCTCCTCCAGGGCTGGTGCTGGGAGGGGGGACACGCGGCCGCCGCGTGGCAGTCGGCGGACGCGGATGCGCGCGTGGCCTTGGTGTCCGAGGAGGCGAGCAAGTGGCCGCCACGCACTCAGACCGAGTGGTCAGCGAATGAGGAGGTGAGGCGGTTCCGCGCGGGGCTCGCGGCGCCGAGCATCTTCGTCGCGCCCGCGGAGCTGCCTGAGCGGGCCGCAGTCGCGGTCGGCGAGTTCTTGCGGCGGCGGCCAGGCGGGGCCGGCGCGGACGCGGCGGGCTTCCACGACTGGGAGCTGCGGTATCTCTCGTTCTGCCTACCCGCGTGGGAACGCGGTCGCACCGGGACCTACGAGCCGGTCGAAGCCGGCCGGCCCGGGAAGCCCGGGGGCTACATGACGCAGGTCGAGGAGGTCTACCGGCCCGACCTCTACGTGCCCTTGGACGGGGACTGCGCAGTCTGGGTGCTCGACGCGGACGGCCGAGCCCATCGCCGGCCCGAATTCGTCGAGGCGTCGAAGGAGCGCTCATCCCGGAAGCTGCCGGCTCCAGCCGAGGTGGCCGAAGGCGCCGGGCGCGCACCGCTCGCACGCTGGGTCTCCGCGTCCGAGCTGCCCCGCGTCGTGCTCCTCGGAGACCCGGGCTGCGGCAAGACGGTCTTCCTGACGCGGCTCGCCGCCACGCTGGCGCACGCGTGCCTGGGCCGGCCGCTCGCGCTGGAGGCGCCGACGTGGAAGGGGCTGGAGCGGCCCGGCGGCGGCCTTCTGATACCTCTGATGCTCGAAGCGACGCAGCTCGCGCCGCAGGCCGGCCGTGGGGTGCCCGGCCTTGTCTCCGCGGTGCAACAGTCGCTGCGTCGCGGGGGCGGGACTGTCCCCGCCGCGACCGACCTGGAGCAAGGGCTGGCCGCCGGTCGGTATTTGCTGCTCGTGGACGGGTGGGACGAGGTCGCGGACGCCGCGGCGCGCGCCGGTCTGCTGGACGCGCTCAAGGGGCTTGCCGCTCCCGAGGCCTGCCCGCGCACGCGGATGCTCCTCGCGACGCGCACGGCCCGCTACACCCACGATGCGACCTTCGCCCCGCAGTTCGAGGTCGTCCGCGCGGACCCCCTAAGCCCCGAGCAGGCGGGCCGTCTGTGCGAGGCGTGGACCCGGCGGCCCGGGTCGCCCGCGGCAAACGCCGAAGGGCTGCAGGCCGCGGTTCTTGGGTTGGAGGAGCGCATCGTGGCGGCTGGCGCGGAGCGGACGCTGGTCGAAAACCCGCTCCTCCTCACGGCCGTGTGCCTGGTCCATGAAAAGCACGGACATTTGCCGAACGATCGCGCGCGCCTCTGCGACCTGCTCGTGAGCGAGCTGTGCCGTTCGCGGCGCTCCGAGGACCCGACGCGACCGGGTTGGCGGCTGGACGAGGCGGGGAAGCGCCTCCTCCTGGAGAGGATCGCGCTCGGGATGCAGGAAGCGGGTGCGCAGGCGTGGCCGGAGTCGCGCGCGGTGGAGATGGCGCTCCCTGGCGTGCCGGTCGACGAGGCGTCGCGCGCCGACCGCGCGGCGCGCCACCTACACTGGGCCGCCGAGCACACCGGGCTTTTGCGGTTCGAGGCGGCGGAAGGCTCGGGCGCTCAAGTGCGGTTCTGGCACCGGCTCTTCCGCGAGTACCTTGCGGCGTCGGGGCTGGCGCGGGGAAACCTCACGGTCGAGTCCATTGTGGAAAAGCTCGTAAGCGATGGGCGCGGCGTCGATCCCTTCTGGGAGGACGTGCTGCGCCTGCTCCCGGGTGTCCAAGGGGGACAGGAGCGTGCGGAGGCGTGCATCGCGGCGCTGTGGCGGGCGGCGGACGCGCAGCCCGCGCGGCGCGGGCGTTTCCTGGGTCTTGCCGCGGAGGGCGTGATCGAGAACCGCGATCTTTGTCCCGGGATCGACACGGCGGAGCGTGCGCGCGCGATGGCGGCCGTCTACGAGCGGGAGGGCGCGGGCTGGCCCATGCGCGACCGCCTGCTCTTCCTGGAGGCGCTGGGCCGACTCGACCCCAAGGGGGGCGACCCGCGGCTGGGCCGGTCGCCGATTGACATCCCGTTGGTCGACGTCCCCGCGGGAGAGTTCACGATGGGGTCCGCGCCTGGCATCGGGCACGGTGACGAGCGCCCACAGCACGAGGTCACGCTCGGCGCATATCGGATCGGCCGGTTTCCGATCACGAACGCGCAGTACCTCGCGTTCGTGGCGGCCACAGGACACCGGGTGCCCGAGCCGGATTTGATATTTGGCGCCTACGTCCCCTGGCGGGCCGGCCGGCCGCGGGCCGATCGGCTGACGCATCCCGTCGTGGGTGTCTCCTGGGAGGACGCCGTCGCGTACTGCGTTTGGCTGGCAGAGGAGACAGGCCTACGCTTCCGGTTGCCCACCGAGGCCGAGCGGGAGCGGGCCGCGCGGGGAACCGACGGTCGGGAGTATCCGTGGGGGAACGACTATCGCTCGGATCATGCCAATGGCGGCGAGGCGTCCTTGAACACCACCTCGCCGGTGGGGATGTTCCCGGCAGGGGCGGCCCCGACCGGAAGCCTAGACTTGGCTGGAAACGTTTTCGAGTGGTGCAGCACTCTGAGAAAACCCTATCCCTACATGGCCTCGGATGGGCGCGAGGTTCCCACGGCCGACGGCGCCCGCGTGTTGCGCGGGGGCGCGTGGCTCGTCGATAGGGCGAGCGTGCGCGCCGCCTGCCGCCTCGGCCTTGTTCCCGGCGCTCGTCATGGCTACGCCGGGTTTCGGGTGGTCGTTGGCGCAGGGGTCAGAATTTGAAAATTTGGAGTTTGGAATTTGGACGCAGGGGGTAAGGAGGACGGAGTCCCCCTTTCGCGACGCCCCTCCTGGAGGACGCCGGATGCCCGACTTCGACGCCCTGGCGCGAGTCACCTGCAGCGAGTTCCTGACCGCCACCGACCTCAAAGAGGTCTGCCGACGTCGCGCGTTCGCCGCGCCGGCGGGCGGCGGCCGAGCGGCGCTGGATGCCCGGCTCGCGCCCCGACTCCTGCGGGGTTGGGAACCGCCAATGCTCCTCGAGCCGGAGCGAATTGACTTGCATCGACGTCCGGACCAGCGCTAGACTGCGTTGTCAATGCTGGAACGTGAGCGATGGGCTACCGAGTCGAGCGCATGGCCGAAATCGCAACACTCCCGGGCTGTTCCGCGAAACGCGTGGCCCTGATCGGCCGCCGGCCCCTGATGGGGCGGCGCAGCGATCCGTACCTCCTCCTCGAAGTGGTCGAGGTCGAGTCGGGACGGGGCCCGGGCGTCAAGCGCGCGTCCGGCACGTCGTCTGGCCGGCGTACACTCACTCGGCAGGACCGCGCGCCCGTGGCCGCCTGCTCCGTGTCCCTTTGCGACCAGCATCGAGGCCCAGCACCATGACCCCCGCCCTCGACTATCCGCCCGTCACACCAGAGCTTCTCCACGATATCGTTCGCCGCATCCGGGGGGCCGGCGATCCGCTCCGAATCGTCCTCTTCGGCTCCCGCGCCCGCGGAGACGCGCGACCCGACAGCGACATCGACCTCCTCATCGTCGAAGAGTCGGACCAGCCCGACTACCGCAGGAGTCCCAAGTACTACCTGGCTCTGTGCGACCTCTTCCCGTCCAAGGACATTCTTGTGTACACTCCAGAGGAGGTCCGGGACTGGTCCGCGGTCCCGAACGCCATGCCGACTTCGGCCCTGCGTGAAGGTAGAGTGCTGTATGTTCGGCCCGACTGACCTGGCCAAGGGCTGGATCGCCAAAGGCGACAGCGACTTCGCAACCGCACGGCTCGTCCTTCAGAGCCCGGGCCCGTATGACACCGCATGCTTCCACGCCCAGCAAGCCGCCGAGAAATACTTGAAGGCGGTCGTGGCGCTCGCCGGACTGCCCATTCCTCACACGCACGATCTGGAACGGATCCTCAGTGTCTGCGTCGGCGCCCAGCTTGGCGTATCCCTTGCCCCGGCTCGACTCGCCTCGCTGACACCCTATGCGGTCCAGCTCCGGTATAGCCCCACCTTCTGGCCCGACGCCGGCACGGTTCGTCAGGCGCTCGATATCGTCGACGAAGTCCGCGCCGCCGTCGCCGCCGCCCTCCCGCCTGGGACCGTGCCGTGCCCACCTTCCCATGCGGCCTCGGCCGCGATTTCGCCATCGCCGCCGCCCCCACCGCCCGCCCCAGCCCCACCGCCTTGATCCTGGAGCACGGCTCGACAGCTCTCGACAAATGCTTCGTGCGCCCGCTCCTTCGCCCGCCACCCTACTTCTACTTTGCGAGTTCGACGAGGAGCCCCAAAGTAGAAGCGGAGTCCCTCCGCTTCCGGACGCGACAGGATGCCGCGTCTATTTCGGCGGGCGAACGAGCTCGCACAGTAGAACTGCGCTCCTCCAGGAAGCCAGGTCAAGACCGCCAAGTCACCGCCACCGCCGCCGACCTGCGCAGACGCCACCGCGCCGCCGCTTCCCCCGGCGACCGTGCTCATGTGAGCGTGCGTGGGAAAGCTTGGTCGCAATCCCCCTTTCGCGCCGCCCCTCCTGGAGGACACCGGATGCCCGACTTCGACGCCCTGGCGCGAGTCACCTGCAGCGAGTTCCTGACCGCCGCCGACCTCAAGGAGGTCTGCCGCCGACGCGGGCTGGCCGCGCCGTCGGGCGGCGGCCGAGCGGCGCTGGATGCCTGGCTCGCGCCCCGATTTCTGGAAACGGCCGGCGTGCAGGAAGCCGGGCGCTCGCTCGACGAGGCCGGACTCCTGCTCCTGCACCTGATCGCGCTCGCGCCCCAGCCCCTTTGCGTGCGCGACCTGTGGCCGCTCCTCGGGAGCGGCGACTACGCGGAAACCGGCAACGAGTACCGCTCCGCGTTCCGCCGCGCGGTGGAGGCCGTCGCCAATCGCGGCCTCGTTCTCATCGAGGACACGAACCTCCCGAGGTACAACGGCGAGAGCCGCTTCGCCCGGCTCGCGTTCCACCTTCCGCCCGCCTTCCGGCCACTCCTGCCACCCTTTCCCGTCCCCGCCGAGCCGCTCGGTCCTGTCGGTCCTGAGCCCGGCGCATGCGACATCGTAGCCTTCTGCCGCGCCGCGCTCCGCGCCTCCATCGGCCGGCCGGAAGGCGCGCCGCGCGAGCCCGGAGGCTCATCGGACGGGCTGCTCGACCGACTCGCCGCGCTCTTCTCCATTTGCGAGCACGCCCTGCTCTTCGATGGCAAGCCGGCCGCCACGCCGGAGACGCTCCTGGGCCGCGTGGGCGACGCCTGGGTCGCGCACGGCTCGCTTCCCCGCAAACGCGAGCGCAGCGTCGCCCCGCCGTTCGTCGCCGCGCTGCACGTGCTCTCCTCCCTGCCCGCCGGGCATGGCTGCACGGTCTCCGCCCTTGCGGCCGCCCTCGAGCGTCTCCACTCCCCGGCTCCCGAAAAATCGCTCGCCGCCTGGTGCGCGGAAGGTCATAGCGCGGGCTTCCTCCTTCGCGGCGGACCTCCAGCCGACCCGCGCTACGCCGCGCGCCCGCCCGCCGAGTCGCTTTCGCTCGACGCGCCGCTCGTCTGCGCCCCGGACGGGGACGGCCTCCGCATCGACCTGGAGCGCACCGGGGTCGGTCCGCTCTTCGCCCTCGCCGGCCTCAGCAAAGCCACGGCAGATCCCACCGCCGGTCTTCGCCTCGCCCCGGACCCGATCGCCCTCGGCCGAGCCTGGCCCGCGGCCGCGGACCTGCCCGCCCTCGCCGCCGCACGCGCCGCCTCCCCCGCTTACGAGGCTGCCGCGCGACGTGCCGCCGAGCGACACGGCAAGCTCCGCCTCCACGAGGGGCTGGCCTTGTTTCGCCTCGACGACCTTGGGCTGCGCGCCCTCCTCGGCCGCCGACTCGGCGCCCGCGGGCGCGCGCTCGACGGCCCGTACGTGGCCGTCGCTCGATGCGACCTCGACGCGGCCGAGGGACTTCTTCGGGAGAAGGGGTTTTCCCTGCGGAGGCTCTCATGAGCGAAGCGCCCGGCCTGCCTACGCTCTCGGAGCGCGACCTCGAGGGGCTCGACCTCCGCCCGTCCGGCGCCGTCGATCTGCGCCGGGACATCTATCGCTTCGTCGAGTACGTCCGCGAGCATGGGCTCGCCCGCTCGGTGCGCGGCAACCACATCCCCAAGACCGAAGCTCGAAAACTCGCGAAGCTCCTCTCCTGGGCCGGCGAGGCCGCCGCGGTCGAGCTGAAGTCCCGCGGCGTCTGGTCCGACCGCGTGTCGGACATCGCGCGCCGACTCGGACTCGTGTCCTTCGACATCACGGGGACGTATCGCGGTTACACGAGCTCGGAACCCAGCTTCCCGGACAACGACATCGAGGTCGACGCGAAGGCGTGGAAGGCCTGGCTCGCGAAGTCGCCCGGGGACAAGGAATCCGCGCTCCTCGCGACGCTCGTGGACGCCACGGCGAACGAGTTCTTTGGCGAGGCGACCCTCCTCCCGGGGCAAGCATTCGACCTTTACGGCAGCGCCACGGGCCCGGCGGGCGCCATGAAGCTCCCGCTCATCCGGCACGGCCTCCTCAACGTATTGGCGCGCCTGCTGCCCGGCGTCTGGTATGACCTGCGCGGCTTCGTGGAATGGCTGAGCGCGGAGGCGCCGGGGCTGATCCTGGACCCGGACACGCGGTCGCCGGACCCCGCGTCCGAGAAGCGCCTCCGCGACTGGAAATTCGCCTGCGAGCGGATCCGCAAAGGCCCGAAACCCCCGCGCCCGCCCGTCAACTTCGAGGACCTGTACGAAAACTTCCGCGAGCCCCCGGCGAAAGACGGCTGGAGCCACGACGCGAAGTACCAGCTCACCACGCGGTCGCCCGACGTCTTTCACCGCGTGGAGGGACGCTACGTCGAGTTCTTCCTGCGCGAAATCCCCTACCTCCTCGGCTTCGTCGACCTAGCCTACAGAGGTGCGCGCGACCGCCACGGTCTGGACGTGGCCCCGCCCCTGGAGCGACTGCGCGCCTTCCGGCTGACCCAGCGGTTCTTCCTGGTGCTGCGCAAGGATCCGGCGCTCGATCGGGTGCTCGCCCGGGTGCTGCCGAACCACGAGGTGCTGCTGGAGGCGCCCTCCTACCCGGACCGGGAGCTGGCCAAGCTGGCGCCCTTCGTCGCCTCGGTCAAGGAAGAGTGGCCGATGCACCACCTGCGCCTGGACCGACAAAAGGTCGTGGAGGCCGTGGCCGCGGACCCCGCCCACCGGGGCGTCGCGGAGGTGCTGGAGGAGCTGACGGGGGCCGCGCTCCCCGCCAACGTCGCCGCGGAGCTGGCGGAGTGGTGCGGGCACGGCGAGAAGGCGACGCTCTACGAGGCGGCGGGGCTCCTGCAGGTGCGGGACGCGGGCGAGCGCGACGCGGTGCGTGCGGCGCTGGGGGACCTCGTGCTGGACGACCGCGCGGCCGGCTACCTGATCGTACGGAACCCGACGAAGGCCTTCGCGCGGCTGGAGGAGGGCGGGTGGGTTCCGCAGCGGGTGTCGCATGGCGAATCGGCTTTCACAGCCCGCGGGCTTGGCTCGGACCTGCTGGCCGGAGAGGGGGCGGGGCCGCCCGGCGGCCGTGTCGGGGCGGCGGGAGGGGGCTCGGGAATGGGCTCCGAGGGAGACGCCCCGACGCCGGGTGAGCCGGCGCCTACGCAGCTTCCGCCGCGACGCGTGGTGCGATTTGCGACCGAGGACATGGTCGCCTATCGGTGCGAGGATGCCGAGTTTCTGGCGGCCCTTCGAGACGCGCTCGTCGAGGTTGGGGAGGCGTGCCGGCTATTGGATGGGGAGAAGGAGCTGCTGGTCCGGGCTGCGGCCCTGCCGCGGGTCCGGGCGGCGCTGCGCAGGGTGGGGGACCGGTTCGAAATCGAGCGGTAGCGTGGGACCCCATAAGCGCCGGCCGAAGTCGGGACCGTAGCAGAGCGCCCCGCGCGACTGCCGGGGCGCCCACGTGTGCTTGATCTCCCCGCCCTCTCCCGGTAGAATCCCGCCTCGCGATCGCCCACCCACCCGCAGCGTCCCCGCGCCGAACCGGAGCCCCATCGCATGCTCATCCGCGCCCTGCTACTCGACGCCGGCGGGACGATTGTCTTTCCCAACTACCGACGCATCGCCGACGAGCTCGCCCGGGACTCCGTCCGCGTGGACCCGGCCGCGCTCGCGCGCGCGGACGCCGCCGTCCGCCTGGAGATCGACACGCCCGACCTCGTTTCCCGGATGGCGCACTCGACCGACGAAGAGCGCTGGTTCCGCTACGTGGAGAACCTCGGGGCTCACTGCGGCATCGAGAGTTTTCCGATGGCGGCCCTGCGCCGACTCAAGGCGTACCACGATCTGCACAATCTCTGGGAGGACGTGCCATCCGACGTCCCCGGCATCCTGGACCGGTTGGCGCGTCGCTACCGGCTCGGCGTCGTTTCGAACGCGAACGGCACCGTCCGCGCGAAACTCGCGCGCCTCGGCCTGACCGCGCGGCTCGAGCTGGTCGTCGATTCGCACGAGGAAGGGATCGAGAAGCCGGACCCCCGCCTCTTCGAACTCGCCCTTTCCCGGATGGGGATCGCGGCGGAGACGACCGCGTACGTGGGGGACATGTACCACATCGACGTGGTCGGCGCGCGGGCCGCCGGCCTCTTGCCGCTCCTCCTGGACCCGCACTGCCTGCACGCCGACAAACCGTGCACCCGCGTCGCCTCCCTCGCCGAAATCGCCGACGGCCCCGTCTTGACCCGCTGATTCGATGACCCGAAGCGGCAGGACCGGGCTCTCCTCGCGATACAAGCCCCCGTGGAAGTCCCGGCGCGCTGATCGAAACGTCGATCCACCCTTCTCCTACCTCGGCTTACCCCCAACCGGATCGTCCATTCTCCGTGCCACACACAGTGGCTGGAGGCGGAACCGAGGCGGGCAGATTGCGAGTGCGCACCTCCCTACAATTGTCCTTTATATCAACAGCCTTGAATATTTACATAACATTAGCATTATTAATAAAAAATAGATATATCAAAAATATCGAAAATTTCGCTTGCCTTGCCTCTCGGCGTCGGATAGGATGCTTGATACCGCCCCACGGAAATCGGTGACCAATAGGCGAAGGCAGGTTTGGCCGCCCGCGAGGCGTAGTAACGGAGCACCACGGCGAGCGAGCGCACCAAGCAGGCGGCCGACATCGCCGGGCGAACTGGTCGCACAATTCTTCGGAGCGGTACTCACCGCCCGCGCAAGAATCACACTACATTTTCGTGGATCGACCGATGCCTGTGTGCGCGGCCCAGAGGGCCGCGCGCCCAGGAGCCCCGAGATCTGAGTCTGCGCAGTTTTTTTTGCGCGGGCGCTCAGTACCGCTCCACGGAAGTCGGTGACCAATAGGCGAAGGCAAGTTTGGCCGCCCGCGAGGCGCGCGAGCGAGGCGTAGTAACGGAGAACTACGGCGAGCGAGCGCAACGAAGCAGGCGGCCAAAATCGCCGAGCAAATTGGTCACCCAATTCTGTGGGGCGGTACTCAGGAGGGGACCATGAGTAGCTCTCGGAGGCGGCTTTCCCTAGCGGCAGGGTCGCTGCTGCTCGCTGTCTGGGGCTTTGCGGGATGGGCAGCGGACAGGGGCGACGGAGGGCGGGCGGACGGAGCACGCGCGCAGGGGCCGACGCACTCGCAAGAGCCCAAGCATGCCAAGGAGCCCAAGCCCACCCCCGAGGCCGGGCACGACGAGACGTCGCGGCAAGCCAAGGAGCCAAGACCAACCCAGGGGACGGGCCACGGGGCGCGGGCCGAGGCCGACGCCGGGGGCTCGCCTGATTCCCAAGAGTCCGGGCTTCGCCCGAGTGACGGTCGCCGGCCGCGTGAGCAGCAGTCCGGCCGTCGGGCAGCCCGCGTCCAGATGGCGGAGCTGGAGGCCTTGCACTACTCCTTGCACGACCCGCTGCCTTCGTGTCCATGGAGGAGGTGCGAGGCCTCCGATACGGGTGAGGACTACGACGAGCGCTCGGAGCTCGCCGGGGAGGTCGGGGGGGGAGACGCGCGGGGGCGCGACGACCTGCCGACAGGGCCCGCCGAACGCCTCGGCCGGTTGCGCCGAGGCGAAAATCATGACGACGAACGCAGCGGACGCGTCGATCGACTTGGCGACTGCAATAGCGGTCTGGGCGACGACCTCCATCGGCGTGCTGACGTCGCCGACCGGTGCGGAGAGCATGGCGAACAACCGCCGCCCCCCCCCGCGGACACGCCGCCGGCACCCGCGCCGCCGGGTCCGACGGTTCCCCCGACGCCCCCCGAGCCCCCGCTCCCGCCGGGGTCGACGGAGCCGCCGCCGCTCCCGCTGCCGCCGACGCCTCCAACATCTCCCCTTGAGCTGCCCGCGCTCCCCGAACCGCCGGCGCCATCCGAAGTGGCCGTCTCCGCCCCCGTGGTGCCTCCCGCCCTCGTGGAGGGGTTCGGATCCGACCGCCGCGGCGCGACCTCCCCCCCGTCGAGTGCGACTTCTTCCGCCGCGCTGGCTCCGATTCCGTCGGTTCCCCTGACTGCGGCTCCCGCCCAGGCGCCGGAGCCGTCCGCCGACGGCCCCACCGACAACTCCTCCATCGGTCCCTCGTCGCGTGCGGACGAGACGCGGAATCCTGAACGGCCGCTTCCCTTCGGGTCCTCCAACGCCTCCGCCGGGGCCGGCACGCTCTTCTTCGACCCCTTTCCCTCCCCGGAGGCCATCGTCGATTCGCTCCCCGAGATCGCCGTCTCCTTCCACCCCGGTGTCCTCGGGTCGCGCCTGGAGACGTTCGCCATGCTCCTGGACGGCAGCGACGTGTCCGCGTCGGTCTCGCTCGACGCGGCGGCCGGCCGTGCGCTCCTGCACGCATCGACCCTCGACGATGGACTGCATCGCGTCCTCGTGCGAATGCAGGACGGCTTCGGGTCCACCGGGAGTTACACTTGGACCTTCACGCGCGTCGAACAATGCCGCCAGGTCTCGCTTTCACCGAGACCGGGCATCCGCGGACGCGCGTCGCCTCGCGAGCCGAGCCCCCCGGTTGGTCTTTCCGCCAAGCCGGGCAACGCCTCGGTTCGGCTCTCCTGGAGCCCTCCCCCCCGGGCGGACGGGGTCGCGGCCCACCGCGTCCTTCGTCGTCGGACCGCGGGCGAAGCCTTCATCGTCATCGCCGAGGTCCCGGGGGAGATCGCCTCCTTCCTCGATACGCGGCTCCCGAATTGCGTGGCGCAGAGGTACGCCCTCCTGGCCGTGACGTCGACGGGGGAGGAAAGTGCGCCCAGCGCGGAGGTGAGCGCCCGGCCGGAGGGGCCGCCGCCCATTGCTCCCGCCGGCCTCACGGCGGCCTTCCAAGGGGGCGTGGTGCGACTGGCATGGAAACCAAATCCGGAGCCGACGGTGAAGGAGTACCTGCTTTACCGCCTGCGCTCCCCCGGAAGCCCCGGGATCCTGCTCGCGACAATCCCGAGAGCAACGACCCATTATGTGGACGGCCCGGGGTTCGACGGGGGGTCGCCCGCCCCTTGGTATTACGCGCTCCGGGCGCGTGATCGGTGCGAGCGGCTCAGCGCCTTGTCCGAGCCCGTGCGCCCTGGCCCCGGCGGCTCGTAACCGGGTGCCCGGCGCGGGCCCCACGCGAAGCGCCGACCAGGATCCAGAGCAACGGCTACCCTCTGCCCTGGTAGCGGCGAGAGTCGGGCCTGCGCTCCGAAGCTCGCCGCAGCGAGCGAAGGAGTGGTGACGGGTGCGGCACCCGTCGCGCCCGCGTTCGAATCTGGTTGCGGTTTTGTTGCGTTGGCGCCCGCGCAAAAATAACTGCGCAGATTCGGACCTCGAGGCTCCTGGGGGCGCGGCCCGCTGGGCCGCGCTGCGCGGGCCGGAGGCCCGCGCCCCCAGGCATCGGTCGATCCACGGAAATGTAAAGTAATTCTTGCGCGGGCGCTTACGAAGCGAAAGCCGCTCCTGTGTCCGGGCTGCAAAACGCGGATCGACGTCTTCGGGCTCCCGCCGAGGCGCCGGCTTCGCCGCTCCGGCTGCGAGCGCATGCTCGTGGTACCGGACGACCCCGCGGCGTACACTCTCCTCCAGTACGAGCTTCCGCCCGTGGGGGCCGCGGATGAGACCCTCCGCGCGACCGCGGTCGTGCCCCGCCCCTCCAGGGAGGAGAGCGAGGCCCGGGAAGAGACGGAGCGGCACAGGGCCCTCTTTACCTGCATCGGCCTGGAGATCGTGTCGCGCGTCGCGGTGGGCGGACAAGGAATCCTCTACCAGGCCCTGCACAAGATCATGGATCGGCTGGTCGCGCTGAAGCTCCTCAGAACCGATCTCGCGCAGGACTCGCAGATGCTCAAGCGGTTCCTGCGCGAGGCCCGCGCAGCGGCCCGGCTCGAGCACGCCAACCTCGTCAAGATCCTGAACGCGGGCTGCCTGGACGGGCAGTTCTACATCGTGTTCCCGTGGATTTCGGGCAAGGACTTGGGGCGCATTTGCGAAGAACAAGGTCCGATCCCTGCCGTGCGCGCACTGGTATGGACGATGGAAGTGGCGCAGGGTCTACACGCCCTGCACGTAGCCGGCGTGGCCCACCGCGACGTGAAGCCGTCGAACATGCTCCTCCACGGCGACGGGAGCGCCTGCCTCACCGACCTGGGCATGGCCCGAGTGCTGGACGAGGGCACGATTACGGCGAGCGAAGTGATTCTCGGGACGCCGTGCTATCTGCCGCCGGAGCAAACCACGGGCGCGCATGAGGTGACGCCGGCTAGCGACGTGTACTCGCTCGGGCTACGCTCTTCCATTTGCTCGGGGGCAAGGCCCAATGGCACTAAACGTTGGAACGCGGGCGACGCCCGCGATACCCCTCACCCCGACCCTCTCCCCTGCGAGAGGAGCGGGTGGCTATTCCTCCCGCAGGAAATGCGCACGACGCGCAAGTCTTGCGGGGGAATAGCATAGCGGCGCCTGTCCGGCGGACCGTCGTTCCGGGCATGCGCCAAGCAGGCGCCCTGATGCTTCGCCCCACCGTACCTGGCAAGGAATTCTACCTGTCTCCCAAGCCTTCAGCAAGCTCGATCCTCTGTGTGAGTTCAGGTCGCGCGCAACGACGAGCGCGGGGCGGGCGACGCGCGTCGCCCGCCCCGCGGGAATCACCTCCGGGCTCGACCCCCTGGATGCGGGGCCGATCGTTGCGAGCCGGGCTACCTGCCGCCGTTCAGGCCGTCCAGGATCCCCGGGCCGCCGCTGGGCTGGCCGTTTGGTTCCTCGGCCGTCCGGCGGAGCGGCATCGCCAGCTTGAGTGTTTTCTGCGCGGCGCGCGCCGGACCGAAACTGGTACCCTTGAACGTGAAGCTCGCGTACATGCTGAGGATGTGGGGCGGCCAGTTCTGCACGACGTCGAATTCGTCCGAGCTCATCTTCAGGCTCTTGCCCGGCGCGAGGGGCTTCGGCGCCACCATCACCATCGGCCAGCGCTTGTTGGCCGACCAGGTCCACACCCTCTGGCCGCCGGACCACGCCTCAAGCTCCGCCCAGTGGTTCAAGTGCCGATAGCTGATGTTCACCGAATCCGGACCGGTGTTCGTGACCTTGAATTCCAAGCGCACCTTGCCGCCGAGCTGCCGCGCGGACAGGGATGCTTTGAGGCCCGCCTGGCCGTCCGAACCCTCCTCGGCCACGCGGTAGGCCAGACGATGCAGGCGTTCGCGGAGCGCGCGGAAGCCCGCCGACTCGAACGCGCCCGTTTGCGAATGCACCGTGTGCGCCACGCCCGCCGGGTTGCCCTGCCTCGGGGTCCGGAGCGTCACTTCGTACCGCATCCCGTCGGCAATGATGTGGCGCGGGATCGGGAACCCGAGGATGTCGTTGAACCGGATCCGCTGGAAATTCTTGAGGAGCGAATCGTACTCCGCCTCGGTCAGTCGCAACGTCTTCGGCCGCTCCGCGGTGTTGAAGCCGCTCCGGAGGACAGCCTCGCGGTTGGTGTACACCTTCAGGTCAAGTTGGATGCCGGCGAACCCGCCGTTCTCTTCGTAGCGGATCCGCTCCACGCGCGGACCCACGCGGGCCTCCGCTCGACCCGCTAACACTCCCAGCGAGGCCAACGCCATGGCCCCGATCACCGTCGCCATCCTTGTGCTTCGCATCACTCTTGGCTCCTGAATCGGCCGTGACTTCCTTGCCCTTCGTTCGACACCCTGGATGACGCATATCGTGTGCCCCTCAGCTCGAATGCAGCAACTTGCGCGTCCCAGAAGAAATGCGCCACGGAGTGTGGAGGCCTGTGGTCGGCAGCCGATCAGCCAGAGGATTGGAATGTTCCAGGGAATTGGACGAAGCTCGACACCCTTCGATTTCAATCGCTACTGAACTCTTGCGTGTCGCGTCCCGCTCTCACTGAGGACCGCGCCCCTGCACAAAAGCCGACGATGTGGACAGCGACGCAACGGCAAACTCGCTCAAATCCGGCGGCCAGTCGCCCCGCCTGAAGAGGGTGTCGCAACAGCCGCGACAACCTCCATCCGTCGCCCGCAAGGCCGCGTGAATGCTGGGGCGGTTCGGGGGCCGCGACCCTTCTGCGACAGCCTCTGAAGGCGGAACTACGCACCGGGTCGCAGTACTTCGCGCAGGTTGCCCGCCATGGCCGACTTTGCAGGCACCGCGCGCACAGGCCGCGGCGCTGCTTGTAGTTCCGCCTTTTACACAAAGTGTGGCGCAACTGGCGTTCACCGGCATTCACCGGGGTTCACTGGCCACCGACCGTTCAACTGGAGCGGTGAAGCCGCAGTTCGATCCTCGCCGCCGCGTGACTGCACTTACGCTGCAAAATTGGGCATGGTTCAAACGTGGGTTACAGCCTGCCGTCGGCCGCCCGCCGTAGGGGCTCCCCTTGTGGGCGCCCACGACTGGCCGCAAGCCCTTGGACTGCGCGGTGTCGCCAACAGGGCGGGCACAAGGCCCGCCCCTACGTCCGGACACGAAAGCGTGTTACCCACACCCTGCCCGACTTGAACCATGCCCAAAATTGACCGAGGCCGTCCCCCCCTGCGCGGGAGTGACGGCCTCGGGTGTCGACGGTATTCGTGGGGAGGGGGGCGCGCTACCCGGCGAGGTTGTTCGTCTCGAAGACGTTCTGCGCGTTCGAGGTCCTGTCGCAAGGGTCCTGGCTGGTCTGCTGGATCCCGTGGCTGAGCAGGAAATCGGAGATCTGGTCGATGATCCCCTGCTCCGCGCCGTGGCCCGTAAAGCTCTCGCCGTCGACCGTGACCGTCAACGCGTGATCGCTGGAGCCGCTGATGTGGCTGTCGCTCCCGAAGAGCCTCTCGAGGCAATCCGCCGCGCGCGCTTCGTGTCCGCCGCAAGCCATTGCCGCAGGCGACAGGATCACCACCAAGCCGATCACCAACGCCACGGCCGCAAGGTTACGCATCTCTCATCCTCCTCGTGTTTTTGCCTGTCCTCTGTCCTTCGGTCTTGTTGTTCACCGTCGCAGACGAGAGGACCAGTCGCAACCCGCGTACCTAGAATAGTTAGAGAAGCAGCAAGATGCTTATGGTAAACGCGTTAGCAAATCATTATTATTCGCGAATCGCCTCAAGAATCATGCTGGGGGCGGGTTTTCCGTTACGAAATGCACCCGGATGTTACCGCGACGACACCGAGGCCGGTAGCTTCACGCTACTGCCCGACCGTTTCCGAAAACTCCAGGTGAATCGCCACGCGCCGCCGCGCGTGCGCTGCGGCCGCGACCTCGCCTACAGATACCCGTTGGCCTTCAGATAGGCGATGACCTGATCCGCCAGCGCCTGGGGCGGGTGACGCGCTCCGTCGAGGACGAGCTCGGGCGTCAACGGCGCTTCGTAGGCCGAGTCGATGCCCGTGAACTGCGGGGGCTCGGGGTGGTGGTGACCCCAGCGAAAGAGGACGGACCCATCCGAAGCCGCGGAGTCATGCGTCGGGCGCGACGCGGCGGTCACGGGATAATCGCCGCCGGCCGGCAAGCCGTATGCGAACCGACTCTTGGGTGTCAATCGCCAACGAGAAACCGGAATCGGGCATTGCCAAGCCCGCCCGGTGAAGCCTTTTCAATTGCGCATCGTTTCGATCATAATTGTCCCCCGTCCAGTTCGCCGAGCACTGCCCGTAAACCCGTCCGTTTAGCATGCTGAGGCGCTCTCTTCGACGCTCGCAGTGCAAGAATACGCTTGACATAGGCGGCGCCGCGCAATAATGTCTCGGGTCGATCTTCCCGCAAGCCTCCCCCTTTACCGGCTTGCGGCAGCGCCGGCCGCGCCCCTCCCCTCGCGACGGGTCGGACTCCCGGCGCGCACGCGCGCAAGGAATAGCCTACCCCCCGAAGCTCGCCGCAGCGAGCGAAAGGGGGTGGGGATTTGGTTGCGGCCACCGGCCGCGTTAGGTTGCGATGCCCCTCGCGCGTGCTGAAAAGGCGGCAGCGTTCAAGAAGGCGTGCGAGGAGGTCCAGGCGAAGGGGACCTTCGACGCGATCCTCAGGAGGTACCTCAGCCGCTAGTACCGCCTTGACCGTGTCCAGGCACGATTCCTGGAGTCGCGGGCCTCCCTCCTACGCTCGCTGCCGCGAGCTATGGAGCGCAGGCCGGCCCGCGCGAACCGGCGCGTCGACCGGAACGCTGTCTCGCTGGTCGCTCGACTCTCGGCCAGGCTCGCGGGGGGGGGCCACTCCTGAGCTGCATCGCATTGCGCCGCGCGAGCGGCCTGCGGGCTTCTCGTTATCGTGAAGCGGTACGGCGCCCGCAACTGATGTCGGCCTGCCGGAACAGGGCTGTCCGTCCAGCGGGGGCTACGACGAAGCCTTGCTTCTCCAGTGGATCTCCCGCACTCAGGCGGCGCCGGATCGGCTGAAGGCGCACTTGGCCCCCGAGCGAGAAGGAATGCGATGGAGCCGGACGGTTTTCACATGTCGCCGGAGGAGTTCCGGCGCCACGGCCACGCGCTGGTGGAGTGGATCGCGCGCTACCGCGAAACGGTCGAGTCGTCTCCGGTCCTCTCACGGGTCGCACCAGGCGACCTGCGGGCGCAATTGCCCCCCGCCCCGCCGCAGGAAGGCGAGGACTTCTCCTCGATGCTCCGCGACGTGGAGCGCCTCATTCTTCCCGGGCTCACCCACTGGCAATCGCCGAATTTCTTCGCGCTGTTCCCCTCCAACGCCTCCGCCCCTTCCATGCTCGGGGAGTTCCTGAGCGCCGGCCTGGGCGTGCAGGGGATGCTGTGGGCGACCAGCCCCGCGTGCACCGAACTGGAGACGCACGTCCTCGACTGGCTTGTGGGCATGCTCGAGCTGCCGGCGGCGTTCCTGTCCACGGGCCCGGGCGGCGGCGTGCTCCAGGACACGGCGTCGAGCGCGGTCCTTTGCGCCCTGCTGGCGGCGCGTGAGCAAAGCACAGGCGGGCGCGCCAACCAGGAGGGTTGCCGCGGGAACTTGGTGGCCTACACCTCCACGCAGGCCCATTCCTCGGTCGAAAAGGCCGTCGGGATCGCCGGGGTCGGACGCGACAACCTGCGACGCATTCCGACGGACGACGCCTGGCGGATGCGCCCGGATGTGCTGGAGGTGGCCATTCGACGCGATCGCGCCGACGGGCGAGTCCCCTTCTTCGTGTCCGCGACGCTCGGCACGACCTCCACCCTTGCTTTCGATCCGCTGCCCGACCTCGGGCGCATCTGCCGGGCGGAGGGCCTGTGGCTCCACGTGGATGCCGCCATGGCGGGAACCGCCTCCCTCTGCCCCGAATTCCGCGCTCTCCAGGCCGGCCTCGAATTCGCCCAGAGCTACTGCTTCAACCCGCACAAATGGATGTTCGTGAATTTCGACTGCGACTGCTTCTATGTGACTGACCGGGCGGCGTTGGTCGGCGCGCTGCGCATCCTCCCCGAGTACCTGAAGAACGCGCCCACGCTTTCCGGGGCGGTGATCGACTATCGCGACTGGCAGGTCCCGCTCGGCCGCCGCTTCCGCACCCTGAAGCTCTGGTTCGTCATCCGCCACTACGGCGTCCAAGGCTTGCAGCACCACGTCCGCGAGCACGTGCGCCTCGCCGGCGAGTTCGCGGAGCTCGTCCGCCGCTCTCGAAACTACGAGCTGTTCCAGCCCCCCTCTCTGAATCTCGTCTGCTTTGCCCACAAGCGGGGAAACGCGGCCGGCGAGCGCGCGCTCGAGCGCGTGAACGGGGCGGGGAAGCTCTACCTGTCGCACACGAAGCTTGCCGACCGCTACATCCTGCGCTTCTGCGTCGGGCAAGCCATGACCCGGGCGCACCACGTACATGCCGCTTTCCAGGCTCTCGAAGAGGCGGGGGACGCCTGACGCGCAGGCCGCTTCCCGGGCGCCACGACAAACGTGCTCGTCGTACTCTTCCGCTGCACGGTCGTTTCTGTTGTCCCAGTCGCCGCCCTGGGATAGAATTCTCCCGGAGGTTCCGGGCAGCAAGGAACCTCGCGCCCGCGCAAAGGCGATTGGCAGATTCAGTTCGAGCGGCTACCTGCCGCGGATTGCGGGCGGCCATGACCTCGAGTGATGCCGCAAGCGAGCAGGCCCTGGAGCGGCTGACGGCAGACCTCGTGCGGGTCGAGCCCCTCTCGCGAGCCTTCGACACCTCCCCGGAAGAGTTCGGCCGGTGGGTGGACCTGTGCCGCGGAGCTGCCCAGGATCTTTTTTGTCGACGCTCCCCGGCCGGCCCGCACGCGTCCCCACTCCCCGCCTCGCCACGCACCTCGATAGCCTGCCGGAACAGGGCACGGAGTGCGGCGGGCTCATCGCCCGGCTTTATGCTATTCCCCCGACGGATTTGCGCGTCAGGCGCAATTCCTGCGGGAAGGAATAGCATACCCCCCGGAGCTCGCCGCAGCGAGCGAAGGGGGGTGGGGATTTGGTTGCGGCCCACGGCTGCGCTATGTTGCTGCCGTCCTCCTCACGCCTTTCCCCTATTGGCCGACCTGGTTCAAGCTGTGGAAGGCCGTCCTCTTCGACCGGGGGGCCGCGTACCCTGCGCTTGCCCGCATCCAGCAGGCCGGGCTGCTGCTGCGGTACGCGCTTCTGCATCCGGTCTTCGCGCTCCTCTGGGGGTTGGACGAACTGCTCTTCCCCGGATACCGCTCCCGCACGCCGCACGTCGTCTTCCTCACGGGCCAGCCGCGAAGCGGAACCACCTTCTTGCACAGGATACTGGCCACCGACGAGGGGACTTTCGTCGCCGTGCGCCACATCGAGTGGCGCCTCCCGTTCCTCTCGGTCCAGAAGCTGATTCGCGCGCTGGGACTCTCGGAGTGGTTGAGGCGCGTCAGTTTCTGGTCCGACAACGAAGAGGGGCGCAAGGCCGCGAAAATGCACCCAAACAACCTCTATGACTGGGAGGAGGACGGGATCTTCTTCGAGGAGCGGTTCCTCCACCATTACTTCGTCCTGCTCCGCTTCCCGTATCTGGCCCTGCTCACCCACCTCGACGATTTCGGCACCCTCCCCGACACGGCGCGGCGGCGCATGCTGGCGACGCACCGGAAGGTTATCCAGAAGATGGCCTATCTTGCACGCACGGACTGCCTCTACCTCTCCAAGGAGGTGGAGAGCGTGACAAAGCTGTGCCAACTCGACGAGTTGTACCCGGACGCGCGGTACGTCATCCTCGCGCGAAACTCCGCCGACTTCATGACCTCGCTGCTCTCGCGGATCGCCTCCTCCACGACCTCTAAGACCGGCGTGGACACGTCCCTGATCCCGGCCTGGCGTGAACGTGCCATCGCCAAGAAGCGACAGGACTGCGCGACCCTGCTGGAGTTTCTCCAGCGCGTCCCGCAAGGCCGGCAACTCCGGCTTTCCTTCGAGCAATTCACGCACGACATCCCGGGGACGGTCGGTTTGATCTACGAACACCTGGGGCGGAGGCTGACGCCCGAGGTGCTCGCAACCCTGGACAACCAGGGGCGTGAGCAGCCCGCCCGCGATCGAGGCTACGAGTACCAGAAGTCCGGCTTCGAAGGCTTCGAGCCCTACGATGCGTTCGTTGCCGAAGTGGACGAGGAGCACTGCGCCCGCCTCGACAAGTGCCGGACGCCGCGGCCTTGACGGCCCGTCAACCCGGCACTGCCCAGGAAGCGCGGGTACGGGCCGTGCTGTCGTAGTGACCGGTTCGCTCCCCAATGGACTTGCCGCACGATTTGGGAAGGCTCGAGACGAAGCCGGCTTCGTGGAACTTGTGCCACGGGCTGCTAGCATTCGCCGCTCCGCACTGGGGACATGGGATGAACCTGCCTGTCGTCAACTCCTTCAACGACTGGGATCCGCTCGAGGAAGTCATCGTCGGCATCGTCGATGGAGCCGCCTGCCCGGCGCACGAGGTCGCCGCGGAGGCGGTGGTCAAAGATGCGAACTTCGAAGCGTACGGTCTGCAGGCGCGGAAATTCGCAGGCCGGCCTCGCCCGAACGCGGAGCTCGAGTCGGCGAAGAAGGACCTCGCGGAATTCGTCCACATGCTGCAAGCGGAAGGAGTCGTGGTCCGCCGCCCCGATCCGGTCGACAACGCACGCCCGTACACGACGCCCGACGGGACGTTTCCGGGGGGCACGGGTCAGACCTGCCCCCGGGACACGCTTGTGGTCGTCGGGAACGAGATCATCGAGGCTTCGATGTCCTGGCGCGGCCGCTACTTCGAAGCCTTCGCGTACAGGAGCCTCCTGAAGGAGTACTTCCATCAGGGCGCGCGGTGGGTCGCGGCGCCGAAGTCCCAGATGCTCACGGAGCTGTACGATTACGGCGCCCGTTCGAAAAACGGCTGGGTGACGACGGAGTTCGAGCCCGTATGGGACGCGGCGGACATCACGCGCTGCGGCAGGGACCTCTTCGTCCAGCGCAGCCATGCCACCAACGAATCCGGCATCGAGTGGATCCGCCGCCATCTTGGGGACGCCTATCGCGTGCATCGCGTCGAGTTCACCGACCCTCGTGCCCTGCACACATTCAGAATCCCTTCCCGACGTTCGCCAAAGGCAGGGAGGCCTGCCCGGTCTATCGTCACGAGGCGAGCCTGTTCCCGCACCTCTCGCTTTTCCGGCACGACGATCAGCGTGCCGTCCTCACCGATTGGGAAACCTGGTCCAGCGACATGGGGGACGAGTACAGCGAAGTCGACGGCGGCGAGGTGAACGGGTTGCTCTTTTCCGATCCGCCGGCGCATACGAGGCTTCGGCAGGTGATCCAGCAGCCGCTCCTGGCCAGATTCCTGACCGGCATCCGGCCCACGGCCCGTGCCCGCGGGCGTCGCCAGGGGCAGTTTCGTGCTGTTCATGGTTCAGCCCGGTTGGCTCAAGTTCGTCACCTACGTCGTCCTCCTCCCGCTGATCCTGCTGCAAGCGGCCGGCATTCGGATGCCGATCCGCGCCGAGAGGGCGGTTGGAGTCCCGTTCGGCATGGGCATCGGCACGCTGTATTCCGTGACGACGATTTCGGGCCCGCCGCTGGCCGTATTCCTCAACAACCAAGGCTACGCGAAGCAGGAATTTCGCGGCGCCGTGACTCTCGTCCGCGTGGTCGAATCCACGCTGAGCGCGACCGCCTATTTTCTCCTCGGCCTGTACACGCTAGAGAGCACCCGGCTTCTTTCGTACATCGTCCCCAGCGTGCTCGCCGGCATTCCGTTGGGGACCTGGCTGATCCGGCGGATGGACTCGGAGACCTTTCGAAGACTGTGCATGAGCTTCGACGCGGTGATCGTGGGCTTTGGCGTGTCCAAGGTGCTGATCGAGCTCGGGCTTGTGCCCAGCCCGGCGGCCTACGCCGTGCTGGCGGCCGTGGTCTTGATCGACGGTTGCCTGCTCCGCCGGTTCTTCAACACGCGTGCAGCCCAGCCTCCTGAGGAAGGCTGAGCCGGCGCGAGCGGTGACCGCGCGGTACCGGGTCGGGCTTCCGGGCAGGGTTGAAAGTGCCGACGACGTTTCTCACGGCCGCTGAGGAGGCTTCGCATCGTGGGCACGGCAGCGCCGTGCCCCTACCTTCGATGTAGCGTCCGCGCGTGTGACCACGAATGGGGCCGATGTGAACCATGCCCGGAATTGAACCACGCCCCGGTTTCTCTCCTGGCCGCCTCCCTCCGCCTCCCTCCCTCCGCCTCCCTCCCTCCGCCTCCCTCCCTCCGCCTCCCTCCCTCCGCCTCCCTCCCTCCGCCTCCCTCCCTCCGCCTCCCTCCGCCCGCCCCAGGTCCTTCAGGAACACGTAGTAGAACCGCCCCTCGTAGGTGGTGTGACCCGCCAGCAGCTCCGCGTCCGGGCCGACGCCGAGGTAAAGGTCCGCGCGTCCCGCGCTCCGGATCGCGCCGCCCGTGTCCTGATCGAGCAGGAAGCGATGGAAGGGCTGGGGCACGATTTCACCGCCGCCGCCCAGGACCGGCACGGTCGTCTCCACGAAGGCCAGGTTCCCGCGCGGATACACCTGCTTGTCGGTCGCGATCGAGCGCCGGGTCGTCACGGGCACGCCGAGGGAGCCGAAGGGCCCGCCCTTGTTCTCCGTGAAGAAGACGTAGCTCTCGTTCTGTTGCAGGTATTTGCTCAGGTCCTCCGGGTGCTCGTGGAAGTAGCGCTTGATCCGGGTCAGCGACAGCTCCTGCTTGGCGAATTTGCCGTCCTGGATGAGCGCCATGCCGATGCTCTTGTAGGGCTTGTCGGTCTTGCCCGCGTACCCGACGCGCAGCTCGCGACCGTCGGCCACCTGGATGCGGGCCGAGCCTTGGACGTGGATGATGTACACTTCGAGCGGGTCCGCCAGGTAGACGAGCTCCAGCCCTTTCCCGGCCAGGAGCCGGCCGTCCTCGATCTCCGCGCGCGTGAAGTAGGGGACCGTGCCCGTCTCCGTTTTCCTTCCGAGCGGGGTGCCGTCCGGCTGGCTCACGAGGTCCTTGGGCCGGCGGTAGAGCGGATACCTGTAGGTCTCGGTCCTCGTGACGCTGCCCTTGTAGATCGGGGTGCAATACCCGGTGAAGAGGACCGTGCCGCTCCCGTCCCAGCCCACCGACCGGTAGACGTCGTAGTCGGCGCGAATGCGGTCGTTCAGCTCCGTGCCGGAGCCGACGGAAGCAAGGAGCGCACGAAAGGAATGCAGGGAGCGGAGGCAGCGCTCGTGGGTGACGTCCAGGTAGGGGAAGTACTTCTGGCTGGACTTATGTTTG
The DNA here is from genome assembly GCA_016197205.1 of Planctomycetota bacterium. Lineage (GTDB taxonomy): Bacteria > Planctomycetota > MHYJ01 > WSZJ01 > JACPWG01 > JACPWG01. The sequence goes on from JACPWG010000032.1 coordinate 39,492, forward strand.
AAGTAGGAGAGGCTCTGGTCGATCGCATGCAGGAGGGACTCGCGATCCTCGAAGCCCGGCGCGAAGTCCGGGTAAAGTGCGGGATCGGTGAGCTTCTCCAGGGCGACGGCCCCGTCCGGCAGCGGGCGGGCGTAATCCTTCTCGGGCTCCTTGGGGGGCTGGTAGCGGGTCGTGCAGGAGACGGAGAGCAGGGCGAGCGGGAGCGCGAGGAGGGACAGGGCCCACCGCGAGCGGATCATGGCGAGAACCTCGAAAGCGCGGGAAGAGCATGGGCGGTGATCGCGCCGCCGGGGGGAAGATCCCCCCGGACGTTATCGGCACACTTGGGCGCGGACTTGAGCGCGGTTCCCTTCGGCGCGAAGCCTAGCCCCCCGTCCTCCCCTTGTCAAGCTTTATCGGTCGTTTGGGAGCGACCCGCTGCGACCTCGGCACGCCCCGCATTGACGCGGAGCGACTCCGCCGCTATTCTATCCCTCTGCGCGTGTCCTTCGCCCCCGCGCCTCCCCTTTTCCGAGCTGCCGCGTGCCGAGCTACAGGACCTACGTCCGCCCCTCCCTCAAGAAGCCCGTCACGATCTTCGTGGCGATCCTCTTTCTCACCGTCAGCCTCTCCGTCCTCTGGAACGTCGTTCTCGCCCGCGACTACGCCCGCTTCCGCGACCTCGCGCGCTCGCAGACCGTCGAAGCGGGGTCCGCCCACTGGGTCTACCTCGTCCTCGGCACCGCCCTCTTTCTCGCCATCATCGGGCTCGTGATCTGGCTCGCGGTCACCCTCTTTTCGGCGGTCAAGCTGAACCAACAACTCTCGTACTTCCTCGCCATCGTAAGCCATGAGCTGAATTCGCCCCTCTCCGCCATCAAGCTCTACGCGCAGACCCTCCGCAACCAACAGCTCCCCGCCGAGGAACGCGCCAAGTTCGTCGAGACGATCCTCGCCAACGTGGAGCGCCTCTCCCGTCACATCCAAAACATCCTCCGTGCCGCGCAGGAGGATCAGCACCGACTCCGGCCCGTGCTCGAGGAGGTCTTTCTCCACGAGTTCGTGGCCGACTACGTCGCCGAGTGCCGAGGCCTCGTCGAACGCCGCCTCGCCGGCGCGGCAATCCTGTTCGAAGAGGGGAGCCGAGTGCGCGTGAAGCTGGACCGCTCCCTCTTCCGCCAGGTCCTCGACAATCTCCTCGACAATGCGATCAAGTACGCCGGCGTCCCCCCCTTGCGCCTCGTTTTCCGCTGCCGGGTGGACGAACACGGCTTCGCGGCGCTCGAGGTGCTCGACAACGGTCGCGGCATCCCGCCCGACCAGATGCCCTGGCTCTTCGAACGCTTTCAGCGGGTGATCCTCGAGGACCCGGCCGAGCTTCGGGAAGGGGTCGGGCTCGGCCTCTCCATCGTGCGCGCCATCGTGCTCGTGCACGGCGGGACGGTCGACGTCCGGAGCGCGGGGCTGGGGCTCGGCACGACGTTTCGGATCGCCCTCCCCCTCGCGGGCAGCGCCGCCCCCGCGGACGGGACCGGAGCGGGTGCCGCGAGCACGGGCACGGGAACCGGCACGGTTGCGGGCGAGGGCTCGCCGGAGGCTGCCGCGTGAGCCACATCCTGATTGTCGAGGACGAGTCCGACCTCGCCGAGGGGATCGCCTACAACCTCCGGAACGCCGGCTACCACGTCACGGTCGCGGGGGACGGCGAGACGGCCATCGATCTCCTCACCCACCAGACCTACGACCTGGTCCTCCTCGACCTCATGCTGCCGAAGCTGAGCGGGCTCGCGGTGGCGGAGCGCGCGCGGAAGGCCGGAATCTACTGCCCCATCCTGATGCTCACCGCGAAGGGTCAGCCGGAGGAAGTCGTCGCCGGGCTGAACGCGGGCGCGGACGACTACGTGACGAAACCGTTCGACCTCGACCAGCTCCTCGCCCGCATCCGCGGCTTTCTCCGCCGCGCCGCCTGGGGTCGTGCGGCCGTCGGCACGCCCCCCGGGGGCGCACCGGGGGAACAACCGGTCTTCGCCTTCGGGAAGTGCTGGGTCAATTTCGCCACGTACCGTGCCCAGACCGCGGACGGCCGGGAAATCGACGTCTCGCCGAAGGAGGCCCGCATCCTTCAGCTCTTCGCGTCGCGCGAGGGCGCGGTGATCACCCGCGCCACGCTGCTCCGGGAGGTCTGGGGACTCCCCGAGACGTTTCAGACGCGGACGGTCGAGAACTTCATTCTCCGCCTTCGGAAATACTTCGAGGTCAGTCCCTCCAGCCCGCGGCACATTCTCTCGGTCCGAGGGATCGGGTATCGGTTTGAACGATGAGGGCAGGTCGGGTATGGACGCCCCCCTCGCCCTGGGCGCCCTTCGAAGCTGACGGGCCGTACTCGCTTTTGCTTACCTCCTCGTCCCGGGTGAGCGTTCACTCCACGCAGCGTCCTCTGTGTCTCCGCGTCTCCGCGGTTCGGGAAACCTGCCTTCTGTTCCAGTTCCGCCCGCTTGCACCGGCGTCCCTCCCTGTGGTTCCCGGCTGTCACTCGTGCGCGCCCGAAAGCGAACCGTCATGCCCGACCCTCTCCCCGGGGAACCCTCCGTCCTCCCCTCGGGGCCGCCGGCCACGAGCGACCCCGTCCCCCCGGCGCCCGCCGGCCTCGCCGCCCGCCGCGCGCGCTCGGCCGCCGGCCCGGCGGGGTGGTGGGGGACGCTCGCTCTCATCCTCGCCCTCGGCGCTGCCTGGCGTCTCGCCGCGCTGGAGACCCAGGGCGTCGCCCTCTACGACGAAGCCGTGTACCTGAACACCGCTCGCTTCCTGGCAGCGGGGGTCCGGGCCCTCCCCGAGGCGCTCGAGTACGGCCGGCTTTTGCGCAGCGCCGACGCCGACGCCGCGGAGCGGCGCGAGCGGCTCCGCGGGGAGCTCCGCGCCCGCGTTCCGACCACCTTTCTCCCGTTCCTCGGAAAGCCCGGCCACGAGCTCCTGCTCGCCGCGGCACTCCTTGCCGGCGCGGACCCCGGGATCGCGGGCGGCCTCGTCAGCGGCTTCTTCGCAACCCTCTTGGCGCTCGGGGCCGCGTGCAGCGCACGTCGAGCCTATGGCGGCGGTCCGGGTCTTCTCGCGGCGTTCCTGCTCGCCTGCTCCCCGCTTTCCATCCTCTACTCGCGCTCGTTCCTCGCCGAGCTGGATTCCTCCTGCATCCTCGGCGCCGCGGTCACGCTCACCGCGGCAGCGGCGGCCGGCGGCCGGCGTCGCCCCCTCCTCGGTATCTTCGCCGGCGGCGTCCTCGGCGGTCTCGCCTTCGACTGCAACTCGCGCCTGGTGATCGTGCCCGTCCTCCTCGCCGCCACGCTCGCCGCCGCACGCCGGACGCAGCGCGCGACGCCCGCCCCGCCGGCCCATCGCGCCGGGATTTGGCTCTGTGCCGGCATGGCGCTGCCTCTGCTCCTCGGGGAGGCGGTCTATTACCCGGTTCTCTGGTGGCTCGGCCTCCCGCGTTCCTGCATCCAGTTCACTTTTTTCGACCGGCTCCTCTTCATGTACGGCGGCCAGGGCCTTCGAAATGCCGGCTTCGGCGATGTCCGCCCGCTAGGCTACCTCTTCCTCTCCTGGGAAGGACCGGTCGCGGTGGTTCTCATTACGACCGGAGCCGTGCTCGCCGCGGCCCGTCGCGAGCGCGCGGACTTGCCGCTCCTGGCCTGGCTCCTCACGGGCTTGGCCCTCTTCCTTTCACGGACCTCCGAGCAATGCCTGCGCTACCTCGCCATCCTGCTGCCGCCGGGCGCGGTGCTCGCCGCCGGTCTCTTTCGCCGCGACGGGCCGTGGTGGCTCCGTCCTCTCGCCCACCCGGTCGCTCCCGCCGTGGCCGCGCTCGCCTTCGTCCTCACCGCCGATCCCGGCCCCGTGCTGCGCTGCACGTCAGGTTGGGAGCCCGCCCTCCACTTTGTCCGGCACTTGGGGCCGGCCGGCAAGCCGCCGCGGTATTTTCTGGAGGAGGAGGAAATCGGTTGGTGCATGGACTTCCCCGAGACGCGCGCCGCGCGCCTTCCGGACACGGAGCCGGAGCTGGAACGGATGGTGCGGGACGGGCGGCGCTACCTCGTCGTGGGACCCAACCTCCTGGCTTCGCTGACCTCGCCGGAGTACTTCACGCGGTTCCTCGAGGACCTGCGGCGGCGCGTGCCCGCGTGGGAATTCGAGCATCCGCTCGGGGCTCAGCCGAGATTCTCGCACGAGTTCCTCCGCTGGGACGGCGAGCCCTTCGAGCTGTCGCGCCTTCGCGTGGAGCACATGGCGCGCGTGGGCGGCAAGATCCGGATCTACGATCTGGGGGCCTACTACCGGTAGCATGGGGGGCCGCCGCCCAACGGACCTACGCGAGCGCCTGCCGGGCTGCGCCGAGCGCCGCCCGATCGCCCCTCCTCGTGTCCCGTTGACGAAGTGCGGACGCGAGGCCTGGGGGCGCGGGCCTCCCTCCTTCGCCCGCTCGCCGCGAGCTACGGAACGCAGGCCGGCTCGCGCGAGCCGGCCTAGGGCTTACACTGCGCCGTAGCTGCGGGGACGAATGGGTCCGAAGTTCGTCAACGGAGCACTCGTCGCCTGAGTACCGCTCCACGGAAGTCGGTGACCAATAGGCGAAGGCAAGTTTGGCCGCCCGCGAGGCGCGCGAGCGAGGCGTAGTAGGAGCACTACGGCGAGCGAGCGCAACAAAGCGGGAGGCCAAAATCGCCGAGCAAATTGGTCACCCAATTCCGTGGGGCGGTACTGAGGAGCGACCGCGACCTGCGTCCCGGACTACCGCCCCGATACCGGATTTTTTTGCGGAGGCCTGGCCGATGCGGTCCCCCCTCGCCGCCCCGGTGCTGCCGGGGATCTTTTTTTTCTCAGGCCTGGCGGGCCTGCTCTACGAGGTGGTCTGGCTGCGCATGCTGGTCCGCGCGTTCGGTTGCACGACCTACGCGACGAGCAACACCCTCGCGGTGTTCATGGGGGGGCTCGCGCTCGGCGGCTGTGCCGCAGGTCGCTGGGCCGCGCGTTCGCGTTCCCCGCTGGCCGCGTACGGGTTGGTCGAGCTGCTCCTGGCCGCGGCGGGCGCGGCCGCGTCCTGGGGGGCCGCGTGGCTCCCGGAGACGTTCGCCGCCCTCTGCCCGGACGGTCCGCCCCACGCGCTTTCGGTCGCGGCGGTCCGGTCCCTCGTGACGTGCCTGGTGCTGGGAGCGCCGACCTTCCTGATGGGGGCGACCCTGCCGCTCCTTGCCGAGTTCCACGCCCGGTCGCGGGCCGGGCGGCGCGCGGACGGCGGCGCCGATCCCACCGCGCTCCTGTACGGGGCGAACACGCTGGGCGCGGTCGTCGGAGTTCTTTTTTCCGGTTTCTTCTCGCTGGGGGAGTGGGGGGAAGCCCGGACCCTCGCCGCGGCTGTGGCGCTGAACGTCCTGGCCGGCGGAGCGGCCCTCGCCCTGTCACGTCGGACCGCGAGCGCCGGCGAGGCGCGGTCCGCCGCCTCCGCGGCGCCGGAGACCACGACCGACGACGCGGCGCGGGGGGCCGGCGTCCTGGCCTCGAGAGTGACGCTGCTCATGGCGGTCTCGGGCTTCTGCGCGTTGGGGCTGGAGGTGCTCTGGTCGCGCATGCTGGTCCTGCTGGTAGGGACCTCCGTCTACGGTTTTTCCGCCATGCTCTCCGTCTACCTCGCCGGACTCGGGCTTGGGAGCATGGCCTGCGCCTGGTGGCTGCGGAAGCCGCGACCGCTGGAACGGGCCTTCACCGTCCTCCAGGTCGGCGCGGGGGTCCTCGCGGCGGTCTCGCTCTGGACCTACTATCGGCTGGGCCTGGAACGAAGCGACCCGGCCTACCTGTACTCTCCGCTGCACGGGCTGTCGGACTTTTTCTCCCTCTATGTCGTGAGTACGGCCGTCGTCCTTCCGACGCCGCTCCTCTACGGGGCGCTCTTCCCGCTGGCGGCGCGTCTCGCGGATCCGTCGGGCTCCGGCCGCGGCGTGGCTTGGCTCTACACGCTCAATACGCTCGGCTCTGTGGCCGGGTCCTTGGGCTTCGGGCTCCTCCTGATCCCCTGGCTGGGGACGCAGGGCTCGGTGTGCCTGCTCGTCGTCCTGCACTTCGCCCTGGCTGCGCTCGCGTCGGCGTGGGGACCGCGTGCGCCTCGTCCCGCCCCGGCCGCGCGAGCGCTCGGCACGGTCGCCGTCGCGAGCGCGGGGGCGATCGCTGTGCTCGCGCTCTCGATTCCGGATCCCTTCCGCGCGATCCTGCAAGGACGGCTGCCGAAGGGGGCGGAGCTGGCCTTCCACCACGAGGGCGCCTCTTCGACCGTCACGGTCGTGCGGGAAGGGGAGCAGCGCTTCCTGTACATCAACGGCATCGTGGTGAACGCGAAGGGTGCGCTCGGACGGCTGATGGCCCATCTTCCGCTCCTCTACGTCCCGGCGCCGCGGCGCGCGCTCGTGATCTGCCAGGGGGTCGGCAACACCTTCCGGGCGGCCGTCGACGACGGCGTCGAAGTGGACCTCGTGGAGCTGGAGGCCGACGTCGTCGCCAATTTCGCCACGTTCTGGCAGGATGCGGAGGCCTACCAGCGGCATCCCAAAGTGCGCGTGGTCGTGGATGACGGACGCCACTTCCTGCTCGTGTCAAGCGGGACCTATGACATGATCGTGGTCGACGGCTCGCCGCCGATCTTCAGCGCGGGGACGGTGAATCTCTACACCCGAGAATTCGTGCGGAGGGCCCGCGACCGGCTGTCCCCGGACGGCGTGCTTGCACTGTGGGTCCCGTTCGGTTGTTTCCAGGAGGACTTCTGGCGGATCGCGCGCAACTTCACCGACGCCTTCCCCTCGACCGCGGCGTGGTCCACGCCCGTCAGCCCGGGGGTCCTCCTCCTGGGCTCCAGGGCGCCGCTCGGCCGCGACCGCGAGGTGATCGACCGCCGCATCGCGGAGCGCGGGCTCCTGGCCCGGGACGACTGGATGAGCGGCGCCGTGGTCGAGGCCGACCAGCTCGGGCTGGACGGGATGCTCCGCCGGCGCACGGGGGCCTACGAGCCGGTCACCGACGACCGGCCGTACACGGAGTTCCCGCTGCCGCGCTTCCTACGCGGCGAAAAGCTCATCGAGGCGCGCGCGGAACTGCTGCGGGGCAAGTGAGGTCCGGGTGCCCGGGAATGGGGGACAGGAAAATGCGGGGACACGTACCCTTAAAATGCGCGGACACTACCCTTTACTACTTGCCGATCCGTGGTAGGTTTCCCCGTTGTTTTGGGGCTAGCCGTCGCCCGGGGCGGCCAACGCGTACCACGCCGCGAGCAGGGCCAGGCGCCGCCCCGACCGCGTCGAGTGCAGCCGCTCCGCCTCCGCCGCCCCCTCCTCGGCCCTCGTCAGGTCGCCCGCTCGCAGGGCGACACGCGCCCCCCGACGGGCACGCCACGCGGACGCCGCGAGTGCCATGAGCGGACGCAGATCCGCCCCGCAACGGGAGCAATCGGCCGTCGCCCGAAAGCGCGCCCCGCAGACCGGACAGCGCAGCGCCCCCTCGGTCCGGGCCGGCGCCGGGCCGCCGCCTGCTCCTGCCGCCTCCGGTCCGGCCGTCACTTCTTTCCCTCCACGAAAAAGAGCAGCTCCCGCAGCGACTCCGTCGCCCCCGAAAGCGCCTTCGCGTCCCGCCGTGAGATCGAGGACTCGATCCGCTCGTTCAGCCCGATCGTCTCCTCCCGATCCTCCTCGTGCATCCCCTCCAGAAGCCGCCGCGACCGCTCCAACAGCTCCCGCGACCGGCGCATCGCTTCCACCCACTCCGGACTCCCGGCTGCGGCAGCGACTGCGACGTGCGTCGAATCGGGGGCCGCCGACGACGAACACGCCGCCTCCGAAGCCGCCGACACGGTGTCCCTGCCAAGCCCCACCACGCTCGGCCGCAGCTCCACCTCCTCCCGCCCTTCGCGAAGCCCATCCAGCCCCGGCGCCCCGGCCTCCTCCTCGGCCCCCGCCTCCGCGCCGTCGTCCTCCTCCTCCCCGCCGGCCGCGTCATCGTCCTCCGTGGGGTCCTGGAAGAGCTCGTCCAGCTCCTCCGACCGCTCCGCGTGCAGGGCCCGCATCCGTTCCTGCGCCGCGGCCAGCTCGGCCTCGGACTTCTGCGCGAGCGCGTTCGCGATCGAGACCTGCTTCGATTTGCCCGACTTCGTCTCCGTGGCGGTGACGTGCAGAATCCCGTCGAGGTCGAGGCTCATCCGGCAGATCACCTCGTTCTGCTCCTCCGTGGGCGTCAGGTCGTTGATGCTGAAGGACCCGACCAGCGTGTTCTTGAGCGCGTCCGGATCGTCCCCTTGGAAGATCTCGATTTCCACGCGCTCCTGGAAGGGCGCGGCCGTGAAGTACCTCTCGGCCCGCGTGACGGGCAGCGGCGTGTTGCGGCGGATGATCGACGTGTAGCAGTGGGGATACGGCCGCCCGTCCCTCAACCCGAGGTGGGAGGGACCGAAGGAATAGGGCGAGATATCGACCAGGACCCGCTCCACCTCGTGGCCGGCGAGACGCGAGGCGAGGACGCCGGCGCCGAGCGCCACGCAGAGATCCGGATGCACCTCCTGGCGGGGCGTCTGGCCGGTGCGCTCCTCCAGGACGCGTTGCACCAGCGGCGTACGCGTGGCGCCGCCCACCAGCAGGATCGCGTCCAGGTCGCCGGGCTTCTTCCCGGCGTCCTGCATCGCCTTCGACACGCTCGCGAGGGTCCGCTCGATCAGCGGACGGATGAGGTCCTCGTACTCGTCGCGCACCAGCTCGGTTTCGAGGTGGAGGGGCGTGCCGTCCCGCACGACCAGCGCCTCCTCCCTCACCTTGACGCGCGGCTCGTAGCTGAGCTTTCGCTTCGCCTCCTCGGCCGCCCACCAGACGCGCGAGTAGGCGGCCGGATGGCCGCGCCTCAAGTCGACGCCATGCTTGTCCTGGAACGTCCGGACCAGGCGCTCCGCGAGGAGGTCGTCGAAGTCGTCTCCGCCCAGGTGCGTGTCGCCGTGGCTGGCGAGGACCTCGGTCACCTCGTTCTCGAGCGTGACGATCGAGACGTCGAAGGTCCCGCCCCCGAGGTCGTAGATCATCACGGTGCGCCGCTTGCCGTCGCCGTGGCCGTAGGCGAGGCTCGCGGCGGTCGGCTCGTTGAGGATCCGGATCACCTCCAGGCCCGCCAAGGCGCCCGCTTCGCGGGTGGCGTTTCGCTGAGCGTCGGAGAAGTACGCGGGCACGGTGATCACGGCCTTCCGCACGGGCGCCTGCAGGCTGCGCCGCGCCCACTCGGCCAGCTCGCGCAGGATGAGCGCCGACACCTCCTGCGGCGAGAAGACCTTGTCGCCCAGCGTCACGGACTCGTTGGCGCCCATCTTGCGCTTGATGCTGCGCACGGTGCGCTCGGGATAGAGAAGCTGTTGGTTGCGCGCGGCCTGGCCGATGAGCAGCTCGCCGGAGAGCGAGAGGCCCACGCAGGAGGGCAGCATTCGCGTATCCCCGGGGCCCAGCACGCGCACGCGCCCGTCCACGAGCGCGGCGACTTCGGAATTCGTGGTGCCCAAGTCGATGCCGACGACGGGCTCAGGAACGGTCATGCGAGGCCTCCGATCGGCAAGGCGCCGGTAGTAAATAACGGTAGCAACTCCTGCCGCAGGCTCTGCCGGATGCCGAACCGTGCGCTGCGCAGGTGGATCCCGTACTCGAATTCGATTTCAAATTTCAAATTGCAAATATCAAAGCTCAAATCGACCTCCGCGCCTCCCGTCGTACCTGCCTTCCCCGTCAAAATTGCAATCGAACGGACCCAGCCCCCTGCCATCGCCTGCCCGGATTCGCGCTGCAGTCATTGTGCCGGCTCCTAATTGGCGCCGGGAGCCGCGGTGGGCGTGGGGGACGGCTGCGAAGAGCGAGCAGGCGCGCGGGCGACCTTGACCTCCGCCGGTCGGAAGAGCTCGCCGTTCCAGGTGTAGCCGGTCCGGTGCACTTCGAGGACGGTCCCTTCGGCGACTTCGGTCGTTTCGACGATGTCCACGGCCTTCATCACCCGAGGGTCGAAAAGCCGGCCCGAACCGGCCACCGCCTCGACGCCGAGTCCGCGGAGGGCCTCGTCCACGCGCTCCAGCGCCAACCGGCAGCCGTCGACGAGCGCCTCTCCGGACGCGGCTAGCGTCTCGACGCGCCGCCGCCGGCCGGGCAAGAGCCGATCCAGCCAGTGGACGGCGAGTTGCTCCCGGACCTCGCGGACCTGCGCCGCCGCACCGTCCGCGCCGCGCCCGAGTCGCTCCCGCACGTCGAGGAAGGCGTCGAGCAGCTCGCGCCGGGCCCGACGCGCCCCCTCCGCGACCAGCTCGCGGTCGCGTTGCTCGCGAGCGGACCGCGTCTCGTTCCCGAGGCGCTGAGCCTCGGCGAGGGCCTGCCCGTGCGCCGCCAGCGCCGTCTCGATCATCGTCTTCAAGCCGCCCAGCGGCGCCAGCGTCTCCTGGAGCTGCTTGAAGGCTCGCCCCTCGAGCTTCACCTCTTGCGTCAGCGCGACTTGGCCCGCCCAGAGGGAGTAAAGATCGCATTCGGCCGCCGCTCCCGGGCCGCCGCTCCCCTCCCCCGACGCCGGGCGCGCCCCCGCACCCTCCTCCTCCAGCTCGGCGAGCAGCTCTCCGACGAGCCCCGAGGGCGGGCGTTCTTCCGCCAGCGCCTCATCCAGCCACTCCACGAAGCGTCGCAGGATCCGCTCGCGGACCGGGTCCGGGGGCGGCGAGGGGGGCAGGAGCGGAAGCGGCGCATCCTGCGGAAGCGGCGCATCCTGCGGGCCGGCGGTCGCGGAGTCGTCCATGGGCAACCTTATTTCTCTTGAAGGGCCGCGAGCCACAGCGCCGGCCCGACGAACCGTCGCGGGCAAGGCTGCGTGTCGAGGAGCGACGTCAGGGGCGCGCGCGGATTCACGGCGAGCAGCCGCGCGCGCGCGCGACGACGCGGGTCGCGCAACGCTTCGTACGCGTCCCGGATGCGCTCAAACTCCGCCGGAGACCGATCCGGGGGATGCTCCTTGACTTTTTGCAAATAAGCCGCCCGAAGCTCCTCTTCCCCGATGTCGGCTGAAACCCCGAGGACCGTCAACGGGTCCGCGGCCAAAGCCTCGCCTGCGCTTCCGGGATCTGCTGTGCGTCCGGCCATCGAAGGCCCTCCCTCGTGCGTGCGCCCTCGGGATCAGCGCCTGCCCCGCTTCTTGCGTCTCTTGGAACCGGAGCCTCGCCCTCCACGACCCGCACCCGGAAAGGGAGGCAGGTCCAGGTCGAGACCCGGGAAGCCCGGGCCGGAGGAGCTGCGTGCCAGGACCTCTTCGATGCGTCGCATGAGGTCCGGGTCCCGGCGCATGATCACCTCCGGAGTCGGGAGCCCGCCGCCGGGCAACATGTGCTTGGAGAGCAGCTCCGCGAAAAGAGGGAGCGCCTCAGGCGGCAGGCCGGGGGGCAACGGAAAGCCTTCGAGCATCTCCTCGACGGACTCGTCGCCCAGGTCTTCCTCCAGCCCCTCGCCCGCCTCGGCATCCTCTCCCCACGGGAGGAACTCCTCGTCGTCCTCCTCGGTCAAGTCCGGGTCCTCCGGGTCCAGGGGACTCGAGAAGAACGAGCGGCGTTCGTCGGCCGCGCGACAGATGTCGCAACCGCAGGACTTCATGAAGGCCCCATCGAGCTCCATTTCGTACGCGTCGGGAGTCGCGGGCGCGGCCCGCTCCCATGCAAGCACCTTGTCGGCGGTTTCGCGCGACATGGAGAGCTCGGAGGCGCTGGCCTGCCACTCCATCGGAAACGCTCCGCGTAAACCGGAACAGGTCGAGAAACGAAGTTCGCAGGCCTCGTTCGCGAGGTCCATGTCGCGTTGCGCACGGGCCAGCTCCGCGGCGGCGGCGAGGTCGTGAAGGCGGCGCGCGACCGCCCCGCCCTGCAGACACTGCGCGCGCAGCAGCAGGAAGCGCGCGGTCGAGGGTCCGCCTCGGGCGAGTCCCGCGCCCGTCGCGGCGTACGCGAGGGACCGGCGGCCCTGTCGGAGCGCGACCTCCGTCAGCGCCCGCAGCTCCGGCGGTTCCAGACTGCCGGCGCCCCTTCGGAGCTCTCCGAGCAGCGACGACTCCCATGCCGGCGGGATCTCGACCGACAGCTCCGCGTCCTCTCCGAGCGCGCAGGCGGCGGCCGTGGCGCGAGCGAGCCGGCCCGCGGCCGCCCGGTCCGCGAGGGGCGCCAGGGGAAGCGCCGGCGCCCACTTGCCGGCCTTGCACGCGTGGGCGACGGCGCCCAGAAGGAGGAGCCCCGCCTCGTTGCCGTCCATCCGTCGCTCCGTCTCTTCGAGCAGGCGGGCGGTCTCTTCGGCGTGACCCTCGAGCGCGTGGCGGAGCCAGCCCAGCGCCGAGACGAGCGCCGCGCGGCGTCCTTCCTTCGACTGCGGCAGCGCCTCGAGCTGCTCGAGGTCCTTGTGCACGAGCTGCGTCTGCCGCTCTCGGAGGTGCCGCAGGGTGATCGCGACGTGCAGGCGCAGGGCCGCGCGCCGTACGTCCGGATTCAGTCCGTCGAGCCCTTCCGCCAGCTTCAAGTACCCGAGCGCCTTCTTGAGCGCGTCTCTTCTTTCGGCGGAGTGGAGGAGGACGAGGAGAGGAGCGACCTCGCCCGGCAAGGCATGGTGCCACTCCAGGGCCACCTCGTCCACGGCCTTGCCGTTCGCGTCGCGGGACTGCGTCCACGCCATCCGGCGACGGAAGAGCTCGGGATCCGCGTCGGCCTCGCAGGCGCGTCGGAGGAGCTCGCCCGTATTGAGGAAGTAGAAATCGGTCGGCTGCTGGTGCGGGTCGGGAGCGCGGCGGAAGGCCTGCAGGGGCGGATCGCAGGCGTACCCCTGGTAGCCCCGGAAGTTGTGCTTGAATTCGACACGAGCCTCTTCCAGACGATCCTCGGGCACGGTCTGGAGGAGATCCGCCATGTGCAGGTAGAGGGCGGCGACGTCGGGTCCCTTCGCGGGGAACCGGCCCTCCTGGAGGGCGTGCTTCCGGAATTCCTCCCAGACGCTGCAGGCCTGGAGCGGAGCGTCCAGGCCGTCCAGCGCGCGTGCGTACAGACGCCAGAGACGGGCATCCAGGGTGGGCATCCCGCCGAGCGCCGCTCGTGTTCGAGCCAGGGGGATGCGGGCAGCCAGGGCGCGCACGAAGACCTCTTGTCGCACGCGCGGAAGGAGGTCGGGCCGGAGACGCTCGCAGGCGGCGACGGCGCGCTCGATCGTGTTGCGGGTTCGAGCCTGCTTTCGCCCCCCGAGCGCGGAGTCGAGCGCGTGCAGCGCCGTGGCCAGGGTTTCCGCGCCGCCGCGAACGCCATCCAAGAGGGCTGCGAGGGCGGCCTTTGCCGGCGGGGGGGTGGGTGGCGGGGGCGGGGACGGCGTCCGCGACAGCAGCGCGCGTAGTGCGGTCGCGAGCCGGGCGGGCGCGGCGCCGGGGTCGATTGCCGCGAGAGCCGCTTCGCAGGCTGCGTCTTCGTTCCGGTGGAAGCACGCGATCGCGCGGATGAGCAGTTTCCAGGGAGCGAGCGGGCTTCGGCGCGAGAGCTCGGGAAGCGCGACGTCCGCGTCCTGGACCGGACCGCTGGTGACCGCGGCGAAGGCCTTTGCGACAGCCGCGGCCGCCTTCCGAAGCGGGTGGTCGGAGGAGAGGACGGAGGACAGGGCGAGAGCGGCGGGGTCCGTGCAGCTCGTTCGCAATTTCTCCTCGATGGCCGCGCGCTGTTCGGCGGGAAGGTCCGGGTCGTTGAGCGGGCGGAGGTATTCATCCGGCGGGGCGGCTTGGGCGGAGGCGGTCGGAAAGAGCTGCGCGAGGGTGGATCGGGCCGACGGGCAGCGCTTGGCGACGATTTGCGCGAGGGAAGACGCTTCCAGGTCGAGTCCGCGGGCGCGGAGGGCGCGGATGCGGGCGAGGTAGGCCTCGGCCAGGAGGGCCTCGGAAGCGGAAGTCTCGAGCCGCTTGTGGAGCTCCTTGGCCCGCTCGACGGCTTGTTTCGTGTCCTCCTTCCGCAGCAAGTCGCGGACGGAAGCGGCTTCCTCGGCGGTGGGAGCGCCGACGGGCTGTGCGCCGGCTTGCTGTTCTTGTGGATCGGGATGGGGCACCGGCGGGCCTCGAATCTGGAAGCTGGAACGACAGGGGAGGAGGGCTGGTCCGACCGACGCGGGGGTACACGTCTTCCTACCGAATGAGCCGGTCGAAGGCAACAGAAAAGCGACGAGCCATGGAACCGATGGCTCGTCGCACGCGGCGCTTCGGTGGACGTGTCCGCCCTGCACCCGCTCGCGCACGGATCGTCAGCAGCACCTCCCCGCTGTCTCCCCTCGCCGGCCCCGCACCCAACGGGCTCGGTAATGTTCAACCGAGTTGCCCCGTGGGTGCAGGGCGGAAGCCCTGCACGACAAGGGTGCGTGGTCGGGTGGGAAAAACACCGGGAAGCGCACGACCTCCGCCAAGTGGGGCATGGTTCAAATCGGCCCCATTCGTGGTTACACGCGCGGACGCTACATCGAAGGTAGGGGCACGGCGTTGCCGTGCCCACGATGCGTCGACGCGCAGTCGATCTCGCAAAATCGTCATCGGCGGTTGGATCACCCGGAAAGTGCCGATGCCGTTGCGCAAGTCTGAATACGGCTACTCGCCTCGTGGGCACGGCAACGCCGTGCCCCTGATGCCCTACGGCGTACAGGCAACTGGAAGGTGCAACTCGGACATGAACCCCGCCCCGCCCCCGCCCCCCGCGGCCCTCGCCCGCGCTCACCGCGCGCGATGCCGCCGCAGCGCCTCGAGCAGCCGCGTCATGTCCTCGGGGAGCGGCGCCGCGAACTCGACCGGCTCGCCCGTCTCCGGGTGCGCGAAGGCGATCCAGCGGGCGTGGAGCGCGTGGCGCGCGATCAGCGGCTCCTCGGGCGGAGGGTCGGCGGGCTTCTGACGGAATTGCAGTTCCCAATCGTAGAGCGACTCGCGGCGGCCGTAGAGGCTGTCCGCGACGACGGGGTGGCCGACGTGCGCGAGGTGCACGCGGATCTGGTGCGTGCGGCCGGTCTTCGGCTCCGCGCGGACGAGGGTGAAGCCGCGGAAGCTGTGCCAGTCCCCGACGCCTGGATGGATGAAAGCGCCCGGGGCCAGGGTTCGGCTCGCGCCTACCACCCGGCCCCAGGCCGTTTCGTATTCGGCCTCCCCGGGACGGGAGGCACGGGAGACCGGCCTGGAGTCCCCCAAGGCGCAGGGCGGAAATCCGTGGACGCCCGCCCTCAGGCCCCGAGGCGCGATCCTCGAAGGGGCTGCTCGCGACTCGAACGCCGTTGGAGGTCGTCCTGACAAAGACGCACGGCGGCGTGGGTGCCCTTGCCTCGGCGGGAGGCGTAGGAGTCGAAGGAGAACCGGGCCTCGTAGATCGGCTCTAGCACGTTGCAGAGCGCGTGGCTACCCGACACGATCGGGGAACGGGGCGGCGCTGATGAGGCGCTTCTTCGCCTCGAACACGTAGAAGCTCCGGTAGGGCCCCGGCGACCATGTCCCGCCAAGCTGCGATGCACGCAGCCGCGACAACTCAAACTCCAGGTCGTAATCGAACCGCAGCACGGCGGGGCGTCCGCGCTTGCCGCGACGAGCCTTCCGATAGGCCAGGAGCAGGTTCGGGATGGAACTGAAGGGCTCGAACAAGTTGGCGAAGGTCTTCATGCGGCGGCCGCCCGCTTCGCCTCGTCCTCCTTCCGCTTCCTGTCCCCCTCCGCCGTCCGAGCCGCCTTCGCGCGAGAGATGCCATCCTGGGCCTTCGTATCCGCCGTCCGCAGCTTCGCAGCCTCGCCAAAGCGCGCGTCCGCAGTGTCGAAGTCGTTCGCCTCGAGGGCAGCCTCCCCCTGGCTCATCGCGGCCGCGTACTGCGCCTCCTTCTCGCGGCGCTCCAACTCGGCGACGTACTTGGCGGCGTCCGGACC
The DNA here is from genome assembly GCA_016197205.1 of Planctomycetota bacterium. Taxonomy (GTDB): domain Bacteria; phylum Planctomycetota; class MHYJ01; order WSZJ01; family JACPWG01; genus JACPWG01. Next base: position 55,442 of record JACPWG010000032.1, read on the forward strand.
AAGCGCATCGGATGCGTGTTTCGTCGCGAATTCGCGTGCGACCTGCACGGCCGCGTCGTAGGGATGCTCGGAGAGCGGGAGTTCGCCCGCGGGGACGGCCGCCTCCGCGCGCCGGCGGGCGGCCTCGAAGTCGGCGCGCGCGGAGGCTACCGCGCGATCGGGCGTAGGCGCCGGACGTCGCAGTCCCAGCCCGCGACGACTCGGCGACCGCCAGGCCACCAACGCCCGGCGGGGGCGGAGGAGCCGCCTCCGACGGCGTGGAGGTCTCGGTATTCGTCGTGTCCGTCGCCACCGGGGGCAACCGACTGGAATCAGGCGCCGGGGGCGAAGGGACGGGACCCGGACGGCTGGTCTCCTCCTCGGCTGCGCGAAGAATCAGGTCCAGCTCGTGCTTCATCGCCCGTGCCGACGCGTGCCGCGCCGCGGGCTCCCGCTCCAGCGCCGTGAAGATCAGCGCCTCGAATCCGGGCAGCCCGTCGCCGAGGCCGGCCGCGGCGAAGGGCGCGGGTGGCGCGACGAGCGGGGTGGGCCGTTCCCCGACGACCATTTCATACAGAACCACGCCGAGCGACCACAGGTCGGTTCTCTCGTCGATCTGCCCGCCCAGGCACTGCTCCGGGCTCATATAGGCTCGCGTGCCCACGACGGCGCCACCGGTGAGCGAGAGTTCGCCGTCCTTGTCGTCGGCTTGGTCGGGGGCCAGGAGAAGCTTCGCGATTCCGAAGTCGATGACTCGCACGTGCCAGCCCCCGGGCGCGTTCGTGTCGATGAGGATGTTCGAGGGCTTGAGGTCGCGGTGTACGATGCCCTTCGCGTGGGCGTGTTCGAGGCCGGCGAGCACCTGGGTGGCCACGGCGGCGGCCGTCGCCATCGGGAGCCGCGGGGTCTCGTTCAGGATGGCCTTGAGCGACCTCCCGGGACAGAGGGTCATGACGAGATAGAGATGGCCGCCCGCCTCGCTGACGTGCCGGATGGGCACCAGGTTGCGGTGCTCCAGGTCGAGGAGGACCTGCGCCTCCAGGAGAAAGCGCTTGCGAAGCCGGCGGTCCGCCGCGAGCTCGGGCTTGAGGGTCTTGAGGGCGAATTGTTGCTTCGGCAAAAGGACGTGGACGGCGCGATACACGTGGCCGAACCCACCCTCGCCGATCTTTTCGACGATGCGGTATTCGCCGAGGACCGTGTCGTTCGGGAGGGGCGGCGATAGGTCGTCGCCGCCGAGGAGCGCCTCGCCGCCCCGGCCGGGTGCAGCCCCATCCTTGGCCCCCGCTCCATCGCCGACGGGAGTCGCGCAAGCCGGGCAGTAACGCGCGCCCGCGGGCACGGTCACGCCGCAGCCTTGGCAGGTCCGGTCGATCATGCGGGCTCCTTCCGCGCGAGGTTGAGGCGCCCGCCCGCGGCCACACCGGCGCGCCGCAGACTCCCCCGAGAATTTACGTCTCGGGCGGTCGAGTGTCATGGAGGGCTTGCAGCGACCCGCGCCCCGTGAAAAGTTTCGGTAGGGTGCAGATCCGGGCTATGCCCCTCGACTGGCCGGTTCCGGTAGGGGCTCGGCGCTGCCGTGCCCACGAAGCGAGAGTCGGCGTTCAGTAAACCCGTCCTAACCGTTCACGTGTATGCGCGTTTCACCACGGAGGCACGGAGGTTACACGGAGAGAACGGGGATTCCAAAGAGAGTCCTCCGTGAAGTCTCCGTGCCTCCGTGTCTCCGTGGTAAAATCACCCTGCCAGTGAACGGGTACAACCCGTCTTCCCGGCTTGTCATCCCTTCGGCCCGGCTCAACATGGGTCGAACGGGTTCACTGAGAGCTTGCCTACTGCGCTCGGGCAATCGAGAAATGCGACCGGGAGCTGCCCCCCGCCCCAATCCCGGCCCGCGCTGTCCTGGCGCGCTGCAGCCACGGCGCCCCAAGCAGACAGTTGCAAGCCGCGCGCGTCACGACCGGGCGGGCCTGGCGTTCCTCGAGGGCCTCGGCTTGCGGGCCGGCGCCCCCTCCATCCGCCGCAAGAGCGCCCGGATCTTCTCGACGCCGACCGCATCGCCGATGCGCTCCAGACCCAGGGCATCGAGCACGCGTTCCGGACCCAGGGCGTCAATCACGCGTTCGGGACCCACTGCGTCGAGCACGCGACTCAAACCCACCGCGTCCACCACCCGCTCGATCCCCAGCTCCTCGACGGAGTCTCGAATCGAGAGAGTGGTCTCGTCCAGGGTCTTGCCTTTCATGGCCAGGACCTCTCCCTGAAGGGTTCCTTCCGCACAAACCAGAGCATCGAGTAGTACTCGCGACGATCACCGTCCACCGCGGCCTCGATCGCCTCCCGCAGGCGTCGGCCCGAAGCCCAGTACAGCAGGAAGCCGAGCGACTCCTCGCTGACCGGGACACGATTGGCCTCCACCAGGACGAGCCGCGCGACGAAGCGACCCTCGACCATCCCGGCGCGCAGCTCGCGCTTCGCAACCGCGTGCCGCACCTCCGCCGTGGCGTGGGAGCAGAGCACGACCTGCGTGAGCTCGTCCAGGTCCGCCAAGCCGAGGTTTCGCCGCTCGGCGAAAAGCAGGGTCCGCGCACCGAGGAGGGGCAGGTCCCGCCGGCCAAACGCTTTCTTGGGCGCCTTGTTCTCGAAAACGGACCACCGCGTGAGAAAGTCGAGGAACGCGTCCCGAGGCGGCTCCTCTGCGACCGCGTCGAGCTCGAGGTTGCCACCGGCCACCGACACCTTGCTCTCGTAGCTGTGCGCTGCCGGGGACAGCCGCCGATGGAGCCACTTCTCCTGCAGATCGTCCCACACGAAAGCCATGTGCCGTCTCCTCCTCCCTCGGGGCGCCACGCTGTCGCTGCCGGCCGGCGGACCGGGGTTCTGGATCCTATCTTACCCGCGGCCAGACGTGCGGAGCAAGCCCATTCGCGCCGACCGGAACTCGGGCTTGGGGGTCTTCACGTGGACAGGGGAAAGACGAGGTCTTTGCCGACGGTTCGCGAGTGCGGGTGCAGGGCGGAAGCGCTGCACCACAATCTCCGGTCGCCGTCCGCGAGCCTCTTCTCGGATCGTCGATCCGGACCGCCGCTACCGGTACGCAAGACCGACGGCGATTGCTCGTTTCGTGGGCCCGGCAGCGTCGTGCCCCTGATACCCTACGGATACGAGCCCTTCGTGCGGTGTGAACCGAATTTGAACCATGCCCCACGTGGGCATGTGAGGCCCCGTTTCGCAAGGGGAGCAGGGTTCCTGCCACCTTGAGAGGGCCGGCCCTTGGGGCCCGGCCGCTACCGGTCGGGCCGGCCGAAGGTGCTCAGGTGAATACCGTAGAGCCTTCGCAGCTCGGCCACGGGGTCGGGGTGGTCGTCCACGCGGAGGTCGAGATAGCGGTCGTTCATGCCCCCGTACCCCCAGCCCGCCCGCACCACGAAGAGCGCGGCCGACTGCCGCCCCCGCGAGTCCCCGCCCGCCGCCTGCGCCGCCTCGAGCGCAGCGAGCAAACGATCCGCGAGCGTCCCCTTCCCCTCCTGGAATGCGCGGGCCATCTCCTTCACGACCGGTTCGCCGGCCAGGATGTTCCCCTGGCAGGCGAAGCCCTCTCCGGCGATCCCGCCGGCCCAGGGGCTGCATTTCGCGCCCGTGAACGTGGCCGACCGCCCCTGGGCGTCCACCATCCCCAGTTGGCGGTGGTCCCGCCCCGCGTCCTCCGCCGTCAGCTTGGCGACGACCGCCTCAGGTGTTTCCCCTAGAGCCAGGAGTTCGAGCCCGCGCGGCCCGAAGGTCGTGTTCGCGTAGGCCTGCGTGGCGACCGCCCCCACGCCGGCGCGCGCCCAGGGCACGACCGCGCCCACCGCGAAGAACTTCGACGCCACGGCGACGCCGAGTTCGCCGGTTGCGGGGTCGCGCGCGACGATCGAGAAGGTCGCAACGGGGGGCGGCTGCGACGGCCCGGCCGGTTGCCGGCCGACAGGCGTCCCGGTCGCCCGGACGCAGCTTGCCAGGGCAAGGGCGCACGCGATTGCGCTCAGCACCCACCGACGTTTCAGGTACACTCGCGTCTCTCGCAAACGAAGGCCCGGGTCCGGCGTGGCCGGCCCCCGACTGGGGCCACGGTGCGACCCGTCGTCCACCATTCTACCACGCCTCGCCCGGATCCAACGCAAGCGCACCCACACGACGCGTGCCTGCGCTGCTCCTCCGCCCTACATCGAGAGCACCGCCTCCATCCACTGCAGCGAGGAGGCGTGGAAGAGCAGCTCGCCGTGGTTCAGGTACAGCACGGACTTCTTCAGGACGCTCGCGCCGTTCTGCGTCATGCCGGAGGTGTGCAGGGCCGACTTCAGGAAGACCGCCATGTCGCCCGGGCCCTGGTACTCCACCGAAAAGCCAAACGAGCCGCCGACGCGATAGGGCTTCGAACCTGCCAGCACGCCGAGCTGGATGCCTGATTGGAGACCGGCCTCCTCGAGCTTGTCGATCACGTTGCCGGCCGCGGCAGCCGCGGCGTCGATGCCCTGCGAATGGCTCGTGAGACCCCACCCGCCGTAGTACGTCGAGTACCAGTCAGGCTCGAAGCTCGCCACGGGGTAGGTCCCATCCCAGCGGTGCAGCATCTGAGCGTGACCCGAGTATCGCCCGAGGTTGTATAGGCTGTTCGAAAGCGTCCCGGTCCACCCGAAAACGCCGAGCTGATAATCCCAGGGCAACATGCGCCCCACGCTCAGCCCGTACACCGGGTGGCGAAAGACCGCGTCCAGGCCGAGATTCGGGCAGCCGATGAGGAGCGCGCGCCGCACGTCGCCGCGATACGGAGTCCGCCAGGAGGCCGCGAGCTTCGACAGATAGATGCGCACCGGCACTCCACCCTTCGACGCCGCGATCAGGTCCACCTTCGCTTGTCCGGTCAGCTCCGTGATCCGACGGAGCGCGTTCGCGAGCTGCTCGGCCTGCTGGAAGTTGTCCCCGGAGTTGTACCCGAACGTGATCGCGAAGACCTTGTACCCCTTCGAAATCAAATACGGGGCGACGCCCGCGGTGCCGTCCCCCTTCGCGTCGTGGAAGAGCACGGAGGCGGACCGGACCGCCCCCGGCACGAGCAGGACCGGCACCGCTTTCGTCGCCGTGTCCCAATGCGCCCCGTAGTGCAGCAGGAAATCGCCGGAGTGCGGCGTCGTGTCGCCGCCGAAGCCGGCCAGGTCGTTCGGCGAGAGGTCGAGGTCTTCCGCGGGAAACGACTCCTGGACGAAGTGCGGGTCCGCGTCCCGGTACGTCTCCATGCGCGCCCAGGGCCACGCCGCGTTGCCGGTCTGAAGCTTGATCGGGGTGGTCTGAAGGCCGAGCGTCCAGAAGGCGCTTGCGAGGAGCACAGGCAGCAGGGGCATGCTTCACCTCCGAAGGCGGTAGAGGACTCGAAAACAAAGGCAGTGTTAGTAAGTCAGAATGACGGGGTCGCGCCCTTTTCGCTCGACCAGGAACGCGCCGTTCTCGGGCAGAGAGTAGAGCGAGACGAGCGGCGAGAAGAAGAGGCGCGCGTCGAACGCGAGCTGCCCTTCGACGCGAGGCAGGGCGAACGAGGAGGCGAGCGGCTCCAGGTCGCGCAGCTTCCAGAAGGTCTGGTTGAGCGCGGGGAACGCGTGCTTCGCGACGGTCCAGCGAAAGGCCGCCGGCCGGCCGCCGGGCAGCGTGGGCACGGAGAAGCTGGTCGCCGCGCCCGGCAGGAGCACGGTCCACAGCCGGCCGTCGGGCAGCTCGAGTCCGAGGGTCACGAGGGACGGCCCGCCGGGGAGCGCGGACCAGCGCAGCGTCCGGCCGCCGGCGAGCGGCACGGGCAGCGGCGCGAACACGAACGGGGACCCGAAGTCAAACGGAGGCGCGCTCGGGAGCGCCATCCGACCGAGGACGATGCCGCCGGGCCCGCGCGCCAGGAGCTCCGCGGCCCATTCGCTCGCATCCGGGGCGCGCGGCGCGACCAGTCGGAACGCCGACGGCGGCACGGCCCCGCCCCCTCCTGCGCCCGCGTTCATCCACCCGCCGCCCATCTGCACGGTCGTGTCCATACCGTCGAGGCGAGCGAGAAGCGCCCCTGCGCGCGCGCTCGGCAGGCCGAAGCCCGCGGGGAAGAGCAGCCCGCCGGAGACCTGGCCGAGCTGGTTCGCGCCCTGCGCGCCCCACGCGCCGCCGATCGCGGGCATCATGCTCGAAAAGGAGGCGGAGCCGTTCGCGAAGGCGTCGAGGTTCCGCGGCACGAGCCGGCCGGCGAGGACCTCGCGGCTCAGGTCGCGCAGCGAGCCGCGCGCCGGACGGACGGCGAAGAGCGGGATCGCCGCCCCGCGCGCACCCGCGAGGCCGAGGCTCGTCGGGCTGAAGCCGGTCTTCGAAGCGGTCACCACCGCGGGCGCGCCGGCGGCGACGCCGGGCTCGGGCGGCAGCTCCGCGCGGCCGGAGAGGTCGGTGAGCGCGAGCGGCCCGTCGGCGCCGCGCCGGACCCACGCGCCGGGGAGAGGCGCGCCGTTCGCCCCGTCGAGGACGACGACGCGCACGACGTCATTGGCCGCCGCGGCCGGCGCGGCGGAAACCGGGGCCGGCGCCACGCCGCCGCCACCGAGGCGCACGCCGTCGAGCACCGTCCACGCGCCGGACGCGCCGGAAGCGCCGCCCGCCGGGGCCGCTCCGCCGCCGGTCGCGGGCGCGCCCGCGACTTGCGCCAAGCCCAGAAGCCCGCCGAGCAGCAGCCCGCTCAGAGCCGCCGACGGCTTCGCGAAAACCGCCATGCTGTTCCTCCTCTGTAGAATTTCCTTGGAACCCTTGGGGGACTCGACCGCGTTCGCGGACGACTGCCCGCCCGAAACCCGGCCCAATTCAGACTGCGCCGCCCCGCGGAGGGCCTCCTCCCGGAGCGCTGACTTCAGCACCTTGCCCATCGCGTTCCGCGGAAGAGCTGCAAGAAACGAGAACCGACGCGGGACCTTGTAGCCCGCGAGGCGGTCGCGGCAGAAGCGGGCCAGCTCCGGGCCATCGACCGCGCCGGGTATGCCGGGCGCGCCGCCGCGAACGACCACGAACGCATGACCGACCTCCCCCCACAGCGGGTCCGGGGCGCCGAGCACCGCCGCCTCCGCCACCGACGGGTGGTCGACGAGTGCGCGCTCGACCTCGCCCGGGTACACGTTCTCCCCGCCGCTGATGTACATCTCTTTTTTTCGCCCGACGATCCGGTAGAAACCGTCCGCGTCGACCTCGGCCACGTCGCCGGTCGCGACCCAGCCGTCCCGCAGCGTCTCCGCGGTCGCCGCGGGGTTTCGCCAGTAGCCGGAGAAGAGGTGCGCGCCGCCGACCTGCAGCTCGCCGTCCACGATCCGGACTCGGGTATGCACCTGGGGGAGGCCGACGGCGCCGGCCTTCTCGCGCTCTCGCCCCGGCGGGAAGCGGAAGCAATTCGGCCCCGCCTCGGTCATGCCGAAGCCCTGCCGCAGGGCGATCCCCGCGTCGTGGTAGCGCTGCAAAAGAGGCAGCGGGCACGGCGCCCCGCCGCAGATGACGAGCCGGAGCCGGCCGGTCGGACAGTCCGCGATGCCTGCGTCCCACAGGGTCTGGAACATCGTGGGGACGCCGAAGAGCGCCGTCGTTTCCGGCAGCCAGCAGAGCACGGCCGACGGGTCGAAGCGGGACATGAGCAGCACGCGGCCGCCGCGATGCAGCAAGGGGAGGGTCAGCACGTTCCAGCCGCCGGTGTGAAAGAGCGGCGCGAAGAGCGGCGCGGTGTCCGTGGGTCCCAGCTCCCACCCGACGCAGGTCTGGATCGCGTTCGCGACGAGCATGCGGGCGGAGAGCATCGCGCCTTTGGGTCGGCCCGTGGTTCCCGAGGTATAGAGGAGGAGCGGTACGTCCTCCGGCGCCGTCTCCGACGGCCGCGTGGACGGGGTCTCGCGCGCGGCGGCCGCGAGGACTTCGCGGAAGGGAACGCCGGTCACAGCCGTCCCTTCCCAGGCCGCGTCCTCTTCGAGGAGGAGCGCGCGCGGGTCGGCGTCGGCGAGGACGGCGGCCAGCTCCGGCCGGGCGAGGCGCCAGTTGAGCGGGACCAGCGTCCACCGCCGGCGCCAGCAGGCGAAGAACGCCGCGAGGTGTACGATCGAGTTCTTGCCGAGGACCGCCACGCGGTCGCCAGGCGCCGGGGCGAAGGTGCGTTCCAACCACGCCTCCACGCGGCGCGAGAGGTCGTCGAGCCGTGCGTAGCTCCAGCGCTCGCCGGAGTCGGCGTCGAGGACGGCGTCGCGGTCGGGCGCGAACGACGCCCACCCGGCCAGAAAGTCGAGGTCCGCGGGCGAGGCGTTCAGAGCGACCGCGGAGCAAGAGCCGTCTTGGCGCCCCACTGCTCGGAATCGCGAAGCTTCGGCCACAGGGTCGGCGGCCGGGGACGCACCGAGTTGAGCATTGAGGCTTGAGTCTTCATTGAGACTTGAGCATTGGAAATTGGGAATTCGTCCCACATCGACCTCCACTCGCAGGAGTCCGCCTGCTCGACCTGTTTGGGGTTCAGGAGCGCGACAGTCTTGCTTCATGCCTGGATCCATGAAATGACCTCGGGCCACACCTCGCGGTGGGCCTTCGAGGAGACGGAGAGGCCGATGTGTCCGCAATCGCATTCGAGTACCTTCACGGGCCCGCAACCGAAACGCTCCCGCGCCGCGAGCGTGCTGTCGGGCGGGACGAGGTGGTCGCGCCGACCGGCGAGGAGAAGGGTCGGACAGCGGATCGCCTCGAGCCGCGCCACGTCCTCCCCGACGCGCACGCCGCCGGCGAGGAGGGCGTCGTCGCGATAGAACCACCGGTGGAACTCGAGGAACGCGCGGCCCGGGTGATCGACCGGATCGTTCACCCATTCCTCCATCGCGAGGAAGTGCTCCAGCTCGTCGTCGGGGACCTCCTCTTCGTGGACGCGTTCGAAGAAACGCAGATAGCGGACGGAGGTGTCGAACGGGCGGAGCAGCTCGAAGGCCCAGCGCAGCCAGAGCGCGGGCACATTGCCGCTGCCGTCGAGGGCGGCCTCCGCGTCGAAGCCCGGGATGCGCGCGCAGACCTGGATCGTGCCGGTCCCGGAGAAGGCGAGCGGTGCGGCCATGAGGACGAGGCGGTCGACCGACTCGGGGTACAACGCGGCGTAGAGGGCGGCGTACGTGCCTCCCTGGCAATACCCGAGCAGCGTGAGTCGCGGCGCGGGGGCGGTCTTTGCGGCTCCGCGGCGCGTGCGACGAGTTTTGTTTGCGATCGGAGCAGGTGCGGCCAAGGAGCGCGCCTTCTGGACGGCGGCGTGAACGGTTTCCCGCAGGTAGCTCTCGATCGAGCGATTCGCTTCCCGCGGACCCGGTCGCCCCCAGTCGAGCAGGAACACCTCGTGGCCGGCGTCGACAAGTTGCTCGATCACGCTTCGGCCGGGCAGGAGGTCGAGGACGTAGGGCCGGTTGATCATCGCATAGAGGAGGAAAACGGGCCGGCCGTTCGGCCGCTCCGGGCGATAGTGCCGAAGCACCGCCGGGCCGTCGAGCGGGAGCTCGCGGTGCGGCGTGCGGCCTTCCCCGCGCAACCGCACCCATGCTTTCGTCATGCGTTCGAAGGGGAACGGGATCACGCGTTCCTCCCCGCCGGCGCCTGCCGGACGTCGTCCACCGTCGGAAGGCCCCACGCGTGGAGCCAGGTCGCTGCGAGGCGACGGGCCTCGCGCGCCTGTCGCGCCTGAAGCGAAAGGGCAAGCCCGCACGCCTCCTGGAACACGGGGTCGGCGACCGCCCGGGCCCAGGCAGTCTGGAGCGCATCCGCCATTTCCTGCGCGGCGCGGCCGGGCGAGCCGAACGATGGGGCGGGGGAGGAACGCGTCATGGCCGGCTACGCCTCCACCGCGGCCACGCGCCGGACGGCGTCGACGACCAGCTCGCGCGCCGGGCGTGCGACGCCGGTCACCGCGATGCGGGACGCTACGAGCATTCCCTCGCCCGCCGCCTTGACGCCCAATGCCTGCATCCCCGCGACGAGGTCCACGGCCACCCGGGCCTCCTTCGCGAACGGCCCCGCCTCCACTGCCTTGGCGCACGCCTCGCGCGCCGCGGCGCCGAGCCCCTGCCCACGTTCCACCGCCTGCTGCAGCGCCTCCAGCGCGGCCTCTTCGGCCTTCTTCGCCGCCTCCGACACCGGCTCCAGTCCCGCCAGCGCCATCCGCGCCCAAGGCTTGGCGTAGCCCATCCCCGTTTCCCGCGTCTGCGCCATTTCACACCTCCACATAATGAACGAATGTTCGTTTATTATACGTTCAAACGGGTCCAGCACCCGCACACTACAACCATTCCTCCGCGTCTCCGCGTCTCTGTGGTTTCGTCATCCCTTCCTTCTACCCCCCACTCCCACTTCCCCGCAGCTCCCTCAGCTCCCCTTCCCCCCACCCCCCGCCTTCTTCCCCGCGCCGCCTCCGCCCACCGCGCCCGCGCCCTTCGCACCCTTCACTCCACTTCCCGTACCCGCCTCAGCCCCCAGCCGCGCTTCGATCCACGCCTTCCCCGGCTCCAGGTACAACAGCTCCACGTGGTTCAGGTCCAGCACCTCCCGCGCCGTCAGGCGCGCGCCCGCGGCCCGCAGCCCCTCCTCGTCCGCGCCGCTCTTCACGAAGAGCAGCCCGTCGCACGGGCCGTCGAATTCACCCACCTCCTCCAGAATCTGCGCCGACTTGGTCACGTACTTCACCAGGTTCTTCCGACCCGCGAGCACCGACACCTCGACCGACGCCGGGAAGCGCCGCGCGCGCAATTTCTCCATGTGGTTCCCGCCCATCTTGATCGCCTCGCGGATCCCCTTCGACTTGCTCACGAAACCCGTCCCGCCGTTGAACGTCGTGTACCAGTCCATCTCCATCTCGCTCAGCCGGTGCACGTCCGTGAGGTCGAAGAGGAGCTGAAGCTGCGCCCGGAAAGCCGGACCGTAGATGCTCCGTTCGGTGATCTCCCCCTCCGGCTTGTAGAACGTCCACGGCGCGGGCACCCCGTAGCTGCCGAACCGCTGGTAGGCGATCGGGTGGCGGAACGTCAAGTCGATCCCGCGGTGCGGCGTGCCCACGAAGACCACCCGCCGCACGTCGCCGCGATAGCTTGCGCCGCCGCGGAGGCGCATGCCCGTCACGTACATCCGCGCCACGATGCCGCCCATGCTGTGCGCGACGAGGTCGACCTGCGACGCTTTCGTACGCGCCCGCACTAGGTCGATTGCCCGCGCGAGATGCTCCGTCATGTAGAAGAGGTCCCCCTGCCCGCACGGCATCGTCAGCGCGAAGACGGCGTAGCCGCGCTCCGACAGGTACTGCATGAGGCCCTGGCTGCCGTCGAAGTACGTCCCCGCGAAGGAGAGCGTCGCGTTGGTCGCGGCGCCGTGGACGAAGAGCACCGGGACGGGGTGCGTGGCCTTCTCCCAGCCCGCCGCCTCGTGCAGCAGGAAGTATTTTGAATGCGGTCGCGGATTGTTGTCGAAGGCTTCGACGATGCCCTTGCCGTGCTTCGAACTGACGTGGTGCTCGGTCTCCGGCAGGAAGGGCTCCTGCGGAAAGGTGATGCCGATGTCTTCGTGGCACTCGATTTTTCCCCACGGCACGCACGCGTCGCCGGTCAGGACGCGGACGGGCTCGGAGGTCGGCGGCTGCGCGGCCACGGGGAATGCGAGCGGCGCGGCGAGCGCGAAGAGGAGCCAGGCGGCGCGGCAGGCCGTGACGCGGGCGCTACGATGCTTCGTGGCGGTCTTCATCGGTCACCCTCCAGGAAGGCGATGAGGTCGCGGTTGACCTCCTCCGCCCTTTCGACGAAGAAGTAGTGACCCGCACCCGGATAGAGGGCGATTCGCGCGCCGGGGATCGCGCGCGACAGCAGCCACGCGTTCGCCGGCGGGACGACGATGTCCGCCGTCCCCGCCATGACGAGCGTGGGGCAGGAGAGGCCGGCGAGCCGGTCGGAGGCGTCGAAGGTCGCGCCCGCGTAGGCCTGCGCCATCCAGGCTTCCGGGGAGACGGGGCGCGCGGCGCGGGCGCGAATCGAGCGCGCGACGCCGTCGCGGTGTCGCTCGAGGTACTTCTCGGAGAAGCCGAGCGGGACCGCCCGCCAGAGGTAGTCTTCGTAGGGCATGCCGCCGCGCTCCGCGAGCGCGCGCCACGTGGACTCCGCCATGCGACGGCAGCGGTCGCCGCCGAACGCCGTGCCGAGCAGCGCGAGCCGGGCGACGCGTTCGGGCCAGCCGAGGGCGACTTCCTGGGCGAGGAAGCCGCCGAGCGAGGCGCCGACGACGTGCGCGCGCGCGATCCCGAGTTCGTCGAGCACCGCGACCGCGTCGGCCGCCATCTGGCGCGCGGAGTATGGGCCGGGCGGGGCGTCGCTTTCGCCGACCCCGCGATTGTCGACAAGGACGGTCCGGAAGCGGCGGGCGAGCGCGTGCGCCTGCGCGTCCCACAGGTCGAGGCCGCGCCCGAGCCCCGCGAGGAGGAGGACCGGTGCTTCGCCGGGCGCGCCTTCTCCCTGGACCTCGTAGCGGAGCCGAACGTCGGCGACGGTGGCGAAGGGCATTTCATCCCCTCCTGGGAAGGATGCCGTGTCGAAGCAGGCGGCTCATCTCGGCCACCGCGCGCTCGTGCGGGACGCCGAAGTGTTGGCGTCCCCCGAAGAGCTCTTCGACGGTGAAGTAGTTGAAAAAGAGGAGCGTCGTGGCCATGAGGGCGGTAACGGGGTCGCCCTCCCCCAGTTCGCCGGCGTCGCGGCGTGCGGCGAGCTTGGCGCCGAAGCCGGCCTCGTAGCGTTCGCGCATGCCGTTCATGAGGCGGGCGATGTGCCGGCCGTTGAACTCGAGGACGTCGACATAGATGAGGCGGAGGTAGCGGGCGGAGGCGCGGACGGTCTCGTGGGTGGCCGTCGCGAGGCGTTCGAGGTCGTCGGGGAAGCGGAGGTCCGCGAACACGCGCTGGAGGGGCATGTCGGCGCCGAAGTAGCGCGCCTCCTCGTCGTGGAGGACGGTGTCGAAGAGTTCTTTCATGCCGCGGAAGTGGTTGTAGAGGTTGCCGACGGAGACGCGCGCGCGGCGCGCGACGTGCCGGGCGGTGGTGCCGTGGAAGCCGCGGCGGGAGAATTCCTCGGCGGCGGCGTCGAGGATGCGGTCGCGATGCGCGGCGCCTTTGGGTTCGTCGACGGGTGCCGGGGCGACGGCGGCGCGGCGCGCGCGCGGCGCACGCTGAGGCGCACGCGGACGCGCGTCGCTCCGAATCTCGGCGGTGACCATCGCTGGCTCCTCGGTGACAAATGAACGTTCGTTCATGACGAGCTTGTACCATGCGCGCGGAGGGGAGTCAAGGGGAAAACTGAAAATTTTCGACGGAAGCACTGTCCGAGTGCTGTTCTTCGAGTGGCTGCACTTGGTAGGGGCACGGCGTGGCCGTGCCCACGAAGCACGCATCCGATTTCATCAGGCGGCGCGTGCCCAGCGGCCGGGCCATCGAGGAACAATGTGAAATGGCCGTGGACAATTGACAACGGGGACGAAACCGCAGAGGCGCAGAGACGCTGAGGACTTTCGGAGGAAGAACATCGCTCAACACGGCGCGGCGCCCGCTTTACCACCGCCTTCCTCTTGCCCCAAACCCCGACCCTTCATCGAAGGCGGCGCGGAAGAGCTGGACGGCGGGCGGGGTCGCGTCGAGACGCACGCTCACGATGTCGTACCGGAGCCCGATCCCCGCCAGGCGCTTCTGCGTCGCGTAGAGGCGCGCCGCACGGATCAGCCGACGCTGCTTGCCACGGTCGACCGCATCGATCGGGTCCCCGAAGCCCGCCCCCGCGCGTGCCTTCACCTCGACGAAGCACACGACCCGCCCTTCGACCGCGACAATGTCGATTTCCCCGACCTTGCAGCGGAAGTTCCGCTCCACGATCCGATAGCCCTGCCGCACCAAAAAAGCCGCCGCCAGCTCCTCGCCTTGCCTGCCCGATTCCGCGTTCGACATCTCTCGCCTCCCTTTCGTCTTGACTCGCCACGCCCCTGCCCGCAAAATGGGTGGGCTTGCCCGAACCGATCGAGCACGAGGGAACCGATGGCGTCCTCCCCCGCCGACAAACGAGCACTTCCCGCGACTCCACGTGCCGGTGGACGCGCCCCCGCTCCCGCTGCCCGTCGCCCCCGCGCCGAGCACACCTTCCTCGCGGCCCTGGCCGCATCCATCTTCGTGCATCTCGTCCTCTTCCTCGGAAATCCGTTCCCTCAGCGAGAAGCGCAGGGCGAGGTCTCCGACCGTGACATCCAGTTCTTCCTGGAGCGCGTCGATCAGGCGGCGGCGCCTGCAGTGCCCGCCGCGGAGGTACCGCCGGCGCCAGAACCCGAGCCCCAGCCCGAGCCGGAGACGGAGCCGGTTCCCGCGCCCGCCGCCGAGGAGCCGCCGACACCACCCGCGCCGGAGGCAGCGCCTTTGCCGGCGCCAACCGCGCTCGCCGCCGCGACACCCGAGCCCGCGGACGAACGCTTCGAAGACCCCCCGATCCGCTTCGAGATCCGTCCCCCGCCGGCGGACCCGCAGACGACCGCGCACGCCGCCGTCGATCCGACGCAGTCCGCGGCCTCGCGCCTCGACCCGCGCGTCCTTGCACGAAAGCTCCCGCGTCCGGGCCCCCGCGCCGATGCCAAAGACGCGCCGGCGCCGGCTAGGCCGACCGCGGCCGACGTCGCGCCCCTGCTCCCGGGCAAGGCCGCGCGCTACGTGGCCATCGCCCGCCAACGCATCATCGACCACCTCATCCTCCCCCCGGCCGCCGCACGCGGCACGCTCCACGGGTACGTGCTCGTCCAGGTGACCATCGCCCGCTCCGGGCGCGTCCGGGACTGCCACTTCCTGCAGCGCTCTTCGCACGCGGAGCTGGATGAGGCCGCGCACGCCTCGGTCCGCCGCGCGGCCCCGTTTCCCAGCCTCGAGGGGGTCATTGACTGGGAGTACATCAAGCTGAACGTCCCCTTCCAGTTCTGAGCCCGCGCATCGGGCCTTTACGTTACGGCCGCCCCTTTTACAGACCCCGGCTCGGGCCGATTGTCGCCAAGCGCCGCAACAAGCGTCGCTCACAATAGTTACGCGCCGCTCGCGTCGCCGGCTTCCGTGGCCTCGACTTTGCGTCCGCGCCGTGCCCACCCCGAGCCCTCACCGGAGGCCCCCATGGCGGAACCCGCACCGGCGCCGACCACCCCGCGGCTGCTCATTTCGTGCGCGGGCAAGATGTGGAGCATCGACCTCACCGTCGACACCGTCTCCATCGGGCGGTCGCGCGCGAACACCATCCGCCTCACCGACAAGTCCATCAGCGCGCACCACTGCGAGATCGCGAAGCTCGACGACCGCTACGTCCTCATCGACAACGGCGCGAAGAACAACACTCTCCTGAACGGCAAGCCGGTTTCGCAGGCGGCGCTCTGCTCGGGGGACGTCCTCTCGATCGGAAACGCCACCATTCGCTTCGAAGCCCCCGAAAAAAAGATGCGCGCCCAGGTCGGGCCACTGCGGCGGCTCCCGCGGCAGGGCGGTGGCGGCGAAGGCGCGGGCGACTCCACGGCGGGACCGCGAAAGGTCCGCCGCCCCACGCCACGACTGTTGCGCACGTCGACCGCCATGCTCCCCTCCGTGCGCGCCGATGGCGCCGAGGGCAGCGGCGGCGGCGGGCACGTCACGGAACGGCCGCTCTCCGCCACGAGGGAGACACGGCGTCCGGTGGCCGCGACCCGTCGCGGCGTGTTCGGCTCGCTCTTCTCCGGCTCCGTCGCCTCCTATCTCTTCCTCACCCTCGTGAACCTCGTCATCGTCGCCGCGCTGATCTGGCGGCTCGCCACGCCGGCCGG
Source organism: Planctomycetota bacterium (assembly GCA_016197205.1). Taxonomy (GTDB): domain Bacteria; phylum Planctomycetota; class MHYJ01; order WSZJ01; family JACPWG01; genus JACPWG01. Next base: position 71,303 of record JACPWG010000032.1, read on the forward strand.
CAGCGGCGCCTCCGGGCCCGGCGACGCGAAGTCGGCGGCAAACAGCCGAGTCGCCCCCGCGCGTCCACTCGACCCGGAAGTCCCGCCGCCCGGGTTGCTGCGTCCGGTCGCCGCCGCCCCGGGCTCGACTCCCGGAGCGGCGCCCGCGGCAGCGGCAGCGGGTGCCACGCCCGCGACCGCCGGCACGCCGGCGACCGCCCCCGCGCCGTCGAAAGGCCCGCTCGAGCCCATCGGGGATCCGCCCGCGGCGCCGGCCCCCGCCGGCCAACCGGCAGGCGCCCCGGCCCCTGGGCCCGCCAACCCCGTGCCGGCCCCCGGGGAGTCCGCCCCAGGCCCCGCGCCGACAGAGGCAGCCTCGGAGGACGAGCCCACCCACGACAGGTCCATTGAGTTCCTCGGCCTCCACGAGGACGCGACGCACTACCTCTTCGTCGTCGACGCCTCGGGGAGCATGGACGAGCCCTCCCCCTCGCAGCCGGGGATCCCGAAGCGCGAGGTGGTCCGCCAGGCCCTGGTCGACTCCATCCAGAAACTCGACCCCGCCCAATCCTTCTCCGTAGTCTTTTTTTCCGACGAGTCCTTCGCGATGTCCAGCAGGTTCGTCCGGGCGACCAATGACTGCAAGGGCGTGGCCGTCAACTGGGTGAACGCCTTCAAGCGCAAAGGCGCGACCAACATCTGGTCGGGGATCGAACGCGCGTTCGAGATCGCGGCCACCGTGCCCGAGAAGGAGCGCTCCGATCCTGCTTTCCGGATCTGCCTCATCGTCCTCTCGGACGGCCGGGTCAAGGAACCCGCCCGCGTCATCGACGCCGTGCGGGCGTACGTCAAGGGGAAGAAAATGACGGTCAGCACCATCAGCTTCGACCCGCGCGACGCGGCGCTGGAGCAGCTCGCCTCGGCCGGCGGCGGAACTTTCGTGCGTCGCTAGCGCCCGCGGCACTGGGGCGCCGAGGCTCGAGCGCGCCTGCCGGCCACTCGACTTTCGAAGGGACTTTTTCATGCGCGTGGCAACCCGGCTGTTGGTCCTCGGCTTGGCCCTCTCGGCGACCCTGCTGGTCCATCCCGGGCGTGCGGGGGCGGGCGACGACAAGCGCATCGCCTGGCTCACGGACTTCGGCGCGGGCCTGAAGGCTGCGAAGGACGCGAAGAAGCCCGCGTTCGTCGATTTCATGTCCCCTCACTGAAGCGTCTGCAAGGAGATGGAGGACGGTCCGTTCTCCGACGCCCGAGTCATCGAGCAGTCCGCGGCCTTCGTCTGCATCCGCGTGAACACGGAAATCGACGACGACACGATGAAGAAGTACGAGATCAGCCACATCCCGACGGTGCTCTTCCTGAAGTCGAACGGCGAGAAGCTCGAAGAACTGGACAGGGACGAGGCAGAGAAGATGGCACTGCAGATGGAGCGCGTCGCGAAGGCCTACAAGGAGTAGCCGCCGCCTCCCGCCCTCGCCGGGCGAATTCACGCCGGTCCTGCCGCGCGCACTCTCGCATTGACCACCAACCGTTTCCCCACTTCTCCCAAGGGCCCCCCCCCCCGCCTTTGCCGCGGGAGGGCGGGCCAACGATCAAGCTGCCACGCCTGCGGCTTCCACGGCGCGCGCGTCGGCCAGGTCCGGGGCGGCGCTCTTCTTTTTAGCGGTGGCCTTCGGCTTCGGCGCCTCCGCCAGGAGCCACCTGCTCACGACCGCGCCGCCCGTGATGACGGCCGCCGCGTGCAGAGAAGCCGAGCCGACCAGGCTCCAGGTGTCGATGTAGAACACGAAGAAGCACCCACCGACGAGGGCGCCGAGGCCGACCTGTCGGATTCCGTAGGGCCAAGCTGCCAGGCCGTAAAGGATGGCGGAGACCGCGGCGGTTTCTTCCCAAGCAAGTCCGCAGCGGAAGCCCACGTGCAAAAGCAGGGCGCGCCACAGAAGGCCTTCGCTCGCGCCGGCCCCGAGCGAGAGCAATACCCACAGTCCCCGCTCGGCCGTGGTCTCCGGCAGTGCCCGCCGCAGGGCCAGCACCATCCGCCGCCCGTAGGGCTCGGCGCCGCGACGCTCCGCGAGGCGGATGCGCAGGTAGTGAAAGCCGCTGGACACCAAGAGGAAGGCCGGGATGCCCGCCAGATAGGCGTAGGCGTAGCGCCCGGGAAAGCCGCAGGCGGAAAGCGGGATGCCCATGGCATGAAGGGCCCATAGGCCCATGGCGAGGTGCAGGCCCTGGAGGAGACCCACATGGCTAAAGAACTCTCGTCTCTTCGCCGCGACCGCGCTCTCCGGAGCTGCGTTCAACCGGCGCAGGCTTCTCGCGACGACGAGCGGCACTCCGATCGACATCCACGCCAGGAGCGCCCACACGCCGAGGGGAATCGTTTGCATGCTCATTTCTCCGACTCTGTGGTGTTTCACGGAACAACAATGCGTACATCCGCTTCACTTGAACAGGATGTTACAGCCGTAGCAGTTCTTGTTCCACGCTGCCGGTCGAGGGCGCATTTGCCAACCCGCGGAGCATGAAGCACTTGCGCGCATCCGCGTGCAACGGAAGCGGAGCAAAAACTGTTACGTTTGCGGACGAGGTTACGAAGTGGAAGCCCACGCTGAGGACCGGGTTGGCCTCCGATGGCAAGGTTCGCAGCCGCAGCCGGGAGTGCCTTCCCCTTTGTTCCCACCGGGGCCGCGGCACGAGAGCACCGCCCCCACGAAGTGCGACGTCCGAAGGAATGGACTCGTGGGACTTCAACACCGATCCTGGGGGTGCACGATGTGGGGACGATTGAAGCGGAACGGGTCCGCGACGGACACACGGAACCGCGACCGTGAGGGAGCGGTCTCCGCACGTTCTTCCAGAGCCGCGGATTCGACCTCACTGCCCGATGCGTTCGCAGGGCGCTCCCATGCGGGTCGGCGGCCTCGAACCGGAGGTCATGGCAGGACGCCCCCAGACCGCTCCCTCACGGTCCAGGTTCGATTTCCACGCGGGACGCGCCTGCGGCGGAAACGAAGGACCTACCGGAACGACATTGAAGCCCCACTAGCCGCGTCGCTCCCCTGCCCGGCCCCGCCCGAACACAATGCAGGCTGTTCGCGACTTGTGTGGTAGTTGAGGGCCGCGGGTCCGCTCGCTCACGCTCGCGGTTCGGTCAGGGATCTACCCCCGGCCTTCGCCCAGCCGCCGCTTCTTCCGCCGCTGTAACACGAAGAGCGGCGGGCGCCTTCCGGTTGTGCCCCGTCCCCGCCCGGTGCCTGCCCCGCAGCCGGCGCGCTGCCCGCATGCCGAAGCCCTGCGCCGGCCGCTCCAGGACGACCGGCGGCATGTGGCCCTGCGCCGGCACGGGGAGCGGCGCGACGGAAAGCGTCGCCGGCGCCGGCCTGCATTGCCAGCTATGGCTGAGTACCGCCCCACGCAATTGGGTGACCAATTTGCTCGGCGATTTCGGCCGCCCGCGTCGTTGCGCTCGCTCGCCGAAGTTCTCCGTTACTACGCCTCGCTCGCGCGCCTCGCGGGCGGCCAAACTTGCCTTCGCCTATTGGTCACCGACTTCCGTGGAGCGGTACTGAGTCCGCTCCGTTCGGCGCGCCCGGGCCAGCTCCTCGCGAAGGCGCACGACCTCCGCCTCGGCTTGCCTTCGTGCCTCTGCTTCCAAGCGCCTGCCCTCCGCCTCCTGCCGCCTCCCTTCCGCCTCCAGGCGCCGACCCTCCGCCTCCACACGCCGGCCTTCCGCCTCCTGACGCCGGCCTTCAGCCTCCGCTCGACGGAGTTGATCCGCTTCCTGCAGGTCCGGCAACTCCTCGCCCGTCGCCGGATCCAGCAGCCGCAGCCGGCCGTCGTGATCCACCAGCTCCAGCCCGAGCTCGGCGCTCGCCGCGCGCCCGCGGACCAGGCGCCGCTCCACGAACCGGCCCCCCTTTCGATCCCACGCTCGCAACCTCGTCGGCAGGTACTCCCGCAGCGGGTCGTAAATGTAATATTCCTTCACCTTCAGGATCCCCTGGTACACCTCGAACTTCTCGCCAAGATCCTCGTGCTTCGTCTTGCGACTGGAGACCTCGATGACGACGCTCGGGGCCTTCCCCTCCTCCCAGAGCTTGTACACCCGCCGATACCGCTTGGACACGCCCTTGACGACGAAGACGTCC
>JACPWG010000084.1 GCA_016197205.1 Planctomycetota bacterium
CAGGGAACCCGTTCGATGCGCTTGTCATCCCTTCGGCCCGGCTCAGGGCAGGCTCTGAGCGAAGCGAAGCGCCGCAGCGCGGAGCGAAGTGAAGGATCCAAACCAAGCGTAGCGACCGCTTTTCTCGACAGGGCACTGGCTCGCCCACGACACGGTCCGAGGGCCGGTTGAGAAGGTTGGCCGGCCGTCCTTGCTTGGATCCTTCGCTTCGCGCTGCGGCGCTCCGCTCAGGATGACATGCCGGAATGACGGGTTCACCGAACGCGTACTCCGCTACCGCGGCGGACCCTTGGAATCAGCGTAGACGGGACACTAGCCCCCGCAGCGCTTCGAGCGAAACCCGCGTTCGAGGAGCATGGCGGAGAGCACCTCCCGGTGGTCCCCCTGGATCTCGATCTCGCGCCCCTTCACTGTCCCGCCGGCCCCGCACCGAGTCTTGAACGCGCGGGCGAGCGCTTCCACGTCCACGTCCCCGGGAAAGCCGCGCACGACGATCACGTCGCGCCCGCGGCGACGCTCGCGCTGGAGCTCGATCACCTGCGGCCGAGGCTTCGGCGGCCGCGCCTCCGGCTGGGCGGCCGGGCCCGACGGCTCCATGGACACCTCCTAGTGGCCCATTGACGAACTTCGGACACAGTCGTCAGCTCTGTCACGGTGGGTCGTACCCCCTGTGGCCGTTCGCGCGGGCCGGAGGCCCGCGCCCCCAGGCATCGTGTCTGGACTTCGTCAACGGGCTCCTAGCCCTGCAACAGCCTGGGCGAATCCGCAGCCGCCTGCGGCCGGAGAACGAGGTCGGCCACGAGGGGAAGATGGTCCGAGGCGACGCGGGTGAGCGGCGTGCGCGGAGCGTCCACGCGTCGCACGAGGACGTCCTGCGACACGAAGAGGTGATCGATCAGTCGCAGCGGCAGGAGGCTCGGCCACGTGCGCTGTGGCCGCCCGCCCCGGAGCCGCTGCGCGTCCGACAGGGAGCGGGCCAGGCACCGGTACGAAGGGCAGCGCGGTGAGGCGTTCATGTCCCCGCACAGGATGCGCGCCGGCCGACAGTCCGGATGGGCGAGCCATTCCCCGCCGCACAACGCCTCCGCCTGCCGAACTCTCTCCGCGCGCACCAGGCTCAGGTGGACGTTGATGACCTGGACCTCGACCGGCCCCACGCGGATGGCCGCCCAGAGCGCCGAGCGCGGCCACCGCTTGAGCAGCGGATGGGCCGGCAGGAGGGCGCTCTTCATGGAGCGCATCGGAAGCCGCGAAAGGATCGCGTTCCCGACCGGCCCCCCTCGCCGAGGGCGCGCGGGCTGGTAGCGGAAGTCATACCCGAGCCGCTCCGCGAGAGCGCGCGCGTGGTCGACACCGCCGCTCCCGGCCGGCGCGGCGATGAGCTCCTGCAAAGCGATGACGTCCGGGTCGTACGCCTCGATCACCTCCGCGATCCTCGACGGCGAGTGCCGCCGATCCGTGCCCACGCACCGATGCGCGTTGTAGGTCATCACGCGCAACGTCACGGGAGCGGTCCCCGGCCAACCGTCAGGCATGGGGTCCCTTCCTCTCTTCAGCGGCATTTCCTTCCGGCCGGCGCGCGGGAGGCGGGGCCAACGCCGGGCGCCCGTACCTGGCCCGCAGCCGATTGAGCCCCCGCAGCACGCCCGGTCGGCCCAGGAGGGCACGCTCGAGCCGCGCCTTTCCAGGGATGTCCAGAAGCACCACCCCGAGCAGGAGGGTCAAGAGCCCCTGTCCCGGCACTCCGGGCACGGCGAGCACGACCCCGACGGCCACGAGCGCCAGCCCAAGAAGGTTTTTTCCGACGAGCCGGAAAAGCGCCGCCGGAGACCGCGGACCCGCGCCGGCCTCGCGGGGCGGGCGAATAAAAAAGTCCGCCGGCAGCCGTACCAGCAGCGCGGCCACGCCCGCAAGGCTCAAGGCCGCAAGCGCGAGCGCCGCGCCGAGCGCCAGGAAGAGTTGCCCGGCGGACCCCATGCGCGCTCCCAGGTGCGGCGTCGGCGAACGTCGGGCTTCGGGCAGGGAGGCCGAGCTCCCGAAGCCTGCCCTGCCGCCTCATCCTCGCAGGCCGGCGACCGCACCTTCGCAGGGCGGCCGGCAAACGGCAAGCGATAGCGGCGTCCACATGATCATTCGCGAGCGGGTATTCTACCGCCCTCGAGCGTTTCGTGCAAGAGGCAGGCTCCACGCCCGGCGCGAAGGCGGACGGCGGCGGCGGCGGGCGGGGGGAGGGGGAAGGAGGCGGGCAGGGGAGGAGCGAAAACGGCGGCAGGGAAACGCAGGTCCGTCCTCGGGCGGGCTACTTGGGCTGATCGCGCCGGCCGCTCTCCAGGTCCCGGATGTAGGCGAGTGCCCGCTCCAGGTCACTCGTCAGGTGGCGCACCCGCAAGAGGGACTTGACCCGCGTGAGGACTTCGAAAATGTTGATGGGCTTGTTCAGGAAGTCGTCGGCGCCCGCCTGAATGCCCCGCTCCTTGTCCGTGTCGGAGTCGAGCGCCGTGACGATGAGGATCGGGATGCCGCTCGTGAGCTTGTTTTCCTTCAGTCTCCGGCACACCTCGAAGCCGTCCATCTTGGGCATGACGACGTCGAGCAGGATGATGTCCGGGAGCTCCGCGAGCGCCATCTTCAGGGCCTCCTCGCCGTTCACGGCGAGCGAAACCTGATAGCCTCCGCCGGTCAGGCATTCCTTCAGCAACTCGGCGTTTGCGGGATAGTCCTCCGCCACCAGCACGCGGATCGGCTTTTCAGTGGGCATTCGAATCTCCTCAGTGTGCGGTGATCGCCTGAGCCGCTCACCTTCCCGCAAACGCACGGGCAGCAGGTCGCAAGGATTATCATACGAGACGGATTCGGAGTTGTCAACAAACCCACGCCTCCCAACGGACCCTCCTCCCCCGTCCTACAGCGCCACGGCTTTCCACCGTCCCCGCCGGTACAGCCACCAGTAAATGCCGGCCCGGATCGACCAATCGACGAGCGCGACGGCCCACACGCCACCCAGACCGAATCCGTGGCGCACCGCCAGCCACACGAACGGCACGCGCACCGCCCATACGCCCACCGCGGCGACATACACCGTGCTCCGGGTGTCGCCGGCGCCGCGGAGCGCGCCCTGCAACGTCAGACCCACCGCCATGAACGGCTGCTCCAGGCCCGCAAGCAGGAGGCAGGTCACGACCTTCGGCAGCACGTCCGGGTCCGTGGTGAAGCAGCGCGCGAGCGCCACCGGCGCCACGAGGTAGGCGAGCCCGACGCCCACCATGAGGAGCATCGCCATCCGCAGGGCCTCCTGGCAGCTCACCTCGGCCTGACGCGGACGACGCGCCCCCAACGCCTGCCCCACGAGCGTCGCGGAGGCGATGCCGAAGGCGAAGCCCGGCATGAACGTGAAGGACTCGATCGACACGGCGACCCGGTGCGCCGCCATCGACGCCGCGCCCAGGCTCGAGATGAGACCGCTGAACACCAGGAAGCCGGAGTGCAGGACCAGGGGCTCGACCATCGCGGGGACCGTGACGCGGAGAAACCGCGCGAGCGAAGCCCGGCTGATCCGGCCCAGGTCCGCGAGCGTCAGGCGAATGACCGCATCCCGACGACAGAGCCAGCCCGCCAGCACGAGGCCTTCCACCATGCGGGCGGAGAGCGTCGCCACGCCCGCACCCGTGATCCCCAATTCCGGGAACCCGTAGCGCCCGAAAATCAGGAGGTAATTCAACGCGATGTTGATCAAGTTCACGCCCCCCGCGACCCACATCGGCGTGGACGTGTTGCCGCTCCCCCGCAAGACCGCGGTCCCGACATGCGTGAGAATCGAGAACGGCAGGGAGAGGCTGGCCACCGCGAGGAAGAGGGACGCGCGATGGACCAGCTCGGGGTCGGCCGAAAAGAGCCTGGCCAACGGCTCCGCGCCGAGCGAGCAGGCCGCGGCGAGGGGCAGCCCGAGAAAGAGTCCCGCGACCAGGGCCGTGGCGGCGCTCTCGCGGCTCTTCTCCGGATCCCCCTCCCCGACCGCGCGAGCCACTAGGGCCAGCGCCCCGACCTGGATCGCGAAAAGGATGGCCGAACTGCTCCAGAAGATCGGCCAGGCCACGCCCATGGCGGCCAACGAGGAGGTCCCGAGCCACCCCACGAAGAGGGCGTCGGTGGTGAGGATCAGCGTCTGGAAAAAGTTCTGGACGATGACCGGCCATGCGAGCCGCCACACTTCGCGCCGGAGGCGCCGGCGCGTCAGGGTCGGGCGCGTTTCGACCGGAGTCTCGACCAGCAAGAGCGGCTCCCTCGTGGGGCTTCAACATCGATCCTGTGGGTGCGTCGCGGACTCAAATGTTCAAGACTCAATGAACAAGGCTCAATCAAGACTCAAGGTTCAAGGCTCAGTACCGCTCTACGGAAGTCGGTGACCAGTAGCCGAAGGCAAGTTCGGCCGCCCGCGAGGCGCGCGAGCGAGGCGTAGTAACGGAGAACTACGTCGAGCGAGCGCAACAAAGCGGGCGGGCGAAATCGTCGAGGAAATTGGTCACCCAGTTCTGTGGGGCGGTACTCAGGGAGGCCGGAGGCCCCAACGCCGATCTTCCCAGACCTGGTTCGTCAGCGGATTTCCGGAGATTCGGTCACGCACGCGAATCAGGCGTTGAGCATTGAGTCTTGAGCATTGCTTGAACCTTGATCATTGAGAATTGAGCCTTCGTTCTCCCCCCCATGCTTTCGAGGCGGGTCGGGGCCGCGAGAGCCACCAAGAACCCACAGAACCTAGATTGAAGGCCCACTAGTTGCCCACCGGGGGATCCGACGGTCCGCGGCCGCGCCGGACGGGGCCCCGCCCCCGCCCGCGCTCCAAGCGCCTCTCCCGCTCCCGCTCGATCTCCCCCATCACCTCGTCCGAAAGCCCGAAGAAGTGCCCGACCTCGTGGATCACCGTGTCCTGGATGGACCACACGAGGTCCGCGCGCGAGCGGGCGGACTGTTCGATGGGCTCCTGAAACAGCAGGATGCGGTCGGGAAGGAGGGGGGGCTCCTCCGCGGTGCGCGCCGGCAGCGGCACGCCCTGGTACAGCCCCAGGAGGGTCTCCCCGGGCTCGAGCCCCAGGTCCGCGAGCATCGCCACGGTCGGCCGGTCCCGCACCTCCGTCAGGATGTTCTCCATCTTCTCGCGGAACATCTCCGGCAGCCCGCGCAGGGCGTCTTCGACCAGGACCTCGAATTCGGAACGACGCATCCGTTTGCCTCTGGTCGCCGCGAAGGGTTCCCCGGGCGCGCCGGCGTCGCCTTCCCGCGGGGTCAGTCTATTTTTTTCCCAGGCTCGGACCGGGCGGGCGCCGGTGCGGAGCCCCTACCGGCGCAGGCTCGAAGCGAACTCTTCGACAGGTCGCTCCGGTTGGGCCCGAGGGAGAAACCGGCATCTTATCCGCCCCTTCCCCGTCCGTCAAACGCAAACGCGTCGGCGCCCCTGCGCCGGCCGACGGGCCGGGAGACTCGCTGGTGCTTCCCCCGCTGGACTCCGTGCCCGTCGCGTGCTAGCATGGGGTTCTTCCGTCCGAGTGCCTCCACTCTTCCCTCGTCGGTGCCGGAACCGCCGATGCCGCGACCTGCTCCAATGCCGCGCATGCGCGCCGCCGCGTCCTTGGCCCTGACGCTGGCCGTTGCGCTCGCGCACATGCTCCGCCTCGTGCCCGCCGCGGCCCAGGACTACGAGGCCATCGCCCCCTCCTCCCCTCACTTCATCCCAAGATCGGCGGATGTCGAGCGCCTCTTCGACCAGGCGGCGGTGCTGGAGCGCTCGAGCCGCTGGGCGGAGGCCGCGGCCCTCTACGACAAGCTCCTCGAAAGAGCGGAGCCCACGCTCGTGCCGGCCGTGGGCGACGCCCTGCCCGGCCGCTTCCTCCCCTTGGAAGAGGCCGTCCTCCGCCGAGTCCTCGCTTGGCCCCGGGCCGGCCGCGAGGTCTACGGCCGAAGTCTCTCGAGTCGCGCCGCCGCCCTGGAGGAAAAAGCCCGTCGCTCCGACGACGCGAGCGCGCGCAGCGAGCTGGCCCGCCGTTACTTCCCCTGCGCGACCGGAGCGCGGGCCATCGCTCGTCTCGCGCGCGAAGCGCTCGAGCAGGGCCGCCCCGCCGAAGCGCTCCGAGGATGGCGCACCGCGCTGGACCTGGGCGAGCGCGCCCTCCCCGAAGCCGGCCGGCTGCGCGTGCAGACCGCGCTTGCCGCCCTGCATGCCGGTCGGCCCCGCACCGCCCGCCTCCTTCTCGACGACGTTTCCCCGGACTTCTCCATCCGCCTCGGACACGAGTCGTCCACCGCCGGCGCGCTCTCGGCCCGCCTCGCCTCTCCGGAAGTCCTCTCCGCGATGCGCGAGCCGGCGCAGCCCTCGCCGCCCCCGGGCGCGTTGCGGGCCTGGGTCTGGTGGTCGCGCGGCTGGCCGCCGCGCCCCATCGACCTGGGCGAGGCGGACGACGCCCGCGGCAGTCCTGGGGTCGGGACCCCAGCGGACTCCCGGCCGGACCCGACCCGCACCTTTCCCCCCCCGGTGGGCACGCCTCTTTTTCCGCTGGTGGCGGGTTCTTCGCTCTACGTCCAGGACGGATCCGCGATTTTCGCCATCGAACTCCAGACGGGTCGCGTCCTCGAACGCCAGGTGTGCGGTCCGGCCGTCGAGCCTGAGCCCGCGCAGGGGGAGCCGGGGGACGAACCCGAAGCGGCCGTCCCTCCTCCGCCCGGCCGGGGCTGCGTGTCGGCAGGGGGCTTGCTCATCGCCAACGTCCAAGCCAGGCGCCGGGGCCGGCCGGACCCGGAAGCCTGGCCCTGCCTCGCGGCCTTTCAGCCGACGACGCTCCGGCCCGCCTGGTCGACGCCCGCGCCCCGCGAAGGCAAGGAGCCCACGCCGAAGGAGCTGCGCTACGAGACCGCGCCCGTCGCGTCGGGGCGGCGAGTCTTCGCCGCCGCGCTCGGCTCGGGGTTCGACCGCGAGGTCTTCGTGAGCTGTCTGGAAGGGGCGACCGGCGCGACCCTCTGGTGCACGCGCTGCCTCGTGACGCCAAGGAGCCAACTCCCCGAGTCATGGAACGAGCGCTCCATCCTGCATCCGCTGCTCGCGCTGGCCGGCGAGACCGTCCTCTGCGATTCGGGCGTCTCGGTCCTCGTCGCGCTCGAAGCGCAGACCGGCAGGATCCGGTGGGTCCGACACGCGGAGGCCGCCGGCCCGCCGCTCGCCAACTCCAAGGGCCAGGTGCTGAGTTTCGGGCCCGGCGAACCGCCCTTCCCCGGGAGCTGGACCTGGTCCTGGTCTCCCCAGCCGGAAGAGGAAACGGGGGCCGCCGCTCCCGCCTCGACGTGGACCCGACGCTTTCCCCTTCGGGTCCTCGGGACGAGTTTCGGCTGGCTCACGCCGGACGGCGCGTGGTCGATGTGGGGAGGGACGGAGGACGGCACTTCCGTTTCGCCCCCCTGGCTCCATGGACTCCCCTTCGCCTCGGCGGGAGGCGTTACCTGGACCCTCGGGACGGGAACGGGCGGCGGCCCGGAAAAGGGCGGCATCGCGCGGCCCCCACGCATCGTCCGGGTCCAAGGGCTTCCGGAGCCTCGCGTGAAGTCCGCTGCCCTTGCAAGCGGCGTGGTGGGGGACGGGCTGTTGTCGGCCGGGGAGCTGGTGGTCGCGGGCACCTCGGGGATCTGGCGGCTGGACCGGGACTCGCTCAAGGTCGTGCAGGACGTCATCCCCTGGCCCGCCGTGCCGGCAGGACCGGTCACGCTGCTGGACGTCGACGGGGACGTGCTCGTGGCGAGTCCGTCCGGCATCGGTCGGCTCTCCCGTCCGCAACCGCCCGAGCGACTTTTCCTGGAAGGGGAGCTGCCCGAGGACCGGATCGTGGCGCACCAGCAGGCGGCGACTCGCGTCGCCCGCGCCGGCCTGCCGTCCGAGGCGCTGACCCTTGAAGAGGCGGCGCTGGAGCTGGCGGAGAAGTCGTTCGGCCCGGGAAACGGCATCGTGCGCCAGGCGCGGGAGCGCGTGCTCCGGAGGGCGCTCGAGCTGGTGCGCACCGGCATCTCGCACGAGGACGACGGGATGGTCGAACGGGCGATGGAGCGGATCGAAAAGTCGGGAACGACGCCGGAGGAGTTCGCCCCCGCGCGCCTCTTTCTCCTCCGCTCCGCGGGCCGACGAGGGGACGCGGTCCTCTTCGCGGCCCGGGCGCGCGGCTTGGCGGCGCTGCCGCCGGAGCTCCAGGTGCGCTCGCCGCGGGACGGGACCACGCGGCGCCTCGACGTGGAGCTGGAGGAGAGCGCCTCGGAATTCGCCGCGGCCCGCTCGGCGTACGATCGCGAGGCCGAGGCGCTCCTGGCCTCGGCGCCCGGGGAGCCCGGGGCCGTCCTTCGCTGCCTCCGCGAGTTCCCCGGCTCAACCGCGGCGGCGCGCGCGTCGTGCATCCTCGGTCTCGCGCAGGCGAACACCGGGGATCGCGGAGGCGCGCTGGACCGCCTGCGCTCCTCCTGGCACCACGGCGCCTCCGCGCCGGAACATGAGCAGCTCCTCGAACAACTGGCGACGACGCTCGCCGCGGGGGGACTGCAAGGCTTCGTCCCGCGACTCGTGAAGCTGGTCAAGACCACCGCCGAAGTCCCGCAGCCCCTGGTCCGCGCGATCCTCGACGCGCGCCGCTGGTCCGACCCCACGACGCCCTCCGCGCCTCCGCCGGGCAGCCGCCCGCTCCCGCTCACGCCCCATCCGCTCCCCGTCGCGGTGGGGGACGAAGCGCGACTCGAGGCCTTCGTCCCCCGCGCGCTGGGTCCGTTCCGCGCTCCTCCCCTCGTCGTGATCCGGCGCGGCTACGAGTTCGACGCCGTCGACGCGGACACCCTCCGCGTGGTCTGGTCGAGGCGTTGGGAGGACCCGAGCGCGCATCGCGCAAGCGCGTCCCCGGGCGCGGCGTGGGTGAGCGAAGACCTGCTCGTCCTCTGGAGCGGCGTCGAGGTGGTGGGATGGGACCGCAAAGCCGACCGCGTCCTCTGGAAATGGTCCGCGACCGACCCTGAGGGCCTTCGCCTCGTCGCCCCGTCCACGGAGGCCCTCGTGCTCTTGCAAGAGCGCCGGCTGAGCGGCGTGGACCCGCGCACCGGCACGACGCTCTGGACGCGAGAGGCGCCTCGCGGCATCGGCGACTTCATCGGGACGGACGTCGAGCGGGGGTGGGCCTTCTACTACCAAGCCTCCGGCGGCGTCCTGTGCGTCCGGATCCGTTCCGGTCGAGTCGAGCCCCTGGGCCTCCCGGGTCCCACCGTCCATGCCGAGGTGGACGGCGAGTCGGGCTCCCTGATCGCCCAAAACGAGCCGGTGGCGTTCATCGTCACGAAGGCCCCGAACGAAGTCCGCTCGCGCGTGCTGGTCACTCCGGTCGGGGTCGGCTTCAGCCGTGTCCTCCTTCAGCAAAAGGAATGGCTCTTCTCCGAGCCGTCGCTTTTCCCCTGGCTGCCGGCCCTCCGCGTCGAGTCGCCTGCCGCGGCCGGCGAAGTGGCACGAGCCTATCCGTCTTTCGACGGCGGCATGCTGGCGCTCCTGTCGACCGGGATGCTCGGGGTGGCTCCGTCGAGCCGGCAGAAGGAGCCTGCCTGGACGCGCGCCTACCCTCGGCCGGGCACGTACGAATTCTACGTGGAACCTGGCCGGCCGCCCGTGCTCCTCGGAGTGGACGAGGCGGAGCCTCAGGCGGCCAGCGTCGCGGTTCTCGATGCCGCAGGCGGAGAAACGCTCGCGGAGGCACGCCTGGCACCAAACCCTCTCGGCTTCCCCCGCGCGGAATGGGTCGGTTCTCGCCTCCTCGTCACGGACTCGTCGGGTCCGCAGCTCCTGGGCTGGACGGGGAAGTGAGCGCGTGCGACGGCACGATCCACCGTGCGCGCGCCGAGCGCATCCGCCTTGAGGGAGATTGGCTTGACTCCCCGTGGTCGTTGTGGTTAACTTCCACGGATTTTGCTGGGGGGAATGTTGCCACGGATGCGCCCATAATCCGGAGCACGGCACAACCCATTAAGAGAATTGCGGTTACGAAACACATGCGACGGCTGCCCTAGAGGTGGGGATGAAGGAGAGGGTCTGGCTCCCGCACCGGCGGCTTGGAGTCCGTCCGGCGGCCGTTGCCGGTCTCGCGGCGCTGGCGCTTTTCGCGCTCGGCGGCCTCGTGGACGCGTCCAACGGGCTGCTGCCGCTGGCGAACGGACCGAAGGCGGGAGGCCGGGCCGGCGTCGACTTCGCGATCGCCCGCGACGCGACCGCGCTCAACACGAATCCCGCGGGATTGGTGCAGCTCCCCAACGGGACGCGCACCGACTCGCCGTTCAACGTTTTCTACCCGCTCTACGAATACGAAGACGACAACGACGCGCAAACCTCCTCGGACATCGCGGCCATCCCCAGCTTCGGCATTGTCTGGACCATGGGCCGTCCCGACATCCGGATCCGGCATGATGACTACCTCCGGCTGCTGACGCCGGAGGAGAAGAGCCAGATGCAAGATGTGTTCATGCCCCCCAATGACTTCAAGTCGAAAATCGCGTTCGGCTTCGGCATGTTCGTGCAAGGCGGCGGCGGCAACCACGCCGTGCTGAAGACACGGCTCTTCCCCGAGGGGGTGACCTTCGCGACCAAGTTCGGCCTCATCTCCGCCACGCCGGGCGTGGCGATCCAGATCACGGACTCCCTTTCCCTCGGCGTCGCGTTCAACATCAACTACGGCGACATGAAGCTCAACGCCGCGCTCTCGCAGCAGGCGGACCTCCTCAAGGGGCCGGCGTTCGAGTTCGGCGGGCAGACGCTGGCCACTTACGGGGACCTGTACAAGGTCCTCCATGCCCTCCCGCCGCCGCTCGGCAACAGCGACAACATCACCGAGGTGAACGGCAGGGCCTTCCTCACCGACCTCGTTTCCTGGGGCTTCGGCGGCCGTATCGGCATGATGTGGAAGCCGTCCGATCAGGTCACGGTGGGCGCCACCTACATCCCGCACACCTGGATGGCTGACTTCAAGGGCAAGGCCAAGGTCGATTACACGCGCGAGATCGATGCCACCCCGCCTTTTCTCCCCGGCCTCCGCCCCGGGTTCCTGACGCGCAGCTTCGTTTCCACGGTGCTCACCGGCGACCCGAACACGCTCCTCGAGGAGGACTACCTCGCCTTCTACGACGCCACGATCAAGGACTTCGAGTTCCCCGAGCAGATCGCGCTCGGAGTCGCGATCCAGGTGAATCCGCGGCTGCTCGTCGCCGCGGACTACAAGTACGTCTCGTGGAACAAGGAGTTCAGGAAGTTCACGTCCGTGCTGTCGAACGGCTCGGATCAGAAAATCAACCTCTTGGTGGGCTCCGACACGATCGAGGCGGTCGTTCCGCTGAACTGGCAGGACCAGGAGGTGTTCTCTGTCGGGGTCGAGTACCAGATCGACGACGAATACGTCGTGCGGGCCGGCTACAACTACGCCGACAACATGATTCCCGCGAACACGATCCTGCCCATCCTCCCCGCGTTCGTGGAGGCCCACGCCTCGCTCGGTTTCGGATACCAGTACGACAATTGGGAGTTCGACATGGCGTGGGAGCACGGGTTCGTGAACACGGTTCGGACCCAGCAGCACCTGCTCACCGTCGACTTGCAAAACAGCAAATCCCGCCTGATCCAGGAGTTCATCTACCTGGGGGCCAGTTACAAGTTCTAGTCGGTCGCGAGGACGCGGTGGCTGCAAGAGCGACGACGCGACGGCAGCCCGAGATCGTCGCAATCTGTGTAATCTGTGAAATCTGTGGTTCCGTCGTAGTTTGGTTGCGGCCATCGGCTGCTCTGGGAAATCTGTGGTTCCCGAGGTGTTCGACCCAAGCAGGATTTGTCGCAGGAAGACAGGCTTCAGCGGACGCGCATCACTCATGTGGAAAGACAACTCGCTTCGCTGGAACGGAACGGCGGACCCGCACTATGAGGCGTGGTACCTGACCCTGTACGACCCTCGGGGCGGCCGCGCCATCTGGCTCCGGTACACGATCCTCGTGCCCGACGGCGGGGCCGGGCGGGGCGAAGCCGGCGTCTGGCTGTTCGCCTTCGACGCCGACGCACCGGACCGCCGGGTCGCGGAGAAGAGGATCCGCCCGCTCTCGGAGTTGAAGGCGGAAACCGACCCGCTGGTCTTCCGGCTCGGGGAGGACGTCTTCTCGGAGGGGCGGACCACGGGCTCGGTCGACGGCCCGCGCGGCCCGCTGTCGTGGGACTTGAGCTTTCGCCCGTGCCCGGGCACCTATCACCACCTGCACGGCCTCCTGCGCGCGCTGCACGTCAGCAAGGCCACGGTGTGCGCGCCGAATCTCGACACGCGCTTCCACGGCGAAGTCCGCCTGGGCGGGACGACGGTGCGCGTCGAGGGGTGGCCCGGACAGCAAGCCCACGTGTGGGGGACGCGCTACGCGCCCGGGTGGATCTGGGCGCATGCGAACGCGTTCGAAGGAAAGGATGGGACGGTGTTCGAGGGGGTCAGTTCACGGATCCCCCTCGGGGGAAAGCCGAGCCCTCCGCTGACCTCGCTCTTTTTTTTGGACTCCGGCACCGAACGCGCCTGGCGCTCGCCGCGCCATTTGCTGGGGACCCGCAGCTCCCTGTGGATCCCCGGCCTGGGCGGCTATCCGGGCGTGCCGGTGGGACGCGAAGGGATGGCGAGGCCGTCGGTCCCGCTGTCGGCCCCGCTGCCGCCGGGAGTCGAGGCGTTCTCCTCCGCCCCCTCGGGCGGAAACGGTACGGCCGCGGCCGGCCCCGGGGAGAGAGCCGGGACCTCGGGCACCTCCCCGAGCGGACCGGGCGTGCGCGACAGCGGCTTCATCGCCGCCCTCTTCCCTCCGGGTTTCGACGAGATCCCGGACGCGGATCGAATGCTCGTCTGGTTCACGAGGGCGACCGGCTGGTCGGAAGCGCTGACGGCCATGGTGCTCGCCCATCCGCGCGACCTCGTGGGCGTCGAACATTTGGGCCCTACCGGCGAGCAGCGCTTCTGCTATAATAGCGAGATCGCCTCCGCCATCCTCCGGCTCGAGGGACGCAGCTTCCCGGGGGCCGCATGGACTCCGAAAGGGCAATGGGCCGCGAAGCGGACCGCCTCCCTCGAGGTGGTCCTTTCGGCCCCGATCCCCGGCTTCTCGATCCATCTCCCCCACGCGGCGGGCATGGCGCGAGCGGTCGCCCCTTGACCCGGCGAAAAATTCGGTTGCCGGTTCCGCTTCCGTTCGCCTCCGGCCAGTTGTCGTTGTCGGTTCCTCCCTGCGAGTCGGTAACCCTCCAGGCGTCCCCCACGTGTGAGGAGTCCTCCCTCATGTCCGTTCCTCGTGTTCGCTGGGTCTTGCTGGCGTGCTTCCTCCTCGGGCTCACCCTGCCCGGCGCCGAGGCGAAGGGCGGAGGCTCCGCGGAGTCCGCGATCGGGCACGCCCTTGACGGCTGGTGGCGCCTGGACGGGCAGGACCGCTTCGGACCCTACAAGGGCACGGTCCGCGTCCAGTTCCTGAACGGAAATCTCTACCGGCTCGAGGGGGCGCCTGCGTACGCCGACGGCGTGTCGCGCAACTGGTGCGGAGAGGCGCTCCTCATCAATCGGAAACTGAGCCTGAGCCACACGGTCCCGGCGAATGGGATGCTGGAGGCGCTGACCGGGCAGGCCCCGCCGACCGATCTCCCGCCCCGCATTTCACGCACGTACGACCTCGACCGCGAGGGGCTGAATCTCACGGGCGTCATTCGTCTGGTGCAGGGACCGGTCAAGACGCTCATCGGCCGGGAAACGCTGCACCAGTTGGTCCCGCCCTTGGCGGGCTTCGAAAAGATGCCCGCCACCGAGGGGAAGCTCACCGTGCACGTCTGGCGGAGCGCCCCCAGCCGCCTTCGCTACGGCAGCCCGCTCGGCATCTTTGGACCCTACCTCGTCAACCACGCCCGGAAAAGCAAGCACTCGATCGGCCACGTCGCCGTCGAAGTGCGGGCGCCGTCCGGGACCTTCGCCCGCGGCAACTACATCTACGCGGGCCACACGGGCGATCCGGAGCCGATGATGATCAAGGCCGCCAAGCGCGGCGCGCCGCTCCGCGAAGTCTTCGGCACTTTCCCGGGTGGCCACTTGCACACGCGCGTCCCCGGCGACGAACCCCACGTCACCGTCGAGTTCAAGCTCACCAAGGAGCAGGCCGTGGCCGCGCTCGAGTTCGTGACGCAGTACAAGCAGGACCACTACGGCCTCTTCCCGAACGGCGCGACCAGCTCCGCGGACATCGTGAAGGCGGGGATCGAGGACGGCGGCGGCTGCATCTCCTTCGGCGCCGGCGTCCTAACCCAGGCGGGGATCGACCTCTCCACCCTCCATCCGCAGACGGTCATCGTCAGCAAGACCTGGATGGAGGAAGGCGGCTACCGGTGGTGGATGCTGCCCTTCTACAGCACCTGGTGCCCCCGGGGCCACACGCCCGCGGAGATCACCTTCTACACGCCCGACCTCCTCGCCGACTGGGTCCTCGACCTGCCGCCCGCCATCAAGCAGAAATTCGACGTCCGGATCCTCAAGGCGGCGAAATAGGGACTGCGGAACACGCCTCCACCGCGTGGGCCACCCGGCAGGCGACCGCACCGGGGGCTCGGACTCCCTCCCCACGGCTCCGTCCGCCGGCCAAGCCCCGCCCCGCGGCCTCCCCACCCCTGCCCACGGCGCACGCTGGTGGGGCTTCCACGTCGTTTCAGGCGGTCGCTACGCTTGGTTTGGATCCTTCACTTCGCTCCGCTCCGCGCTGCGGCGCCTCGCTTCGCTCAGAGCCTGCCCTGAGCCGGGCCGAAGGGATGACAAGCGCATCGAACGGGTTCCCTGAAAGCTCTACCTGACGGGAGCCAGCCGACCTCCACGGAGCGCCCGGCGAACTAGCAGAATGAGCGTGGACGGGACACTTGGCCGGTGTGCGAAAGGGATGACAGGTCTCGCGGTCCTGCCCCGGTGCGGAGGAGAGTGCCGCATTCCCTCGGAAGCACAGAAGATGAGAACGGCCCCGGCGGGCATGCCTCGCCGGGGCCGTTTTCGTTCTCCTGCGGACGTCGTCCAGCCGAGGGGGCGCGGCGGCGCCGTGCCGCGACCCCCCGAAAAGCGAACGCCGCACCGGCGGGCCCGTGCCGCCGTCGTGCCCTACCCGGTCGTTCCGGTCGACCGGCAGGGACACGGGACTGCCGTGCCCTTCGCCAGGTTCGTGGCGCGTATCCGGCTCGTGGCGCCCGGCCTACTTCGCTTCTTTCATCGCCTTCAGCTTCGCTTCGTTCTGCTCCACCCACTCCTTGCGGATGTGCGGGCCGAAGCGTGTCTTCAGGGCGTTCAGCCCTTCCTCGAAGAGCGCGGCGTCCTTCTGGCTCTCCGCGTAGCCGAGGGTCAGGATCCAGAACACCTGGAACATCTGCTCGTCGGTAGGGACGCGGCCCGCCTTCCTCATCTCCGCGAACTTCTTCCCCGCCTCGAGCATCTTCTGCGGGTCCTTCCCGTCCATGCTCTGGGCGACCTGCATCACCTCGCCGTTCGCGAGAAAGCCGTCGAGCTTGGCCTGCTTCTCCTTCGGCACGTTCTTCAGTTCCGCAAGCCGCGCTTTCGCCTGGTCGGGCTTCACGTGGCCGAGCTCGCACTGCCGCAGGAGGAGGTCGATCTTCGCCGCCTCGTCGCCGCCGTCGGCCTTCTTTCGGAGCTCGTCCAGCTCCTTCGCCGTGGCCTGGGCCTTGGTCACGGTGGCCTCGAAGGCCGCCGCACTCCGTGCGCCGTCGTGCTGCGCGAGCACCCCGCCTTCGGCGTCAAGCACCGCGAGGAAGGGGAAGCCGTTGCCGCCCTTCTCTTCGAGCAGGTTCTGGTACGGGTCCGTCGGCACCTGCGACGTGATGTGGCAGAAGAGGACCACGCTCTCCGCGAACTTCGGGAACGCGCTGTCTACGAGGGCGCCGCCCTCGAGCGCGTTGCAAGGCCCTCAGGGGGCGTAGGACCGGGTGAAGTACGCGAAGATCACCTTGCCGGTCTTCTTCGCCTCGGCGCGGGCCTTGTCGTAGTCGGTGAACCACGCGGCCTTCTTCAAGAATTCCGACTGGAGCTTGTGGTCCCGCTTCTCCTCCATGGACTGCGCCCAGGAGGTGGCGGACAGGGTCAAGAGAAGAGCCCCGACCAGGGCCCCGGTACCGGCACGAATCACGAAGGGTCTCCTTTCGATGGCCTGGGATTCAGGCGACTCGAGTAAAGGGCCCGGCGCGCGGCTGCCGGCGCGCGTCCTGCCCGAAAAAGGGTGGGGCAGGATACCACACGTGCACGCGGAACGAAAGCGATACTTAGGCTGCGACGCACGCGTCCATCGGCCACCCGCCGCCAAGTGCAGGCGGGTCTACGCGCGCCCGTCTGGTGGCCCCCCGTCCCGCTCGCTGCTTCGGTCCGTTGGGCCGGCCCTCCCAACGTGAGTGCGCCGCCCTGGTGCCTGCTGCAAGCCGCCTGCTCAGTCGAGCAGGCGACCTGAGTACCGCCCCACAGAATTGGGTGACCAATTTCCTCGGCGATTTCGGCCGCCTGCTTCGTTGCGCTCGCTCGACGTAGTTCTCCGTTACTACGCCTTGCTCGCGCGCCTCGCGGGCGGCCGAACTTGCCTTCGGCTATTGGACCACAAGGGCTCGCGGCCGGCGGAGAACAAATCGTGAAAGGCGGCTCGTTCCCGCCCGCGCCATCCGAGGCTCTATTTCACGGAAGGCGACCGCCCCGTTCCACCTTGAAAGGGCTGCCCCTTGGGCTTGAAGCGGTCCACATCGGAGGTGAAGAGGAAGAACTCAAACCCCTTCCACTCCTCCCAGCTCAGTTCCTGGAGCCTTGCCTTGAGCAGTGCCGTCTCCTTCGCCGTGGGCACGACGCCCCCGAGCAGACCTTCGGGCAAGGGCTGCGCGCTCACCACGATCGTGGCGTACACAAGCGTCGCGATCCGATGAAATTCCTCGGGCGACATCGCGTGCCGCACGAGGACCCTCGCGTAGGCGAGTTTCAGCTCGTTCCATGCGCGGAGCAATCGCATCACGTCGTCAAAACCCGGTTGCGCATTGCCTTTCGTCCGTTGGGCGTCCAGTTTCTGGAAGAGGGCGCGATGTCGCTCCAGCTCGGGGCGGAGATCCTTGCGGATCGCCAGGAACACCGAGACGCGGTCGGCGGTCAGGGCCGGCGGCGCGTCCTTCTCGTACGGCGCCAGGGTCCGGGCTTCGGCGTAGAGTTTTCCCACTTCCCCTTTGCCTTGGATGTTTTCGCCATACTGTTGCATCGCCTCCGCCCATTGCTTGAACTTTTGCGCCCCCCAAATGCCCAGCGCGAACAGCCCGCCGCAGACGAGAAGACCAAAAACAAAAACGGCCGCGAGGCACCCGAGCACCCACTTGAGGGTATTGTCCTTTCCCTGCCCGCCGTTGACGCCGCCCCCGCCGGGGGAGCCCTGGGTCGGATTTGGAAGGGGATTCGGCATGGGGTCTCCTCGTGCTGTCGTGTTGCGAATGCGCGCCTCGGCCCCGCCTCGAGCCCGGACCGCGCGCGGAACCGGGCGACGGTCGTTCAGTCGCCGGGCGCGGCCTGCGCGTTCGGCGGGAGAGCGTGAGTCGCGGGCGCGAAAGGCGAGCGAGCCGGAGTGGTGCGCGCGAACGGCGAGAGAGCGGGTGCGGTCGGGGTGGGGTCGGCCGGGGGAATCTTCGCCTGCAGGACGCTCGTGGGCGTTCCGCCGGCGGCCTCTCGCGGGAGTTCCCCAGCGGCCGGCCGCTGCGAACCGCCTCGGCCCGCGGCGCGCCCGCGGCCCGGCTGGGAGGTAGACCCGCTCCGTCAGCTCCCGCTTGGCTTCCTCGTCGCCCCGCCTGGCCGTCCCCCTCGACCCGGAAGGACGTTCCCGTCCTGGCGCGCCCGCGCAGGGGCGCCGGCCCCAGCAGCCAGGAGTCGCCCCTCCCCGCGGAGCGGGAAAGGGTCGGGAGGAAGGGCCTCTCCGCCGATCGAAGTGCCTGCGTAGGGCCAGTAGGGCCCGTAAAGCAACAACTCCTGCAGCTCGGAAACCGGGGAGCTCCTCAGGAAAAGGCTCAAGGCACAAGGATCAATTTTCAGGCAAGGCTCAAAGTTTAAGGCTCAGAGTCGGCGATGCCGTGTCCGGGCTACGTTCCGTGGTGGTCATTGAGGATTGGACCTTGAGCCTTGTCTGAGTTTTGAAAATTGAGGGTTGAGAACTCTTGTCGCCCCGCTGCGCGGCAAACGAACAAGTTATTTTCTTACGGGACCTTACCCTACTTCGCCGCGGCCCTCACTTCCGCGTCCGCGTCGCCGGCGGCCGTCTTCTGGAGGGCCTCCTTCGCCTTCGGATCGCTGAGCTTCTTCAGCTCGGTGACGGCCACGAGCCGGTTGGCCGGCTTCGGATCGCCGAGGAGTCCCGTGAGGAGCGACAGGCGGTCGGCGGGCGGCAGCTTTTCAAGCTGCTTGCGCGCCTCGAGCTTCTCGGAGAACTTGCCCGAGGTGAGTTTCGCCTTGATCTGATCGGCGGTCAGGCTTCCGCCCGGCTTCTGCGTGACCGTCTTGTCGACCGACCCGCAGCCCGCGACGAGCGCCACGGCGAGGAAGAGGGGCAGGAATCCCGCAAATCGCTTCATCGGACCCTCCGTAGTTGGCGTTATTTGACCCCGAGCTTCGCTTTCCAGGCCTCGACGAGTTTCGGTCGGGCCTCCGTCCACCCTTCCTCCTTCTCGAGGGAGGGCTTTGAGATCTCTTCGTGCTTGAGCGCGTCCAGGCCCTGTGCCGCGGCCCGCTGCGCGCTCTCAGCGCCGTCCTTCTGAAGCCGTTCGAGCAGGTACTCAGCCGCCTTCGGATAGGAGGTGCCCGCGAGCGCGCCGAGCGCAGCCGCTCGCACGTCCGCGTCCGTGTCCGCGGCGGACAGCTCCAGGAGGGCCTTGCTCGCCTCCTCGGAGGACAGCTTGGCCAGTTCCTTCGCAGCCATCGTGCGCATGGAGGCCTGCGGGTCCTTGGTCATCCCCTGGAACAGCTCGAGGCGATCCGCCTCCGGCAGCTTGTCCACCTGCCGGCGTGCCTCGACCTTCTCGCTGAACTTGCTGCTCCGGAGGCCCGACTTGATGGCCTCCGCGTCCAGCGTGCGCGGCTTCAGGTCCGTCAACTTCTTCGTCTCGGGCCACACGACGAACTTCAGGTAGAGGAATAGCCCCAGGGCCGCGACGACAATGAGGCCCGCCAGGCCGAACGCCACCTTCTTGAGCATTAGTCGCGCTCCGGCTTGTCCAGGTTGGCCATCAGCTTCTTCGCGTCCTCCTGCTGGCGCTTGCCCTCGGGCACCCAGGCAGCCTCAGGCTTCGCGGCGAGGATCCAGTCGCATTCCTTCTTGGCCTCGTCCTTCTTCCCGTCCCGCTTGAGGGCTTCGGCGTAGTAGAGGTGGTTCAGCAGGTTGTTCGGGCCCAGGGCGATCGCCTTTTTCAGGTACTCGATCGCCTTGTCGAGGGAGCCGCCGCTCATGCGCGGGAGCTTGTAGTAGAGCCGCCCGAGGACGCGATTGCAGCCGCCCCCCTCGAACTTCTCGTCCAGCTTCATGACGGTGTTCATTTCTTCCTTGATCGGGTCGACCAGGTCGAGGCTCTGCGCGATGCCCTTCGCCTCGCCGTACTTCCCGTACAGCACGCCGAGCCAGAAGTGGCATGCCGCGCTCTTCTCGTTCACCTGGACGCCGAGCTTGACGACGTCGATGCCCTCGCGGAACGCGGCCTGCTTCTTTCCGCCGTCCGTCTCGGATTCCCCGATCCAGTAATAGCACTTGCCGATCTTCCAGTACGCCTCTTCGCACTTGTCGTTGGCTTCAATGGCGGCTTGGTACTTCTCGACGGCCTGGCGAGCGCTGTCCCCCTTCTCGCGCTGGGCGTAGAGATCGTCCCCTTCCTTGAGGGCCTTCTTCTCGGCCTGCGCCCAGGCCTGGCCTCCGAGGGAAAGCGCGAAGATGACGGTCGCGAGCAGCAGTCGGTCCATGCAACGTCCTCCCGAGCGAATGGTTGGGTTGGTGGGCTTCAAGGACGCGGCATTCTACCGGCGACTCCGTGGGGAGGCAAGGAAAATGGCCGGTTTCGCAAGACTTGTTCGCGTGCGGGACAGGCAGCCCGCAACGTGCCTGTCGGGGACGGAGAGCGGCAGCGCCGCCAGCTCCGCGGGCGTGACCCAGCGGACCTCGGAGTCGGCCGCGGGCCGGACCCGGCCGACGGCCGCGCAAGCGCGCGCGACCAGGGTCATGTGAAAATGGGTGAACGTGTGCTCCACGATCGTAAGCGGGCCCGGCTGCGTCCGACGGAGCGCGAGGCCGGTCTTCTCCCGCAGTCCGCGTTGGAGCGCCACGTCGGCGGACTCGTTCCGCTGCCGGGTACCACAGGGGAATTCCCACAAGCCGCCGAGGAGACCGCGGCGGGGCCGACGGACCACGAGGACCTTGCCCGCGCGGACGACGATCGCGGCGAGGACCTCGTGCGTGGGGACGGGTCGCCTGGCGGGGCGGACGGGCAGCCGCTCCTGGAGCCCGCGGCGCGCGGCCGTGCAGTCGGCCCGAAGGGGGCAGAGGGGGCACCGCGGGGAGCGCGGGACGCAGACGAGCGCGCCCAGTTCCATCAGCCCCTGGTTGAACGCACTAGGGTCTTCACCTGAGATCGCCCGTTCGAGCGCCCGGTCGATGCGCCGGCGCGGATGCAATCCACGAGGATCCACTTCGACGGCCAGGAGGCGCGCCATGACGCGCAGTACGTTTCCGTCGACGACCGGCGTGCGCTCCCCGAAGGCGAGGCTCGCGACCGCCGCTGAGGTGTAGGGCCCGAACCCGGGGAGTTCGCGGAGGGCGGCGGCGGTCGTGGGGAGGCGACCCCCGTGATGGAGGACCAGCTCACGGGCGGCAGCGTGGAGGTTGCGGGCTCGGGAGTAGTAACCGAGACCCTCCCACGCCTTGAGGACGTCCTCGAGGGGAGCGGCGTCGAGGGCTTCGACGGTGGGGAAGCGCGCGAGGAAGCGCTCGAAGTAGGGGATGACCGTCTCGACGCGCGTCTGCTGCAACATGACCTCGGAAATCCACACGCGGTAGGGCTCGCGCGTGCGTCGCCAGGGGAGGTCGCGGTGGGAGGCGCGGTACCATGACGTGAGGCGGTGGGGCCAGGGAGGAGACATGTGGGGAACGCTCGGGCGAGTGAAGGGGGCGACGAAACCGCAGAGACGCAGAGACGCAGAGGGGGCGGAGTCAATTAGAGGTTGTTCACCATGCGAACCAGGCCCTGCTTCAGGACGGGGACGTTGAAATTGATGAGGAGGCCGATTTTCTTTCCTGTGAGCTTGAGCTGAGTGAGAAGTTGGGCCTGGAAGACCGGGATGATGTGCTCCACGGCCTTCAACTCGACGACCACGCACTCTTCGACCAGGAGATCCAGTCGCAGCTCGGACTCCAGCGTCACTTCTTTGTAGCGGATCGGCAGTTGAACCTGTTTGCGAAATTGCAGGCCGGCCTTGGACAGCTCGTAGCACATGCACTCTTGGTACACCGACTCCAGCAAACCGGGGCCCAGCACCCGATGGACCTCAATCGCCGCGCCGATGATCCGCTCCGTCACCAAATTGATGTCCATTGTCTGTCTTCTCCAATCCGATTCGACCCGGTTCCCCCGCGTTCATCTCACCACGGCTCCTCCGCGTCTCCGCGTCTCTGTGTTTCGTCCCCTCATTCACCCACCCACGGCCTTTCAACCTTGCCATCCACCCTGCTGTCTCGCCCTGGGGACGCTACAGGGGAGCGAGGTCGAGAACGCGTGTTCCCACGGACGCCTCGAGACCGCTCCCTGACGGTCGCGGTTCCGTTACGGTCGCGGTGCCGCTACTTCCCCCTCAGCGCCCCCTCCTTCTCGATCCTCTCCGCCTCCGCCATCGACTTTTTCGCTCGGGCCCTCAATTCCTCGGCCTCCGCCTGGGACGTCTTCGACGCAGCCTCCTTCTGGATCGCTTCCCGCTCCAAGCGCTTGGCCTCCTCCTTCAGGTCCGCGACCCTCTTCTCCTCCGATCCGTCCCTCAACCTCTTCAGCGCTTCCTTGGCCCCCTTCTTCAGCCGTCCGTCCACGGCGCCGGCCAGCAGCTTCTCGATCGCCTCCTTCGCCCGCGGGTCCGCCCGCTCTTTCAGCGCATCCAAAGCGGAGACCCGGGTCCAGTAGTACGGATCGTCGAGCAGCGACACCAGGTAGTCGGTCACCCCCGCGTCCCCCGGCCGGTGCCTCGCCAGCGCCCCCACGGCCGGGCCGCGCACGTGCGTCGGGTTGCCGTACCGGGCCTGATTCCATGCCACGCTCACCCCCTCCGCCGGATCCAGTTCCAGGATCCCCGCCATCGCGGCGTTCCGGATCCCCTCTCCGTGCGAGGGCTCGAGGAGCGCCTTCGTGCAGAGTTCCAGCGCATCCTTCGCCTTCGTCTTCACCAAGGCGGAAATCGCCGCTGCCCGCACCCCGTAGCTCTCCTCCTTCTCCCACAGCTTGTGCAGGCCGTCCCGCGAGCGGTCGTCCGCGATGTTGCCGAGCGCGTCCGTGACCGCGTGCCGCACGCGGGCGTCCTTCTCCGCGCCCGCCGCCGTCAGCAAGGCCGCCAGCGCCTTCTCCCCCTTCATGTCGCCGAGCACGCCCGCGGCGGTCCGGCGCACAGCCCAGAACTTGTCGTTCGCCAGCACCTCCGCCACCTTGCCCTGCGCATCCCCGTCGTCCTTGAGTCGCGCGCCCAGTTCCTTCACGGCCTTGATCCGCCCCAGGCAGTCGTCGTCGTTTGTCGCCTGGTAGAGGTACTCCTCCTTCGCCTTGGGGAAGTCGAGCGTCTTCGGGATCCAGCCGTACTTGTCGAAGGCGACCAGAAGCGGCTTCGCGTCGAGCGGCAGGTAGACGTGCAGTTCCGCCTGCGCGACCTGCAGGCGCAGGGGGGTCTTGCCTTTGGCGGTCGTGAACTCCACCGCGACCGGGGTTTGGAAGACCGGGGTGATCCCCTCCGCCTTCTGCGTCTGCTTGATGTGGAGGCCGACCAGCTTCGTCTCGTCGCTCCAGTCCCAGCTCACTTGGAAATCGGGATGGCCGGCCTTTGCGAGCCACTGGTCGAAGAACCACCCGAGGTCCTTGCCGCTGGCCTCTTCCATGGCCTTCTTGAAGTCGGAGGTCGTGACGTTCTTGCCCGCGTGCCGCTCCGCGTAGAGGGCGATCCCCTTCCACCAGGTCTCGTCGCCGAGGACGAACCGCAGGTGGTGCAGGACGCAGGCGCCTTTCTCGTAGGAGTGGGCGTCGAAGAGGTCCATCGGCTCGAAGTAGCGGTCGCACACGATCGGGCGACGATAGGAATGCGCATCCTCGTTGAGGTAGCCCTCGAGTGCGCCCTGTATTTCCAAGCGGAAATCGTCGGGGCCGAGCGCATGTTCCGTGTAGAGGGCAGCGAAGTAAGACGCGAAGCCTTCGTTCAACCAGATGTGGGACCAATCGGCGCACGTGAGGAGGTCTCCCCACCACTGATGGGCCAGCTCGTGGGCGACCAGGCCCTCGCTTCGGCTCTCGAGGTGGGCGCGTTCGTCGTGCAGCGTGTTGTGGGTGAGCGTGGTGGCGGAAGCGTTTTCCATCCCGCCGAAGAGGAAATCCTGTACGGCGCACTGGGCGTATTTCTCCCAGGGAAACTTGCGCCCGATCTTCGACGAAAAAAAGCGGATCATGTCGGGGGTCTGCCCGAACGAGCGTTTCACGGTGGCGTCGTCGATCTTGCGGCCGGGTACGACGTAGTCGAGGGCGAGGCCGTCCACCTCTTCCTTGTGTTCGGAGAAGTCCCCGGCGACGACGGAGAGCAGGTAGGAGACGTGGGGGATTTCCTCCTTCCAGTGAAAGGTCCGCGTGCCGTCGGCATTCTCGGTCGTTTCGAGGAGCCTGCCGTTTGAGATCGCGAGCCGGCCCGCGGGGACCGTGACGAAGGTTTCGCTCGTCGCGAGATCGTTCGGGTAGTCGTAGCAGGGCACCCAGTAGTGCGTGTCCTCATCCTCTCCCTGACTCCAGATCTGGACCGGCTTGTCGGGGTAGCCGGCGTCCGGCCGCAGGAAGTAGATCCCCTTCCGCGGTCTGCCCTCGTAGGCGATCGTCACGGTCAGCGTGTCCGCGGGCGCGTACGACCGTCCGAGGTCAATGGAGAGCGTCTGGCCGGCGAGCGTGTGCTTGAGGGGGGCGCCGTTCGGGCCGACGGCGGACGTGACGGTCAGCTCGGCGCAATCGAGGTCGAGGCGCGAGAAGTTCGGGTGGAGCGGCTTCAACGTGATCGCGACCTCCCCCTTCAGCTCCCCCTTCTCGGCCTCGAAGGCGAGGCGCAGGCGGTAGTGCTGGACGTCGTAGGTCCGAAGCCGCGGGAAGTGCTGGGTGTAGGTCTCGTCGCCGAAGGGTTTGGGCTCGGCGAACGCCGCGGTCGCGAGGGTGAGCAGGACGAGAAGGGGGAGAGGGAGGCTGGGGGAGCGCATGTCGCGTTCGCCTCGAAAAGAGGACTTTGGTGTGGCTCTCGGCATGGGAGCGTGCATCGCGCCGGGTGCGACACTACCTCGGGGGTGGGTCGAAGGCCACCCGGAAGCCGACCTCCGGCGCGCGTCGGTCCGGCGGGATGTCGTCCCGACGCGCCGAGCGGCAGTGCTCCGGACCGTCGAAGGCGGAGCCGCCCCGGACGATGCGGCCGCCGTCGGCAGCCGCGTCCTCGCGGCCGTCCGCCGCATCGTAGGGATAGTCCCAGTCCAGCGTGGAGCACAGCTCCCACGCGTTTCCGGCCAGATCGTACAGCCCCCACGGGTTCGGCTTCTTCAGGCCGATCCTCCGAAGCTTGCCCTCGCTGTTCGCTTCGCACCATGCGTAGGAGGGGAGATGCGCCGCGTCGCCGAAAAAATAAGCGCTCGACGTCCCGGCCCGACAGGCGTACTCCCATTCCGCCTCCGTCGGCAGCCGGAACCGGCCGCGACCGGGGGAGGTGAGGCGCGCGCAGAATTGCGCGGCCTCCTTCCACGTGACGCTCTCGACAGGCAGGCGCTCGCCGGCATGCTTCGACGGGTTCGTCCCCATGACCGCTTCGAACTGCTCCTGCGTGACCTCGTAGCGACCCATGGCGAAAGACGCGACCTGGACCGTTCGGACCGGCCCTTCGTTTCCGGCGCGGCCCGCTTCGACCTCCGCGCTTCCCAGCGCGAATGCGCCCTCCGGGAGGACGATCAGGTCCAGCGCAAGGCCCTTCGGCAGCCGGACGACGATCGGGCTGAAGGGCGGAAGACGACGGCCCGCCTCACGGCCCGGTTTCTCCGGCTCCCCTCCGGCGCGGGGCTCCCCCTGCGCGCCAGGTTCCGGAGCCGCGACGGGGGGGGCTCCCGGCGGCGCCTTCGCGGCCTCGCGCAGGCGCCGCTCAATCGCGACCGTCGACCACGGGGCGTCCCAACCCGCGCCGGCCTCCTCGAAGACGGAAGCCAGTTCGTCGAGCCCCGAACGGTCCGCGGAAAGGAGGAGCCCCGCATCGGCCTCCACGCCCAGGGAGAGGGCCAGCAGCGCGATCGCGGCCGACGCCTGTGGGTCGTCACCCAGGCCCTCCCTCGCGAGAAGCAGCCAGGCGGAAGGAGCGAGCTCGGCGAGGGCGCAGCCGGCGAAGCCCCCCTTCGTGCCATCGACGCCCACGCGAACGGAGCCCGCCGGCGCGCCGGGGAGGAGCTCGCCCTCGAGACTCCCGCCATGCGCCTTGTCGAACGAGACCCGGGTCTTCGCGAGGCGCAAAAGCCCCGCGGGGACGGCCTCGTGCGCGCGTCGACCCAGGTCGACGACCCGACCCAGGGCCTCCATGCGCGCGCGGCGCGGCGCCAGGGCAGGACGGTCGAGGCCTTGCCGGCAGAGTTCCGAAGCGGCGGTCCATTTGCGCTCGACTGCCTGCTTCCACGCCTCGGTCGCCAGCTCGCGCCAGAGGGCTTCCGCCTCCGCGTCCGCCTGCTCCCTTGCGGCGGCCTGCCCTTGCCGCAGGCTGTCCTTGAGTGCGGCGACCGCGGGGGCGCCGGCCATGCCGACTTCCCGTTCGAGGTTCACGAGTTCGGCCTCCGCCGCTGCAAAGTCGGCGCGCCCGAGCAGCTCTCGCACCTTTTCGGTGGCGGTCGACAGCCGAGCCAGGAGCGCCCGCGAGATCTCCGCGCGGAACTCCTGCCACGCTTCGGCTGACTGCGCGTCCTGGAACGTGGTTCGCGCAGCCTCGACGAGCGCCAACGCGTCGTCGAAGCGCGCCTCGCCCAGCGCCTGGCGCGCCCTCGCGAACGGGTCGAGTTCCTGGTGGGCGGCGTCGGGGGCGCTCGGTCCGGGCGTTCCACCGGCGACCCCGCCCAGGTCGATGTCGAGGGGGACCGCCGCTTTCTGCGGCGGACCCGCGGTCGGGCGGAGAGCGGGCGGAGGCTCGGCCGGCGGGCGGGGCGGCGCCTGCGTACGTGCGGGGACGATCCCGGGGGCGGTCCCGGCGCCGGCCATGGTGCGCTCCGGCGCGAGCTCGAGCAAGCAGAAAAGCAGGGCGCCGACCAGGACCGCGGTGAGCAACGCTGCGACCAGCAGCTTGCGGTAGCGGCGCGCGGCCATCGTACGCGCCCGGTCCCGGCCGGAGGTCGTTCGCGGGGGCGGGATCGCGGGCCGGGTGGCCGCTTCGGCATCGGTCTCCCCGACGGGTCGCGGCTCCGGCGGGGGCGCTGGGCGCGCGACGGGCGCGGGTGGCGCGCCGCGGCCTTCGAGGGCCGCTTGGAGGCAGAGAACCGTGTACGCGGCCGAAGGAGGACGTTGGTCGGGGTCTTTGGCGAGCAGGCGCGCAAGCAGCTCGTCGATGGGCAGGGGCAGGTCGGGGAGGATGGATCTGGCGGCCGGCGCGGGGACGGTGATGTGCTGGTGCAGGAGTTCTACGACCGTGGCGCCGCGAAACGGTGGGCGGCCGGTGACCACGTGGAAAAGCATGGCGCCGAGCGCGTAGAGATCCGCGCGGGGATCGACCTTCAGACCTTGGCACTGCTCGGGGGCCATGTAGAGCGCGGTCCCGAGGATCTGTCCGGCAACGGAGACCAGCCCGTCCGCGCTCATGTCGCGGGCGAGGCCGAAATCGCCGAGCTTGACGCCGCCCTCCTTGGCGAGAAAGACGTTTTGCGGCTTCACGTCCCGGTGGACGATCCCCTGTGCGTGCGCCGCGGCGAGGCCGGCGGCCACGTCGCGGGCGATGCGCAAGGCTTCCTCGTGGGGGAGGGGACGGCTGCGTGCGAACCGGTCAGCGAGCGTCTCCCCCTCCACGTACTCCATCGCGAGGAAGGAACGTCCCTCGTCCTGCTCGAAAGCGTAGACCCGAACGACCGCGGCGTGCGTGAGCCGGGCCGCGGCCTGGGCCTCGCGGCGGAAGCGTTCGACGACTTCACGCGACAGAGTCTCGGCGGGGTGCAGGAGTTTGACCGCGACGAGCCGATCGAGGGAGAGTTGTCGCGCGAGGTAGACCGAGCCCATGCCGCCGACCCCCAGCAGGCGAAGGATGCGGAAATTGCCGCCCAGGGTGGCCCCGAGGAGGGGATCGGAGGGTGGCGCGTGCTGGCGGCTCCACGCGACGTCGACGGCGTGTCGGAGCTTGGCGAGCCGTTCGCGCGTCAACAGCCCGCGGGCGACGAGGATGTCCCCGAGGTCTCGCGACGGCTGCGTGGCGCAACGGAGGGCGAGGCACGATTCCAGCTCGTCGCGCGAGACGAAGCGGTTGAGTACCGCGGCCTCGCCGAGCATCCGATCCCGGGCCTCTTTTTCGTCGATCGACATGGTGAAGCGGCACCGATGGGGGCGCGGTGGACGCGACGGTCGGGGGAGAGGCGCCTGACAACCCCGCTTGCTCCGCAATCCAACACCCTGCCGCGCAACGCTCCGCCTGAAGGCGGAACTACGAACGGCGGCGTCGGCCTTCGAGCGATGCGGCCCCACGGGGTCAAGGGGCCACTACTTCCGCGTTGACGAAGTGCGGTCACGATTCCTGGGAGCGAGGGCCTCCCTCCTTCGCTCGCTTGCCGCGAGTTGCGGAGCGCAGGCCGGCCCGCGCGAGCCGGCACCTGGGGTGCGAATCGCCGTGACCGCGCGGACGGCTGTGTCCGAAGGTTGTCAAGGCGGCACTAGGCGACGCTTCCCCGGTCCGTGGCCGCGAACTGCAGCCGATGGAGTCGGCGGTAGAGGCCGTCGCGGGCGAGCAGCTCCGCGTGGGTCCCGGACTCGACCAGCGCCCCGTCCTCGATGGCGAGGATGAGGTCGGCGTGCTGGATCGTCGACAGGCGGTGGGCGATGACGAAGGTCGTCCGCCCGCGCATGAGGTTGTTGAGGGCCTCCTGGACGAGCAACTCCGACTCCGAATCCAGCGAGGACGTGGCCTCGTCGAGGAGGAGCAAGGCCGGATCCTTCAGGAGCGCGCGCGCGATCGCGATGCGCTGGCGCTGGCCGCCGGACAGGCGCGTGCCGCGCTCGCCGACGATCGTGTCGTAGCCTTCCTCCAGGGACGCCACGAAATCGTGGATGTTCGCGGCCTTGGCCGCCGCCACGAGGTCGTCCTGGGTCGCGTCCTTTCGCCCGTAGCGCACGTTTTCCGCGATGGTGGTGTTGAAAAGGAACGTCTCCTGGGTGACGACGGCGAGGTGCCGGAGCAGGGAGGCGCGTCGGACACGCCGCAGGTCGACGCCGTCCACGAGGATTTCGCCGCTCGTGGGGTCGTAAAAGCGGGCCAGGAGGTCGAGCAGCGTGGACTTCCCGGCGCCGCTCGGGCCGACCAGGGCGATCACCTGGCCGGCCTTCACGCGAAAGGCCAGGTCCCGCAGCACGGGCTCGTCGCCGTAGGCGAAGGACACGCCGCGAAATTCGATGCCGTCGCGGATCGCCCCGAGCTCGATCGCGCCCGGCTCGTCCGTGATGTCCGGTGGCGTGTCGAGGATTTCGAAGACCCGGTCGCAGCCCGCGAGCGCCTCTTGCAGCGTGTTGAAGGTCTTCGTGAGTCCCTTCAGGGGGTCCCGAAGGAGGACCATCGCCCCGACGAAGGTCCCGAGACCGCCGACGGTCATGCCGAAGCGCTTCGTGACCACGAGCCACGCACCCATGAAGAGAATGCCCAGGAGCGCGAGCGCGGAGAGGAGCTCCATGGCCGCGTCCGCAAGCGCCTTGATCCGGACGACCTTCAGCGTCTTCTCCATGTAAATGTCGTTCTTCCGGTGGAAGTCCTCG
Source organism: Planctomycetota bacterium (assembly GCA_016197205.1). Taxonomy (GTDB): domain Bacteria; phylum Planctomycetota; class MHYJ01; order WSZJ01; family JACPWG01; genus JACPWG01. Next base: position 29,300 of record JACPWG010000084.1, read on the forward strand.
ATCTCCGCCTGCTCCATGTGGAAGGACTTCACGATCCGGATGCCGGTGAACATCTGATGAATGTCCTCCGCCACGTCCGCGAGCTTGCTGAGGCTCTTTTTTTTTGTCTTGCGGACGTTTTTGCCCATGCGGAGCAGGGGGAGGGAGAAGACGAGGATGAAGGGGACCGCGATGAAGGAGAGCCGCCAGTTAGCGGTGCAGGCCGCGCCGAAGGCCGCGAGGATCATGAAGGGGTGGAGGAGGGCGTCGTCGAAGAGGTGTTCGAGGGCGACCTGCGTCACGGCGATGTCGTTGGTCACGCGGGACAGGAGGTCGCCGGCCTGCCGCTTGTTGAAGAATTTCATCGAGAGGGAGAGCATGTGGCGGCAGAGCTCGACCCGGATGTCGATCAGGATCTTGAGCATCAGGTAGCGTTTGAGATAGTCCTTCGCGTACGAGAGGCCGAAGAGAAGGCACGAGGCCCCAAGGCCGACCCAGACCATGAGGTAGAGCGTGTCCCAGTCCTGGCGCGGGAGGACGTCGTCGAGGAGGGGCTTGAGCAGGTAGATCACGCCACGGCTGACCGTGGCGTATCCGGCGGTCACGGCCGCCGTGAGGGCGATATAGGCCCAGTACCCTCGGGCGTAGGCGAAGAGCCGAAGGGAGGTCCGGAGGGAACTCAGCTTTGGGGCCGGCATGGCGGTCCTGTTCGAGATCTTCGCGGGGTCAGTCTGGCGAGAGCACCGCGCTCACACCTTCTGAGGGACACCCTGGAGTACGAAGCCTTGAAGTCGACGTTCCTCGGTGACACCACCGCGCACAAGCCCGTGATGCCGGGAGGGACACGTCGGCTACGCCGAGACCGCTCCCTGACGGTCGCGGTGTCGTTCCGCCGCCGGCGCTACTCGAGCTTGACCGGGGCCAGCCTCACCAGCCCCACGGGATGGAGCCGGTAGCCCTTGACCGTCCGGGTCGTGGCGGCGAATTCGGGCAGATAGGCGAGCGGCAGGATGGGGCAGTCCTCGTGCACCATCTGCTGCGCCCGCTGATACAGCAGGAGCCGCTTCTCCGGGTCGAGCTGGCCTTGGGCCAGCAGGTTGATCTTGTGCAGCTCCGGATTTCCATAGAAGGAAATGTTGAGCGCGTTCCCGGCGACGGCGTTGTCCGGGTCGAGCAGCGGATAGAAGAAATTGTCCGGATCGCCGTTGTCGGTGATCCAGCCCATGATGCCCAGCTCGTGCTCGCCGCGCTTCAGGCTGTCCAGGTACGACTGCCATTCCGGCGAATGGATCGTGACGTCGATGCCGACCTCCTTCAAGTCCGCCTGCAGGATCTGCGCCACCTTCTTCGGCTCCGGCATGTAGGGCCGCGGGTTCGGCATCGCCCAAAGCCGGAGCTTGAAGCCGTCCGCCTTCCCCGCCTTTCGCAGGCACTCCTTCGCCAGCGCAGGATCGTACGCGTATTCGGGAATCCCCTTGTCGTAGCCCCAAACCGTCGGCGGGATCGGGTTCGGGCCCGTCTCGCCGTACCCGCGGAGCGCGAGCTTCAGGATCTTGCGGCGGTCCACCGCGTGGGCGACCGCTTTTCGCACGAGCGGGTCGTCGAAGGGGGCCCGGCGCGTGTTCATCGCGAGATACGAGAAGTTCATCCCCGGTACCTGGAGCAGCGACAGCTTCGGGTCCGCCTGGACCGCGTCGAGGTCCACGAAATTCACGCCGTCCATGATGTGGAGCTGCCCGTCCTTGAGGAGCTGGAAGCGGACGGAGTTCTCGCCGATCTTGCGGAACACGACGCGGTCGCATGCGGGCCGGCCGCCCCAGTACTTCGGATTCGCGGCCAGCACGATTTTCTCGTCGCGGTCCCAGCGCTCGAACGTGAACGGGCCCGTGCCCACGGGATTGAACGGGAACTCCTCTTTTTTTTCCTGGAGCGCCTTTGGGCTGACGAGGTAGGCGGAGAACATCGCCAGGTTGGGGAGGAAAACCGCCGACGGGGACTTCAGCTTGAACACGACGGTGAGCGTGTCGAGGGCGGTCAGGTCCGCGATGCCGCCGTACGAAGAGGCGTAGGGGAATTTCGCGTCATACCTGTGCGGGTGCTTTTCGTCCAGGATCCGTCGAAAGTTGAACACGACGGCCTCGGCGTCGAAGGGCGAGCCGTCGTGGAAGAGGACGCCTGGACGCAGGTGGAACTCCCACCGGGTCCCCTCCTCGGAGACCTTCCAGTCGGTCGCGAGGCATGGCACGATCGCGGGCCCGTCCTCGGCGTAGGTCACGAGCCCTTCGTAGAGCTGGTTCGCGACCTTCACGGACTCCCCGTCGTCGATGTCGTGGGGGTCGAGATTCGTGGAATCGGCGCCGCGCCCGTAGAGCAGCGTCTTTCCGCCCTCCTGGGCGCGGGCCGTGGAGGCGAAGAGGCCAAGGGCGAGGAAGGCCATTGCCAGGAGCGACCCGATGCATCGGCAGTTCATGAGAAGACTCCACGCTTCGCGGCCCCTGGCCGCGGGTCAACGATCGTGCATGGGAAGAGACCAGGCCGCGGGGCGCTCATTCTCCCGGCGCAACCAGCGCCTGTCGCTCCGCGCTCCACTCGAGCCGCGGCCCGAACTCCCGCCACCAGGCCCGCCACGCCTGCGCCAGCGCGGCCGCGTCCGGTTCCGCGCCGGCCATCGGCCCTTGCGGCGTGAGCTCAAACAGGAGTTCGCCCGCGGGCGGCCACTCGGCGAGCAGCTCGATCAGCCGCGGGCCCACATCGTTTCGATAGAAGCTCGAGAACGACGGCTCGTGCCGCGCGACCAGCGCGGCGAGCGCCTGGCAGGCGAGCGGGCGAAGGGCGTCGGACGCCACGAGCACCAGGTGCGGGCCGGCCAGCGCGGCCGGCGCCTTCGCCAGCAGGGCGAGCAGCCGGGCGCGGTCCGTGTCCGTCCCCGTGCGCAAGCCGCGCAGCATTTCCTCCGCGCCCTCGGCGAAGCCGAGCCGGACGAGCGCGGCGCCGGCGAACCAGCGAAGACGTTCGGCGGGGTCCTGGAGCGCGGCGGCGAGCGACCTGTGCGCTTCGAGGTCGCGTCCCTCGAGCAGCTCCGCGAGCGCGCAGGCCGCCGCGATGCGCGTGCGGGTCTCCCGCGTGCTCGCGATCCGCTGGGCGAGCATCGTCAGCATCCCCGGCGGGCGCTGTTCCGCGAGCGAGCGAAACGCCACCTCGCGCACGCTCTCGTCCTCGTCGTCGAGCGCGTCGACCCAGTGCGGGAGCTGCTCCGTCGGTCGCGCGCCCCGCGCAAGGGCGAGCAGGGCGGCCCTGCGGAGGGCGGGATCTTCGTCGTGGAGGATCGACGAGACCTGCTCGGCCCCGCGCGCGTCCCCTCGACGCAGCAGGGCCACGGCGGCGCGCCGCTTGACCGACGCATCCGGATCCGTGAGGAACGCCCGCTCCAGCGCGGCCAGGACGTCCGGGTCGGGCTGCTCGGGGAAGGACGCGAGGACCAGCGCCGCGCAGCCGCGCACGCGGGGGTCGAGCGAGGCCAGGTTCTGGAGGAGCAGGGGCAGGGGCGCATGGGGTTCCACCTCGCGCAGTGCGTCGACGGCCGCGGCGCACCGGTCCGGGTCCGTCTCCCGCGCGAGCCCCGCTTTGAGCGGTCCCGGCGCCTCGCGACTCAGCACGCGAAAAGTCCGCACCAGCCGGGTCAGGACCGCGAGGCTCGTCCCGCGAGCCTCCGCGGGCCCTCGGGCCGTTTCGTCGAGGGGCCCGCCGCGAAGCGTCCAGCGCGAGGCCGACTGGGCGTCCGGAGTCACCGCGAACCACGCGGCCTGGGCCTCCGCCCTCACGCGCGGGTCGGGGTCCGCGAACAGCCCGTCGAGCGCCTCGCGCAGGGGAGGCTCCAGCGCAGGTTGTTTCAGCAGGCGCCGCGACTGGTCCAGGGCCTCGAATGCCCCCGCCTGCATCGCGAGTGCGGCCGCCGCCACGGGGCGCAACGCGGGATGGGCGCGGTCCTCCAACAGGGCCGCCAGCTCCCGATACGCGGCCTGGGTGCCGACGTCCCAGGCGAGAAAGCTGTCCGGACGCGGCGGCGCAGTCTCGAACGCGTCGTGGAGCGCGCGCAAGCGGCCGGCCTCGTCGGCGGGGACCGTGTAGGCGTGGTCCACGACCGGTCGCCGGTTGTACGAAATCCGACGACCGGCGGGGACGCCGGGAGTTTCGCGCACGACCACGCACCCCGGAAGCTCGAGGTCGCTCGCGCCGACCGGTTCGAATTGGAAGTCGGCCCGGAGGGGACCCGCCAACGCCTTCGCCACCGCCGATTCGAAGCGCCGCCCCGTGGCCTCGTCGAGGACCCACTCCTGGGCGCGGAGCGGTTCCGGCGCCGACGGCCAGCGGTACGGGACGCGGACCGACGCGCGACGAAGCCCGCCCGGCCCGCGCTCCACGCGGTCGAAGGTGAGCTCCCGGAGTTCGCCCGCGCGGGTGACCTCCACGCGCTCGACGCACCACGCGTCGCCGAGAGCCTCGGAAGGCGGCGTCCGGGCGGCCGGCGCGCGGCAGCCGAGAAGAGGCGCAAGGAGGAGCGCGAGTCCAAGGAGGGCGGCGAGGGGGCGGAGGGGCGTGGGACGCGCGGGGCGGGAGCAAGGCCGCAGCCACGGCCGCGGGCGCCACGGCCCCGTCGGTCGGCATGCAGTCCTCGGCCGTTCGCCGGTCATGCGGAAGGAAGCTCGCTCGCAGTCACGCATGCTCGTCACTCGGTGCTCGTGACCTCCGGGGGCGCAGCCCGGACCTTTCGCCGCTTCCCGCCGCCCCGGGCGCGGAAGAGCAGCCGAATCGGGACCTCGGGGAAGGGGGATTCTTCGCGGAACTTCCGTGCGAGGTAGCGGCGATAGTCGTCGGGAAACGCGCTGGGCCGGCTGACGAAGAGCACGATGGTCGGCGGGTTGGTATCGATCTGCGTCGCGTAGAGGATCTTCGGCAGTTTGCCGCCGCGGGCCTTCGGCCGGTGCCACTCGCGCGCCCTCGCGACCAGCCGGTTGAGGATCGGCGTGGGGATCCGCTGCGAGGATTGACGATACAGTTCGCGAGCCAGCTCGAGGGTCTGCTTCACGTTGAACCCGGTCTTCGCGGAAGCGACGGCGAGCGGAGCGTAGCCGAGGCCGGGAAAGTGCGCGTTCATGTAGCGTACGTACTCGTCCGGCGTCGTGACCTTGCCGGCCAGGTCCCACTTGTTGAGGACGACCACCGTGGGCCGGGCCTCCTCCTCGATGAACTCGGCGATTTTCTTGTCGACCTCGGAGGCCTCCGCGGTGGCGTCGAAGAGGAAGAGGATCACGTCCGCCCGTTTGATCGACGAGAAGCTGCGCATGCGGCTCCAGTGCTCGATGGTATCCCGGGTCTTTCCCTTCTTACGCAGCCCGGCGGTGTCGATGAGAACGAACGTGTGGCCGTCCGCCTGGATCCGGACGTCGACGGAGTCGCGCGTCGTCCCGGCCTCTTCGTTCACGATGACCCGCTCCTCGCCCGCGATCCGGTTCAGGAGGGTGGACTTTCCGACGTTGCGCCTGCCGACGATGGCCAGCTTCATTTCGGAGGGCAGGGGCGGGCCTTCGGGCGCGGGCGGGAGGAGCTCGACGACCCGGTCGAGCAGCGCGCTGACCCCCGTGCGCTGGAGCGCGGAGATGAGCATGGGCTCGCCGAAGCCGAGGCGAAAAAAAATGGGCGACTCGAGGGCGAGCTTGTCGGTGTCGGCCTTGTTCGCCACGAGGAGGACGGGCCGGGCGTGCCCGCGCAGGCGCTCGGCGATCCGCCGATCCGGGGAGAGGATCCCTTCCCGCACGTCGACGACGAAGAGAATCGCATCGGCCTGTTTGAGGGCCATCTCGACCTGCACCTGCACGGCGCGCTCGACTTCCGTGGGGGTCTCTTCGACGATCCCGCCGGTGTCGATCAGCTCGAAGTAGACGCCGCCGTGTTCGGTGAAGAGGCTGACGCGGTCGCGCGTGGTCCCGGGCGTGGGGTCCACGATCGACACCCGGCGTCGGGCGACGGCGTTGAGCAGGGTGGACTTGCCGACGTTCGGCCGGCCGACGATCGCGACGCGCGGGATGCTCATGGACTTGCCGATCCGGTAGGAAAAGTCAAAAGAACGGGCCACCGAAAACGCCGAAGACACCGACGGCCCGCGACAGCGCTTCGTGCAAATCGGTGCGTGGAGCGTCTTCCGCGGCGACGTCGTCGTATGCAAAAGCCTGCTGACGGGGGCGGCGGGCCCTCGCTCAGCGGCGGCCCGGCCGCCAAGGCCATCCGCCTACCGCGACGACGACGCCGGCGGGGCGGGCGGCTCCTGCGAAACGGGAAGGCGCCGAAGCTGCCACAGGAACTCGGAGCGGAACGGGCTCTCCTCCGGCGCGACGGACCCCTCGAGCGGTGTGCCGCGGACTTCGGCGGCCACGAGGTCCCCTTCCTCGCCGAGCGCGCACCGGATCTCGAGTCGAAGCACCTGGGCCTTCGCGAACCTCACCTCGACGAGCGCGAGGTAGCCCGGACTCGCGGCCGTCGCCACATGCGGAAGCAGGCCGACCTCCCCCACGAGAGTCACCGGTTCGGGCCATGCCCCGAGACGCGTGCGCTCCGCGAAGGCCTCGGCCTCCAGTCGGATCGGCCAGGGACCCTTTGACGCCGCGGTCTTTGGCGGTCGGCTCGCCCATGCCGTCTCCTCCAGCAGGAGGAAGGCGACCATGCGTCCGCGCCACGCATCGGAGGCGCCGGCGCCGAGCCGGCCCGGCAGCACGCTCACCAGCGGACCGGCGCCCTCCGGATCCCGCTTGAAGTCGATGCCCTCCGGCATGTCCAGGGAGACGGGCTTTTCGCCCTGCGCGTCGCGCTCCGACACCCACGCGCCACGCGGGGCCAGGGCGATCGAGGCGAGCCTGCCGTCGGCGCCGGGGACGAGGGTCTCCTGCCATCGCGCCGTCAGCGTCCGCTGGACGGCAGGCGTCCCGACAGTCGTGACCAACCTGCAGGCCCGGTCCCAGAGGCGGGGCGCGTTGGACACGGCGGACGCGTCCGCGCGGCCGGCCGACTTCGGCTGCCGCCCTGCCGGCGTCGCCGGCGTGCCCCCGCACCCGGCGGCTATCCACGTCACGAGAAGGAACGCGAGCGGGGATCGCAGTCCCCTCGGCAGGCGTCGAGCGCGGCGCATCCCCATCCTCGTCTCCTCAGTACCGCCCCACAGAATTGGGTGACCAATTTCCTCGGGGATTTCGCCCGCCCGCTTTGTTGCGCTCGCTCGACGTAGTCCTCCGTTACTACGCCTCGCTCGCGCGCCTCGCGGGCGGCCGAACTTGCCTTCGGCTATTGGTCACCGACTTCCGTGGAGCGGTACTCAGCCGCCTCTACCCTCGCGCTTCGGTCGGCTCAGAACGAAACGGTCACCCCGAGCGACACCTGGTCCACGTCATACTCGCCCGTTCCGTCGTTCGTTCGCTTGAGGGAGTGGGAATAGCTGAGGTCCGCGACGAGGCCGCCGGCGATTCGGTACGTGACGCCCGCCTCCGCGACCATGGAGTCCCGCAGCGCCTGGGTGTTGTCGGCGTCCCCCTCTTCCGCGCGCTGAAAGAGCACGCTCGCGCGGACGCTCCACCGGTCGTGCAGCCTCCGGTCATAGAAAAGCCGGAGCGTGTCGTTCGCCGAGTAGTTCCCGAAGACGGATTCCTCGGGACGATGCGAATAGGCGAGGACCACCTTGTCCTCCGGCGAGGCATACCAACGCGCCGTGAGCCGGGTCACGGGACCCCGATAGTCCTCCGTGAAGGCCACTTCGCCGGAGCCGCTGTCGTAGTCTTGGTTGCGGTAGCCGATTTCGGCGAGGATCCCGAACGAGTCCGAGGGGAGCCACTGGGCGCCGATCGCGCCTTCCTCGAACACGTTGTCTTCCTTCACTTCCTCGACGTAGTCGGTGTGGCCGCCGACGCCGGTGGTCAGGAGTTTCCACTGCGGGTTGAGGACGTAGCCGACCTTCGCGCGGACCTCGTTGACTTCATAGTTGACGAACTCGAAGTCCGCCTCGTCCACGGCGAAGTCGATGTGCTCGAATAAGACTTCGGCGTTCCAGGGGGCCTTGGCATAGCCGAAGCCCGCATAATAGCTGTACTGCTCCACCGGGAGGCGGGCGGCGAAGACCTCATCGAGAGGATCCTCCGTTCGCTGGAAATAGCCTCCCCAGGTGACGTAGACGTCGCCCGGGACTACCTTGAAACTGCCGGTGAGGAGGGGTTCGACCGCATCCGACTCCGTGTGGTCCGCGAAGAACGCGAAGCGCACGGTCGAGGCGAGCGCGGCCTGGACCTTGTCCGAGTCGAAGCGGATCCCGAAGCCGGGAATCACGTTCGTGATGAAGTCGTCCTGCTCGTCCCCGTCGGACAGGAAGATGTTGCTGTTGTAGACTTCGGACGTCGATACGGTGGGTTGGAAGGTCCAGTTGCCGGACTTGAGGCCGAACACGTGCTCTGGATCTTCTTCCGGCCTTGGGGCGGTGGAATGGGTGGTGGTGACCTGGGCGAAGGCTTGACCGGTGCACGCGACGGCCATGGAAACGAAAAAAAATAAGAGCCGAGGGGCACCGGAACGCGACCGGGGGTCGATCACAGACAGCTCCTCATTTGGCGGCGCGGTGGCGAGCAAATTCGCGAACGAGTATCCAGGGGAGGTGGCCCTAGTGGGGCTTCCATCTAGGTTCTGTAGGTTCTTGGTGGCTCTCGCGGCCCCGACCCGCCTCGAAAGCCTGGGGGGAGAACGAAGGCTCAATTCTCAATGATCGAGGTTCAAGCAAGGCTCAAGACTCAATGCTCAACGCCTTATTCGCGTGCGTGAACGAAGCTCCGGAAATCCGCTGACGAACCAGGTCTGGGAAGATCGGCGTTGGGGGCTCCGGCCTCCCTGAGCCTTGAACATTGAGCCTTGTTCATTGAGCCTTGAACATTTGAATCCGCGACGCACCCACAGGATCGATGTTGAAGGCCCACTCGTGGCCTGTTGCCGAAGTCCAGACACGCTGCCTGGGGGCGCGGGCCTCCGGCCCGCGCGAACGGCCGCAGGGGTTACGGCCCGCCGTGACAGAATTGACGACTGTGTCCGAAGTTCCTCAACGGGCCACTCGGGCGCGGCTGGGGTCGGCAATCCGACGGGAGGAGGGCAGGAACGCCGTTCCCGCCGGCGCCTCCGCCAGGGGCCACGCGCCAGGGCGTAAAGCGGGGCCGCCGTGCACGAGTCCACTAGCGGGCCTGGGGCATGGGCGGATTGAACACTTCGAGATGGCCGTGCTGATCATTGGGGGCGAACGGCGGATTCCCGCAATTGTTGAGCGGGATGCCGAGGACCTTGTGCCAGAGCGCATGCAGCGCCTGGAGGTCCCCGTCCTGACCCGCGCCCTCCAGGCTGCAGAACTCCGCGTGGAAGAATTCCTCCATCGCCGCTTTGCTGCCGAGGTGGGCGTGCAGTCTCTCGTGAAGCCCCTCAAGCCCGCCGGCGATCAGCGCTTCGGCACCCTCCGGCAGCGGAATGCATTCGGGGCCTTCGCCGGAGGTGTCCTCGTTGTTCTGCAGGCCGAAGTGGATGTTGCAATGGTCGAAATCCTGGTGGAAGCCGCCCTTTTCGGTGGACTCATGAAAGGAGAGATGCGCCTCCTGCAGGGCCAGGTGGAAGAGGGTGTGGAGGGCATCCGGCGTGTCGAAATTTCCGGTGCGGAGCCGCTGGAAGAACGCGGCGCTGTCCGCGAGCAGATTCCCCCGGGTGAAAATCCCGTTCGGTGGCGGTTCCAGGTTTTTGGCGCGCACGCCGTCCGGCTGAATCTGGGAGAAGGTGTTGTCGAAGCGCGTGGCGACGCTTGCAAGGTACTCCGCCTCACGCCGGTCGGCGAATTCCTTCATGACCGAAGGGGTGTTGAGCTCGGCCGTTCGCTGGAAGCTCTCGTTGTGGATGGACTGGAAGGCGAGAAGCCCCGGCTGAAGGTTGCCGTCCAGCGAGGCGAAGTGGAAGAGAGCGTGTGCTTCCTGGAACCCAAACCCGTTCGCAGCCTTGGCGTCGGGCCGGCCGCGGAAGTCCTCGTTCCCTTCCAGGTCGTTGTTTGTGCCGTGCCAAAAGAGGTGGGTCATGTCAAAACCAGCGTGGGCGTAGTCTCCGCCGCCATTGGGCGCATTCGCATTTCCACCCGCGTTTCCACCGTTGTTCGGCCCGCCTGGCACTTGCCGGACATCGTCCGGGTTCTGTCCATGCCGCGGCCCCCCCGGACCGCCCTGGCGATCCCCAAGGCCGTCGCCGTTCCGTCCGTTGTTCCCGGGGCCATTCGGTCCACCATTTCCCTGACCTTGCCCCTGGCCCTGGCCCTGGCCCTGACCCTGACCATCGCCTTGCCCCTGACCCTGGCCGTCGCCTGGCCCCTGACCCTGGCCGTCGCCTGGCCCCTGACCCTGGCCGTCGCCTGGCCCTTGACCAGGGCCCGCCCCTGGACCCGCATGGGCCGGGCCCGCCTGTTCCGCGTGTCCCTGCTGCAGGACATGCTCGCCGGAGCCGTCCCCGCGGTCGATCCTCGGCTGGCCTTGGGTCGCCGTGACGGTCGTTCCGCCGGCGTCGTTTCCGATCGTTACCCCGTCATTCTTGCCCGCGTGGACGACCGAACCGCCGATGTGAATCTCGATCCTGCCGCCGCCGTCCTCGAGGATATCCACGCTCAACTGGTGCGAGGCCGGGTCGTACTGGAGTCGTACATGCTGGCCGTCACCCAGGTCCAGCTCCGTGCCGACCGCGTCGTTGCCGAACGTGATGTGCGAGTCCTTTCCGAGCTTCAGGTGCAGGCTGTTGCCGCTCACGTCGAAATCGAGCACGGTCCCCTTGACGGCCGCGACGCCGCTCGGGGTCTCGAACTCCGTGAAGATCGCGGTGCCCGGCTGGATGTCGCCGTGGACCTTGCCGGCCAGGATTTTCACTTGGCGCAGCACGCTCTTCCCGGCGGCCTTCCCGACGGTCGCCTTTCCGGCCTCCAGCGGCCCCTGGCGGATGACGATGCGCGCGCCGGGTTCGTCGAGCCGCAGCATGCTCCCGTCCTCCATCAGGATCACGGCCTTGCCGTTCGCGCCCGTGGACACCTCGTCCCCGGCGCAAAGCGCGGAATTGCGGATCTTCGTGCCGACGCGACTGACGATGCGCACTTCCCCGCCCGCGGCCGGCTTCACCTCCACCGTCCCCTCGAAATCGCTGATCTGGGCGATCCTCGTCCCTCCCGCGTCGTCCTGCGCGGAAGCGTAGGGGGAGAAGACGAGGGCCAGGGCTGCCAAGGCGCAGCCCAGCGCGAGGGCCAGGCGAGGGACCATGCTTTCCTCCGCGAGAAGAAGGGCACGAGTTGCATGTGGGGCGCAACATGATATTCAACTGGGGCACCCTGTGTCAAGAGTTGACGTCGACCGAGTACCGCTCCACGGGAGTCGGTGGCCCATCGGCGTAGGCAAATTTGGCCGCCCGCGAGGCGCGCAAGCGAGGCGTGGTAGCGGAGAACCACGGCGAGCGAGCGCAACACCTGCGCCCCGCGGCGCCGCAGCGCGAAGGGGGGAAGCGGGGAAGCGGGTGGCCAAAATCGCCGACTACATCGGTCACCCCATTCCGTGGGGCGGTACTGTGCTTGCCGTGCTGGGCACCCGTGTCGCGCCGATAGCCGGCGCCTGGGGCGCGAAGTCCTGTTGAAGCGCACGCGTGCGGGATGCAAAGTTGTTGCGCCCCCCCCGCGGGCCGTGCTATAGTCCGCCCCCTTCCCTTCCATGGTTTCCCCGAAGCACACGTGTCTCCGCAGGGCGCGCATGGCAGTACGCTGGCCCCTCCTCTGGGTTCTCTTCCTGGCGTTCGGGGTTCCGGCCTCGGCCGACGACCCCGAGCTTGGGCCCTTGCGGCAGGCCGTGGCGGAGCGGGCATGCGCGTCGGCCGCGGAGGAAATACGGCCCGCGCGTCCGAAGGAGGAGCTCCTCGTTTGCCGTCTGCGCAATGACCGCGGAGGCAAGGTCACGGAGCTGCTGCGAACGGCCATCGCTGCGCGCGGGAAGTTCGCCGTGATGGAGCCCGGCCTGGTCGACTCGCTCTGGCGGGAGCTGGGGCTCCCCGAGGACGACATTAAGACCGGGGAAGAGGCGAGGAGGGCCGGCAGCCGGGCCGGCGCGAAAGCGGTGCTCCTCGGGCGCCTCGAGCGCCTGACCGTTGAGGAGGGCGGCAATGCCGCCATCGACCTGCGATTGCGGATCCTCGACGTGGAGACCGGAAACGGGGTGCTCGTCGGTCGCTACCGCGAGGACCTGCAGCAGGGGCTTCTGTCCATCCCCCACCTGCGTGCGTGGGCGTACGACACCGCGCTCGCCTACCGTGCGCTCATCTGGCTCTCCATCCTCCTGCTGTTGCCGCTCTTTTCCGTGCTGCTGCGGCGCGTGCTCGATCCGACGGCTGCGGGCGTGAGCGTCCTCCTCGTGCTCCTGTACACGCTTGTGGACGCGGGCGCGGCGTTCCTCCTCCTGGCGGTCGGGCTCGAGGGGCTGCCGGCGGGGCTCGTCTGCCTCGTCGCCGTGGCGGTCTCGCTCTTCTACAACCTGTCGGTCGGGACCAAGATCGCGACGCTGGAATTCGCCGCCGGCCGCTCGAGGGCCGGGAGCGCGGCATGAAGGGTGCCACCAGCGTGGCGCCCCGGTTCGAGTCTGGTTGTGGCTGCGTGCGGCATGGACGACAAGTCGTGGATCCTTGTGGCCGTACTGGCGCTGGTCCTGGCCGTGGCGACCGCGGCCCAGGTCTTCGCCGTTTACGGCGCGGAGTTCGAGTCCCCGACCTATCTTCGCGACCGCGTGGTGTCCGAGGTCGTGGGCCGCGTCGTCGGGGGCTTGCCCGCACAGAGGGAATGGCGCAAGGCCGCCATGCTCCTCGAGCCGGCGGAGGGAAACTCGGTTGTAGCCGGCGCGCTTGCCCGCAAGCTCGAGTCGACGGGCGGCTGGCGCGTGCTCGATGCCGAGTACCTGGAGGAGCTGCTCGCCGAACATGCGCGCGAGTCCGGGGCGCCGAACGGCCCGGTCTCCGGCTTCGACGTGGAAAAGGCCGTCGCGATCGGTCGCTGGCTCGGCGTAGGGATGGTGGTCTTCGGCTCGGCCACGCTTCGGGACGACGACCAGGCCGCAGAGTGTTCGCTCAAGGTCGACGCTTGGGACACGGCGGCGGTCGCCCCGCTCGTGCCCACGTCCGCGACGGCGGCCGCGGCTGCCGAGGGGCCGCGGGTCGGGGGGCATGGGGCCGTCTCGGCCCTCGAGGCCGCGGCGTCGGTCCCGAGGTCGGTGTTCAGCCTGTCCTACTACCGCGCTTGCCTGGACCGGACGTCGGGGCTGTATCGAGTTTTCCTGTGGACCCTGTGGCTTTTGCTGCTGCCGTTCGCCGCGTACCCGGTCTATCGCGGGCTTTTCGAGCTGCGGTCGAACCCGGCGAATGCCGCCCTCCTCGCGGGTTTTGTCGTCGCGGCCGGGGCGGGAGTTCTCGTCCTGAACGGTTTCCATGCGACCTGGACCCTGCTCGTCGGGACCCTCGCGGCCGCCGTGTACGATCTCGTGGTGCTCGATCGGCTCGAGGAAATCGAATAAGGGGAAGCAAGTCGAGATGGAGAAACTTCAGCGCGCGCTGCTCGGAATCTTTCTGGTGTCGCTCGCGGGCTTGATTTTGCTGCAGCTTTTTGGCGGGGGCGGCCCCCCGGTCCCCGGTCCGGGCGCCGAGGGCGGGCCTTCACCGGCGGGGCGCGATCCCGATCGCCCGTGGGCCGGCTTTCGGGTACAGCCTGCATCGGCGGAACAGGCCGCGACGGCCGGCGCCGAGGCCGGCGTGCCCCTCGTCACCGGCCTGGAGGCGGGTTCCCCCGCGGAGCGCGCGGGTCTCCGGCCCGGCGACGCGATCGTCCGCGCGAACGGAACGGAGCTGCGGTCCCCGGACGCGCTCTCCCCGATCCTTGGGGCGGCGCAGCCCGGGGCGGTGCTCCAGCTCGTGCTGCGACGCGGCGGCCAGAGTGTCGATGCGGCCGTCACGCTTCGCTCCAAACGGGAGTGGGAACTGATGCTCGGCGAGCCGGCCCCGGAGCTGGCCCCGACGGGGTGGGTGGGGGAGGAGAGCCCGCTTGCGAAACTTCGCGGCCAGGTCGTCGTACTCTTTTTTTTCCAGATGATCGAGAAGCCTTCGCAGGACTTCCACAACCAGGTCGAGTTCTGGTTCGACCGGTACAAGGGGAAGGCCGTGCGCTTCGTGGGGGCGCACCTGCCGCTCACGCATCCCGAGAAGCAGAGCGGCGAGGCGGTGCGCGCGTTCGTGCAGGAGAGGCAGTTCTCGTACCCCGTCGCGCTTCTGTCCCCCGCTGAGGGGACCGGGCAGGCGCGGGTCGCGCTCGATTACCGGCTCACGGGTACGCCCACGATCGTGGTCGTGGACGCCGAGGGGGTGGTGCGCTACAAGACCAAGGGGCGCCCGTCGATCGTCGACGCGGAGAAGGCGATCGACTTGTTGTTGGCGGGCATGGCGGAGAAGTGAGGGGGATTGGAGAATTGAGAATTGAGAATTGAGAATTTGCGTCGGTCGCGACCGACTTGGCTGAACATCGTCCGCGACCGTGCCGCGCACAGGTTGAGGGTGCCCCTTTGGGCGTCGTCGTCGTTTTGGATCCCTACTGCGAAACTTCTGGAAGTCTCTTCGAGATATTCGCGAGGCCGAGTTTTCGAAACCACAGACTTCACCGATTCTTCGGGATTTCACAAAGTACGAATCTGTGATATCTGTGGTTCCCTTCCGAGTTCGGGCGCCAGCCTGATTTGGAACCCTACCGCGCGGGATGGTGAGTTCTCGCCAAGAAGTTCGGCCTGGCTCAAACTGCCGCCGACATCTCGCGAGGCCGACTATGAGGGATCGCTTCGTGGGCACGGCAGCGCCGTGCCCCTACGGATCGCAGGCGATCGCGAGCGTAGCCGGGATTTGAACCATGCCCTCAGTCCCGAGTCCGCAAACGGCCCGAGTTGAAAATTCAGGCTTGAGTCTTGAATGAGCCTTGAGCATTGAAAATTGCGCCTTCGCCTTGGGATTTGGGATTTCCGTCACGGACCCGTCATCCGGAGTGACTCGTGCATCTGACCCCGATGACTCTCGTACTCCTGCGGACGACGATCGCGATGGCGGCGGCGCTCGTCGGAGCATTGGCGGCGGTGAGCGTGCGGCAGGTGACGCACGAGCGTCTTTGCACGATGATCAGCCTGGCGGCCGGGGCGTTGCTCGGCGTCACGGCCTTCGAGATCGTTCCGGAGTCGTGGCGGCTGCTCGGAGGCTCGGGCCGCGCGCTCGGCGCGACCGGCGAACTGGCGGTTGCGGCCGCGGGCGGCTATCTGGCGTTCTACCTCCTCGGCAAGTTCGTGGCTCACATCTGCCCGGCCTGCTCCGCGACGCATTCTGAGAATTTCTTCAGCTCCGTCAACCTCCTCATGATGATCTCGATCGGCATCCACAGCGTAGTGGACGGGCTCGGGATCGCCGCGGGCAGCCAGGGGCAGGGGAGCAAGGTCGGCGTTTTCATCCTGCTCGCGGTGTCGTACCACAAGGTGCCCGAAGGCCTGGCCCTGGCGACCCTCGGTCGGGGCTCGGGCTACAGTCGTGCGAAGGCCTTCACGGTCGCGGGCCTGGTCGAGCTGACCACGCAGGTCGGGGGCTTCCTGGGGCTCTTGCTCCTCGGGCGAGTGGGGGCCGCGAGCCAGGGGGCCATCCTAGCGGCGGTCGCCGGCAGTTTTCTCTATCTGGTGCTGCATGCCCTCCTCGGCGAAATGGTCAAGCACGAGGAGGCGAGCGTCGTGAAGTACATGTTGCTCGGGTTCGGGTCGCTGATGCTCCTCGCCTGGGGGCTGGAGCACCTGGGCCTGGCGGGGTGAGGGAGGAACAGGAATGTCGCCGGCCGTGCCTTTGTGGATCTCTTCGGCGGTGCTCTGCCTGCTGGGGCTGGGCCTGGCGTTTCGGCGCCGGCCGCGCGTGCACGTGCCGCTCATGCTGGCCGCATTCGCCGGGGACCTGACGACCCTGGTCCTGGTGGAGCTCACGCGAAACGCCGTGGAGCGAGTGCTGAAGGGCGTGGGCGCGTTCAGCCTCTTTCACGTCGCCCTGTCGGTCGCCATGCTCGTGCTCTACGTGGCGATCATCGCGACGGGCCGCGCCCTTCTTCTTGGACGCGGCAATCGCACGCTTCACCGCAGGCTCGCCCTCGGCTTTCTCGCCGTGCGCGTCACCCAGTACGCGACGTCCTTCTTCATGCCGGCGTGAGGTGGGGCCCCTCCCCGGGGCCGCGGAAGCCCCGCGCATCAACGCTCGCCGAGGAGCCGGCGCAGGCGCTCCAATTCGGCCTCGGCTCGAGCCCGAGCTTTACCCTCGGCTTGCGCACGCGCCTCGGCCGCCGCCTGGGCCTGCTCGGCCGCTGCCCGCGCTTGCTCGGCCGCCGCCCGCGCTTGCTCGGCCGCCGCCCGCGCTTGCTCGGCCGCCGCGGCGCGCAGTTCCGCGTCGATCCGGGCCGCCTCCGCTTCCATCGGCGTGAGCAGCGCCTTGCCTGTTGCCGGGTCCACGAGTCGCAGCAACTCCCCTTCCTCCACCAGGAGGAGCCCCAGCTCCCGGCTCAACCCCCGCCCTTCCTGGATCGCGATCTCCCGGTATTCGTTCTGGATCAGGTCGTACCCCTTGAGACGTGGCCGGAGCAGCGTGCCCGTCGGATCGAAGAGCCAGTACTCCTGGACCTTCAGGACGTCCCGGTAGATCCCCAGCTTCAGGCGGAGGTCCTCGGCCTTCGTCCGTCGCGACGTCACTTCGATGACGACGCAGGGGATCCTGCCCTCCTCCCAGAGCTTGTACGTGGTTCGCGCATGGGAGTCGGCACCCTTCACCACCATGACGTCCGGGGCGACCACGGCGGACAGGTCCCCCTCCTCGTAGTAGAGGAAGAGGTTTCCGGTCACATAGACCTTGGCAAGGTGCGCGAACCAGCACCGCAGACAATGGATGAGCGCGACCATCGCGTCTCGATGCGGGTCCGACTCGGCCATCGGCCTCCCATCCGACTCGGGGTAGTAGAGGCTCGGGGCCGCAGGGGCGTGCTTCGTGTCCATGGTGAAACCTCCATCCGGGAGTATACCCGCGGCGCGACGTGCGGGACAAGGGTTTTCCCGCACCGAGGCCGGCCACGGTTTCCGCCGGCCGCCCCACGACTCACCTAGGGGCGCGCAACCCCGAAGAGCGACTCGGAAAGGTTGACTCGGACCGGCACGCCCCCGGAATTTTCTTTCGAATTCCGATCGTCCGAGTATGATGGTCGGGAGTCGTCGCAGGCGCCGCCGCCGGGTTCCATTCAACCAAGGAGAGAACATGGACATCCAGCTCGTCTATTGCTCGGTTTGACACTACGAGCCCCAGGCCGTGGGCCTGGCCAAGGCCTTGATGGAAAAGTACGCCTCGGACATGAAGAAGCTGATTCTGGTCCCCTCGGACGGCGGGAAGTTCGAGGTGACCGTGAACGGCAAGCCGGTCTTCTCGAAACTCGACGAAGGCCGCTTCCCGAAGGAGGAGGAGGTCATCCGAGGGATCGACAAGGTGATGCGCAACGGCAAGTAGCCGCCTGCGCCTGACCCAGGGCAACTTCTCGACGCCGCAAGAACGGGCGCGCCCGGTCCGACCCGCAGGGAGACCGGGCGCACCCGTTCCTTTTTTTTGCCCGCCGCCCGCCGCTCGCGGGCTACCTCCGTCCCCGCACGGGGACCTGTGCACGAGCTGATCGTTGCCCACAACTTCTTGCTGGACACCGGCCCTGCTCGCCCTGGCAACGCCGGCGCACTGCGCAAAGAGGCGCGGCCCGGGGTAGGGGCGACCCTTGTGGTCGCCCTGACGGGCCACCTCCTGCTGCATGCGGGGCGGGCACAAGGCCCGCCCCTACGGCGAAAACTTGGGGTGTACGGTCTCCAGCAGCGGGCCTGGCCCGCGAGAAGGCACCCGAGGCGGTGGAGGAGGCGACGCCCGTCGAGCTGCAGCTCGCGCGCCTCGACCAGGAGATCGCCGCAGGCGAGAACGACATCCGCGAGGCGCTCACGGCGCTCGCGACCTCCTCGTTCGAGCGCGAGGAGGCGGCCCGCCGACTTGCCGAGACGCAAGACGAGCGCGTCGCCCTGCGCCGCAAGGTCGAGGCCCTGCACGACGACCTGAAGCGGCATCCCCGGCAGACGGCGTTCACCTACGAGGGACGGGAGTACTCCCGCGCGCTGGCCGAGAGCGACCTGCGCAAGAAGCTCTGCCGCATGGAGGCCCTGGACGCCTCGATCGCGTCGCGCACCCGCATCCTCGAGGCCAAGGGCGCGGGCGTGGGGGCGGGGGAGCGGACGCTGATCGCGATGGAGGAGCGGCGGGCGAAGCTCGAGGTGCAGGCCGAGGGGATGCGCTCCGAGTTCGAGGAGTTGAAAGGCCTCGACCAGGGCGGACAGCTCCGGATCGACTCGTCGCGGATCGCCTATGCCGAGGGCCTGGCCGAGTCGATCCGCCGGCGGCTCGGCGTCTCGCGGAAGATGCTCGAGACCCGGCAGATCGTTTCCGACACCTGCATCGACCCCACCTGCGGCCCGAACCGAAGCGTGACGGAACTGGCCGATGCGGCCCTGGGCCGCTCCCGGTAATAGGGTGAATACCTGATCCCGCGTGGCCGGGCGCAATCGCGGCGCTCGGCCGCGCGGCCAGGGACGGTTTGTTCGGACCTCCACCTGTTCGATCCGCGACGGCCCAGCCCTTTCAAGGTGGGGAGGGCTGTTCGACTGTTGTGAAATGGAGCCTCAGATGCTGGGGGCGGGGGGTCGACGATTTCGGAACAACAAGCCGAAATGAAGCTAAAATCGATCTCTCAGTGCGTTGCCAGCGATGATCGCCGGTAGAGGAGAGTGGACTCAGCGCCCGGCCTCTGCGTCTCCGCGTCTCTGTGTAAGAGTCCCGCATTCGACCCACACGGCCGGTCCGAATTTCAAATTGCAAAAAGTCAAATTTCAAATCTCAAATTTCGCCCGCGGCTAGTTGGGGCGCGGAGCCATGATCCAGCCACTTGCCGCCTTCGGTCGCGTTTAGCCTTTTTTCGGGTCGTTGTTTCGGAACGACCTTTCATCGCGCGAGCCTGCGTTGGACCCTCCCCCCGCGGGCCGTGGCCGAGCTGGCGACGAGGGCGCGCGCTCGACAGGCCCGGCGCGCGCTCGAACTCGTCGGGCTCGCCTTCCTGTGTGCGATCGGGGGGGCGGCTGCGGCGTTTCCCTACGCGCGTGCGGATCTCGCAACCGGCGTGCGCCGGAGCGCGGTCCTCCGCTGGGCCTGTCGTGCGGCCACGCTCGGACAGGGCCTGCTCTGGATCCTGCCTCCCGCGGCGTCTAACGCGTAGCTGATCGACTTGTCACCACTTCACCCGACCCTACCGCCGCCCGCGCCCCGGCCCGAAGCGCCGCCGTCCCCCGCGACTGCCGCCGGGCGCCGGCGCCGGCCCCTCGCCCGCAGGCCGCCGCGGAACCGGCGTCACGCCGTTCAGCCGCATCTGCACGATCTCCCGGTTGATCAGCATCTCGATCGAGGTCAGCTCGCCTCCCTCCTCGGGAGTGACGAACGTGACCGCCTTGCCGATCGCGCCCATCCGTGCCGTGCGGCCGATCCGGTGGACGTAGGACTCCGCGTCCTCCGGGATGTCGTAGTTGATGATGTGGCTGATGTCGCGCACGTCCAGCCCGCGCGCGGCCACATCCGTCGCGACCATGTACTGGAATTCGCCGTGGCGGAAGGCCTCCATGATCTTCTCCCGGCGCAACTGGTGCAGGTCGCCGTGGATCGCGTGCACGGAGAGGCCGTGGTCCTTCATTCGCCGCCCCAGCTTGTCCGCGCCGATCTTCGTCCTCGTGAAGATAATGGCCTTCGGCGCGCCCTCCTGCGCCAGGAGCGCAAGCAGGTACTCGAACTTGTGATCCTGCGTCACGGAGACGTAGTGCTGCTCGACCTCGTCGACCGTCAGGTCGTCGCGCGAGAGGATGATGTCCTGGTGGTTGTGCAGGTAGCGCTCCGCCAGGCGCATGATGTCCGGAGGCATCGTCGCCGAAAGCAGGAACGTCTGGCGGTGCAGGTTCGCATGGCCGAGGATGTACTTGATGTCGTCCCGGAACCCCATGTCGAGCATGCGGTCCGCCTCGTCGAGGACCACGAACTGGATCTTGTTGAGGTGCAGCGTGCGGCGCTTCAGGTGGTCGATGATGCGCCCCGGCGTGCCCACGGCGATCTGCACGCCGTGCCGCAACTCCTGGAGCTGGATCCGGATGTCCTGGCCGCCGTAGATCGCGCACGCGCGGAAAGGAAGGTGCTTCGTGAGCTTGAACACCTCGTCGCAGATCTGGAGGCTCAGCTCGCGCGTCGGGGCGAGGATGACCGCCTGCGTCTCCGGCCCGGGCTGGAGATTCGCCAGGATCGGCACCAGGTAGCTCACGGTCTTGCCGGTCCCGGTCTTCGCCTGACCCAGCACGTCCTGCCCGGTCAGGGCGATGGGGATCATCGCCGCCTGAATGTCGGTGGGGTAGATGTAGTTGGCCTCGTCCAAGGCCTGGAGCAGCGGCTCCGGAAGGTTGTAGTCGCGAAACGATGGCGCTTCGGCCATGCGGTCACGTCCCTCTGGCAACGACGCGGAATCCAATCTGGTAGCTCCGAACGAACGGATCCTGGTAATCTCGGTGAACGGCCGTGGGGAGCCTGAGCGAGGTCCGCACCCACGAGCCCCCGCGGAGCACGCGGCCCGAGCCCTCCTCGGCCAGGCAGGGATCCTTGCCGGCGAGCTTCGTGTACGCCTCCGCGTCATACGAATCCCGGCACCACTCCGCGGTGTTCCCCAGCAGATCCATGCAGCCCGCGGGGGACGCCAGCGCAGGAAAGCGGCCCAGCTTGCCGGGACCCAGACCGTCGAGGAAGGCCTTGTCCTCCGGCTTTTTCTCGCCCCACGGATACTTCCGCCGTTCCATGCCGCGGGCCGCCCGCTCCCACTCGCACTCGGTCGGCAGCTCGTACCGGCGGCGAGAGACCCTCTCCTCCGAGCGCGAAGTCAGCCACTGGCAAAACGCCCGGGCGTCGGACCAGCTCACGCACGTGACCGGGAAATCGGCCCTCTCCGGGGGAAAGCCGATCGTCCCCCCCTTCGACGCGCTCCAGGTGGCGTCGCCGATGTCGGCCGCGGTCGGGGCGCGGTGTGCCGTGGCGTCCACAAAACGGGAGAAGAGCGCGTTCGAAACGGGGAGGATGGACACGTAGAAATCGGAGAGCTCCACCTCCTTCTCGGGGCGATTGTCGTCGAAACCGTCGCGGGGATGCCCGATCGTGAAACGGCACGCCGGCACCAGGGACAGCACCATGCCCAGGGAATTCGTGATGCGCGCGGGGAGCGCCGGCAACGGCGGGGGAGCCGGGGGCTGGGCCTTCGGGGTCGCATCGACCGCGACGACCGCGGGCGCGGAGGGCGCCGAGGGCGCGGGCATGGGTGGCGACGACGGCGACGTGCCGGAAGAGGGCGCAGGCGACGAAGCCCCGAGGCTGACTTCCGCCTCGTGTTCGAGTCCCTCGATGTCCATCCCCTCCGGCCCTTCGACTTCCGAGCCGGAGGCGAAATCCAGCATGTCGGCGGAGGACGCCCCGGTCGTGGGGGCCGCTGGGGCCGTACGGGTCGTAGGGGCGCCGGTGGGCGGAGCGAGAGGTTGCTGGGCGGCGGGCGGGGCGGACAGAGGCGCCGTCGCAGCGGGGCTGGGACACGTGGTGGGTGGCGGCGGCGCCGCCGGCACCGACTCGCGCGCACTCGCATCGGGGCCGGCCGTCGGGGCCGAACCCGCCTCCTGCTTTTGCTTGGATCGGGCGTGCTGGAGGGCGCGCTTGAGGGGAGAGAGCATTTCGCCGCTGGTTTCTTCACGCCGCGGCGGGACCGAGTCCTGCGCCTCCTTGGGGGCGGCCGAAGCGGAGAGAGCCGGGGTCGGCGCCGGCGCCAAGGTTGCCGCGGGTGCGGCTCCCTGTGCGGGCGACACGGGGCCGCCCGAAGCGGCCGCAGGCGCGCTCGGGGGGGAGGACGGCGACGCGACGACCGGAGCTGCCGGGGAGGCCGGCGTCGCGGGCGGTTTCGCTTTGGGTGCGGAGCCGGCTGCCGGCAGGGGAGCCGGAGTGCGCATGGCCGCGGGGGATGACGTCGCGGGCGCGGCGACCGGCGGCGGCGCGGGTTTCGGTGCGGGGCTCGAGGCCCCACGCGCCGGGGCCGGCGCGAGCGCCTGTACCGCCACGGGCGTGGGCGCCGCAGGCGTGGGCGTTGCCATGGCGGACGCCGGCGGTTGCCCCGCCGACGTTGCGGGCGCCGGCGTCGAAGTCGGTGCGGGCGTTGCCGCGACGGCGGGTCCGGTAGCTGGGCTGCTCGCGCCCATGGAGGGGAGTGCGCTCAGTTGCAGAAGCTCCTCCGCATCCTCGTCGAGAAACGGGACGTCGAGTTTGGTCTCGCCGGCGGACGAATCACGAAGCGCGGGGCTCGCGTCAGGCGTGCCCGAGCCGATGCCGGTGCTTGTGGCCGGTCGAGAGACGTTGCCGGTCCCGGGCGGAAGCGAGGACGCCGGGCCGGGCGTGGGCCCGGGGGGCTTCGCGATGGGGGCGGCGGTCGGCGCCGGCGCCTCCTGGAGTGTGGGCGAGATCGGTTTCGCCCCGGCCAGCGGGGTTGTCAGGTCGGGCTCGGGCAGGCTCGGGACGAAAGCGTCGAGCTCCGCGTCGGCGTCGAGCGGATCCGTTCCCGCCGGTGCGGGCTCGGTCGCCGCGGGGGTGGAAGTCGGGGCGCTTGTCGCCACGGCTGCCGGCGAAGGCGGCCGTGGGGACCCGGATGCTGACCCGGACGCGGACGCGAGCATGGAGCCGGATGCGGGGGAAGCCGCGCCCGTTGCGCTCATCGCCGGCTGCGCCGACGCGGTCGCGTCCGTCGCGCCGCTCGCGCAGGGCGCCGGGGCGATGACGGATGGTTGAGCTTCCGCCGACGCTCTGCTCGGGCTCGGGGCCGGTCCGCTGGGTGCGATGCGCGTCGGCTCTTCGGCGACCGAGGCGGAAGTGGTACCCTCCGGGGTCGCCGCCGCGACCGCCGCGACGCTGACGACTTCGCTGTTCGCCGTCGAGGATGCCGCGCGCGCGGCGGCTTCGAGCTCTTCGGGCGGTGGAAGCTGCTTGGTTTCGTCTCCCGGCGCGGCCTTTTCCGCGGCTGCGTCCCGGGCCACGCGTCCAGGTCCGACGGGGACCGGAGGAGCGGGAGGTGTCGCAGGTGCCGCAGGTGTCGCAGGTGCCGCGGGCGTCGGCGCCGCCGGAGGCGACGGGTCCGAAGAGGTCGGGATCTCCCAGAGGGGCGGGGCCTGGAGTTGAGAGACGATCCCGGGCGGGATCGGCGGTCGGCTCGGCCGCGGTGCGGAGCCGGGACCCGCCTTACCGGAGGCCAGGGGGGGCGGCGCCGACAGCACCGCCGTGTCCGCCTTGGGATTCACGGGGACACTCGTCCGCTCCGACGGAGCCGCAGCAGCGAAGTCCGAGTCGTCCTTCGCCGAAGGTCGTTTTGCCGCGGGCTCCGACTCGCGCTCCGGCTCCCGCTCCCCGCCCTCGGCTTCTCTGGGTCCGGGGCCCGCCGGTACCGGCAGTCGGGCAGTGCCGCCCGCACGCTCCTTGCCGCGTCCGGAGCCCTTGCCGGACTTCGAGGCACCCCCCGTCGCGGCCGTTTCCGCGGGAGTCTCCGGGCCTTCGCGGATGCGCTCCTGCGCGGCGAGCAGCGCCTCCAGCCGCTGTTCCGACAGGTACCCGCGACGGACGAGGATCTCCCCGAAGCGTTCAATCCGCTTCGTCTTCGCGTACTCCCGTTTCTGGAAATCCAGCGCCTCGGTGACCTGGTCCTCGGTCAGGAAATTGTTCCGGATCGCCATGCGACCGAGCAGCTTGTCGTCGGCGCGGAGGTCGACGTAGACTTGATTCTGCAGCAGGAACTGCAGCTTGCTCTTCGTGAGGTGTCCGCGGGCGACAAGGATCTCGCCCAGGGGCGGGCGAATGCCCTGTGCGGCGAGGTCCTCCTGTTCCTTGAGGCAGGCTTCGATTTTTTCAGTCGTGACGTAGCCGGCCTTGATGGCGAGGGTGCCGAGCAAGAGGTCGGGCTTTCCGGAGTCGCCGATGGTGGAGGAGGTCGCGGAGTCTTCGGAGGTGGAGGGCAAGAGCGGGGGTTTGCCGAGTTTGCGTCGCACTTTGCCGAGTGCGTGCATGGCCTCCGCCCAGCCGGGCTGCAGCTCGAGCGACCGGGAGAGGCAGACCTCCGCCTCGGGGTACTTTTTCAGCCGGTAGAGGAGCGCGCCCTTGTTGAAGAGGGCGCGCAGGTGGTCTGGGGAGAGCTCCAGGGCCTTTTCGAAAAGAGCCAGCGCGGCAACGTAGCTCTTCTCGGCCGAGAGTCGGGTGGCCTCCGACAGGATCTCCCGGAGCGAGTCGCGATCCTCTGCCTCAGATGGCATCTGGGTTGGAAGCCCCAATCAGGAGAAGGGTTCGGCTCCGCGGCGTGAACTTCGACCCACCCTGGAAAGGAGGGCGTCGTGGCGGCGCGGAGCCCGCTGAGGGGGCATTATATAACGGGCTCCCGGCCCTGCCAATTGAAATGGGGGCGGGGGGGGGGCGCGTCCTGCCCGTCGTCGGGCCCGCGGCGATCGCACCTTGGCG
Organism: Planctomycetota bacterium; assembly: GCA_016197205.1. Taxonomy (GTDB): domain Bacteria; phylum Planctomycetota; class MHYJ01; order WSZJ01; family JACPWG01; genus JACPWG01. The sequence continues at coordinate 54,065 of JACPWG010000084.1, forward strand.
CCGTGTCGGCCAAGTCCGTTTGGGATTCCCGGGGCCCCGGCGGGAGGTCCGGGCTTCGCCTACGCACCCCTGGTGGACCTTCAAAGAAGATCCAGATCAGCAGCAGGGCGTGGGGGCGGGCCTTGTGCCCGCCCGGGTCTCGGACAGGCCGTCCGCTGCAGGGCGCCCACAAGGGGCGCCCCTACGCAACCTCTCGAATCGAAGTCGAAGGTCCCCTAGTTCCCGCCACCGCCCGGCTGCCCACCCCGGCCACCCCTACCGCCGTTCCCGCCGCCGCCCATCCCCTGGCCGCCGCCGCCGGGTCCACCCGCTCCGCGACCGCCGATGCCGCCCATGCCCATGCGATTCCCGGTCGTCTTCCGCCACTCGTCATACTGGACCGACTGGGCGGCCGTCAACTGGGTCTTCACCTGCGCGTCCGTTTCGGCCATGAGCTTGGTCATCTCCTCTCGCCCGCCCCGGCGTCCGGCGTCCGCGGCGGGAGGAGCATTCGGGTCCTGGGGCTGGTTCGGGTCGCGCCGCGGGCCCTGGAATAGCTCGGCCATCTGCTTCGCCGACGCGGCGAAAATCGGCGCGATGGCGTCCCGCTGGCCGGGGGTGAGCCCGACCTTTTCAGTCAGGTCGTCGAGCATCGCCTTGGTGCGCTCTTGCATGGCCTCTTCCATTCGGGCCACGCGCTCCTTTTCGCGAGCGTCCTCCCTCTTCTGCAGAACGTCGGCCACGACCAGCTCCATGGCCGCCTTCTGCTCCGGCGTCAAGGTCGCCAGGAGCGCCGCCCGGGGCGCGCCCGGCGCGTCGCCGCCCGGCCCGTTCATCGACGTCGCCGCGACGCCTGCCTGCCCGGGCGAGGCCTTCACCTCGTCGAGAGCCGCGCGAAGCGCGCTCACCTGCCGGGCCAAGTCCTCGTTGCTCAGCCCGGCGCCCGCCGGCGCCTGTGCGTTTTTCGGCTGCACCGAAACCTTCGCCCCGTCCCGCGTCCCGGCGAGTTCCGTCCGCGCCTTCTCGGCCCGCGCGAGCCGCTCCTCCATTTCCTGCACCTGGGCGGCGAGCCGGAAACTTGCCGCCGCGAGGATGCCGAAGCCGGAGCCGACGAAGAGGACACCTGCCGCTGCGAGGATTCGGACGGGGATGCCGGCGAATTTCATGAGGTTTTTCCTGTGAAGGGGGTGGGCGCGACCAAAGAGGGACTCGGAATCCGGGCGTTGCTTGTACCTACGGACCGCGACGGGAAGCGTTGGGAGAAATCTTGTTCACCTTCTCAGATCACGACCGTCTCCGGGTCTTCGCGCGGCTCGTTCCGGAGAAGCTTGTCGATCTGGAAGGGGGCGAGGTTGAAGGGGGGCGTCCGCCCGAGGACCAGGTCGCGGACGGCCTCGCCCGCGGCCGGTGCGTGCATCACGCCGTGACCGGAGAAGCCCGTGACGTGGAGGAGACCCGACAGTCGCGGGTCCCAGGAAATGATGGCCTTTTCGTCGGGGGTGACCTCGTAATAGCCGCAGGTGACGTATTCCACGCCGGCCTCGGTCTCGAGGAACGGGAGCCGCTCCGCGATGCGGGCGAGCACTTCGTAGCCGTAGTCCTCCGGACCGGTCCCGAAGCCCGGTTCGATCGCGTCGCTCGTGGAGTCATGATCGAAAGGCGGGGGCGGGAAGCGTTGCCAGCCTTCGGCCATGGCCGGGAGCCGGTCCCAACCCATCATGAGGGCCTCGGTCTCGGGCCGGCAGTAGGCCTCCAGGTCGAAGACCGTCAGCGGCCAACTCCGGACGCCCCGCCCCTTGAACTGGTTGGTGATATACAGGTAGCGCTTCGTGGGGACGACGGGGATCTCCACGCCCGCGAGGCGCGCGACCTTGTTGGACCAGGGCCCGGCCGCGTTGATGACGACCGGGGTTTCGATGACGGTTTTTCCGGCGATCTCGACGCCGCGGACCCTGCCCGCGGAGGCCAGGATACGGGTCACCGGCGAGTACTGGAAGAGCTGCCCGCCCGCGGCCTTGCCGTCCTCGAAATACGCGGCGGTGATCGCGTCCGGTCGCAGGAAGCCGTCGGAGGGGCACCAGGCGCCGCACAGGAGCCCGTCGCAGCGCAAGGCCGGGAAACGGGCCGCGAGCTGGGCCCGCGTCAGGAGCTCCACGTCGGGCACCCCCTGCTCCCGCTGCAGCCGCACCCGCGCGGCCGCCTGCTCGGCCTGCGCGGCGTCCGAAAAAAGAAACAGGTAGCCGTTTCGCTCGAACACCTCGTCGCAGCCGAAGCGTCGGGCGAACTCGCCGTAGATGCGGCCGGAGAGAAGGGACATCTGGATGTTGGAGACGCTGCCGAACTGGTGCCGGAAGCCGGCTGCGCTCCGGGCCGTGGAGCCCGCCATCTTGTGGTGGCGCTCGAGGGCAAGGACGCGCAGGCCGCCGGCGCGGGCCAGGGCGTGGAAGCAAGCGCCGCCGACGATGCCCGCGCCCACGATGACGACGTCCGCGTGCGCGGGGTAGGCGACCTCGGGGGCGGGCGGGCGCGTCCCGGGAGGGGAGGGGGGAATGGGGCTGCCGGGCTGGGTCACGGGCGGCTCTCCTCCGGTACGGTGCCCTGAGTACCGCCCCACAGAATTGGGTGACCAATTTCCTCGGCGATTTCGGCCGCCTGCTTCGTTGCGCTCGCTCGACGTAGTTCTCCGTTACTACGCCCCGCTCGCGCGCCTCGCGGGCGGCCGAACTTGCCTTCGGCTATTGGTCACCGACTTCCGTGGAGCGGTACTGAGTCGGGAAGCGGGGACCCATTGTATCGTGGGCGCGGTCCGGGCAAACGAAAAAGTCGAGCGGTCCGTCGGCGCCGCGATCGAAACAGGGGCGAGGGGCAACCTGCCGCGTACCGGAGCGAGGACGGGCCACCGGGCACGCCGGACGGACCGAAGACACCGAAGGCCGAGGACCCATTGAAACCGGTCGCCTGCGGACGCGACACATCAGGGTTGCGTCGGCAGGGCTTCGCAGCTAGAATTGCCGGCGTTCAGCGTCCCGCCTCCGCCCCCCCGGCCGCCGCCGACTTCCGCGCCCCTGTCCCGGCGAATGGAGTTGCTATTCCTCGAAAGGCATTGCGCCGCGGCGCGAGTGCCTTCGGGGGATGGCTCCCTCTCCCCTCGCAGGGGCGGGCGTCGGGCCTTCGCCCACCGAAGCGGGCCACGGCCCGTGAAGGCGGAGTGAAGCGTGCCTCCGGCGTCGCGGCGGTGTCCGAGGTTGGTTGCGGCCCTCCGCGTGATGCGCCCGAAGGTCCCCCGTCTCCCCTGCGGGGTTGCGATGAGCAAGGAACTGTGCGTCCTGCTGCTCGAGGACAGTCCCCTGGACGCCGAGTTGATCCGGGCGGAACTGCAGCGCGGCGGCCTCCCTTGCAGGCTTCGTCGGGTGGAAACCCGGCAGCAATTCCTGGAAGAGCTCTCGACTTCCCCGCCCGATGTCATTCTCGCCGACTATTCGCTTCCAGCCTTCGATGGGCTGAGCGCCCTGCACCTGGCGCGCGAGAAGTGCCCGGAGCTGCCGTTCGTCTTCGTTTCGGGCTCGATCGGCGAGGACCGCGCGACCGAACTTGTGAGCGACGGTCCGACGGATTACGTACTCAAGGACAGGCTGGCCCGGCTCGCCCCGGCGGTCCTGCGGTCCATTCGAGCGGCGGAGGAGCGGTCGGCGCGCCGGAGGGCCGAGGACGCCCTGCGGGAGGCGAACCGGCAACTGAGGGCCGCGCTGGAGGAACTGAAGGCGACCCAGGCCTACCTCATTCAGGAGGAGCGCTTGAAGGCGATCGGCCAGATGGCCAGCGGGATCGCCCACGACTTCAACAACTCCCTCCTGCCCATCCTCGGCTTTTCCGAGCTGCTCCTGCGCCAGGAACAGCGGCTCGACGAAACGGTCAGGGCGCGGCTCCGGATGATTCACACGGCGGCGAGCGACGCGGCCGCGGTGGTTCGCCGACTCGCCGATTTCTGCCGCCCCCAGGAGCACGAGGAGACCTTCGTCGCGGTCGACGTGAACGCGCTCGTGAAGGAGGCGGTCGCCCTCACGCAGCCCCGGTGGCAGGGACAGGCGCAGGGAAGCGGCATCACCATCGCCGTCGAGCAGCACACGGCCGTGGTTCCCCTCATTTTCGGGGACGCCGCGGAGCTGCGCGAGGCCCTCGTGAACCTCCTCCTGAACGCGGTGGATGCCATGCCGACCGGCGGGACCCTGACCGTGGGGACCGGGCTCTCCGACGGGGGAGTGGAGGTCCAGGTGGGCGACACCGGTCTCGGGATGAGCCGGGAGGTGCAGTCCCGCTGTTTCGAACCCTTCTTCACGACCAAGGGGGGGCGCGGGAGCGGCATGGGCCTCACCCTCGTGCACGGCGTCGTCCAGCGACATGGCGGCCAGATCCGCATCGCGAGCCGACCCGGCCTGGGGACGACCTTCACGCTCGCCTTCCCCGTGCCGACCGGCCAGGTGCGAAAAGAAAAGTCCGAGCCCGTGGCGCAAACGAGCGGGCCTCCCCTCCACGTGCTCTGTGTGGACGACGACCCGCTCGTGCGCGCGGTCGTGAGCGGCTACCTCGCGGAGGACGGCCACACCTTCGATCCGGTCGGCGGCGGCGAGGAGGCGCTTGCCCGCTTCGCCCCCGGGCGCTACGACCTGGTGCTCCTCGATCGGGCGATGCCCGAAATGAGCGGCGACCATCTGGCGCTCCAGCTCCGGAAGGTCGCGCCCGACCAGCCCATCGTGATGCTGACCGGGTTCGCCGACCTCATGCGCGCCGAGGGCACGCTCCCCCCGGGCGTGGACGTGCTGCTGCGCAAGCCGATCTCACCCGTCGAGTGGAGGAAGGCCCTCGCCGGCGTGCCCCGTCGGCGGCCGCCCGCGGCGGGCCCTGCGCCACCGCCCTGAGTACCGCTCCACGGAAGTCGGTGACCCATAGGCGAAGGCAAGTTTGGCCGCCCGCGAGGCGCGCGAGCGAGGCGTAGTAGCGGAGAACTACGGCGAGCGAGCGCAAAAAAAGCGGGCGGCCAAAATCGCCGAGCAAAGGGGTTACCCAATGCCGTGGGGCGGTACTGAGGGGCGCTCGAACGGCAAGCGCCCGCGCAAAAATAACTGCGCAGATTCGGACCTC
>JACPWG010000033.1 GCA_016197205.1 Planctomycetota bacterium
ATGTCGTGCACCCCCAGGATCGATTTGGAAGGCCCACGAGTGTCCCGTCTACGCTAATTCCAAGGGTCCGCGGCTGTAGCGGAGTACGCTTTCGGTGAACCCGTCATCCCGGCATGTCATCCTGAGCGGAGCGCCGCAGCGCGAAGCGAAGGATCCAAGCAAAGACGCACGCCCAACCTTCTCAACCGGCCCTCGGACCGTGCCGTGTGCGAGCCAGTGCCCTGTCGAGAAAAGCGGTCGCTACGCTTGGTTTGGATCCTTCACTTCGCTCAGAGCCTGCCCTGAGCCGGGCCGAAGGGATGACAAGCGCATCGAACGGGTTTCCTGAAAGCTCGACCTGACGGGAGCCAGCCGACCTCCACGGAGCGCCCGGCGAACGAGCAGGATAAGCGTAGACGGGACACTAATCCGCCGCGCACCGGAAGCCGACGGTCGAGCTCCGGTCGCGCGGCGGTGCATGGGCGGCGCGCGAAACCGCGGTGCAATGCTGCGGGTCATTGCCGTACGAGCCCCCGCGCACCACGCGCTCCGAGCCCGTCCCGGGTCCGGTCGGGTCGCGGTCGGCCCCCGAACGGTAAGTCGCGGGGTGGTACCAGTCCTGGCACCACTCCGATGCGTTTCCCACCATGTGCAAGGCCCCGCACGGGCTCCCGCCTTCCGCGAGCGAGTTCACGGCCGCGGTGTTCGCCTGCCCGTCGATTCGCCCGTCCTCCCGGTAGTTCGCCCGGCGCGGATCCCAGCCGCCGCTCCACGGGAACCGCCGTCCGTCCGTGCCCCGCGCGGCCTTCTCCCACTCCGCTTCCGTCGGCAGGCGCTTGCCCGCCCAGCGCGCGAACGCGTACGCATCGAACCAGTCCACGCCCACGACCGGCTGCTCCGGCCGATTCAGCGTCGGCGCTGCCCAGAATTTCGGCGTGTGCTCCTTCCCCTTCGGCTCGTCCGGATGGCAACGCGAATGATCCCCGCTCCGACCGACCTGCTCGAGAAACCGGGCGTAGTCGGCGTTCGAAACTTCGCACCGGTCGATCCGGAACGCCCTCACCGAAACGCGCCGCATGGGTGTCTCGTCGATCGCCCCGGCGTCGTCCCCCATGTTGAACTCACCCGCGGGGACGAAAACCATGTCCGACCCGAGCAGGGGCTTGCCCGAGCGCGCCGGTCCGGCCGAGGAACGGCCCGTCGCAGCCGCCGCGGCGGCGGGCGCTCCGGAGGAAATGCCGATGGACGCCTGGCCCGGGCGCGCACCGGTCGTCGACGGAAGGCCCGGTTCGTTCCCGAGCGGGAACACCGCCTCAGTGCCCGCTGGGGCGACGACCGCGGCCGTGGCGGCGCCGCGAGCGGACTCGACGCCGGGCGCGCTCCCGCCTCCGACCGCGTGCGTTGCGGGCGGCACCCACGCATCCCCCACCTGCCGGTCCGTTCCGGAGTCGCCGCCCGCGCCGGGCGCCCCGAGCAGCCGATGCCGGCCGTCCGGTCCCGCGCTCGCAGTCACCGTTTCGGCGGCATTGGGCTCGTCCTCGAACGGCGCAGGACCGCTTCCGGTCGAGGGTCGCGGGACCGGCGTTGGGGTTGGGGTTGGGGACGGCGCGGCATCGTCACCGCCCGCACGCTCGGGCTCCTCCGGCCTGGCCGGCGCCGCCTGCGCTCGGGCCGGCGCCCCGGACTTGCCGACCGTACGCGGCGGGCGCGCTTGCCCGGGCACGCCTCGGCCCGCGTCCTGTTCGGCCTTCACGGCGCCGCCCCCGCCGGACTCGCCCACGCCATCTCCCGTGTCCGTCTCGTCGTGGACTTCCTCGTCCTGCTCTTTGGCCCGTGCGATCGCCTCCTCCATGCGCTCCCGTTCCTGCACCTGTCGTGCGATCCCCAGGATCTCCCGCGTCTTCCGAAGGCGCAGCGCTTGCTCGGTCGCCGCGCGGGCCGCCCGAAGATTTCCGGAGGCGAGCGCCTCGCGCGCCGACTCCACCAGTTCGGGAAAGCGCCGTCCGACGTCGGCCGCCTTCGCCCCCGAGCGCGCCCCGTCGACGGCGGCGCCCTCGACGCCGCCGGCCGCGCGCGAAGGGACCGCGGGACGGTCCGCGTCGGCGCCCGATCGGCCGGCCGCCTGCGGCGTCTGGTCGGCAGTCACCGGGGACTCGACGAGCGCTTCACCCGGGGAGGACGTCGTGTCCGCCCCCGGCGCCGCGCCCGCGCGGTCCCCTTCCGCGACCCGCTTCCCGGCCTCCGCGAGCAGCGCCCTCGCCTCCGCGACGAGCGCGTCCCCCTCCGGACCGGCCTCCGCATCGAGGGCGTGGCCCGCCTCCTCCAGGACCGCGATCCAGTCTTCCTTCGCTCGCGCGGCCCGTGCCTTCACGAGCCGTGTCGAAAGCTCGGCCAGGTGCGCGCCGGTCTGCGCCTCGTCCTGCTGTGCACGCGCGGACTCGAGGCGCGAAGCCAGCTCCTCGGCACGCGCCGGGAACTCCGTGCGCAAGCCCTCGTACGCCTCGATCGCTTCCGCGGTCTTCCCCATTTCCGCGAGCGCATCGGCCGCGGCGACGCGATCGTCGATCCTCTTCTCCGCCTGCGCGGCGGCGAGCTTCGCCAGCACCTCGGGTGTTTCCTGGAATCGGGCCGCGGCCTGAAAGGCGGTCTCGGCGGCGGTCCAATCCCGCCGGAGCGTCGCCTCGAGGCCTTCGGCGTAGAGCCGGGTGTACTCCGCCTGCGCGGCGACGGGACGCTTGGGGTCCTGGGTCCCCAAGCCTTCCAGCGGGTCCGGGATCCCGCCGGGCGCGGGCTCCCCGGGGCGGCCGGCGCCGCCGGGACCGCTCGCCGTCGAACCGCGCCCGTCCAGTCCGGGGCCGGCGGCGCCTGCGGAATGAGTCGTCGCGACCATGTCGCGCGCCACGTCCAGGTAGGGGGACAGCTCCTCCCCCCAATGCCGCCAGACCGCGTAGCCGACGACAAGCGCGGTCGCGACGAGGTAGACCGCTAGCGAGGAGGGTTCGGTCGCCGGCTGCCCGCCGGGTCCCGCCGCGCCCGCGCGCGCCACGCGCGCCGGCGGACGGGTGGCGCCCGCCCTGCCGGCGCCGACAGCCGGGGACGATGCACCCGGTGCGCCGCCGACGAGGGCGCCGGTGGACGCGGCGGGCTTCGCCGGCACGCCGCCCGGCCTTGCTGTCGGAGGCGTCAAGACGCCGCTCCCGCCTGCAGCCTTCGCAACCTGCGAAGGGGGCGGCGAGGCCGCGAACGCGGACGCTCGACGAGGGGCCGGCTCCCCGGCGTCACCGGCCTCGGGACCGGCATCCGCATCGACACGGGCCGCTTTGCGCGCCGTCGGCGCACCACGCCCGGCGGGGTCGTCAGCGTCGTCCACGTCGACGCCCTCGTCGGCCGCGACGCCGGGTGCGAAGATCCGAGCGGGGCCGCCCGGGTCTCCGCCCGCAGGGACGGGGCGGATCGGCACCAGCCCGGCGCGGCTACCTGCGGGGGCGGGGGCCTTCTCGCTGCCGAGGGTCTTCGCGACGCCCGCCAGCGCCTCCAGCAGGAGATCGGGCGTCACATAGCGTTCGTCCGGTCGGAAGCGGAGGCACCGGAGCACGACCTGCTGCAACGCTTCGGGAACGGAAGGCTCGTGCTCACGCAGGGGCCTGATCAGCCGGTGTTCCTCTTCGAGCAGGTCGGGCAGCGAGCTTTCCAGCATGATGTGCGGACTGCCCGTCAGCATCCGATAGAGCATCCCCCCGACGGCATAGACGTCCGAGGCCGGACCGCCGCGACGGCCGTCGCGGGCCTCGGGGGCACGGTACGCCGAACCGGTCTCGCGACCCGAGCCGAGCGCGGGCCCCGCGAGTTCCCCAAGACCGAGGTCCGTCACCTTGACCGTGCCGTCCGAGCAGCAGAGAACGTTGGTCGGCTTCAGGTTGTCGTGCATGACCCCCGCCCGGGCCGCGGCCACGAGGCCCTGCGTGACGAAGGTGGCGATGGCGAGCGCTTCCCGGAGCGGCAGCTTCGCGCCGTGCTCGAGCCGGCGCTCGAGGTCCACGCCCTGGACCCGCTCCTCGACGATGCAGTGCTCGCCGTCGCTCGGGCCCGCGCCATAGACTTCGGCAAGGTACGGGGAGCTGACGTCGGCCAGGGCCCGGACGTGTTCGTGGAAGCGCTCCAGCCCCTCTTCGTCGAGGACGGCGTCGGCCGAAAGCACCTTGACCGCCACCGGCCGATCGTCGGTCGAGAGGCGGCCTTCGTACACCGTCCCGGTCGGACCGCGCCCGAGCACGCGCTCGGTGTCGTACTCGAATTCGCCTACCTGCTTTTTCATGGCCGCTTCCTACTCCGGGCATCCTTCGAAGACCGTCATCGTCCGTCCTTCTCCGGGAGCGTCACGCGCAGCGACAGCACGCTCGCCAGAAGGACCCGACCGCGCATTTCGAATTCGTCCGCGAGCGCGTTCGCCTCCGCCACGACGACCGCCCGGCGATTCATCGCCACGACGAGGTAGCCGCGCTCCTGCCGCCCGTCCTGGTATTTCAAGTCGTACGTGTACCGGATCCCGGGGTCCGCCAGCAGCTTGACCGACTCGGGGGGGCTGATCGACACCGTCGAGCCCAGCTCGATCTGCGTCTTTTGGAAAAGGCCCTTGACGCTCTCCGCGACGCCCGGCAGCGGGTTCATCTCCTGCCCCTCCGGCACCGGGGCGGGGCGGACGAAGAGGGACACGCCGCCGACGAAGGGCTGGCCGGCGCGCGGATCGAACTTGGTCTTCGAGAAAAACCAGAAGATGCCGTCCTTCATGACGAGGTTCGCGCGGGACCAGCCCGCGGGATAGCGCACGCTGAAGATCCGATCGGGATCGACGAATTCGAGGAAAGACGGCAGCTCGTCGGGCCACGCCGCGGGGTCGCCCGTCGCCGCACCTTGGGCCGCACCGTGGTTGCCGGCGCCGGAGCCCCCGCCCGCGCCCGCGCCCTGGCCGCCGGCGGGCCCATTGCCCGCATGCGGGCCCGCGTCCGTGGCCGCGGGGATCGAGAAGCGAACGCTCGCGAACACGCGCTCAAAGACGCCGGAGAGCCGCTCGTACTCTTCGGCGGGCGCGGTGGCCGCCAGCAGCGTCACGCCCTTCGGCTCAGGCAGGACCCACAGCACGGATTGGATCTTCTTTTGTGCGCCCATGGGCACGCCGCTCAGATGGTACACCATGCCCTCGCGCCCGGCCAAGATGCGGGTCCCGGACCGAAGGAGCTTCATTTTCGGGTCGGTGCGGGCGAGCCGCTTCTGGTAGCTTTCTTCCCACTCATCGACGGAGGGGGCGCCCTTCAGCCAGACCTCCCGATTGAAGGAGGCGAGGAAACCGGTGCGGAGCTCGGCGAGGTCGTCGGGTTGATCCCGCGGCACCATGGCGATTTCGTAGGCCGACGCCGTGATCGTGTCCGACCCCCAGCGCGTCGTCACGGGCTTCCAGGTCTCGGGGTACTCGAAGCCGATCCGCCCATCGGGGAGGGCGAAGGGGACAAACCTCGTGGCCGGCGGTTGGGGAGCCGGCGGCTTCTCCGGGGGAACCGGTTCCGGGGGCCTGGCCGGCCCCGGCGGCGTCACGGGCTCCTCCGGCGGCCGCTCCGGCTCGGGCGGCTTCGAAGGCCTGTCGGTCGCGAGCATGGCCTCGATGACCCGCTCGCTCACCTTCGCGTCCCGCAGCCGATCGAGGTCCTGCTCGGTGAGCCGAAAGCGGGTGCCGCTCTTCCGAATCTCCTCCAGGACCTTCTCCTCGCCTTCCCCGGTCATGAACATCACGATCACGTCGTCGATCGAGAGGTCCTCGGAGAGCAGGTTTCGCAGGGGAAGAACGAGAAGGAACCCGAGGAAGAACCAGCCCAAGGATCTGCGCATGAGCGTCCTCCGAGGGGGAGTCCGTCCCGCGAGGGGGGGGACCGGAGGCCCCTCCGTAATAATATCGGCGTTTCCTCGCGGGGGGTGAAGCGCCAAATGGGATTGCAGGCTGGGCTCGGTCTCGGGTGAGCGCGAGGTCCAGCGGCGGCGCGGCCTGGCGCGGACGGGCCGGCGCACGCCGGGAGCCGTTCCCGTATTTCAAACGAACGCGGCGAAAAAGTCAAAGGCGAACTCCGCCGGCCGGCGCAGCGCGGGGTGCAGGCCCGCCTGAATTTCCGCTCGCCACCCTTTGGAGCGCGTGGTAGAATCCGGGGTCCGATAGTGCAAGGCCCGGCAGGTGCTCGGCACGAGGCATTCCCATGGCGAAAAACAAACCAGGCCAGTCCCCCGCGGACGCGTCCGGTGAGAATTTCTGGCAGCGGATGGATCGGCTGAGCGAGGACGCGTCCTCCAAGGCGCGGGACTGGGACGACATCCGACCCGCGAACGAACCGCGGCGGCCGCCGAGCGCGGTCGGCACCCTGGGCCGCTGGCTGGGCCGCCTCGCCCTCGCGGCCCTTCCGCTCGGGTCGCTCCTGGGCGTCGGCTACGTCATGTTCCACCCGGAAATCTACGTCACGCCCGACGGCAAGTACCATGCGGACCTGCAGAGCCTGTCGTACACGGCGCGGCGGGAGTCCGGGAGCGCGGGGAAGCTGCTCGGGGACGTGCTGGTCCTGCACCTCCTCGGGAACGGGATCGGGACCGAGCCCTGGACGCGGGACGAGATCACGAGCGAACTGGTGGCGGCCCAGCTCGCGCACCAGTGGCTCATGCAGCAATCCACGGTCTACCTGAGCGGGCCACAGACGATCACGAACGCCGGCCAGATCGGAAAGGGGCTGGACAAGCCACGAACGCTTCGCATCTTCGCGCAGGGGGGCAATCTCTCCGAGGAGCCGCTCCTGAAGCTGCGCTTCCTCCCGACCGGCGGGATGTCGGCGGAGGACCAGAAGGTCTGGGGCCCGCTGGTCGCGAAGTCCCAGGGGTATGATTCCATGGGGGCGATGGTGGAGGCGCTGCCGCCGAAGTACGGCGCGAAAGAGCTGGGGATCGTCTTCCATTTCAAGGCGGGACCGAACCCGGACCCGCGCTTTTCGATGCGGCTGGAGGGGAAGCAGGGGACGCTCGACGGCATCGAATACGCGCAAATCTTCACGACGCCGGTGCCGGGACAGGAGGCAATCGCGGCGACGGCCTCGGCGCACGCGGTCCTGCACCTGTTCGGGGCGGACGACCTGTACCGCGTGCGCGCCGGGTCGGCCTACGCCGAGAACGACATCATGCAGCGGATCAACGGGGCGATCAGCACCCGCGCGCTTTCCGGCCTTTCGGCCTTCGCGGTGGGGTGGTCGGAATCGAATCCTGTGGGGAAGGAATTCCCGGTGGACGTCGTGCGCTGAGTACCGCTCCACGGAAGTCGGTGACCAATAGGCGAAGGCAAGTTTAGCCGCCCGCTAGGCGCGCGAGCGAGGCGTAGTAACGGAGAACTACGGCGAGCGAGCGCAACGGCCTGCGCCCCGAAGCGCCGCAGCGCGAAGGGGGGACGCGGGCGGCCAAAATCGCCGAGAAAATCGGTCACCCAATTGCGTGGGGCGGTACTGAGGCGCGGACGCGCCGGGACGGCGGGCACGACGAGGCCGAAGACCTGGACGAGGAGGAGTGATGAGCCTGCTCAAGGAAACGGTGGACCTGGCCGCGGAGCGGATCCGGAAGGACCTGCGCGGGGCGCCGGAGTTCGGGATCGTGCTGGGAACGGGCCTGGGTGGCCTGGCGAAGGAGATCCGGGATCGGAAGGAGATCCCCTACGACGACATCCCGGGCTTCATGAAATCGACGGCCATCGGGCACCGCGGGCAGCTCGTCGTGGGCACCATCGAAGGTCGGACCGTGGCGGCGATGGAGGGGCGCTTCCATCTCTACGAGGGGTACACCGTCCAGGAGGTGACCTTCCCGGTGCGCGTCATGCGCGCGCTGGGCGCGAAGGTCCTCGTCGTCTCGAACGCGTGCGGCGGCATGAACCCGCGCTACGCGCCGGGGGACCTGGTGCTCATCGAGGACCACATCAACATGATGGGCGTGAACCCGCTCGTGGGGCCGAACGACGACCGGCTGGGGCCGCGTTTCCCCGACATGTGCGCTCCGTACGACAAGGAGCTGCTTCGGATCGCGGAGGAGGTCGCCCTGCAGGCGGGGATCAAGACGCACCAAGGCGTGTACGTGGCGCTCGTAGGCCCGAACCTGGAGACGAGGGCGGAATATCGCTTTCTGCGGACGATCGGCGCGGACTGCGTGGGGATGAGCACGGTCCCCGAAGTGCTGGTCGCCGTGCACGCGGGGCTGCGCGTCCTCGGGTTCTCGATCGTCACGGACGCGTGCTTCCCCGACGCGCTGAAGCCGGCGAACATCGAGGAGATCCTCGCGACCGCGAACGCGGCGGAGCCCAAGCTGACCGCGATCGTGAAGGGCGTGATCCGGCGGGCAAAGCTGTAGCGCCTCCCGAACCCTTCAGGCAATTCCGGGATCATCGGGGAGTTGCGCCCGACGGCCATCGTGCGAAGTCCCCCTCTCCCGCGCAGGGGAGAGGGCCGGGGTGAGGGCCGAACCAGCGCCCCGCTCCCCTTCTGTGCGGCATAGAGCATCGAACGCCCGAGCGCGCGCAGGGGCCACGTTCCAAGCACTCGCCTCCGCCGGTCACGAGGCCTTGTGGTGCAGGGCTTCCGCCCTGCACCGACGGGACAGCTCGCGTGGAAAGCATCCAGCCCGTAGGGTGCGGAGAGAGCTCCGGGCTAGTGGGGCTTCCATGTCGTTTCAGTCGGTTCTTCGTAATCGTTCCTCGGAATGCGACTTTCACCACGGAGACACGGAGGAACCACGGAGAGACGTGGGACCTAAAGAAAGTCCTCCGTGAAGTCTCCGTGCGTCCGTGTCCCCGTGGTGAGCCGTTACATTCACTTGACTCCGAGACGCACCCCCAGGATCGAAGTTCAATTCCCACCAGGTCGGGGAGGAGCGTTTCACGCTCCGTGCGCGAACAGGCTGGGTGCCGCGGGCGACCGGGGCGAGGCCATCACCTTGAATGGGCTGTCCCCAGTCCGGTCGCTAATTCCCCGTTCCACTCCCGCCGCCCGCCGGCGCGGCGGTCAGCGTGAGGCTGAGCGAGGCCGTGCCGCCCGAGGCGTGCGTCGCGCTCGAGCCTTCGCGGCGCCACTTGCCGTCGCTGAAGGTGAACCCCGCGCTCACGACCAGGCGATCGCCGTTCGTCCTGTTGTCACCGCCCAGGTCTTCGAAGGCGATGACGTAGTAGCGCTCATGCGTGCTGCCCGGGAGCGGGGCGGTGAGGACCTTGTTGAACTGCCCGCCGGCGCCGACCGCGGTGACGTCGCCGGGGACGTTGCCGGGCCACTGGAAGTAGCGCGCGGCGTCATTCATCGAGAAGACGCCCACCTTCACTTTGCTCGCGTTCACGCCGGCGCCGAGCGTCACGTGGCCGGAGAGCTTCAGCGTGGCGTCGAGGACCAGCTCGTTCGCCTTCTTGCTGTTGAACCAGACTTGCCCGCCGGCCTTGGTCACGCGGACGAAGACGAAGGGATTCGTCATGACCGTGGCGATCATGGAGCCGGCGGGCGGCGCGTGCCGCGTGGAGGTGACGAAGGTCCGGTCGCCGCTGCGCTGGACCTTGTTGATTTCGATCGAATGCGCGGTGCTCGACTGGGCGCCCATGAACAAGGCGAAGACCATGTGCTTTGAGAAGTCCACGGCCGGCGCGGCGGTGGTGCTCGCGGGATCGTGCAGCAGGTAGAGTCGGGTCCAGGCCTCGGCGTCGCGGATCACGTAGTTCGCCCCCGCGGCCGGCGCAACCCACGAGCTGAACGAGCCGCTCGCGAGAAGCTTGTGGGTGATCGTATGCCGGGACGAGGTGAGCACGGTGAGGGTGGTGACGTTCATGATCTGCGAATGCCCCTCGACCGTGTGCTGGGTCCAGCCCTTGACCTGCACCTTGTCCCCTTCGTACATCGACAAGTCGTACGCCGTGCTGCGCAGGAGGCAGATCTGCGAGCCGGAGGTGGAGGCGAGGACATGGGAGCCCTGCATGTAAAAGCTCATGCCCTGCGGCCGGACCGTCCCCGAGGCGAGGTAGTACCCCTCGGCAAAATCGTGGGCGCCCGCGAGCGGCGCGAGACCGAGGACCGCGAGGAGCGCGACAGCCAGCCCGAACCGGATCGTCTTCAGCATGAGCACCCTGCCTTTCAGCCATTCCTTTGGAATCGAACCTCATCGCGGCGCACCGCGCGCCGCAGGACCCAGACCAGACGCGCAAACCTTGCGCCACCCGCGGCTTGAAATACTCATGCGTACAAATTGACGCAACGCGTCATGTTTGCGGGGGCTGCGAAAAGACGTGGACGGGGAGGGTGCGAGCGCGCGCCGGCTCGCCCTGTCCAACGGCCTGGATCGGAGTGCGGAGGTGTTCGGAAGCCGAACACTTTGCGTCGCCTCTCTCCCCTCGCGCGCCCTCCCCCGACGCCTCCTGCCCCCCACCTCGCGCCCGCCTCCCGCTGCATCACGCCGCGAAGGACTACAAGCGACTGCGAGAGCGCTACCCTCGCGCCGGCGTGCGTGAATATTGGATCGTCGATGCGCGGGGCGCCAAGCCCACGCTGTTCGTCCTTGCGAATCGACCCGAGGGCTACGCCGAGGTCGCCGTGGATTCGGACGGCTTCGCTCCGTCGCCCGTCCTCGGCCTCGCCGTTCGACTGGTCCGGCTTCCCCCTCGCGCCAACCTCGTGCGCTACAGGCTCGACAGCCGGCACCTCCGGAGGCCGTAAGTCGCGTGAAACAAGCAGTTCCAGGGCTGAAGCTTTCCCTCTCCCTCCGGCACGGGCCGTGACAGCCCTGCCCCGCTACCCCCCCGCTACCCCGTCTCGCCCTCCGTCACCGGCCCGACCCCCTCCAGCCAGAACCCCGTCAGCCTTCCTTCCCCGTCCACGTCCAGCAGCAGCGACGTGGCGGCGCGGACCGTCCGCACGGACGCCGGGCCTTCGAATCGGACATGGAGGATGGCGGAGGCAGGGTCCCACGCGAACTCGACTTCGCGCGGCAGTTCGGGGAACTCTTCGGGAAGGGTGAGCCGGCAGCGCCCTTCTTCGGCGCGCTCCGGGAGGACGTGCGTCTTCCGCTGACAGAGCGACTCCGGGCAGAGAACTTCCAGCCGCAGGATCTCCCCCCGGTCATCCAGGTCGTAGACGACGTACTGCCCCATCACGCTCGTCGCGGCACGCGCGTGGCGGTCCGACTCGAACCCGAAGAACCCCAGTTCGGGGTCGTACCAGGAGGCGCCGCGGATCGGCTGCGTCCCCGCCTCGACCCGCACGCCCAGGTGCGAAATCGTCAGCCGATGTAGGTGATCCGGTTGCAGCTCCGGCATAGGATGGTGTCCTTCCCGCGGAGGAGAAGGTTCACGTCCTGCGACGTGAGCCCCATGTGGCAGCCCTGACAGCAGCCGTCCACCACCGCGGCAAGGGCGACGCCGTCCGCCTTGTTCTTCTGGATCCGCTCATACACCTTCAGCAGATCCCCATCCACCTTCCCGGTCAGGCCCTTCCGCTTCTCGCGCAGCCCCTCCAGGGACTGCTCGATCGTGACCAACTCGGCCTCGACCTGCCGGCGCGCCTCCTCCAGCGCTTTCTCGGATTCCCCGCAGGAGCGCTTCAGCTCCTCCAACTCCTTGGCGCAGGCCTCGACCTTGTTCATGAGGACGAGGACCTGCTCCTCGATGAGCCCGCGGTCCGACTTGACGGAGTTGATCTCCGCCGTGATCGCCGCGTATTCCTTGTTCGACTTGGCCTGGTTCAGCCCGGCGCCCAGCCGGGTGATCCGATCGGTCTTCTCG
Organism: Planctomycetota bacterium; assembly: GCA_016197205.1. Lineage (GTDB taxonomy): Bacteria > Planctomycetota > MHYJ01 > WSZJ01 > JACPWG01 > JACPWG01. Next base: position 11,792 of record JACPWG010000033.1, read on the forward strand.
GCCAGATCCTGCTTCTCCTTCGCTTCCGCCTCGGCCTTGAGGCCCTTCAGCTCGAGGGCCTTCGCCTCCTGGGCCTTCTTGCGGCGCTCCATTTCCTGGGTCTCCCGGGCGAGCACCGCGGGGCGCTCCTTCTTTCCCTTCAGGGCGCGATGGATCTCCAGGTCGATCTGCTGGATCTCCTTCAGGACGTCCATCCCGACAGGCATTCCTCGACTCCTCTCCGGCGCGGTAACAGGAAGAGGGGGCAGGCGGCCTTCGCCACCTGCCCCCTCGGGGTTAACCCTTGCCGAGCCCTCCCAGGAAGCCTTCCAGCTTCCGGGAGCGGATCGGGTGTTGCAGCTTCTTGACGGCCTTCGCCTCGATCTGCCGCACCCGCTCGCGCGTCACCTTGAAGATGCGGCCGACCTCCTCCAACGTGTACGTGTACCCCGTCCCGATCCCGTACCTTAGCTTGATGATCTCACGCTCCCGGAACGACAGGGTCTGGAGCACGCTCTCGATCTTCTCCTTCAACATCTCGTAGGTCGCCGCGTTGACCGGGGACTCCGCGTTCTCGTCCTCGATGAAGTCCCCGAAGTAGCTGTCCTCGCCATTGCCGATCGGCCGGTCCAGCGAAATCGGGTGCTTCGAGATCTTCAGGACGCGCTTCGTCTCGTCGACCGAGATGTGGGTTTCGTCCGCGATCTCCTCGATCGTAGGCTCACGCCCCTTCTTCTGCACGAGTTTCTTCGTGACGTTCCGGAGCTTCGACATCGTCTCGATCATGTGGACCGGGATCCGGATCGTCCGCGCCTGGTCCGCGATCGCCCGCGTGATCGCCTGCCGGATCCACCACGTCGCATAGGTCGAGAACTTGTACCCGCGACGGTACTCGTACTTTTCCACCGCCTTCATGAGCCCCGTGTTCCCCTCCTGGATCAGGTCCAGGAAGGACAACCCGCGGTTCCGGTACTTCTTCGCGATCGAGACGACGAGCCGCAGGTTCCCGCTCGAAAGCTTGCGCTTCGCCTTCTCGTATTCCTGGTACCGGTCCTCGATCTCCTTCACGCGCGCCTTCAGCCGGCTCGGCTCCTCGCACGTCTGGAGCTTCAACTCGAAGAGTTCCTTCCGCAGCTCCTCCGAGCGGTGGCGGCTCGCCTTCCCCCGCTTCAGCGAGCCCAGCTCCTTCTGAATCTCCAGCATCCGGTTCGAAATGCTCTTCAGCCGTTCCATCATCGGCCGGATCTTCTTCGTCTGGATGTTCAGCGCCTCGAGGAGCAGCACCGTCCGCCGCAGGCGGTTCTTCGCGCGCTTCTTCAGCCGTTCCCGCTCGTCGTTCGGGATCTTGCCCTTGAAGAGCCGCGCGTACTCCTCCTGGTGGCTCCGGGCCATGCGCTTCAAGGTCTCGATGTACTCCGGCAGCTTCGAGACCAGGTCCGCCTTCGCGGTGTCGATCGCCGAGTCGGCCTTCAGCGTCCGGTCGAAGGCCAGCTCCCCGTTCCGCACGTTCTCGAGGATCTGGATCGCCTCGTTCAACCCCACCGGGGACTCGAGCACCTTCTTCCGGAACCGCTTCCGCGTCAACTCGATCTTCTTGGCCAGGTTGATTTCCTCCTCCCGCGTCAGGAGGGGGATCTCCCCCATCTGGGTGAGATACATGCGGACCGGGTCGTCGATCTTCTCGGTGGTCCCCTTGTCGATGGAGGTCTGCTCCTCCTCCGGCTCGCCGAATTCCTCGGCGCTCGAGCTCTCCTCCTCGGCTTCGTCCGCGTCCTTCTCCTCGACGTCCCCCTCGTCCATGAGGTCGATCCCCAGCTCGTCGAGCATCACGAGGATGCTATCGACCTTGTCGGCGGAGACCAGGTCGTCGGGGAGCGCGCGATTCAATTCCTCGAAGGTAAGGTAGCCCTTCTTCTTGCCCTCTTCGATGAGCGCCTTGATCTCAGTGTCTACCTTCTCCCTGCGTTCGGTGTCCAGCCCGGCGGTGGCGGCCGCGGTCGCCGCCGCGATGCCGAAGAGCTGCGGGGGCGTTTTCCGGCCGGCGTCCGCCGGCTTCTTGCCGCCGTCACCCACGGCGGCCTCAGCCCGGAGCTCCTTGCCGTTCTTCGGAGGCGAGGCCTTTGGCGTCTTCAACGTCTTGCCCTCTCGATCTCAAGCTTCTCGTTCAGCAATCGGTCCTCTTCCGCCCGATCCCCGGCCTCCCGCGCCTCGCGCAAGCGCCGCGAAATCTCCGCGCTCCGCGCCTTCAGTCGCGCATCCACCAGGGTCTTGATCGAATCGTCGATGCGCGCGCGCGCCCGCTCGGGCGGAAACTCGCGCTCGGCCAGCTCCACGACCCGCCCCGACAGCGAGCCTTCCCCCAGGACGGCGCTCACCGCGCCGACCGTCACCGAATGCCCGCTGTCGGCCAGCGAGAAGATCCCTTCCGCGATCTCGCGCGTCTCCTGGGTCGGGAAGTCCTCCGGCGGCACCTGCTCGCGCACGAGCCCCACGAACTGCGGATCCGCGAGCATGGCCTCGATGAGCCATTCGCCCGCGATCGAGACGCGATCGTGCGCCGCCGGCCGGCCCACGGCGCCCGCCGGCCCGGCCGCGCCCGCGGCTCGCGCATCCCGGTTCGGGCCCGGCGCACGGCCCGCGGCAGCCACCGCGGCGGCCGTCCGCTCGTTCAAGCGACGCCGGAGCGTGTTCTCATCCACCTTCAACTCGACCGCGAGCCGCTGCACTTGCAAGTCCCGGCGCACCGTGTTCGTCGCCGCCTGCAGGCTTTCCAGGATCTCCTCGATGACCCGCGTCTGACCCGCGATCGTGTCGGTCCCGAAGCGGCGGCACGCGGCCTCGAGCCGGTACTCGAAGAGTTCCTTCGCCTGGTCGAGGCAGCCTTGAAAGACCTCCTTCCCTCGCTGGAGCAGGCACTCGTCCGGATCCAGCCCCGCGGGCAGCGTCGCCACGCGCAGCTCCAGATCTTCCCGCAGGAACATGTCCAGGCTGCGCTCGGCGGCCTTCTCTCCGGCAGCGTCCCCGTCGTACACCACGTAAATGCGGGCGGCGTAGCGCCGCAGCAGCCGCACATGGTCCTCGGTCAGCGCCGTCCCGAGCGTGGCGACCGCGTTCGTAAAGCCGAACTGGTGCGCCACGATGACGTCCGTGTAGCCTTCCATGATGCAGAGGGCGCCGGTCTTGGCCGCCGCGCCGCGTGCGAAATTGATCCCGTAGAGGGTACGCCCCTTCGAGAAGGTCGGCGTCTCCGGCGAGTTCAGGTATTTCGGCTCCGTCCCGTCCAGCGTCCGGGCGCCGAAACCGATCACCTGGTCCCGGCCGTCCCAGATCGGAAACTGCAGCCGATGGCGGAACCGGTCATAGTGGCCGGAGCCGTCGCGGCGCGGGCAGGCCAAGCCGCCCTCGACCAACGCGGCCGGCGAGAACTCCTTCTTCCGCGCGGCGACGAGGAGGGCGTCCCAGGCATTCGGGGCGTAACCGAGCTTGAACTGCGCGGCGCTCCCGGCGCTGATGCCGCGCCGCGTCACGTAATCCCTGACCTCGGCGGCACCGGGCGAATCCAGGTACGAACGATGGTAGAAGTCGGCGGCGAACTGGAGGACCTTCAACAGACCCGGACGGTTGCGGCCCGCGCCCGAGTCCCCCCCCTCGAACTCCACGTGGATCCCCGCCCGGTCCGCGAGGATCTTGAGCGCCTCCGGAAAGGAAACTTTGTCGTGCTCCACGAGAAAGGTGAAGCAGTCTCCCCCCTTGTGGCAGCCGAAGCAGTGGAAGGATTGCCGAGCGGGATTGACGATGAAGGACGGAGTCTTCTCGTTGTGGAAGGGACAGAGCCCCTTGAAGTTGGCGCCCGCTCTCTTCAGCGGCACGTAGGGCTGGATCAGCTCTACGATGTCGGTCGCCCGCAGGATTTCCAGTTTCTTCTCGTCGGGGATCCGACCCAAGGCGCCCCCTTCAAACAGGGGTTCTCTTCGCTAGCCATGAAACCAGAGAATTATACAGCCTTGACGCGACTTGTCAAGTGCTTCGTGCAAAATAGTTGCGTCTCGGTACCTACAACGCATCGAAGCCTCATCACACCCGCCCTTTCCTACAACAACGGCCCCGGGTTTATTCCTGCCAGGCGCAAGAACTGCCCCGCCGAGAGCGCCTCGCCGCGTGTGCGAGGATCGACCCCGAGCTCCGCAAGCCGTGCCAGCACCTCGGCGCGCTCTGTCGCGGAGAGCCCCCCCACCTCCAAGGCCCGCGGCAGGGCCTTGCGCCGGGTCCCAAACGCCGCCCGCACCAGCCGGCGAAACGACTCGAAGGCCGCCGGCGACTCGAACCCCGGGCCCTCGGTGGGCGGGCGCACGACCAGCCGCACCACGGCGGAATCGACTTGCGGGCGGGGCCAAAACACGCCTGGGGGGACCGAGCGGAGCAGCTCAAAGCGCGCCAGCGCCTTCGTCAGCACCGACACAGCCCCATACTCGGGCGTCGACGGCGCCGCCCCGAGCCGGAGCGCCACCTCCTTTTGCACCATGCAGACCATACGCGGGACCGGCAGGAGCCGGCGCTCGCCCGTCGGCAGCACCGCCCCGAAGCGCGCGGCGACCAGCAGATTCAGGAGCACTGGAACCGACACCGAGTAGGGAAGGTTCGAAACCAGGGGAACCGAAACGATGCCTTCGCGTGCCGCCCCATCGGCCAGCGTGCGCACCAGCTCCGCGGACAGGGCCTCTTTTCGGTCCAGACAGTCACAGCCGAGCACCGTCAGCCCGGGCGCAGGACCGCAGATCCGCCGGCCGACCGCGAGCAGCCGCGCGTCCACTTCCACCGCCCAAACGCGCCGCACGCGCGGGAGCAGGTGGCGCGTCAACAGCCCCGGGCCGGACCCGATCTCCAGCGCCCCCTCGTCCGGTCCCAGCTCGGCCGCCTCGACGATCGCACGGAGCAGGTTGTCGTCCACCAGGAAGTGCTGTCCCAGGGCACGGCGGGGACGGAGGCCGGCGGCCTCGAGCTCGGCAAGCAACGCCTGCTTGCCGAAAGGGGGAGGCGGAGGTGCGGGATGGGCTGGCGTGGGCATGAGGAGGGAGAATCCTGGGAAGAGACAAATTTCAAATTTCAAATTTCAAATTTCAAATTTCAAATTTCAAAATGCAAAATGCAAAATGCAAAATGCAAGTAGAGTGACGCCGTCACGACGGATGTTCACTCACCTCACCGTCCTCTGCGTCTCCGCGCCTCTGCGTTTCGTAAGACCATCCACCCACGCCACGGTCTTTCACTCTTCTCTCCTTCTTCCTCCTCTTCTCATCCTCAGTACCGCCCCTCCCCTCTACTTCCTCAGCATCACCGTCTCGAACGTCTCGCTCTCCACGCGCCCCCCGTTCCTCCACTGGATCCGCACCGTCACGCCGTACGCACGCGCGGGCGCGGGTCCGATCTGAACGAACGTCGCATCGTAGGTGTAGCCGTCCGGGAAGCCGGGATGGGTCTCGTCGTGGAGGTCGGCCGGGGCGCCCGCGCCCATCGCCTGCTCCAGCTCGGCCAGCAGCGTGACCGCGAGCGCCGCCGTGCGCGTCTGGTCCATCGCGCGCTTGTGGGTCTTCGTGCCGATGCCGAGCAGAAGGAAAATGCCCGTGACCCCGATCGCGAGGATGAGGAGGGCGATCAGGACCTCCATGAGCGTGAAGCCCGCGCGGCGGGCGTGGCGAATGAGCGGCGCGGAGCCGGCGGTGCGCGACCCAGCGCTCATCGGCCGGGCTCCCCGCCCCGCCCCGCCGGGACGCTCACGGTCACCTGAAAGGTCCGGCCGAAGCGCACCCGCGCCCCGGCCTCGTGCGCGACCACCCGGGTGCCGCGGGCCCCGCGCGCCTCGACCTGCAGGCTGCGCTCCCCCTTTTCCGAGTACCGGACCCACTCGTCGTCGATCCGGAGCTCGTCCGGCGCATCGGGCAGGTCTCTTGTCGAGCCGAGGACGAGCGTCTCGCCCGCCTCGGCGGGGAGCGCTTCGTCCAGCCGCGCCTCCGCGCCCCGTCCCGGATCGACTTCGACGGTCACGGAAACCCGGACGCGCACCGGCAAGAGGTCCTCGGTCGGAGGGATGCGGGCCAGCGTCCGCAGGTGGAGCGCGAACTCCCGATCCAGCCACCGCGTGGAGTCCCAGCGCGTCTCGGGGCCCGCTTCCGTCCGCTTCGCGGTCAGCGACTGCGGAGGGGGGACTTCGGTTCGCCAGGTCGTCGTGCCGGGGGCCCAGAACGAATAGCGAACGTCGAGGATCCCGCGGGCCAGCAAGGCGGCCGACTCCTCGAAGAACCGCCGGGACTGGAGCAGCTCCGGCTCGAAGGGCGTGTCGGAGGAAACGGGCCCCGGCAGGACCGCGCGGTAGAAGCGCGCCGCCTCCGGCTCGGGGTCCAGGGCGTAGAAGACCTCGACGTGTTTCCGCAGTCCCGCGTTCAGCGCGGACAGGGCAAGCGCCTCTCTCTTCGCGTCGCGGGACGCGGCGCGGCCTGACGGCGTTGCCTCCCCCGAGGCGGCCGCCGCCCCTCCCCCGCTCCCGGCTTGCTCCGTGGCGGCGCTGACGCGCGTGAACCGGAGCACGCTCCGGCCGTGCGCGTCACGCGAGCAGAAGAAGCCTGCGCGACCGGGCTGTCCGGCTTGCGAGGCGAGCGCCCGGGGCGTCGTCTCGAGGGGCGCGGCGTCGTAGGGTTGCACCGGCGGCCAGTCGTCCCGGTCGAGCGTCGCGCACGCGAGGTCCGCGGCCAGGAATTCGAACACGACGCCGGCGCGATCGTGCAGGTCCCGGTTGCTCTCCGCGCGATGCCAGAGGTCGAGGCCGCCCTTCAGCAGCCCCACAAGGATCATGCCGATCACGACCAGAATGCCACTGGACACGAGCAGCTCCAGGAGCGTGAAGGCACCCCGCGCGGCGACTCCGGCCGGTGTCGCGGCAGGTGGGGCGGGTGGCGGAAGAGAGCGGCGACGCCCCGGCAGCACGGCCGGCGCCCAGAGGAAGAAGAGCGCGCTCGACGCGCCGGCGAGCAGCAGGCGTTCATCGTAGCCGTCGGGCGTGAGGGCCGACGCGGCGGCCGGGTCGACGCGCGCGAGAAGGCCCACGAGGACACGGCCCGACTCGGACCACCTGCCCGACGCCGCTACGGCTCTGCACAGCGCAGGGAGTGCGAGCGCAGCCGACCCGGGGTCGAGCGCGACGATGGCGCGTGCGAGCAGGAGCCGGCCCGCGTCGCTCTCCACTTCATCGAGTGCGCCGGCAAGGGCCGCCGAGAGCTCCGCCGCGTCCCGGCCCTCCAGGGCAAGCCTCTCCAGGGCGTCGAGAGCCGCGCGGCGATGAACGCGGTCCCGCAACAGTCGGAAGAGCGGCTCCTGGTTCGGCGCGGCCCGCCAGAGGGCCTCCGCGGCGGCGACTCGAAGCGGCTCCTCGCGCAAGGCCGCATACAGCGCGGGGAGTGCGTCGTCGTCCGTTCCCGCCCGATGCACGCTGCCGAGCGCGCGCACGCACGCGAGCCGGACCTCACCGCACTCGGAGCGCGCGACGAGCCGCGCGAGCGTCACGGTCGCCGCTGCAGCGGCAGGCCCCAGCCTTTCGAGCGCACGCGCCGCCTCCGCCACGACCTCGTCGTCCCGTTCGCCGAGGGCCGCGACAAGTTTCGCGACGCCTTCCGACATCGCCTCTGCGCCGTCGCGCCCCAAAGAGCCGAAGGCTTCGAAGGCGGCGAGGCGGGCCGCGCGATTCGGATCCCCGAGCAGCGGCAGGACGGCGGGAAGCGCCGCGGACGCCGCGGGTCCGATGCGCACGAGGGCACGGGCCGCATCCTGCCGCTGTTCGGAGGAGCCGGAGCGGCACGTCTCGGCGAGCGCTTCGACCGCCGGCCCGCCGATCCGTGCGAGCGCGTCGGCGGAAGCCGAGAGCGGCTCCAGCTCGACCCGCACGCCGAGTCCCGCGACGAGTACGGTAATCACCTGAGCCGCCTTGGCGGGAGCAATGCGCGCGAGGCTTTCCGCGGCAAGGAGCGCCAGCGGGTCGTCCTTGCGCAGCGCCGTGCCGAGCAGCGCGTCCGCGGCAGCCTCGCCCGCGCCCCCCATTTCTCCCAGGATCCCGATCGACCAGGCGCGAAGCACCGGGGCATTCCCCCCCATCAGCGCGAGGAGGCCGGGCACCGCCGGACGGCCGATGCGGGCGAGCGCCGTGCGAACGGCCGGGACGGCTTCGAGGAAGCCGAACTCCGCCCCTCGCTCGGAGCGGAGAACGTTGAGCAGGTCCGGGACCGCCGCCTCCGCCGCGGGACCGAGCTCCCCCAGCTTCCACGCGGCCGCGGCCCGCAACCCGGCATCGCGGGCGGTGAGCAGCTCGGTGAGCGCGGGCGTGGACGCGGGCCCGATCGCGACGAGCGCCGAGCCCGCGAGCTGCTCCCTGCGGCCGGCCGCGCCGTCGCGAATCGCCGCGACGAGCACGGGCACCGCGGCGCCGGCCGCCGGGCCGATCGCTGCCAGCGCCTTCGCCGCCTCATCGCCGCGTGCGTCGCGGTCGCGCTCGAAGGTCGCAACCAGCCGTGGCACCGCCTCCGCCCCGATCCGGGCAAGGGCATCCGCCGCCTCGGCGGCCTCCTCCGGCCCGGCCTTGTTCAGCCGTCGGGCCCATTCCGAGGTCGGCCGGCCGCGCACGAATCTCTCCCCGCGCAACGCGCCCACGGCCGTGGTTCGGAGCGACGGCACGGCGAGGACCGATGCTGCGATCGCAGCGGTGGCAAGCATGCGCCAGAAGAGAGGACCGGCTCGGGCCATGAGGAACGCTCCGGGGACCTACGCAGTCGGACGCACCGCACATCATCAGCCGGGTGAGAGAGCACCGCCCATCCATTCAACGCCCCCCATCGCGCCGCCGCAAGGATTTTCGAGTGTCGGTCGGATAGGGCAGAGAGTTCAAGAGTCCAGGGTCATTTGGTGCCCGCCGAGAGCGCGACCCGCCACCCGAAGCGGGCATACGGGGCGTGAAGCCAGTTGCGGAACGCGCACCGGAGCGTCCTGCGATCGTCGCAGTGCCACGAGCCGCCACGAACCACGCGGTCTTTACCATTCTGCGGTCCATGAGGATCTGGGACGACTCGACCGGTTTCGTAGGGGGCGCTCCAGTCCGCGCAGAATTCCGAAACATTCCCGGCCATGTCCTGGAGTCCGAAGGGATCGAGACGCGAGCTACCGAACCTGCCGACCGGGGCAGTGACGGCGAACCCGTCGTCGTAGCCCTGAAGGATTGTCCAGCCTGAAAAGGCCTTGCCGGCCGTCTCGTCCGCGAAATTCCCCGCACCCCGCGGCGGCGGCCATTCGTTCCCCCAGGGGAACACGCGACGGTCACCCCCGCGGGCGGCGTACTCCCACTCGGCCTCCGAGGGGAGCCGAAGACCGACGGATCGACAGTACCCGTCTGCATCCTCCCAGGATACGTTCACTGCCGGCTGCTGGTCACCGTTCAGGCTCTGTAGGCTGCCGGCGTCGCTATCATGCGATTGCCAGGAGCGGCGGTGCTGGGCATTCGTGAGCTCCGTCTTTCCAAGCAGGAAGGGCTGCGTCAGCCGAACCCGATGAGGCTCTTCGTCGGCAAACCTGCCCTCTTCCTCCTTGGGACTCCCCATGTCGAATTCGACCGGGGCGCGGTCAGGCGCCAGGACGAGGACCAGCGTGATCCCCGTCTTTTCGTGCCGGTATTCCTCGCAGCCTTGGGCGTTCTTCTGTAGGAAGGTCAGCCCCGCCATGCTGAGGCTGCCGCCGGCGCGCCGGCTCGCTTCCTCCCTCTCCTTGCGGCGACGAGCCTCCTCCAGGCGTGCGGCCTCCACGCGTGCTGCCCCCGCTCGCAGGGCCTCGGCGCGCGCCGACTTCACCCGGCTCGCGGCCTCGGTCGCATTCCCGTCCCAGGGCTTCGCGGCAAGGGCGTCCGCGAAGCGCTCGTCCGCCCTGTCGTAGTCCCGGATGCCCAGTGCCTCCTCGCCGGCTTTCATAGCCGCAAGGTACTTCTTCTCCGTCGCCTGACGGGCCTCCTCCTCCACGCGTTTCCGCTCCGTCGCGGCGCGTTCCTGCTCCACGCGCAGGGCCTCGGCCTCCGCACCGCGGCAGGCGTCGATCGCGCTCTGCGCCGCCTGGCTCTCCGCCGGGTTGGCCGCCTCCTTTGCTGCGTCCTGGTAGGACCGCTCGGCACCGCTCCATGCCCGCTGCTCCCGTGCCGACCTACCCGCCTCCATGAACCCGTCGTAGCGCGCACGCCGGGCCGCCTCCGTCCGTGCTCGGTTCGCCCGGCTGGCTGCGTCCGTCGCCTTGGGGTCGCCTGCCTTCTCCGCCAAGGCCTCGGCGAAATGACGGTCCGCCCCATCGAAGTCGCGACCGCTGAGGGCCTCCTCGCCGAGCCGCAGCGCCTCCCGGTACTCTGCTTCCGCGGCCGGCTCGGCGGTTGGAGGCGATGCCCCGACCGGAGGAGTCGAACGGTCGGCGGGAATCGTCGGACGGACCGAAGAAGTCCCGGGCTGCGGAGAGGTCGGCCCTCCCCCGGAGGGACCGGACGGACGCGTCCCGATTCCGAACCATTCCGGCCGAAGCCAAATCGCTGCGACCAGCCCCAGCACGACCGCAGTCGAAGCGAGGGGCGCGATCTGGGCGAGTCGTGGGCGGCCGGGCGCGCGAGCGGGCGCCGACTCCGGCCCCGCTTCGAATGCGGTAACCTTTGACGGGGAAGTTCCTCGCGAGTCTCCCAGGCCCGTCGCCCCGCGTCCGCTTGCGCCGACGCTCGCCGGACCGGCCGAATCCGTCGGCCGGCTCTTCATCGCGCCGCCGGTCGGCCCTGTCGCACGATCCGCCGTGGCCGCGTACCCGTCCGCCTCTCCCCTGCGCGCCGTTGGCCCCGGGGCCCCTACCGGCGGCAAGCCGGCGGACGCTCGGTCGCCGGGTCCGCTGGAGAGTCCACCTGTCGCGACCTCAGGAACCGTAGGCCTGGTGGCGCGGTCGATCGTCTCGGAAATCGGGCCGACCGGCGTGCTACCTGCGCGCCGGCCCCCGCCGAGCAGCCGCTCCAACTCATGCCGGAAGTCGCGCGCGGAGGCCGGCCGCTCGGCCGGCTCCTTCGCCAGCGCCCGCAGAATGAGCGCTTCCAGGCCCGGGAGGTCCCCGTCCGTGACCCCGGCCTCCTCGAACGGCGGCGGCGCGTGGAGCAGGACCTTCATCACGGTCTCCCGCGGGGTCCGTCCCTCGAATGGACGCCGGCCCGTCACCGCCTGGTAGAGTACCGCCCCCATCGAGAAGAGGTCGCTTCGCGCGTCGATCTCCAGCCCTTGCGCCTGCTCGGGGCTCATGTACGCGAGCGTCCCGATCATCGCCCCCGTCGCGGTCAGGCTCGGCCCTTCGTTATCCATCGGCCCGCCTTCGTGGAGGATCTTCGCCACGCCGAAGTCGAGCACCTTCACGTCCCAGCCCCCCGTGCTCCCCTCCGACACGATCAGGTTCAAAGGCTTGAGGTCGCGGTGAACGATTCCCTTTCCGTGCGCGTATTCCAGCGCGCACAGGATCGGAAGCGCGAGGCGCGCGGCCTCCCGCGCGGGGAGACGGCCTCTGCGCTTGAGGAGCGCCGACAGCGTTTCCCCCGGACAGAGATCCATCGTCAGGTAGAGGCGCCCCTGCCACTCGCCGACCTCTCTCATGGGCACGAGGTTGGCGTGGATGAGCCCCATGAGGATGCGCGCCTCGCGGAAGAAGCGCTCCCGGATGTTGGGGTCGGGGACCAGACCGGGGTGCAGCGTCTTCAGGGCGAGGTCGCAGCGGAGGACCCGGTGGTGGACGCGGTAGACCTCCCCGAAGCCGCCCGCCGTGCCGAGGGGGATCGCCGTAGGCGGCGTGGCGAGCGACGAGCCCGCCGGCGCCGGCGGAGGCTGCGAAGGAGGGGGGGCGGACGCCGGCGCAGGGCCGGGGGGGGACGGACCGCGGCCCAGCCGCGCCGATTTCGCCCGGGGGACCGGCGTCCGACAGGCCGGGCAGGCCTCCACCTCCGGGGGGACCGGGGTGCGGCAGACAAGGCAGGCATCCACTACACCGTCCGGCATGGCTCTCCTCCCACCGCCTGCGCGACCGCCGGCGAGCACGCGGCGCGCGGGTCGGCGCGCGACCCCCGGCGGACGATTCCTCGATGGGGTTGGGCCTGCCCGAGCGAGCGTCATCTTACTCTCGGCGACAGCGCCGAAGCAAGCCCATTCCCCCCCCTCTGCCGTCCCAGTCCTACTCCTCGTGCAGGTGCGTCACGATCGGCTGCTCGAACTCGACCTTCACCGTCGTCTCGGCGCGGGCTTTTCTCGATCCGTTTCTGGCCGGGCCGGCGCGGCAGCGCTGGTCTCCTACGCGGTGGAGGTGGATGCCAGACGACGCGATCAGTGAGGCGAGGTAGCGGATTGGTCAGTTCCTCGTGGGGGGGGGGCGAAGGGAGAAGCTTTCGACAATCCAGGGTCATTTGGTGCCCGCTGAGAGCGCAACACGCCACCCGAGGTAGACATTCGGGACGCGAGTCCTGTAGCGGGCCGCGCACCGGAGGGGCCTGCGAGTGACATGGAACCACGAGCCGCCACGAATCACGCGGTATTCGCCATTCTGCGGTCCATGAGGATCCGGGATGACCCGACCGGTCTCGTAGGGGCCGTACCAGTCGGCGCACCATTCCCAGACGTTGCCGGCCATGTCCTGGAGCCCGAAGGGGAGCAGACGCGTTCCGCCGAACTTGCCGACCGGCGCGCTGACGGCGAAGCCGTCGTCGTAGCCCTGTATGATTGTCCAGCCCGAAAAGGCCTTGCCGGTCGTCTCGTCCGCGAAATTCCCCGTGCCATGCGACGGCGGCCATTCGTTCCCCCAGGGGAAGACGCGACGGTCCCCCCCGCGGGCTGCGTACTCCCACTCGGCCTCTGAGGGGAGCCGGAGACCGACAGATCGACAGTACGCGTCGGCATCCGCCCAGGAGACATTCACCGCCGGCTGCTGCTCTCCGTTCAGGCTCTGTCCGCCGTAGGCGCCGCTATCATGCGATGTCCGTGATCGGCGGTACTGGGCGTTCGTGAGCTCCGTCTTCCCGAGGAGGAAGGGCTGCGTCAATCGAACACGATGAAGCTCTTCGTCCGCGCCCCTGCCTACCTCCTCCTTGGGACTCCCCATGTCGAATTCGACCGGGGCGCGGTCAGGCGCCAGGACGAGGACCAGCGTGATCCCCGTCTTCTCGTGCCGGTATTCCTCGCAGCCCTGGGCGTTCTTCTGCAGGAAGGTCAGCCCAGCCATGGCGAGGCTGCCGCCCGCGCGCCGGCCCGCTTCCTCCCTCTCCTTGCGGCGACGATCCTCCTCCAGGCGTGCGGCCTCCACGCGTGCTGCCCCCGTTCGCATGGCCTCGGCGCGCGCCGACTTCGCCCGGCTCGCGGCCTCGATCGCCTTCCCGTCCCCGGGCTTCGCGGCAAGGGCGTCCGCGAAGCGCGCGTCCGCCCTGTCGTAGTCCCGGATGCCCAGGGACTCCTCGCCGGCTTTCATCGCCGCAAGGTACTTCTTCTCTGCCGCCTGACGGGCCTCCTCCTCCAAGCGTTTCCGCTCCGTCGCGGCGCGTTCCTGCTCCACGCGCAGGGCCTCGGTCTCCGCCCCGCGACAGGCGTCGAGCGCGCTCTCTGCCGCTTGGCTCTCCGCCGGGTTGGCCGCCTCCTTTGCGGCGTACTGGTAATACTCCTCGGCGTCCCTCCATGCCCACTGCTCCCGCGCTGACCGTGCCTCCTTCATGAAGGTGTCATAGCGGGCGCGCCGGGCTGCCTCCGTCCGTGCTCGCATCGCCCGACTCGCGGCGTCCGTCGCGTTCGGGTCGCCGGCCTTCTCCGCCAAGGCCTCGGCGAAATGACGGTCCGCCCCATCGAAGTCGCGATCGCTGAGGGCCTCCTCGCCGAGCCGCATCGCCTCCCGGTACTCTGCTTCCGCGGCCGGCTCGGCGGTTGGAGGCGATGCCCCGACCGGAGGAGTCGAACGGTCGGCGGGAATCGTCGGACGGGCCGAAGGAGTCCCGGGCTGCGGAGAGGTCGGCCCTCCCCCGGAGGGACCGGACGGACGCGTCCCGATTCCGAACCATTCCGGCCGAATCCAAATCGCTGCGACCAGCCCGAGCACGACCGCAGTCGAAGCGAGGGGCGCGATCTGGGCGAGTCGTGGGCGGCCGGGCGCGCGAGCGGGCGCCGACTCCGGCCCCGCTTCGAATGCGGTAACCTTTGACGGGGAAGTTCCT
>JACPWG010000063.1 GCA_016197205.1 Planctomycetota bacterium
CCTTCCACATCGACGTCAACTCGCCGGAGATCGGGACGCTGGAGCCGCCGAAGACGAGCTCGGTGCGGGCCGCGACCCTGCCGCTCGCGCTCACGGTGCACTACACGGACGACTTCGCCGGCGTCGCGGCCGAGGGCGTGCAGTTCGGGGTGGACGGCTGGGACGAAAACGCCCTGCTCGCGCCCACGAGCACGACCGAGACGTCGGCGACGCTTTCGCTCCCGACGGCCCTGCCTCTCGGCTGGCACTCGGTCTGGGCACGCATTCGAGACCGCGCCGGAAACGAGAACTGGACCGGCTGGCTTCTGTACGTCGACGGCGAGGGGCCGACACTCGACGGCCAAACGCCCGCCGCGGGCGACATTGTCTCCACCCTCCCGTCAATCAGCGCGTTCGTCTCGGACGACGACTATTCCCCGACCATCGTCCACGTGCTGCTCGACGGAGCGGACGTGACCAACGACTCGGCAACCGCGCTCCACGGGTTCTGGTTCACCCACGCGCCCGCCACGCTTGCGCAAGGCGAGCACACCGTCACGGTCGTCGCGCAGGACACGGCCGGCAACGAGACGACGACCTCCTGGAGTTTCGCTTACGACAGCGTGCCGCCGGCGATCGTGCCGGTGCGGCCGGTTGCGAATGGGACGGTCGCGGGGCCGCGGCCGGCGATCGAAGCGATTGTCACCGATCCGTCGCCCGGGAGCGGCGTGGATCCGAGCGGGTTCGCGGTGACGCTGGACGGCGGCGCGATTTCGACGACCTGGGGCTTCGACGGCATGACGCTGCGCGTCACGCCGGACGCGGACCTCGCGGCGGGGACGCACTCCGTCTCGATCACGGCGGCGGATCGCGCGCTCCCGGCCGGCTCGCACACGTCGAACGCGAGCTGGAGCTTCACGGTCCAGGCGCCCTCGGCGACGATCACGCCCGCGTCCGCGCTCGTGGCGACGACGACCTCGAAAACGGTCACGCTCACGTGGACCGCCTCGACCGACCCGGCAGCGGTCGGTTACAACGTGTACGCCACGGTCAACGGCGTGCGCGTGCGTCGCAACGGCGCGCCGCTCACGGGGACGGAGTACGTGGAGACGCTCCCGCGCGGCGAGACCGACTACGTCGTCGTGACGGTGGACGCGACCGGCCACGAGGGAGCGGACTCGGACGCCGCCCATGTCGCAGCCGCGAACACCATCGTCCAGGAGCCCCTCCGGTCGCCCCTCCGCTGCGGCGCGTCCGGCAGCGTCACGGCGACGGGCGAATTCACATGGAGCGTCACCGACGTCTCGATCGCGGTCGGCAAGGGCATGGGATTCTCGTTCACGCGGACGTACCGCTCCGACTCCGCGTACGACGGCCCGTTCGGCTACGGCTGGGACTGGTCGCTGCACCAGCGGCTCGTCGCGGTCGGCGCGGATGTGGACCTCTACGACGGCACGGGGCGGGTCGATCGCTACGTGTGGGACGCGGCCGCGAACGGCGGGGCGGGGGCCTTCGTGGCGCCCGCGGGCTCGTACACGCGGCTGGAGATCGTGGACGCGGACCACTACCGGATCGTCGACCCGCACAAGAACCGGCGGACGTTCACGCGGAACGGCGGGGAGTTCGTCCTCACCGAACTGCGCGATCGGAACCAGAACACGCTCACCATCGAGTACACAGGCGCCTTGCCGACCGCGGTCATTGACTCGCACAATCGCACGGTCACGCTCGAGTACGTCGGCGGCCGGCTCAGCAAAATCCGCGACTTCGCCGGTCGCGAATTCCGGCACGCCTACACGGACCTCGGCGACCTGCGCGAGATCTCGTCGCCGCCGTGGAAGGACTCGCCGAACCGAATCCTGCGCACGTACGTCTACAGCACCGGCGAGGCGAACGCGTGGACGAATCACAACCTCCGCTCCGCAACGAACGGCCGCGGCCAGACGTTCCTGGAGAATACGTTCGACCCGATCACCGACCGCGTTGTCACGCAGCGCCACGGCGAGGTGGGCCAGAACTACCGCCTCAGGTATTCACCTGAGACGGGCGTCGTAACGCAGACCGACCCGGTCGGGACGGTGACCGACCTCACCCCGGATGCGGCGGGCCATCTCGTGGAACGCAAGGAGCACTCGCTCGGCGTCTCGCCGGGGGCGCCGGCCTTCTACGTGACTTCGTGGCAGGTGAATACCGCGGGCGAGCGGACGCAGGTCCAGTTCCCGCGCGGCAACTCCGTCGTCTACACGTTCGACGAGTCGAATTTTGACCCGCTCGCCCGCGGCAACCTGCTGCAGGCGCGACAGATCTCCGACCGCGTCGGCGAGGCGGACCGAGTCGAGACGTGGACGTACGAGCCCGAGTACCACTTCGAAAAATCCTACACCGACCCCGCAGGCACGGTGTGGCAGTATTTCTACGACTACGAGGAAGCGCAGCTCGGCGACCTGAACGCCGACGGGCGAACGGACCAGGCGCACGGGAACCGCGTGTACATCGATCCGACGGTCACGCTGGGCCAGCCCGCGCCCCAGGCGGTCACGACGCAGCTCTCGTACTTCGACGATGGCCGGTGCCGTTGCGAGCGCTGTCCCTGCGGGTGCTGGAGATGCTGCCTGTACACCACCTGGGACTTTCCGATCGGCACTGTCCTCGACCCAAGCGGACTCGCGATCACCGAGACGCGCACCGTGAACTCGCTCGGCTTCACGACGAGCGCGACAAACGCGAACGGCAAGACGTTCACGTTCGAGGTCGGCGACTACGGCGAGGTCGTGACCGTGGACGGGCCCGGTCCGTCGATGATCCGGACGCGCGTCGCCTACGACGATGACCTGCACCCGACGAACGTCTCCCGCGAGATCAAGGACGAAGACGGCAATTTCGTCGGCTGGGCCACGGAGGCATTCAGCTTCAGCACGCTCGGCTACGAAGTCGGCACCACCCAGAGCATCGACGGCCAGCATTCGACGGGGACGAGCGTTTCCTGCGACGCCTTCGGGCGCCCTCTCATCATGGGCACTGCGGGCGGCGATTTCTGGCGGTTCACATGGGGCGACCAAGGAACCCTCGCGCGGTCCACGCACGGGTTCGGCGCGAACGCGGTCACTCGGACCTTCGACCACGACCTCAACGGGAACGAGACTCGGGTCGATTATGGCGAGGGGTCGTTCATCACGACGGAGTACAACGGCTTCGACGACTCGACCCGCGTCTTCGGCTCCTCGGGCACCGTGCGCGAGTGGGACCGCGACGCGCGCGGAGACGTCACCGAGGCCCGCATTGGCAGCGCAACGCCGGGCGAGACTCTGGCGCGTGAGCAGTACGCCCGTGACGAGCTCGGCCGCATCTACGAGGTCCGGCGGCAGCACGCGCGCCTCCCCACGACGGCCCCGGGCGGCGGCGGGGGCGGCGGGGCCCCCGGCGTGCCCGGGGGTGGTGGTGGCGTCATTGGCGGAGGCGGTGGTGGCGGCGGAGACTGTTCCCCACAGTCTTCCATGGGTGCCGCGGTCGGCGACGGCTGGTCCACGACGAAGATCCGTCGCAACGAATCCGGCGTGTGGACCCACATGGAGGACGACCGCGGCAACGTCCTGGACCGCGACTTCGACACCGCGGATCGACCGATCGGCGTCCGAGACGCCTTCGGCAACTCGGTCGCCTTCGCCCTCGACCCGATGGGCCATGCGCTCACGACCACGCGGACGGTCCGCGACGGCCGCACGGGCGCGCCGCGGGTGTTCAAGACCGGTCGGGAGGTGGACGAACTGGGCCGGCCGAAGAAGGTCACGGTCGACCCGGACGACCTCGCTCGCGAGACTGAACTCTTCTACAATTCGCTGAGCCAGCAGGTGAAAGTGAAGGACCCGCTCGGTCGGTTCACGAAGTCGACCTTCGACCACCGCGGCCTGCGCCTCTCGACGACCTTTGACTTCGGCGGCCCCGACACGCGTAGCGTCGCGCAGTCTTGGGATGCGGACGGGCGCCTGCAGTCCGTCACCGACGGAGGCGGAAACGTCACCGGCTATCACTACAACGGCCGGAAACTGCTCGACCTTGTCACTTTCCCGAACCAGTCCACGCGCTCAATTCGCTACGACGGGCGGGATTTCGTCACCGGGTGGACCGACCCGAACGGGAGCGTGGTGGAGCAACGCGTGAACGACCGCGGCCAGCCGCTCGTTCGCGAGATCACCCGCGCCCCAGGCGTCGAAGGGACGACTCTCGAAAGCTACGAGTACGATTTGCAGGGGCGCGTCGCCCACGGCGTGAACGACGCGAGCGAACTTTGCATCAAGTACGACTCCCTCGACAACCCGGTCGAGTTGCACGAGCGCTGGGGTCCGATGCCCTCGCGGCTGGTCCGTGCGGCCTTCGACGGCAAGTCGAACCGCACGCACCTCTCCTATCCCGGCGGCCGCGAACTGGACTTCAAGTTCGACGGCGCGGATCGCCTCGACCGCATCGACGAGGGGAGCGTCCTGCTCGCCTCCTACCAGTACGTCGGCGGGCGAGCCTCGACGCGCCTCTACGGCAACGGCGTCAGGGGCGAGTGGCTGTACAACGGCGCAGGCGAGGTCACGGACATCCTGCACGCGGACCCGCTGGGCGTCGCGCGGGCCCAGTTCGAGTATGGGTACAACGCCGCCGGCGAACGGCTCTACGAGAAGCGGATCCACGACGGCAAGGCCGACGCGTATCGCCACGACCGCATCGGCCAGCTCACCGGCGTGAAGTTCGGCGTCCCCGTTGCGGACGTGTCGAACACTTCGGCCTGGACTTCGTACGCGACCTTCACCTCGAAGGAGGAATTCGACTTCGACGGCGCCGGCAACCGCAAAACGGTCGACACCGACGGCGCCACAGAGTTCTACAACCACGTAAACGGTGCCTACGCACCGGACGCCCTCAACCAGATCAACCGTATCGCCCGTGGAGATGAAGTTCTGCTCCGGGGTCACGACGCGAACGGGAACTTGATTGACGACGGGGAAAAGCTGTACACTTGGAACTACCGGAACCAGCTCCTCCGGGTGACTCGAAAGATCGACGGCAAGGTCCTCGCGTCCTTCGAGTACGACGTCTTTGGCAATCGAATCTGGAAGGAAGTCGACGGCCGCCGCACCTACTTCTACCACGACGGCGCCCGCGTCCTGGAGGACCAGGACGATCAGGGGAACACCGAAGCGACCTACGTCCACGGCAACGGCATCGACGAGCTTCTCTCCGCCGACCGCCGCCAGGCCGACGGCAGCACGGCTCGCTTCTACTTCCACGAGAACGCCCTCGGCTCGATCTGCCTCGTCACCGACGCCGCAGGCGCCAACGTCGAGAAGGTCGAGTACGGCACCTACGGCGTGCCTCACTTCTTCCGGTGGGACGCGGCGGCTGGCGGCTCCGGCACTTGGAAGCCCACCGCCACCTCGCCGACCGGAAACCGTTTCCTGTTCACCGGCAGGGAGTACGACTCCGAGACGGGGCTGTACTACTATAGGGCAAGGTACTTAGATCCGGGGACGGGGAGCTTTCTCAGCCGGGATCCGATCGAATACGACGGAGACAACCTTTTCGATACCTATCGCTACGTGCGCAACTCTCCGGCCGAATTCCGGGACCCCCTCGGTCTGGAAACCATCGAGATTAGCCTGGGCGCGAACACAGACGTGGACGCGCTGCTTTCAAAAATGCTGGCCCTCGAATCGGACGCGAACGCGTCCGGCACGCTAGGAAAGTTCAGAAGGCAGGAGGGATACCGCGATGTAGTCGCCTTCCTCAATGCCAGTCACGGACTCAGCTCTGCCCAGAAGTCTGAATATGCGAATCGGCAGGCTGAAGAAGCCAGCAAGATAGAGCGAGCATTGACAAATGCCGGCGATTCTACCGGGCGCATAGTGATCATCGCTCTTCCGGCGCTCATCATCGCGGTATACGCCGGACCTGAGATCATCGTCGAACAACTCGTCGGATACACTGCAAGCTACCTGAACGGGAACTTAGAGGAGCCTACGGATGCCGACTGTGCACTCGTACTGGTAGGGGTTGTAAGCGGGGGGAAGGTCCCGCCACGTAATGGGCCAAAGCCGAACGGGGGAAAGTTGCCCAGAAACGCTCACCTAGCCGGCAAGAAGCACCCCAGGACTGGCGTCCCGTTTGACCGAGACGGTTATCCGGACTTCAGCGGTCACAGCATTAAGACTGTCAAGATCAAGCAGACTGGAAATTGGGGCGTTGATGAAAGGCTCGCAAATAAGGAGGCTGGATTGACCGAAACGCCTGAAAACTACACTTGGCACCACCACCAAGATGGTGAGACAATGCAGCTTGTTCCCACGAACATCCACGCACAGACTGGCCACACGGGCGGTGTTGCTGGAACGAAGTAACACGGGAGTCACACTGGACATGAGAATCAGTAGCCAGGGCAATGCTCTGAGTGACGCAGAGTTGGAGGTTGTTGAGAAGCTGTTACCCTGGAGCCTCCCAGAGGCATATCGCGCCTTCCTCCTTAAGCACAACGGCGGGAAGCCCATTCCTCCGATGGTACCCATACAGGGTGTCCCAAACAATCCTGAGGCCAGAGTTCAGGTCCTCTTCGGTGTGACCCGCCCAATCGAGTCGAGCAATCTTGGGTGGAACTGGCACACGTATTCCGCCGACCTGCCTCAGGGGCTGCTCCCGATTGCACGTACTGGAACTGGGCACATCTTTTGCCTCGGCATTGCGGGATCGTTCAAGGGGTCTGTACTCTTTTGGGATACTGGAGCGGAGTACGTTGGAACTGGCCTGCCCGGTCTCGATCACTTCTATCACGTCGCGGACTCGTTTGATTCCTTCCTTTCATCGTTTCGTGAGGAACCGAAGGAATAGAGGGTGTAGTGTAGGGGGACAGTCACCAGTTAATCTCGATTCAACCCGTAGGGTCAAGAAACTCGTGGACAAAGTCCCTGTAGGGGCGCAGAAGTCACCGGTACAGGCCGGCGGCCGGGTGGAGGCCCGAAAAGGGTCGCCCGAACCAAGTAGGGTCAAAAAACTCGTGGACAAGGACCCCGGCATGCGGTAATCTCTGCCCCTTCGGTAGTTGTGTCAGCCCGGGAGGTGGAGATGCCGTGGAAGCGCATGTTGGCCTACATCACGGGGTCGGTGAATCAGGAACTGCTCCTTCGCAACGAATACTTGTGCGCCGAAAATCGCATTTTTCGGGCGCAGATCAAGGGGCGCCTCCAACTCGCGGACGGGGACCGCGAGACTCTTGCTGAGATCGGAAAGCGGCTGGGTAGAACTGCTCTCGCGGAAGTCGCGAGCATCGTCAAGCCGGACACGATCCTCGAATGGCACCGGCGGCTCGTGGCGAAGAAGTTCGAC
>JACPWG010000070.1 GCA_016197205.1 Planctomycetota bacterium
ACTTGTCGGAACCCCTGCTCCGTCCCGCTAACCCCAATTCGGGTAAGACCACCGACCGGAGAGCCGGATGCGGGAAATCCGCACGTCCGGTTCGGAGGGAGGGGGGGCCGCGACAAGCGGCCCTCCCTACCCCTATCAGGAATCGTGCCTAAACCTTGTCAACGGGCCACCAGGGGCGCGTGCGGTTGCGGGGGCTGTACCGGTGGCCGGGTGCCGTAGCACCATCAACAATCGTCGTAAATTGCCGACGGATGCCCAGGGAGGCACCGGATCCTCAGCCTTTCGACCATCCTCTGCGCCTCTGTGTTTCGTCCACCCTTTCTTGGTTCGAGGCGCCCTTCACTTTTCTCCCTCGCCCTCTCCCTCTCCGTCGCCCTCCCCCTCCCCTACGCCGCTTCATTGACACTCAACCCGAGCTCGTGCTAGGCTCGCTTTCCAACCATCGGCCTCAAGGAGTCGACCCATGAGGGTTCTCTGCACGATCTGCGCCCGTGGCGGCTCGAAGGGCGTCCCCGGAAAGAACCTCCGCCCCCTCGCCGGCCGCCCGCTCCTGGTGCACTCCATCGAACACGCGCGCGCCGCGACCGGCATCGACCGGATCGTCGTCTCCACCGACGACGAACGGCTCGCGGACGCGGCGCGCGCCGCCGGCGCGGACGTCCCGTTCCTCCGACCCGCCGAACTGGCGACCGATGCCGCGGGGAAGGTCCCCGTGCTGCAGCACGCCCTTCGCGCCGTCGAGGCCGCCGAGGGCCGGCGGTACGACGCCGTCCTCGACCTCCAGCCCACCTCCCCGCTCCGGTCCGTCGAGGACATCGCCGGGACCCTGGCCACGCTGGAGCGGACCGGCGCGGACATCGTGTTTTCGGTGACCGAGTCGGATCGGAATCCCTACTACAACCTGGTCGAACTCTCGCCGGAAGGGTGGGCGCGCGTGAGCAAGCCGCTGCCCGCGCCGCTCGTGCGCCGGCAGGACGCGCCCAAGGTCTACGTCGTGAACGGCGCGGTGTACGCCTGGCGACGCGAGGCCCTGCTCGAGGCCGGGCGCGTGATCGGGGACCGGAGCGCCGTCTGGGTCATGCCCGAGGAGCGGTCGGTGGACATCGACCGCGAAGTCGACTTCCTCCTGGCCGAAGCCTTGCTTTCGCGGAGGTGACGGTGGCCACGCCCTCCCCTCGACCGGTCCTCGCCCAGCCCTTTCCCGTTGGGAAACTCTCCATCGGGAACGGCCGACCGTGCTTCATCATCGCGGAGGCCGGCGTCAATCACAACGGCGACGTCGACCTTGCGGAGCGACTCGTCGACGCTGCCCGCGACGCCGGCGCGGACGCGGTCAAGTTCCAGACCTGGATCACCGAGCGGCTCGTCGCCCCGGACGCCCGCATGGCCGAGTACCAGCGGGAAAATCTCGGCGGCGCGTACCGGACGCAGTTCGAGCTGCTCAAGGAGCTGGAGCTCGGGCAGGAGGCCTTCCGGCGGCTCCGCGAGCACGCGGACCGGCAGGGGATCCTCTTTTTTTCGACCCCGGACGAGGAGGAGAGCGCGGACTTCCTCGACGGCCTCGGCGTCCCCCTCTTCAAGCTCGGCTCCGCCGAGGTCACGAACCTCCCGTTTCTTCGGCACGTGGCGCGAAAAGGCAAGCCGATTCTGCTCTCCACGGGCATGGCGACGCTGGTCGAGGTCGACGCCGCGGTGCGGGCGATCGAGGAGGCGGGCCATGTTCCGCTCGTCCTGCTCCACTGCGTCTCCTGCTACCCGACCCGCCCGGAGGATTGCAACCTGCGTGCGATGGACACGCTGGCGTCGGCCTTTGGCCGGCCGGTGGGCTTCTCGGACCACACGATGGGATCCGAGGTCGCGGTCGCCGCCGTGGCGCGCGGCGCGTGCGTCCTCGAAAAGCACCTGACGCTGGACGTCTCGATGCCGGGGCCCGACCACCGCGCCTCGGCCGACCCGCGCGAATTCGCGGCCATGGTGCGCGCCATCCGCCTCGTGGAAGCCGCCCTCGGCGACGGCGTGAAGAAGCCCGTGGCCGCGGAGCTGGAGACGCGCGGCGTGGTCCGGAAGGCGATCGTGGCCCTCCGCGCCCTCCAGGTCGGGGAGCGGATCGCCGAGGCGGACGTGGGGCTGCGGCGGACGTCCGGCGGCCTGGACCCGAGCCAGATGCCCCTCGTCGTCGGCCGAGTCGTCGCGCGCGCCGTGCCCGCGGGGAGCCCCATCACGCTCGACGTGTTGGCCGTCCTTTGACGAAGACCGAAGACGGCGGGGAGCCTTGTCGGCGACCGATTGCTGATTGCCGATCGCCGATTGCCGATCGTCCTCGGCCTCGGACACTCGGAGAATCAGCAAGCAGCAAGCAGACATCAGCAATCGTTGAGTTCCGTGTCGAGCCTTTGTCCACATGCTGCTCGGGTGATCACCCTAGATCCAGCCGGCGCAGGAACCGCGAGGGAGTCACCGTGCCCTGGGACCCGACCTGGGAAGCGGTGTTCGCCGCCCGCGACTGGGGGCGCTACCCGCCGGAAGAGCTGGTCCGCTTCGCGGCCCGGCGCTATCCTCCCGGCGCAGGGCGCAAGGGCGTCTCGGTCCTCGAGCTGGGCTGCGGCGCGGGCGCAAACCTCTGGTTCCTCGCACGCGAAGGCTTCGCCGTGAGCGGGCTCGACGGCTCCGCGAGCGCCCTGGTGCGCGCCGAGCGTCGCTTGCGCGAAGACGGCCTTTCCGCCGAGCTTCGTCGCGTCGACGCGAGCGACCTCGCGGTCGCGTTTCCGGCAGAGGCGTTCGATGCCGTCGTCGACGTCGCCTGCCTGCAGCACAACGACCCGGCCTCCGCGCGTTCGATCCTCAGCCAGGTAAGCGTCGTGCTCAAACCCGGCGGTCGCGTCTTTTCGATGCTCGTCGCGCGCGGCTCCCACGGCGATCCCGCCCGCGCCGCGTCCATCCCCTCGACCGAATCGGCCGCCGGCCCCGCGCCGACCGAGGGCAAGGGCTATTGCCGGTTCGCGTCCCTCGAGGACGTGAAGGCCCTCTTCGAAGCCTTCGCAGCCGTCGAGATCGAATACTCGGTCCGCAGTCTCCAGGGCCGCAAGCGGTGGTACAAACAGTGGGTCGTCGAGGCAACGAAGGGGTGAGCGGGCATGGAGGCGTGCGTGCTCCGGTGCGGGGACTCCGCGGAGTGGGAGGCCTGCCTACGGCGCTTCCCCGAGGCGGACGCGTACTATCTTGCCGCGTATCACCGCGCCCACGAGGCGAACGGCGACGGCGAGGCACGCGCCTTCGTGGCGCGGAACGGGGAGGACCTCCTCTTCCATCCGTTCCTGCAGCGGGCGATACCGGCCGACGCCTTCGAGCGGCCGGAGGCGGGCTGGTCGGATCTCCAGACCGTGTACGGGTACGCCGGTCCGCTCGCAACGACCTCGGACGGTCGGTTCCTCACCGACGCTTGGCTTCGGTTCTTCGCGTGGTGCCGGGAGCACGCGGTCGTCGCGGAGTTCGTGCGCTTCCACCCCCTGTTGGGGACGCACCGGTTCGCGGGGGAAGGCTGCCGCGTCGTTCTCGACCGCGAGACCGTCGTGCTCCCGCTGGGAAACGCGGAGGAGGAACTCTGGTCGGCGTATCCTTCCACGCAGCGCAACATGGTGCGAAAGGCCCGTGCGAAGGGCGTAGTCTGCGAGGAAGAGCCCACGAGCGCGGGCCTCGGCGTTTTTCGCTCACTCTACGCGGACGCGATGGACCGACTGTCCGCGGAAGCCTACTATCGGTTCTCCGACGCCTATTTCGAGGCCCTGCGCGAGGGGCTCGGCGAGCGGCTGCGGCTCTTCGTCGCACGAGCGGACGACAAGGCGGCGGCCGCCGCGCTTGTCCTCGCCCACGGCCCGGGGTTGCACTACCACCTGGCGGCGGGCGACCCGGGGCAGCGGGCCCTTGCGCCGAACAACCTGCTGCTGCACGCGATCGCGACGTGGGGCGTGGCCCGCGGGCTGCGGTGGCTCCACCTGGGGGGCGGCCGCACCCCCGACCCCGGCGATTCGCTGTTCAAGTTCAAGGCCGGCGTGTCGCGCGGCAGGGCTCCGTTCCACCTCGGCTTTCGCATCCACGACGACGCGGCTTACGAACGGCTTTGCAGCGTCTGGATGCGAAGAAAGGGACTCCGCGAGCGCCCGCCCTTTTTTTTGGCGTACCGTCTGCCGTAAGCAGGCACGTCGCCGCGCTCGGCCGACTTGACTTCCGGCGCTTGATCTGGTAGCTATCCCCCCCCATGATCGAAATCGAAAGCGCCCTGGTTCCGTCCTCCGCCACCATCCGCGAGACGATGCAGGCGATCGACGTCGCCGGGATCGAGATGGCCCTCGTGGTGGACGGCGCGCGCCGGCTCCTCGGCGTCGTCACCGACGGCGACATCCGGCGCGGGCTCTTGCGCGGCCTGTCCCTCGAGGCGCCGGCCGAGCAGGTCATGACCCGCCGCCCGGTCACGGCCGATGCCGGCACGGACCAGGCCGCGCTCACGCGCCTCATGGCGGACCGCAAGATCCAGCAGGTGCCCGTCCTCGACGCCGAAGGACGCGTCGTGTCGGTCCGCCTCCTTCGCGAGGCCCTCGTCCCGGAGCCGCGTCCGAACGAGGCCGTGATCATGGCCGGCGGAAAAGGCGAGCGGCTCCGCCCGCTCACGGACTCGACTCCCAAACCGCTCCTCAAAGTCGGGAACCGCCCGCTGCTCGCGATCCTCATCGAACAGCTCCGGTGGTCGGGGATCCGGCGGATCCAGCTCGCGGTCGGGCACCGCGCGGAGCTGTTCGAAGCCGCTTTCGGCAGGGGCATCGACCTCGGGGTCGAGCTCCGCTACTTGCGGGAGTCCATGCCGCTCGGGACCGCGGGCAGCCTCTCGCTCCTCCCTAACCCTCCGGAGCAGCCGCTCCTCCTGGTCAACGGGGACCTGCTCACGAAGGCCGATTTCGGCCGTATCCTCGACCTCCATGTGGCGGAGGGCGCGGACCTCACGCTCGGCGTGCGGCTCCACGACGTGGAGGTCCCCTTCGGCGTGGTGGAGCTCAACGAAGGGCGCGTGCTGAGGATTCGGGAAAAGCCGGTCGAGGAATTCCCGGTCTGCGCCGGCATCAACGTCGTGGGCCCGCGCGCCTGGGCCCTGTTGCGACGCGGCGAGCGCTGCGATCTGCCGGAACTGGTCCACCGGGCCGTGGAGGCCGGGCTCCGCGTGCGCTCCGCCCTCGTGGTCGAATACTGGCTCGACATGGGCCGGCTGGGAGACTACGAGCGCGCCAACCTCGACTACGCTCGCGTTTTTGACGGTTCCCCACGAGAGGTACGCCTGCGATGAAAATACTGCTTACGGGCGGCGCGGGGTACGTCGGCTCGGTCACGCTGCCCCTGCTGCTCGGGTTGGGCCACCGCGTGCGCGTCCTGGATTCGCTGCTGCACGGAGGCCGCTCGCTCCTCGGCGCTTGGGGCAACCCGGGGCTGGAGTTCGTGCGCGCGGACCTGCGGGACGCCGAGGCGGTCAAGGCCGCGGTCGTGGGCGTCGACGCCGTCGTCCACCTCGCGGCGATCGTGGGGGATCCGGCCTGCGCCCGTGACCCGGAGCCGGCGCGTGCGGTGAACCTGGACGGGTCCCGTTCCCTCCTCGCCCTCGCGCGCGAGGCCGGCGTCCGGCGCTTCGTCTTCGCGTCCACCTGCTCCAACTATGGACGCACCCGCGATCCGGAAACCTTCGTGGACGAGAGCGCCGAGCTGCGGCCGCTGTCCGTGTACGCGGAGACGAAGGTCGCCATGGAACGTGAACTGCTGGGCCTGCCGGCCGGCGACCGCCTCGCGGCCACCGTGCTTCGCTTCGCCACCGTTTTCGGGGTTTCGCCGCGAATGCGTTTCGACCTGACGGTGAACGAATTCACGATGGAGCTCCTCGTCAAGAAGCGACTCGTGGTTTTCGGCGAGCGCTTCTGGCGGCCGTACGTCCACGTACGCGACGCGGCGCGCGCGATCCTCGCCGTGCTTGACATCCCTCCGTCGATGGCGGCGGGGCAGGTTTTCAACGTGGGCTCCACCGAACAGAACCATCGGAAGCAGGAGCTGGTGGACATGGTCCGACCCCATGCCCCCGCCGACGCCCAGGTCGAGCTGGTCAAACGCGAGGAAGATCCGCGCGACTACCGGGTGTCCTTCGCGAAGATCTGGAACGCGCTCGGGTTTTCGTGTACGCGCTCGGTGGAGGAGGGGATCCGCGAGGTCGCGACCCTCGTGCGTTCCGGCGCGATCCGGGACTTCAACGACCCGGAATTCAGGAACTGAGCGATGATCCGGCTCAGCGAGCCCTGCCTGGGCGGGAACGAGTGGCGATACGTGAAGGAGTGCCTCGACACGAACTGGGTCTCCTCCGGCGGCCCGTTCGTGGAGCGCTTCGAGCGCGAATTCGCCAGGCGGCACGGGACGCCCGGCGCGGTGGCGACCGCGAGCGGCACCGCTGCGCTGCACGTGGCCCTCGTCGCACTCGGGGTCGGGCCGGGGGATGAGGTGATCGTGCCGGACCTCACCTTCATCGCCACCGCGAATCCCGTCGCCTACGTCGGCGCGACTCCGGTCCTGGCGGACGTCGAGGAAGAGACCTGGACCCTCTCGCCGCAGGCGGTTGAAAAGGCCATCACGCGACGCACGCGTGCGATCCTTCCGGTGCATCTTTTCGGCCACCCCGCGCCCATGGCCCCGCTGCTCGACATCGCGCGGCGGCACGGCCTGCTGGTCGTGGAGGACGCGACGGAGGCGCTCGGCTCGCTCTATGGCGATCGACCGGTCGGGACCCTCGGGGACGCCGGCTGCTTCAGTTTCAACGGGAACAAGATCGTCACCACCGGCGGCGGCGGGATGGTGCTCGCGCGCGACGCGGGCGTGCTGCAGAGGGTGCGGAGCCTCACCACGCAGGCGCGCTCGCATCCGCTCGAGTACTTGCACGCGGAGGTGGGCTTCAACTACCGGCTGACGAATCTCCAGGCCGCACTCGGCGTCGCGCAACTCGAGCAACTCGACGGCTTCGTCGCGCGTCGCCGGGAGATCGCGGGTCGGTATCGCGATCGTCTGCACGGCGAACCCGGACTACGTTTCGCGACGGCTGCACCCGGGATCTTCCACAACTGGTGGCTATCGAGCGTGCTCGTGGATGCACACGAATTCGGGACCGACCGCTCCGGCGTGATCGAGGGACTTGGGCGGCGCGGCATCGAGGCCCGGCCCTTTTTCGCCCCGCTTCACGTGCAGCCGCCGTATCGCACGGCGGCGCGGGGGAGCGCGTTTCCGGTCTCGACCCGATTGCACGCGAACGGTGTGAACCTGCCCAGCTCCGTGTCCCTCGACGATCGCCAGGTCGCGGAGGTCGCGGACGCGCTGTTGGAGGTCGGCCGCGCGGCGCGGGCCCGGCGCGCCGCCGCAGCGCAGCGAGTGAGCAGGAAGCCGGGCGGCGGGGCGTGAATGGGCGCGACGGCGCATGGGGCGGACGGGGGCTGCGCGCGGGTGGGGCGAAGTCTGCGCGGCGGCAATCATTGCCCTACGGCCGGCGGCCGCTGTCCGGGGCCGTGGATGGTCTCCGCGCTACGCTCCGCCGGGCGCGGTGGAGCAGGCGCACGGACCTTCGGGCACGCCGAGAAACTGGCAACTAGCGTCCCGGTCCCGGTCTGGACTTTGGTCTGGACGCCGGGGTCGGAGGCTTCAAACTGCGCACCACATGCAAGAGCATCATGTCGGGGAGATGTGGACTTGCACGACGAGTTCATCGCAACTGCTTCGCTCTAGGTCTGCTTTCAGCCCAGCCGGATTGCCGATGATGCCCCCAGGGTCATAGACAAAGCAGATGAGGATCTTGCAGGCGGGGTGCTCTTTGTACTTTTGGACGTCGATCAGAAGCTCCTCCCCGATCTCCTTTGCCCCGTGTCCCTTTGCTGTCTTCTTGGTCTCGATCACAATCTGCGCAGGCTTGATCAAGAAGTCCATGCGCGCAGCGCTACCCGCATAGCTTGGCGTCCACTCTTCGGCGCGGATATCGTCGAAGTCGATCTTGAGCAAGGCATGCAGCAGATCCTGCACGTCGTACTCATCGTCGACTTCGAGGGTCTGACGTCGACTGTGGCGATCCCGCAGCTGGCGCGCGACAACGTGAAACTTGGTTAGTATCGTCTCCACTCTACCGATGGGTGATTCAGGGTTCGCCTTGCCGCGCTTACAAGACAGAGCTGTCCAAGGGAATGCACCGGCACAGTTCGAACAGTGTGCCGGTGGCACGGAAGCGTCGCGGTAAATGACACTAGCAATATGCTTGTAGCCGAAGATGGGTGCCTTACCTGACGGGCAAGCGGAAAGCGTGGCGGAACCGCAATCAGGGCATCTTTCCCTGCAATCCTCAGGATGGGCCTGGGCCATTCCCGTGATCTTGTGACCCTGCTCGCACACCTGCATGGTGTCGAACCAGCTATCTGTTTCCCCATAGGGCCGCCGTAAGTACATAGCTCCTGCCTCTCTCTTGGTCCGTACCGGTCTCATTGCGCTGCCTCTACCGAGGAACATAGGGACAGTCGGGCATGAGCAGCACGCCCGAGTGGCTGCCGCGTTGCCGATCAAAGCGCCAGCCGGCCCGTCCAAAGGCATGGACGGCCTCTGCCCGAGATGACGGGAGGCTTCGGCATCAAACGGCGACCTCAACCTCACGAATCGCTACCGTGAGCGGCATCCCGTGGGCGGCCCGTGCTTCGACGCAAGCCTGTATGGCCTCGCGAACATTGCTCAGTGCCTCCTCCTCGGACTTGCCCTGGGAAACGCAGCCGGGGATAGACGGGCACTCCGCTACGATCATACCCGTCTCGTCACGGTCGAGCGTCACGATCAATTTCAGGCTCCGTTCTCGAACTGGCGCCCCCGTGGCAGGGCTGGGGAAAATAGGGACAGTTATTCTTTACCGAGAAACTCTGCCGAGTCGGGGGCAGTGTCCTAATCATGAACTTTTCGATGGTTCGGAGAGGCCGATCGTTCATCGTCAAGACCCAGCCCCGTCTTCGGGAGCCGCTATCCGATCTCCCACGGCTCGCGGTGAACGAGATCGACCAAGTCGCGGGCCCCATGCACGACGCGAAGGATGTTCACCACTTTGCCGCGCAGCCAGTAGACGATGCGATAGCCGCGGAACTGGAGCTCGCGCAAATCCGTGCGTTCGAACTCGGGAACGACTCGACCCATGCGCGGGTAGGCTCCCAAGCGGTCGCAGGAGTCCACCAATGCATCGACGAATCGCACG
This sequence comes from Planctomycetota bacterium, assembly GCA_016197205.1. Classification (GTDB taxonomy): domain Bacteria; phylum Planctomycetota; class MHYJ01; order WSZJ01; family JACPWG01; genus JACPWG01. The sequence continues at coordinate 9,284 of JACPWG010000070.1, forward strand.
GCATGGATGTGCGAATCTCTGGCGATGAACTCTTCAATCCGGACGAGGTCGTCCGCCGCAGTTACCGACCAGTGGACTTCCGCCATCGGGTGATTCTCCGCCTGAGCTGAGTCGTGCTCAGGACGCGCCCGGCCTCCACGTCGCGCATGCCGGATTCGACCTGTTGCATGAAGTAGATGCGTTCGAGAATGTCCGCGGCAGTTGCCTCGTCGGGCAGCCTGCGGATGAGGTCGATGACCTCATGCTTCACGCTTTTCACGTCTCACCTCCTTCCGATAGCCCTCCAATCCAAACGCCCGGTCCCCCGCACGCGGCAGTTCTGGTGGCGGGCGGAGGATGGCAGGATCGGGCGTAGCCACAAAATTTTGTTGACTGGAGGGTACCGTCGATCACGGAGGATGACATCACGAAGTTGCAACACCGGGCGGCGTCGCACCGAACCCGCCCGAGGGGGGACCAGCGATGCGGTGCCTTACTCGCGTCTTGGGCCGGGTAGGGCCTCGACAATTCGTATCGCCATCCCAAGCGCGATTCTACCCGTCGGCAAAGCCGCGAGCAAGCGTGATCTTGTCGTATCGGGACCGTATCGGGACCGTGTCGCAAGTTGCTAGTACGCCGTTGACGAACTTCGGACACATTCGGCCCCACGGCTACGGCGCAGTGTAGGCCATGTGCCGGCTGGCGCGAGCCGGAGGCCCGCGCCCCCAGGCATCGTGCCTTCACTTGGCCAGCGGGACAGTAGACAGAAACGCTTGGCGGTACGAAAATTGATTACTAGTGGGGCTTCAAGGTCGATGCGGTGGGTGAAGGGGGAAGGTCACACCGCGCCCCTGCACAGGAGCCGGTGAGGTGGACAGCGATGCAACGGCAAACTCGATCCAGCCGTCGGCCAGTCGCCCCGCCTGAAGGCGGAACTACGAACCGGGTCGCAGTACTTCGCGCAGGTTGCCCGTCATGGCCGATTTCCAGGCCCTGCGCGCACAGGCCGCGGCGCTGCTCGTAGTTCCGCCTTCAGGCGGTTCGTCACGCGACTGGCGTTTAGTCGCGAGGGGCCCTTTCACCTCCGTCCGGGTGGTGCTTGCCTCGGGGTCATTCGAATTGGGATAGCCCCACGAAGGACACTGAGAACACACCGAAACGACTTTGAAGACCCACTAGCGAGACAGTCCGCGCTCGGCGGGCCGCGGCTGCGTGGCGGGCCCATGGGTAGCCGAGCACAGGGGTGTGAAACGGTGAGGAATCGGTGCAGGCCGGAAGCCCTGCACCACAATGCCGGCGCGCCGCGATGACGGACGCCGCGCACGGTCGCTGCGCGTGGGCCGCTAGCCGCCCATCCGCCGCATCGCCAGCATCGTGATGTCGTCGCTTTGACGTGCGGTCGAGCGGTGGGCGTCGAGCCGGCGCATCACCTCGTCCAGCAGCGCCTGGGAAGCCATGTCCCCTCCCTTTTCCACGAGCTCCAGCAGGCGCTCCTCGGTCCAGTCCTCGTCCTGCGGGTCCTTCGCTTCCGTCACGCCGTCCGAATAGAGCACGATCCGGTCCCGCGACCCCAACTCGAGCGTGCACATCTCCAGCGCCGCTTCGAACTGCCGGTCGGCATGGACGCCGAGAACCATCCCGTGGACGCGCGCCCACTCCGCCTTGCCGGTCGCCGCCCTCCAGACCGCCGGCGGATTGTGGCCCGCGTTGGCCATCTGGAAGGTGTGTCGCACGGGATCCAGGATCCCGTAGACCATCGAGACGAACATGCCCTTCTTAATGTCCTGGATGATCCGCCGATTCGCCTTGATCAGCGTATCCGCCGGCGAACGACCGTCCGGGCCAATCATTCGGATCACGCTGCGAACCATCACCTTTACCAGCGCTCCGGAAAGGCCCTTGCCGGCGACGTCGGCCACGAGTGCCGCGTAGCGACCGTCGTCGAGCTGGAAAAAGTCGACGTAGTCGCCGCCGACCGCCTTCGCGGGCTTGAAGACTTGCCCCAATTCGTAATTCGCGATCTCGGGCAGCGTGGGCGCGAGCCCCGCCTGCACCTCCTTCGCCGCGTTCACGTCGTACATCGAGAAGTCCGCCGCGTTCACGTTCGGGGCCGGGTCCGCCGGCGCTTGCACGACGACCTGGAGCGGGGCTTCGCGCTCCGGCGGCCTCGCGGAGGGGGACGGAGGTGGGGGCGGAGGTGTGGGCGCGGACGGAGGCGGAGCGGCCGGAGCGATCGGCGCCGCGGGAGGCCCGGCGGTCACGGGGCCGGTTTCAGGCCTCGACCCGAAGTCGCCGAAGGTGAAGAGCGCGTCCGCCTCCATGGCGGCGTCGGCCTCGACCTGCTCAGGCGTCGCCATTTCGATCTCGACGATGGACTGACGTGGCGGGGGCGGCGCAGGGGCGGGGGCCGGGGCGGGGGCGGGTTGTGAAGTCGCCGGGTCGAGCTTCGCAGTCGGTCCAGGACGCGTCGGCGTCGTCTGCGCCTCGAGCGCGCGCGCGACCTCAACCGGCGGGGCTGCCGGCGCTGGGGCCGGCATGGGCTCGTGCGCCTGCGGCGGAGGCGGTTCGATCGGCGCGGTGCGCACACTTTCCAGGGCCGCGAGCAGTTCGTCGGGAGCCTGGTAGCGCTCGTTCGGGTCGCGGCGCATCATCCGCTCCACGACTTGGGCCAACGCCTCGGGCACCTCGGGTCGCAGCTCGCGAAGCGGCCGCAGGCTGCCCGACGTGATCTTCAACCGGAATTCCTGCGGCGTCGCGGCCTGGTACGGCAACTCGCCGGCCAGGAGGTAGTAGGTCGTGGCCCCGAGGGAGTAGATGTCCGCGCGGTGATCGATCCGGTCCTCCGCAAAGATCTGCTCCGGCGCCGCGCAGTTGAGGACGTCGAAGGACACGCGCGCCCGCCGGCCCGTGGAGAGCCTGGACTTCTCCATCCGCTCGATGGTCCCCATGTCGATCACCTTCGGGATGCCCTCCGGCGTGTAGAGGATGTTCGCCGGGCAGAGGTCGCGATGGACGATCCGATTGTGGAAGGCGTACTGGAGCGCTCCGGTCATCTGCCGCAGAAAATCCAGGGCCTGGTCGACCGGGAACGGGCCGTTTTGGGCGACCCACTGAAGGAGGGGCGTGCCGGGCACGAACTCCATCACGTGGTAGAAGAACCCCTGGTCTTCCCGGGCGTCGAAGAACTGGACGATGTTGGGGTGGCTCAGCGTGGCCGCGGCCATGGCCTCCCGCTGGAATTCGGCGACGACCTCGACGTCCGAAGTGAGATGTTCCAGGAGGACCTTCAGGACGACGACGCGCCGCAGGTTGACCTGCTCGGCCTTGAGCACGATCCCGAGGGAGCCGCGGCCCAGCACCTCCAGGATGCGGTAGGGGCCGAGGATGCCTCCTACGGCAAGGGCGCCGCACTGCCGGCAGAGGACCTTTCCGCCGACCTCCCGCACCGAGCCCTGGGCGATTTCCCGTTGGAGGATCATCTTGTCGCAGCCGTCGCAGAAGCGTCCCTGCAGGATCGCCGGCGAGCTGCGGGCACCCGCGGTGGGGAGCGCCGTCGGCTCCCGGGTGCCGGCTCCGGGGCGGGAGGGGGTGATCCCGGAACCGCCGTGGGCCGCGGGCGCATGCGCCGGCGCGGGGGCAGGCGGGGAGGAGGCGGCGGCCGCCGAAGGCGCGGCCGCGTGAGGCGCAGCCGCCTGCATCGGCCGCGGAGGAAGACCCACGCCCGACGCGCGTGCGGACGGCTGCGGCTGGATGCCCGACGCCGAGGAGATGCCGGAGGCACGCTGCGAGCGCGGTGCGGCCTGCGGGTCGCGCACTTCGACGATGATGAGGGTGTCGCCGATCCGCAGCTCATCGCCGGAGGCCAGCGTGTGGGCCTTCACGCGGGCCCCGTTGACAAAGGTCCCGTTCTGGCCGCCGAGATCCTGGAGATGGCAGGCGCTGCCGTCGAACTCCAGCCTGCAGTGGACGCGCGAGACTTTGCGGTCCAGGATGAGTAGCCCCGCGGCCTCGGTGCGGCCGATGGTGAGGCTCTGCCCGGGTCCGAGCGACACGACGGAGCCGGCCAGGACGCCGGTCTTGATGGCCAGCATGGCGGTCAGGGGCATGGCTTGCGCTCCTTGGTCCTTCCGCCGCCTATGCTATTGCCCTGTGGGATTTGCGCGTCGAGCGCAAATCCTACGGGAACAATGACCAACCACCAATTTCCAAGGACCAATCCATGCCCAAAGGACCAATGACCAAGGGCTTGCGCTCCAGCAGCGAAGAAGGATGACGCCGCCGCGGCCCTGACGCCGGTCACAGGTTCAGTTTGGTCATTCGCGCTTCGTCATTGATTGGTCATTGGTCATTGGCGCTTGGTCATTCGTCGGCGGGCTTTGATTGCGGCTCTCGGCTCCGGAGAGGCCGTCACTTCCTCGGCTGCCAGACCGTCCGGCCGACGAAGAAGGGTCCGAGCGACTGGATGAACTCCGAAGTCTGCCGCGTGCCGCGCATTTCCTTGATCAGGCGCGAGAGGGGGTGGAGGCGCGGGCCCAGGATGCCCAGCACGAATTCGTTGTCGTTCGGGTCGATGCCGTGGCACTCGAGCCGGATGTCGTCCGCGTAGCCGGCCTCGCCGAACGTCCGGCCGATCATGGCGTGCTCCATCAGGATCTTGGCGCGCTCTTTCCCCTTCACCTGTTGGAAGGCACCGCGGAAGCGGAGCGGGTACCAGATCCCCCAGCGGTTCTCGGGGTCGAAGGCGTACCGCCGCGGCTTGCGCAGCAGCCAGTCCTCCAGGTCGATCTCCCGGCCCGTCGTGTAGGTGCGGCCGATCATGGTCAGCTCCGGCCGCGGCGTGAGGCGGGCAAAAGGCTCGCGCACGAGCACCTCGCGGCACTTTCCGACGAACAGCTCCGGATCGTCCGCGAGCAAAAGGACGCCGAGCCCGCGCGGGTCGTTCACGTCGGCGTAGAGCACGGCCTCCAGCCCGCTCGCCTCGAGCGCGGCTGCGACCGGCGCCAGGTCCAGGCAGCCCGTGAACACCTGAAGCTGGAGAAACATGCGGATGTCCTTCGCGTTCGGGACGCCCCGCATGGGCGTGCCCTTTTCGCGCAGATCCCGCAGGTCCTCCTCGTGGTAGAGGTCGCGGTCGGGCTCGATGCCCCAGCGCTTCGCGACCTCCTCCAACTCGGGGGACATCGCCCACTGGTCCCCCTGCGGCACGCCCTGGTACTGGCGGCTGCCCCCCTTGAGCGTCATGCACCCCTTGTTGTCCCCGAGGCGCGCGATCTCTTCGACTTCTTCCTTCGAAAGCCGCGCGTCTGCCGGCAGGGCCGCGAGGTCGTCGAGCTGCGCTTCGATGCTCTTCACGCCGTCGCCGGCCTCTTGCAGGAGCGTCGGACAGACGCTCTCGATCGGTTCCTGCGAGAGGCACCAGGAGCAGGCGAATTGCAGCAGGCTCAGCTTGTGGCGCTCGGCCACGGGTCGCATCGGCGCGATCTTTTCGAGACCGGCCTCGACCCAGCCCGCGGGCCGGAAGCTGCGGTGGTCCCCCTTTTCGAAGCGCTGGCCCGGCTTGACGTCGTCGTGGAAAAGCCCGCCGTGGTCGACCACGCGGATCAGCACCTTCACGCCGTGCTTCTTCGCCGCCGAAAGCGCGAGCCGGCCCGGCCACGGCTCCAGCGGATTCAGGATGAGCATCGCCCAGTCGAGCTCCTCCTCGAACTTTTCGAAGGCGCGGATGACGTCGAGCGTGAAGCCGTTCGCGGGCCCCGGGGCGATGCCCAGCTCCCGGGCGAGGCCGGCCTTGCGGAGCGAGGCCATCGCTTCCCAAACGGCGGGGCTCGAGTACCCGATGGAGTCGGGGTTGTGGAGCAGGACGACGTCGAAGTGGTCCGTGCCGCAACGGTCGAGGCAACGCTGCGCGGCCATTCTCAGGTAAGTACCGTAGTCCTTCGCGGAGCGGAGCGAGGGGTCGGTGAAGCGCGGATAGCCCTTCTCCCCGTCGCGCTTCCCCTCGTAAAAGTCGTTGCCGAGGGCGGCGACGAGGGAGTAGGAGTCCCGCTCGAGGCCGGCAAGGCCCTGGGCGAGGACCTTGTCCGCGGCGCCGTTGCCGTAGACGTCGGCGGTGACGAACGTGCGGACACCGCGATCGTAGGCGCGACGCACGAGCGAGGCCAGGCGCTCCGGGCCGATCTCTTCGCCGAAGCGCAGGTAGTTGCCGCCGCTCCACATCCCGAAGGCCATCCTGGTTGGTTTCATGGGTTGCCGTCCTCCTGGCGAATTTTCGTCGAGGGAGTTGTGCGGATGCGAGAAGTTCTTCCCGGCCTTCGACCCCGCCGTCCACGCAGGACATGGCCGAGGGGCTTGGGGAAGACGCGCTCGCGGGTGCGTGTGGCTGTCGTGAACCGGGGCGGATTTGACCACACTCCGGCCGAAATGGCAAGGAACGCTTGCGCGCGCCGCGTGCCGGGTCGGTGACGCGGGGAGTGCGACGAGGGCGCGCAGGCTATTTCTGAAAGCCGCCGCCGAACATCGCCCGGAGCCGGTCGACGTCCGCACGGACTTCGGCGTTTCCCCCCTGGTAGATGGCGTCCGCGGCCTCGAAATCCCCGAGCGCCTGGTCGTAGGCGCCGTGCAGTTCGTGGAGCCGGGCGCGCGAGACGAAGGCGGGGGCGGAACGGCCGTCCAGAAGGAGGGCGCGGTCGAGGGCCTCCTCCGCGCGACGCGCGTCCTCGGCCCAGGGCTGGCTCGCGGTCTTCGCGGCGCGTGCCAGATCGAGCCGCGCCTGCCCGACCTCCGCCCAGAACGGCGAGGTATAGATGGGCGCGAGGCCCGCCGTCTCCCCTTCGCCTTCTCCTTGTGCGTGGCGTCTCGCCTCCGCCTTGTGTACGAGCGCGACGCTCACCCGGGAGAGCGCGGCCTGCGCCTGGCCGTTCTTCGGGTCGAGGTCGAGCGCCTTCTGGTAGGCCGCGCGCGCGGCCTTCAGGTCCCCCCCCTCCTCGCGCAGCCGGCCGGCCCCGAGGTGGTGATGAACGTTGATCTGGGCGCGCACCGCCTCCACCGTGCCGTAGGCCAACACGCCGGTCAGGAGGACGAGCGCGCCCGCGAGCGCCGTGACGGCCGGCCGGTTCCGACGCGCGCGCCGGCGCAGCCGCTGGATCGTCGTCAGCGGCCGGGCGGCGGTGCGCCGTCCTTCGAAGAACCGCGTCAGCTCGTCCGCGACTTCCTCCGCATCGCGATATCGGTCGGACGGGTCCTTCTCGAGGCACTTGAGGCAGACCGCCTTGAGGTCGCTTTGCACGAAGCGGGAGACCGTGCGGAAGGGGGGCGGCTGGTCGCGGAGAATGGACGCGGCAAGCTCGTCGGGCGTCTCACCCCGGAAGGGCGGTCGCCCCGCCAGAATGCGATAGAGGATGACGCCCAATGCCCAAACGTCGGTCGCGGGCCCGGCCGCGTCGCGGCGCTCTTCGACTTGTTCCGGGGCCCAGGTCGGCCGAGGCGCGGGCGAAGGAGGCACCGCGTCCGGGTCCGCTTCGGGAAGCGAGACGCGGCCGTTGGGGTCGAGCCCGAAATCCGTGACGTACGCGTGAAGGTTCGCGTCGACGAGGAGGTTTTCGGGCCGGACGCCGCGATGCGCGATGCCGCGCGCGTGGGCGTACCCGAGCGCCGTGGCCGCGTCGCGGAGGATCTGAAGGGCCTGGTGTGTGCCGAGCCGGCTCGCCAAGCGGCTGTCCATGAGGTCGGGCGCGGCGGTGGCCGGCGCGGCCGATGGCTCGACGGTGGAGGGCGCGGACGCGGACGCGGAAGCGGTGGCCTCCCGTCGGGCCTCGCTCTCCTCGACCGCGGTGGCGACCGCCTCCTCGGCGGCGAGGAGGTCCTCGAAGCTGCGCCCCTCGACGAAGTCCATCGTGAAGTAGGCCCAGCCGTCGAACTCGCCCACGTCGCGCGGCTCCAGGATGTGCCGGTGGGCGAGTCGGGAGTGCGCCTCCGCCTGATGGCGGAAGAACATGCGGACCTGCGGGTCGGCGGCGTAGGCCTCATGGAGGACTTTGACGGCGAGGATCGCGCGCGCCTCCGTGTCCCACGCCTTGTAGACGACGCCCATGGACCCGCGTCCGATTTCTTGCAGCAGCTCGTAGCGACCGAGCGAAGGCGGCGGGCCGCCGGTCGCGGCGCCGGCGGGTTCGGAGGCGCCGCCCTCCGGGGCGGGCGCGGCGGCGAGGACCGCGGACTCGGGCTCCGCGACACCCGCGCTCGGCGTGGATGGCGGCCCGTCGCTGGAGGCGGCCGCGGGGGCGGCCGCCGCAACCGCCGGCGCGACGGCCTCGGGCGTGCTTCTGGCCGGCGGCGGTGACGCGAGCGTGGCGGAGCTGCCCACCATTCGGCCGGGGTCGTCGATGAGCGACAGCCGGTGACGGCACTCGGGGCAACGGCATTTCTTCCCCGGGACGTAGCCGACCACGTTGTAGACGATGTGGCAGGTGGAGCAGTAGAACGGCGTCTTCTGCTGGAGCGCGAGGAGGTCGCGGAGCTGATCGGCGGTGAGCGAACCCTTCCGGATCAGGACTTCGCCCAGCGAGAGGCGCAGGCCCTGCTCCGTCATTTCCTGCTGGAGGCGGAGGGCGTCGTTGACCGCGGAGTCCGTGCAAAGGCCCTTGGTCACGGCGAGCCGGCCCAGCGTTTCGCCGCCACCGGTCTCGCGGTCGGCCAGCCGGCGGCGCTGCTCCTCCAGCAGGGGCGCGAGCGCCTCGGCGGAGAGGTGGCCGCGTGATACCAGGAGCTCGCCGAGCGGGCGCGGGGGCAGCCCCTCGCGCGCGAGCCGGCCCTGCTCGCGGAGCGCTTCGTCGAGCTGCTCGCGCGTGACGAGTCCGCGTTCGAGCGCGGTCTTGCCGAAGAGTTCGGGTGCGCCGTCCATGCGGTCACTCGCCTTCGTGATGGTCGTCGTCGGGAACGACCGGGCCTCCGCGCGCGGCCTCGAGACGGCTCTTCGCCTCGTAGATCCGCTCGAAATCGCGCTCCCCTTTCTTGAGGATGTCGCGATAGTCGGCCGCGTCCTGGGCCACGGGACCGCTCCCCTGCGCGAGCCGTTCCAAAATGGGCAGCGCGGCCTCACCGCCCACCTGGACCGCCGCGACGACCACCTGGCCGCGGACCGCGTCCGTCTCGCGGTCGTTCGCGAGCCCGTCGAGGACGCGCATGACCTCCGCGCGATGGGTGGCGGGCGCGTCGCCGAGTCGGCCGACGAGGGCGAGGCGCGTGTCTTCGCGGGTTTCGGTCTGGAGCGCGCGTACGACCGTGGGGAGCGTCGCGTCCGGGTCCTCGCGCACGCGAAGGCCGGAGGCCGCCTGCATGCGGACGTTGGGGTCCGTGTCGGACTGGAGCGCTTCGAGGAGGACGGGGGTCAGGAGTTTGGCCGCATCCGGATAGCGGCCGAGGTACGACCCGAGCGTCTCCATCGCGGCACGGCGCACGTCGGCGGCGCCGTCCTGCCGGCCGACCTGCGCGAGGCCGCGGAGGCGCTCTTCCCCGAGCTCGTTCGCAAGGGCGAGAAAGAGGATCGACGTCGCGCGCGCCCGTTCGGAAGTGCCGGCGGCCGTGCTACGCTGGTAGAACGCCTGCACGACCTCGGGGGCCGCGCTGATCTCCGGGTCCATGTCGCGGAGCAGGAGGACGAGCGTGTCGGCGGCGTTCGGGTCCGCCATGCCGTCCAACTCGGCGATGAGTTCGAGCGCGCGTTTCGCGTCGCTGCCGATCCACGCGCGGATGCCGGTGAGCGTCCCCTCGATGGCGTCGCCGTTCTGCTCTTTGAAGGCGGCCTCGAGGCGGACGAGCGCGGGTCGGGCGGCGGTCACGGGGGGTTGGGGCTCCTGCGGCCCGCCGAGTGCTTTCACATGGCGTGGGGGATGAAGCATCGTGGCGGTGGCTTTGGTTGGCTGCGTGCCTCCGAGGGCCGCGGCCGGGTCCGGGGCGGCGGGGGTGCGGTGGAGGATCTCCTCCGGGCCGTCGCCCGGCTGCGCGGTCGGTGGCGGCGTGGACGGGCGCAGCCCGCGTGCGAGCGCGAAGGCCGCGACGCCGATCGCGAGCGTGCCGAGCATGTAGAGAAGGGCGTTACGCATGGAGGTGTCCGCGGACAAGGCCGGGCCGGGAGCCTGGAAGCTGGATGCGGGCATGATAGCCTTGGCCGGGGGAGCTGTCAAGGAGGCCGGGAGCCTGGGCGCCGTTGTTGACTCCCGCGGCCCGCGAGTGCTAGACTGACCCCGAATCGCCCTCCCTTTCCTCCTCGGGAGTCTCCCATGTCCACCGCTCGTCTGGCCGGATGCGATTCGCTCGTCGTGCTCCACGACGTGAGCTGGCGCCTCTATGAATCACTGCTGCGCGAAGTCGGCGACCGACCCGTTCGTTTGACCTACGATCGGGGGGAGCTTGAGATCATGTCACCGTCACCCACGCACGAGCAGACCAAGAAGTTTCTCGGGCGGTTCATCGAAATCCTCACGCTCGAGCTGGACATCCCGATCCTGAGCGGCGGTTCTACGACGTTCCGACGTCGTGACCTCAAGCGAGGGCTGGAACCCGACGAGTGCTACTACATCCAGAACGCCGGGCGCATCAAGCCTCATGCGAAGGTCGACCTCGTGAACGATCCGCCGCCGGACCTGGCCGTGGAAGTGGACGTCAGGAACCGCTCGGTCGATCGACAAGGGATCTATGCCGCCCTGGGCGTTCCGGAACTGTGGCGGTGGACGGGGCGGCGTGTCGTGTTCGCGCGCCTTACGAAAGCGCGCGGCTACGAAGCGATCGCGAGCAGCCTCGCTTTTCCTTTTCTCTCTTCCGACACCGTCCAACGCTTTCTCGACCGGGCGTCGGATTTGAACGAAACCGCGCTCGTCCGGTCGTTCCGGGACTGGGTCCGAAAGGACGCCGCGCGCAGAAAACGCTAGCGGCTCCACCGGACGGCGGAGGTGGCCGGGGCACGCTTCGTGCGCAGCCCGCTACCGCAGTGGCGCCCCGCAGTTTCCGCAGAAGCGGCCTTTCTCGTCGGCCGCGCCGCAGCGGTGGCAGGCGACGCCGGTGGCGCCCGAGGCGCCTGCGTCGGCCGCGGGAGCGGGCGGAGGGGGCGGCACGACGGCGGCCGGGGGAGCGGGAGGCGGCGGGGGTGGAGGCGGGGCCGACGACGGGGTGGCTGCCGGTCCCGCGGATCCAGACGGCGCGGAACCGCCGGCCGACGCGTCCGGGGCGTTGGGGGCCGCGGGCTCGGACGAGACCTTGCTCCGGATCGTGTCCGCGATGTCGCTCACGCCGCTCGAGACCTTCTTGCCGAAGCCGCTCAGCACGCCCCAGAGGTCCTGCTCCGGGTTGGTCGGGGAGGCCTTCACGGCGCAGCCGCAGAAGCGGCAGATCTCGGCGGCCTCGGGGAGATGGGCGTCGCAATGCGGGCACACCACGCCCCCCTTGCGCTCGGCGCCGCGCGCGCGCCCGGCGAGGATATTCCGATACTCCGGGCAATCGGCCCAGCCGTGGACCTCCGCGGCCCGGACGACCGGGAAGGGATGCGTGCGCGAGACCCGCGCCAGGAAATCGTAGAGGCGATTCAACTCTTTCCCCTGGACGAGGGCCTCGTACTCCTTCGCCTGCTCCAGGAAGGCCTCGGCCGTGAGGCCGGAGAACACGGCCCGCGACCCGCCCGCGAGTTTCATGAGGACGTTCAAGACCACCTTTTCGTCCTGCACGCCGAGAAGGGCGGCGCGGTCGCAGGACAGCTCCGCCTTCCGCATCCATTCGAGCAGGGCGAAGCGCAGGCCGTGGATCGCGAAGGCGGCGAGCCCGAGGAGGTCGGCGAGGAAGGTCAGGAAGCGGGCGGTCATGAGGTAGAGGACGTGGCCGCACTTGATGTGTCCCAGCTCGTGCGCGAGGACCGCGAGCAGCTCCTCCTCGCTCATGAGGTCGACGAGCCCGGAGTGGATCACGATGATGGGGTGCTGGACGCCGGTCGCGTACGCGTTGACCAGGGGCTGCTGTTCGAGGAAGAGGTCGGGTCGGGGCATGTCGAGGATGCGGGCGGCCTCGTCGATGAGCGCGTTCACCTGGGGCGCGCTCCTCGGGCCGACCTTCACCATGTCGGCCATGCACTCCATGCGGACGACGCGTTCGAAGCCGTACTCCATCATCTTGCGAATGGCGAAATTGATGAAAGGGACGCTCTTCACCGCCTCGAGGGCGGCGACGTCCGTGGGATGCTGGAAGGCGCCCGGCTCGAGGCCGGTGAGACGGATGCGTTCGGGCATGTGCCCCTCCCGAAATGCGGAACGGTCAGAGCCGGGAGCCGGCCCCGGGCCGCGCGAGACGGGCAAGCGAGGGGGGCCGGACGCGGGCCATTCTAGCCGCGCGCGCCGGCCGCTGCCATAGAAAACGCTTGACAGGGAAGCGGGCGTCGGAGAAAATGACCGCTAGTCAGTTACTGACCTATGGTCACGATCCGCGGGCGCGCCCGGCGCGACGCACGGGAGACGCGATGGGGACGCTCGAACGCAGGACCCGGGAGAAGGACGCGAAGCGCCGCCGGATCCTGCGTGCCGCGATCCGGTGCTTCGCGCGGAGCGGCTACGACGCGACCTCCCTCGACGACGTCGCGCGCGCGGCCGAGGTCGCCAAGGGCACCGTCTACCTCTATTTCAAGAGCAAGGCGGATCTCTTCGGGTCCCTCCTGCTCCGCCACGGGTTCGAGCCGTTTGCGGCCGAGCTGGAAAGCCGCCTGTTGGGCTGCCGGGACGCCCGCGGCGCGCTCCGGGCCTTCGCGGGGTGTTTCCACGACCTCTGCCTGGCGGCCGAACGCGAGCTGTTCGAACTCTTTGTAAGGTTCGATCGCGGCGACCTCGATCGCGGCCTCTCCGACGAGTTGCGAGCGGAGACGCGGGAGCGACTGCGGAAGCTGCTCGCGGAGATCGCGGCCGTGGTCGATCGCGGTCGCGCCGCCGGGGAGATCCATGCGCCGGAGGGCCGCCGGGTCGCCCCGGTGCTCTGGGCGCTCTGCATCGGGGTGGCGCACCTGGCCAAGGGGAAGCCGGAGGCCGGCGGGGCGGTGCATGCGCGGCAGGTGCTGGAGGACGCGCTGACGTGCCTGCTGGACGGGATCGCGCGGCCTGCGGGGACCCAGCGGACCGAGAGGCGCGACCGGACCGGACGGACCGACCGGACGATGCGCGGGGGGGCGCCGGTGAAGCGCGGAAGAGTCGCGGTACGTATTTCAAATTCCAAATAGCAAATTTCAAATGTCACATTGCAATGCAATGCGCGGCTCCTGCCGCCAAGGGACGACGGAACCACAGATTTCCCAGATGAACGACGATTTCACAGATTCGCGAACCGTGTCACAACCGCCCAGTGGATTGCTCTTTCGGCAACAAATGTTCTTCAGCAGGCGATCGGTTGCGAGACCGAACCCGAGGGAACCGAAGGACGCGCTGAGACCGCTCCCTCACGGTCGCGGTTAGGATCGGCCGCGCTGGTCGATTCGTAGGCGTTTCGTCGATCGGTGTTCTCGGCATCTTCGGTGGCTCGTCCTTTTGGTTGCGGCCGGCGGCTGCGCTGTGAAATCCGTGGTTTCATTGGAGTTCGATTCCGCAGAAACCGACTGCGAGCAGACACGACTCGGCGAGCCGCGGGACCGAAATCTCAATTCTCAAATCCCAAGTCTCAATTCCCAAAAGCGGGGGAGCTCATGGACATTCCGGACGTGGAACCGGTGGCGGTCGAGGGCCGCATCCGGATTCCGTATCGCTGGCCCGCCGGCAAGGCGGGGGGGCGCTTCCTGGCGGCGCTTCGTGACGAGAGCCGGCTCCTTGGACAGCGCTGCCCGAAGTGCGCGCGCGTGGCGGTCCCGCCGCGCCCGCGGTGCCTCTCGTGCGGCGCGGTCGCGGACGAGTGGGTGCCGGTGGGCCCGGAAGGGGAGCTGGTCTCCTGGACGGTCGCGCGCGGCGGGCCGGCGCCGGTTGCCTGGGGGCTCGTGCGGCTGGACGGCGCGGACACGGGCGTCCTCCATCGACTCCTCGACGTCGCGCCCGAAGCGCTCAAGTCCGGCATGCGGATGCGCGCGGTCCTCGACGGCCGCCGCACCGGGCAGATCACCGACATCGCCGGCTTCGCGCCGGCGGGAGGCGCGACATGCAACCGGTAGTCATACTCGGCGCCGCCCAGACCCGTCACGCGGCGCGCCGACCGGAGGCGAGCTACGCGGAGCTGGCGTTCGAGGTCGTCGCCGACGTCCTGGCGCGGACCGGCGTGGGCCACGACCGGATCGACACCGTGATCACGGCGTCCAGCGATTTCTGGGACGGCAGGACGATTTCCGACATGTCCGTGCAGGACGCGGTCGGGGCCGCGGGAAAGTCCGCGTCCAAGGTTTCGATGGACGGCGCCTTCGCGCTCGTGTACGGCGCGGCGCGCATCGCCTCAGGCGCCTACCGGACCTGCCTCGTGGTCGCCCACGGCAAGGCCTCGGAAGGGATGCCGCGCGCGATCGCGAGCGCGGCCTTCGACCCGATTTACGAACGACCGCTCGGACCGGACGACCGGGTCGCGCTCGGGCTCCAGGCGCGCCGCTTCCTTGACCTGCGGGGGTTGGGGGAAGAAGTCCTCGCCGAAGCGGCGGCGCAAGCTTGGACCGCGGCGGCGTCGAACCCGAATGCGGAGCGGCGCGAGGCCCGCACGGCCGTTCAAGTGTCGTCCGATGCTCTCGTGGCCGACCCGCTCAGGGGCAGCCAGCTCGCACCCGACTCGGACGGGGCCTGCGCGATCCTGCTCGCCGACGAACAGACCGCGGCGCAGGTCGCGGCGGCGAGCGGGCGAGAGGGCGGAAGCACGACCGTTCGGCTCGAGGGCTTCGGCCTCTCGACCGACATGCACGGGCTTGGCGATCGCGACCTCGGAACGGCCGGCGTCCTGCCGCGCGCCGCCCGCTCGGCCTACGAGCAGGCCGGCATCCACGAGCCGGGGCGGGAACTGGACGTGGCGGAGACGTACGATGCGTCGAGCGCGCAGACGCTCCTTTGGCGGGAAGGCCTCGGGCTTCCGCCGACCGGCGGTCCGGCCTGGAATCCTTCCGGGGGCGCGATGGGGGCGCAGCCGGGTTTCGCGACGGGGCTCGTGCGCGTAGCCGAGGTCTTCGAGCGACTGGCACGCGGCGAGGGGCGGACCGGTGTGGCGCACGGGATGACGGGCTTTGTCGGCCAGGCGCACTGCGTCTGGGTCTTGCGGAGGCGATAGAGAAGACATGGGAGAACGAGTTGCCATCGTCGGCGCGGGCCAGACGCTGCATCGGTCGCGCCGGCTCGACGTGAGCGCCCCGGAGCTGATCGACGAGGCGGTCCAGGCCGCGCTGACGGATGCCGGGATGGGACCGGACGGGATCGATGCGATCGTGGTCGGCAACATGGAGCACTTCGAGGGGATCCACCTGTCCGACCTCTGGGCGGTCGAGGGCACCGGGGGCGTCGGGAAACCGCAACTCAAGATCGCGACCGGCGGGACGACGGGCTCGTCGCTCTCGCAGGCCGCCTACTATCTGGTCGCGTCCGGCGCTTTCCGCACGGTGCTGGCGGTCGGCTGGGAGCGGCTTTCGGACTCGGAAGGGGAGACGACGACCGGCATCGTCACGGCCTTCGATCCGATCTACGAGCGGCCCACGCTGGCGGGCGCGGTGAGCGGACTCGCGATCATGGCGTGCCAATATCAATCGAAGTACGGCACGCGGCCGGAAGACGCGGCGGAGGTCGTGATCCAGGCGCGGGAGAACGCGCTGCGGAACCCGCACGCGCACTTGCGCAAGCCGGTGACGACGGCGGAAGTGCTGGCATCCCCGATGCTGTCGACCCCGATGCGCTACCTCGACATGTGCCCGACCTCGGATGGCGCGGCCGCGGTGCTTTTCACGAGCCGGCCCGGCGACCGGAGCGCGGCCTGGGTGCGCGGGGTCTCGGGCGCGCACAACCACGTCTACTTGGGGGACGTCGCCGAAGGGGCCGCGTCCTTCCTCAACACGCTCACGATCGCGGCCGAGCGCGCGTACAAGCAGGCCGGCGTGACGAGTCCCCGCGAGCAGTTCGACGTCGTTGAGATGTACGAGCCGTGCACGTGGGCGGCGCTGGAGTGGGCGGAGTCGCTCGGCCTTTGCGCGAAGGGGCAGGCGGCGCGGCTGTGGGGGGAGGGGACCACGCGGCTGGACGGCGACCTCCCCGTGAATCCGTCAGGCGGCGTCCTGTGTACGAATCCGATCGGCGCGACGGGGCTGGTCCGGGTGGCGGAAGGGTCGCTTCAGGTGCGCGGGCGCGCGGGGGAGCGGCAGGTGGACGGCGCGCGACTCGCGCTGACGACGGGGTTCGGCGGGTCGTTCTGGAGTGAGGTGATGATCCTCGGGAGGGACGCATGAGCGAGCAGGATCCGATCGTCGTCCGGTGCACGCCGGAGTTGACCTACCGCTACGCCGCCGGTCGCTACGGGAGCCGTTTCCTTCGGGGGCTGAAGGAGGGCCGGATCCTCGCGAGCCGGTGCCGTCGTTGCCCGCGTACGCTGGTTCCGCCGCGGATCGCGTGTACGGGGTGTTTCGGCCGGATGGAGGAGGTCGTCGAGGTGCCGCCCCGTGGCGAGCTGCTCGCCTACACGCAGGTCACGTTCCCGTTCCTCGACCCGTTCACGGGCGTGAAGCGACCCATTCCGTACTGCTACGGGATGGTCCGGTTCGAGGGGACGGACAACACGTTCCAGTATTTCCTCGCGGAGAAGAACCCCGCGAACCTGCGTGTGGGGCAGCGCGTGCGCGCGGTCTTCCGCGAGGAGCGCAAGGGGGAGATGGCGGACCTGGTGTGCCTGGAGGCGGCGGAGTAGAAAAAAAAGTTCATCGCGCGAAGGCGGCGCACTTCGCGGATTCGCCGCCGACCGATGGCTCCTGGGTCCACAGCCGTGCCGCCAGACGCGCCGCCTGAAGGCGGAACGACGAACGGCGGCTTCGGTCTGCCCGGACGGCGAGCGCACCTGGGCCGTGGGCGCCGGCGCCGCGTGGACGAAATTCAGGCACGACTCCTGGGGGCGCGGGCCTCCGGCCCGCGCGACCCCGCGCCCGGTCTGCACGACGCCGCGAGGGCGGGGAGGATCGTGTCCGCAGTCGGTCAACGCGGCGCTAGCCGCGCTTGCGCGCCGGGGACGTCGCCTTCACGTCGAGGAGGGACAGGGCCTCGGCGACGCCGTCGAGGATGCGGGCGACGCGCTCCATGCGCATGTCGTGCTGCCGCTGACGCACGGCCTCTTCCTTCCGCCACTCCTCCACGGCCATCATGCGCCGATCCAGGCGCCGGATCTGCTCCTCGAGACGTTGGAGGATCACCCGGGTGGCTCTGGCATCCCCACGCGCCTCGTTGAGGATCCCGAGCAGCGCGCGTGTCCACGAGCCCTCGGACTTGGCGGCCGGGACGGCGGCCTCCGCCTCGCGAGCGCGGCGAGGCGGGGCGGGGCGTGGGGGTGCGGGCTTCGCCACGGCCGGCTTCGGGGCGGCCGGTTTCGGGGGCGCAGGTTTTGGCGCAGCGGGCTTCGGCGCCGCCGGCCGAGCCTGGGCGGGCCGCGCCGCCGGTTTCGGGGGGGCTTCCGGACGGACGAGTTCGCCCATGTCCGCTATCTCCTGTAGGCGTCGAGGTGAGGTTGCTCTTGCCCGGCGTCGCGCGGCCGGCGCAAGCCGGGAGGGGTGCGAGCGTTCGACTGCGACGGCGACCGCGACCGCGACCGCGCTACGACTTGCGCTTCAACTCGCGGATCGCGCCTTTCTCGCCGACCAGGACGACGCCGGCCATCCCGAGGAAAAACCCGGTGTCCACGACACCCGGGATTCGCCGGATCGACGCGTCCAGCTTCACGGGGTCGTCGATGGGGGCGAAGGTCGTGTCCAGGATCAGGTTCTGGTTGTCGGTGTAGTAGTCGGAGCCGTCCGGGCGCTTTCGCACGGCGGGCTTTCCGCCGACCTTCGTCAGGTTTTTCGCGGCGATGCCGCGCGCGAAGGGGACGACCTCGATCGGGACATGGGTCCGCGTGCCGAGCTTCGGCACGAGCTTCTCCGGAGTGACGAGCACGATGAAGGTCCGCGCCTCGTGAGCGACCACCCGCTCCCGGAGGAGCGCGCCGCCCAGCCCCTTGGTGAGGCAGAGGTCCGGGGTCACCTCGTCCGCTCCGTCGAACGCGAGGTCGAGGCCGTCGACCTCCTCGAGCTTCAGGAACGGGATGCCGAGCTGCTTCATGAGTTGGTCGGAGCGTTCGGAGGTGGGTACGCCGCGCACGCGGAGCCCGCCCTTCACGCGTTCGCCCAACCGCTGGATGAAGGCCTCGGCGGCTTTCCCGGTGCCCAGGCCGAGGTTCATGCCTTCTTTGACGCGCTCCAGCGCCGCCAATGCGACGCGATCGAGGTCTGCCGGGTCGGGTCCTCCGCCGCTCGACATGCGTGCCTCCTTATCGGGATGCGGGAATCGTCGGGGGGTCGTGGTGCCGTCGGGTCGATCGCAAGGGCGAGGGCACGGCAGCGCCGTGCCCCTACCGGTCGAGCGGATGAGGTGGGTCGTACGGTCGAGGGCACGGCAATGCCGCGCCCCTGCCGGTCGGGCGCAAGGCCGAGGGCACGGTAACGCGCTTCTCCTGCACGGGACGCGCGCCGGGCACGCCGGGGCGCAGGTGGGAGCCGACTACTTGTGCGGCTCCGGGACCTGGCCGGGGAGACGGTCCATGAAGCCCTTGGCCGGCGGCTGAAGCGGGCCGTCGCCACCGACGCCCAGCCGGTCGAGGGCGGAGCCGACCTCCCCGAACGGAATCGACGCGCGGTCGCTCCAGGGCAGGGCGCCGAGCAGCCGATCGTCCGTCGCCGGCGGGCCGCCCCGGCCGTCCACAGGCAGGCTGCGGACGATCCGGTCGATCTCGCCGTCCCCTTGAAAGAGCGAAGGATCCTGCGTCAGGGGCCAGAGCGTCGTCCGCCCGCGGAGCGCCTTCTCGAGGATCGCGGGGGTCAGCGTGCAGACGCCGAGCGCATGGTAGCCGTCGAGCGGGAGGTGGTTCGCCCGCACCTTTTCGTCCGTCGTGCGCCGGAGCTGGCCCATGAGTCGCATCGCTTTGACCGCGTCCTTCCCTTCGTAGGTGTTCGCCACGCGCCCGCCCACCCAGGGCTGGTCCGACGTCAGGTCGGCGCGGAAGCGCGTCCCGCCGCCGCCCGTGCCTGCGAGGTCGAGGCCGTTGTAGAGCGTGGTGTCCGCGTTCACCTCCGGCCCGCGCACCTTCACCGCCAGGTGTGCGTGCGGGACCGGGAGGACCAGTTCGTCGTCCGTCCCGTCTCCGACCTTCCGTCCGGTGCGTACCCAGAGCGGCGTCGCGACCGGCTTGCCGTCCTTCCAGAGGTCGCCGAAATTCGCCGCCATCCGCTCGTCCTGGATGGTCACGGTGTGTCCGTGCCGCTGGAACGCGCGGATGAGTCCCTCCGGCGTGCGGAAGTTCTCGCCGCGATAGCGGACCGAGAAGGCGGCCGGCTCGCCGGGCCGATTCATGGAAAGCCTGTCGAGGACGGTCGCCAGCCGCTCCGAGTCGCCGAAACGAGCGGCCCGCTCCGGGTCGATCCGATCGCCGTGCGCCAGGCCGTAGCCCATCTCCTTGAGATAAGGTTCGCCGGTCGGGGGCACGGCATGCGTGGGGATGCCGAGATTTTCGATCACCCGCGTGCCCGGCGCGGGGAGGGGCGTCTCGGGGGACGGGCCGCGGCGGGCGCCCATGCCGCGGATCGCCACGCCCAGTTCCTCCAGCGTCAGGCGCGGCTGTCGGTCGAGCGCGCGGTAATCGCCGGAGGCGGCCAGGGCGCGGATCTTTTCGCGGGCCTCGGGGCTGAGGGAGCCGACCGCGGTCGTGCCGCCGCCCAGCCGCTCGAGCGCGGCCTCGAAGGCGCCGGGCTCGTGCGAGAGGTCGCGCGCCAGGTCGCCGAGGGTGTACAAGCCGCCGTTCGACGCGGCCGGCTGCGCCGTTGCGGGCGCCGGCGTGGCGGCGGTCGCGCCGCCGTCCTGCGCGCGGCCCCTTGCCGGCAGGAACGCCACGAGCGCCGCCACGGCGAGCCACGGGAGAAGCGAGCGGCGGCCCCGCGGGCTACGCCGACTCCGACCGCGGGGCTCGTCCATCTTCGGCATGGCGGCTCTCCTTCCGGGAAGGTGTGCTCACAAGGTTGAAGGCTGGGGACGCGCTCGATTGTATCCAGGGCCGGGGATGCGAGTCAAGCGCAACGCCCGACCGCCGACGAGAAGTTTTGCCCGGGGCGCGACCGTTTGCTACTCTCTTGTCGAACGGGAATCGTCCGGGCCGGCCTTCAGTCGATGCGAAAAGGCACCACCTGCGACACGCCCTTGCCGCTCACGACATCGTCTACGAGGATCGTCGCCTGGTACTCCCCTTGGCCCGCGGTCTCGGGAATCGTGTACCGATGATTCGCCGTCACGGTCGGATTCGGCGTCGGCGAAGGCCGCTGGATCCGTTCCAGTTCCTTCTCGGCGATGAGCACCTTTCCGTCGGGAGCGACGACCTTGGCCTTCAGGCTCACGTCGACGGAGAGGTCGTTGCCGTTTCTCCGGACGGCGCAGCCCTCGACCTCGAAGTCGATGCGCACCTTGGTTCCACCGTCGACCTTCTCCTGCGTGACTTTCACGGCGCGAATCGCCAGCGGCGCTCCGAAGCCCAGGTTCTTCGATTCGATGCCGGCGATTTTCCACGCGCCCTCCACCCGGTGGAAAACATAGGCGACGTCGTACGATTTGGCGTCGCTCCCCTGGATCGCCGTCCGCAGTACGAACTCGTCGGTCCGCTTCTCTCGCGAGGGCTTCGAATGTTCGCCGGCTTTCCAGACCTGCGGATTGAGCTCCAGCAGGGCTTGCAGCTCGTCCTTGGAGATGTTGGAGGGCGCGACGTATTCGTAGGCGGTCGTCAGGTCGTTCGCGGCGAGGGCGGCCAGGTGCGCGTCGAGGAGGTTCGCCTCCCACTCGATGTCGGTGATCTTCCAGGCCCCGTCCAGGGCCTGAAAGCCGTAGCTGACGTCATATTCCTTGCCGTCGGTCCCCGTGAGCACGACCCCGAGTCTCGCCGAGCCCGTCTTCAGCTCCCAGGCTTGGTAGCTGTGCTTGCCGCTCTTCCACGCCCGGGGGAGTCCGTCCGCCATCGACCGGAGGTCGTCCTTGGAGATGGCCGTGGGCTCGACGTATTGGTACGCGGTCTCCAGGTCGCCGGCGGCGAGCGCGGCCAGGTGCGCGTCGAGGAGCTTCGCCTGGGGTTTGGTGCCGAAGACGACGAGCGCGAAAACGAAGGCGAGCAGGAAGAGAAGGGCGGCGCAGCCGAGTCCTGCGAGCTTGAGCACGCCGCCGCGGTCGGCTCGCGCGGGGCCGGGGATCGACATGTCCACTCTCCGGGATCGTGGAGGATGGGGGGGAGTCGTGTCGGTAGCGAGGGCGATTTTAGCGGCACGGGTGACGGCGAACAAGAGATTCCGGCAGGTCGGAAGGAGGTTGCAGCATGAGCATGCACCGTGGATTTGGGGAGCTGCTGATGCGGCTCGCGTGCCGTCTCGCGGTCGTTTTCGGCGTCGTGGTCGCGGGGGCCGCGGCGCGCGCCGACGGTGGCGCCGCGGGCGCCGGCGCGAAGTCCTTCGGAGGCGCATGGGTGACCACGTACGGCGAGATGACGCTCGCCGAAGACGGAGGCCGCGTGACGGGCCGGTACCAGATGGGAAACGAGCCGTGCACGATCGAGGGGAAGGTGGAAGGAGCGCGCCTGACCTTCGTGTATCGAGAGCCGGACGCGGAGGGGGAGGGCTGGTTCGAGTTGGCGGCTGACGGCAAGACGTTTTCCGGGAAATGGCGGCCGAAGGGCGAGGAGGCGTGGCAGCCGTGGGTCGGGAAGCGCGGGTCCGCGGCCGACGGCGGGTCGTCGTCGTTCGCGGGCGTGTGGAACACGACGTGGGGGAAGATGCGGCTCGTGGAGGAGGCGGGGCGCGTGCACGGGCTCTACTCGTACACGGCGGCGTCGACCCTCGCGGGGGAGGTGAAGGAGAAGCGGTTGACGTTCCAATACAAGGAACCGAAGGCCGCGGGCGAGGGCTGGTTCGAGCTTTCGAAGGACGGGGACGCCTTCGCCGGGAAATGGCGGGCGACCGGGGAGAAGGACTGGAAGGGGTGGGAGGGGACACGCGTGCGGCCGGTTCCTGCGCGGGAGTGGCTGATCATCGTGGAGGCGCGGTGGGAGGGCAGCCTCGCGGAGCGGGAGTATTCGTTCGGCGACATGCTGCGGGCCTTCTTCGCACGGCTGCCGAACGTGGAGGTACGGCAGCGCTTTTTCGACAACAAGGAGGGGCTGCGGAAGTGGTGCCTGGAGGCCACCTATCTCGCCGAGCCGGTGGTGCTGCTGCTGGCGACGCACGGCACGCCCGAGGGGGTGACCGTGGGGGACGAGACGATCGGCGGGAAGGAGATCGCGGAGAGCCTGCGCTACGCGAGCAACCTACGGCTGCTGCACTTTTCCGCGTGCCTCGCCATGAAGGACAAGCTGGCGGTGGAGCTGCTGAAGGCGCTCGGGAAGGGCGCATCTTTCCCGGTCTCCGGGTACACCACCGAAGTCGACTGGGCCGCGAGCGCGATCACGGAGTTCCTGTATCTCGAGCTGATTCTCACGCGTGGGCTGACCCCGGAAGAGGCCGCGGAGAAACTGAAGTCGCTGCTGCCCTTCTCGGGCGACAAGCGCGTCGCGGGCGCGCCGTTCGATTCGTTGGGGTTCCGCATCCTCAAGCCGGAGGACGCGCGCTGAGTACCGCTCCACGGAAGTCGGTGGCCAATAGGCGAAGGCAAGTCTGGCCGCCCGCGAGGCGCGCGAGCGAGGCGTAGTAACGGAGAACTACGCCGAGCTAGCGCAACAAAGCGGGCGGCCAAAATCGACAAGCAAATGGGTCACCCCATTCCGTGGGGCGGTACTGAGGCCGGGGGGTGAAGGCGGACGCGAACCGTGTGGCGCGGGTGCGCA
This sequence comes from Planctomycetota bacterium, assembly GCA_016197205.1. Lineage (GTDB taxonomy): Bacteria > Planctomycetota > MHYJ01 > WSZJ01 > JACPWG01 > JACPWG01. The sequence continues at coordinate 32,306 of JACPWG010000070.1, forward strand.
TCCTCGATGCCGGGTCGGTCACGGCGCCTCGCGGCGGAAGCGGGCGAAGTCGGCGCGGAGCGCGCGAAGGTCGCGCAGGCGGGCCTCGACCTGGGCGAGCGCGCGGCCGGAGGCGCCGGTCTGGTCGCCGAGCGAGAGGCGCACGGCGCGCCACGCCCGTTCTTCGAGGGCGCGCGCGGCGCGGGTGACCGATCGGCGCGCGACGCGGCGCGCGAGGGCCCACTCCGCGTAGCAGAGGGTGGTGAGAATCAAGAGTGCGCTCACGAGGTGGTCCAGCCCGATGGGCCGTCCCTCGAAGAAGCCGCGGAACACCTGCCAGAGGAAGAGGGCCACGAAGGCCGTCGGCGGCAGATTGAAGGCGAGGTCGAGGAGGCCGATGCCGCGCAATTCTGCCTCCGGGTCGTGCAGCCCTTCGACGGCGGCGAGGAGGTCGTGTTCCACCGCCTGGACCGCCGTCTCCGCGGCGGCCTCGGCCGGGTCTTGCAGCGCGGGAGGGCAGGCGAAGCCCGCGGCGCGCCCGCGGTCGCGGACGCGCCGGCCGAAGAGCGTCAGCGGGGCCGTGAGGGCGGGGCGGTCGAGCTTTTGGAGACGACCGCGCACGACGGTCGCGGCGGCATGCGGATCGGCGCGGGGCGGGCGACCGGCGCGCGAGTCCGCGAGGGCCTCGAGTCGCTGGAAGAACGACGCGAAGACCCCGAACAGAAACCGGAACCGCGACATCCAGACCGCGCCGACCAGGGCAGGCATCGCGTCGGCCCGAAAGAGCGGGTCGAGCAGCCGCCGCGACACTTCGTCCACGAGCGCGACGAGCGCGTCGTCCCGTTCCCGCTTCCAGGCGACGAGCCGCTCCTCGGCTTTTTCCGGCACGTGGCGTTCGATCCGCGAGAGGACGAGGTCCACGCGCTCGACGAGGTTGCGCGACTTGATCTCGCGGATCCGCACGCGGTCCAGCTCGCGCTCGAGGAAGGTCTCCAGCGCGGCGAAATCCCCCTCGGGCAAGGGGACGGCTTCGGCGGCCGGGACCCCGCGGCCGCGGACGAGCCGGTTCTCGAGCGCGTTGCGCGCGGAGATCCGGAACACGGGGAACTCGCCGAGACCGGCGGTGCGCAACGCCGACCGGAAGTCTTCGAGGAGTCGGTCGTCCGCGCACTGGTCCATACGGTTCATGAGGAAGACGAACGAGCGGCCCTGGCGGTGTTCTTCGAGGAGGCGGAAGAGCTCCGCGCTCAGGTATTTCTCGGGCGTCACGAGGCACAGGACGAGGTCGACCGTGCGGAGCGCGTCGAGGAGGAGCCGGCGATTGTCGCGGAGCGCGCTGTCGAAATCGGGCGCGTCGAGGAGGATCTTTTCGCGGAGCTCGGGTCGATCGTGCGGGCGGAGCGTGGCCGTGGCCTCGATGGCGCCGAGCGTCGCGGTCCCGGCGGCGCGATGATAGTAGCAGACGAACTCGCGGGTCGTGGGCCGGAGGGCCGAGACCTTCGCGATGTCGGCCCCGGCGATCGCGTTCAGGAGCGTGGACTTGCCGGCGCCCGTCCCCCCGACGAGAAGGACCTTGAGCGGCGTGCCGAGCGCCTCCTCGAGGTCGCGGAGCTGCTGCAGGAGGCCGAGGATCGACTCGCGATCGAGGGTCAGACCGGGGAGGACGTCGCACTCGCGGGTGAAGGCTTCCATCCGGTCCACGAGTGGGCGGAGAGCGTGGACGCGTTCGACGGTGAGCATCGAGCTGCTTTCCGCAAGGGAGGGCTGCAGAGGGACCCGACCGGGCGAAGGAGCGGTTGCGGAGATGAACTCAGGGGAGCGCAAGCGATCGCGAATGGGTAGGGCGATTTCAAAATCCAAATTTCAAAATGTCAAATTGCAAATTGCAATTTGGGGGAGGGTCGAGCCGCCGAGGACGAGCGGGCGGGCTCGAAGCCCCGGCGACGCTTCGTGGGCACGGCAGCGCCGTGCCCCTACGGCGCGAGAACAAGCCCACCTGACGGCCATGCGACGGCGCCGTCCTCCAAATTTGAAATTTGAAATTTTGCAATTTGCTATTTGAAATACCGTCTCGCGGCATGCTCTGCGCCGCCAATCGTTCAAAGATTGTTTTCTTGCGACAATGCTTGCTTGGGTCGAACGCCACGAAAACCACGGATTTCACAGATTCTACGCGATCACACAGATTACGAATCTGTGAAATCGTCGTCAATCTGTGACACAATAGCCCAAAAGTTTGTTTTCTTGGCAAGCTTTCTCGGCAATCCCAGGGTCGACGAAACCACAGATTGCACAGATTGCACAGATTAGAATCGTCGCAATCTGTGTAATCTGTGAAATCTGTGGTTCGGTCGTAGTTTGGTTGCGGCCATCGGCTGCTCTGGGAAATCTGTGGTTCCGTCGTCGCTCGGCTGCGGCCCCGCCGCTCTGCGACTCTCGCCGGCCCCTCCCGCACCCGCCTTCCATCATTCGCTCTCTCCTCGCAGCAGCGCGACTTCTTTCTCCATCTCCGCCAGCCTCATCGGATCCATCGGCACCGGGATTTTCTCCAGCACCTGCCCGATCGCTTCTCGGTGGAGCAAGTGCGCGAACATCTCTTCCCGCTGGTCCAGGAATTCCCTGCGCAGATTCTGATAGTACAGGCCTCCGCCCACGAGGTCGAGCAGGTACTTCATGCCGCGCTCCGCTACCGGCACCACCAGGAGATCGTGCGGGTGGATGCCGCCCGTCAAGTACGCGGAGAGCACGCCCGTCCCGAGCTGGAGCGTGCCCTTCACGACGCGGATGATGCTCGTGAGATAGGGTGAGGACTTGAGCTTCGCCAGCGTCCGGGCCGACTCCTCTCGGATCCAGCGCGCGGTGAAGTCCCGGACGACGTGCACGTGGGTCTGGCCGACCTCGGTGAGCCGCGACGGGGACGGCATGACCGGCACGGAGGCGAGGGCCGCGGGGCGCAGGGCGCCGTGCGCCGACTCCGCGGCCTCTCCGAGCTCCACGTAGCAGGCCTGCAGCGCGTCGAGGGCCTTGGCTCGGTCCGCCTCCCGCCGCTCGGTCTCGAGACGTTCCGCGCGCGGCGTCGATTCCTGCCCGAAGAGGGCGCGAAACCCGCGCACGACGCTTTGTCCCGCGCGGCCGACCGCTTCGTAGAAGTCGTCGACCACGGGCACGCGGAAGCTGGCCAGCACTTCGCGGTAGACCTCGTCCAGCTCCCAGAAGACGACGCCTTCCAGGTGGCGGCGATAGTCGGCCGCGCAACGCGTCTGAACCTCGAGCACGTCGCGCCGGAAGGCGTCGACGCCCGCCAGTTCCTCGCGTGCGGCCGCGAGCACCCGGCCGAAGTCGCGCCGGAAACGGGCGAGTGCCCCGCGAAAGGAACGCTCGCGCACTTCGGGGTCCCGGCCCGCGGACTCCAGCGAGGAGCGCAGGGCATCGGCCCACGCCTCCGGGATGCGTTCCGTTGCCCGCACGTAGGGCGCGGGAAGGACCCGGAGGCTCATCGGCCGCGCGTCGAACGCCTGGTAGCGGACGCTGCGCCAGCCGCCCCGCAAGGCGGCGGCTTCGTCCTCGGTCGCCGCGCTCGCCGTATCCGGTCGGGCCAGCAGGCCCGGCAGGACCCTACCGGCAAGGTCCTCGAGGACCTCTTCCCCTTCGGCCTTGTTCAGGACGACCCAGAGCCTCTTCCCAAGCTCCGCCGCGCGCACGAGAAACTCGATGCACGACTGGTCGTTGTACTTCTCCGGCGAGGTGACGAAGATGACGCCGTCGGCCGAGAGCAGGATGTCCTCCGCGACCCGATGATTCGCCGCGTAGTTCGAGTCGAGGTCCGGCGAGTCGGCGAGAAGGATGTCCCGGAGCGCTTCCTGCTCGTGCGACCGGTAGAAGACCTGCGGCCCGCCCGCGTGCTCGTCCGCCAGCTCCCGCAGGCTGCGCAGCTCCGCGCGCGGGTAGCCTTGCAGGGAGCCGTTCGCGAGCCAGGTGTCGACGAGCGTGCGGTGGAGGTAGAGCGCGGGAGACTTGGTCGTTCGCGCGAACGGGGAGACGAACGACACCTCTTCGCGGAGGAGCGCGTTGAAGAGCGTGGATTTGCCGACGTTCGTCCCGCCGGACAGGACGAAGACGGTGGGACCCGCGAGGTCGTAGCGGCAATCCGGGACGAGCTTCCGCTGGTACAGCCGCCGGCACCCGTCGAGCGCCTCGCGCCGCGCTGCCTCGTCCGCGGACCCGGAGATGGGTCGAAGCAGGGGGAAGAACGCCTCCAACCGGAGGATGCGCTCGCGTTCGTCACGGGGAAGCGGCACGTGAACACGGACTCCGACGACAGGGTGCGCGAGGAGGGGGAGGGGGATCTTCGCCGGCTCAATCCTGAAGGTGGCGGTAGGGGGGAGACTGCTGCGCACGCGCTTGATCGAACACCCTTCGCGGCCAAGTGGCCGCAGGGCTTCTAGCGATTTCAAAATTCAAGTTGCAAATCTCAAATGGGTGTGGCTACTTTTCGACGACAGCGCCCAGACCGCCTGAAGGCGGTACTACGAACAGTAGGTTCCGAGAGCAGCACCCACTGTTTGTAGTACCCCCTTCAGGGGGCCTACCAAAAGTAGCCACACCCAGCTCAAATCTCAAATTCGCGTGTTTCTACACGAGCCCCTTCCGGGCCATCTCGCGGTGCGCGCGGTCGAAGGCGTCCTTCGCCTCGACCGTCTCCGCCCACGCGACCAACTCTTTCATGCCGGCTTCGAACGACACGCGCGGCTCGTAGCCGAGGAGCGTGCGGGCGAGCGTGAGGTCGGGAAAGCAGTGACGGACATCCCCCTTGCGAAAGGTCCCGGTGAGCTGCGGGGCGAAGCTTTTGCCGAGGCACTTCAGGATGACCTCGGCCACGGAGAGGATGGAGAGGGGCGAGCCGGTGCCCACGTTCACGGAGCGGCCGTCCGCGTCGGGCTTGCGGATGGCGAGGCGGCAGGCCTCGGCGACGTCGTGCACGGAGACGAAGTCGCGCGACTGAAGCCCGTCCTCGTAGATGACGGGCGGCCGGTCGTTCTTCGCCCGGCTCATGAAGATCGCCGCGACGCCGGTGTACGGGTTGGAGAGGGACTGGCGCGGGCCGTAGACGTTGAAGAACCGGAGCGCTACGGCGGGGACGCCGTACGTGCGCCCGAAATTGAGCACCAGGGCCTCCTGGGTCGCCTTCGTGATCGCGTAGGTGGAGTTGTAATGGTACGGCTGGTCCTCGGTGGTCGGCGCGGGCGTGAGTGGGCCGCGGCACCGCGGGCACACGGGCTCCCAGCGTCCGGGCCCGGCCTCCCCGGGCGCGCGGAGCGGCGGCCGCACGAGCCCGCACTTCCCGCACGCGTAAGCGCCCTCTCCATAGCTCGACATCGAGGCGGCCACGAGCAGCTTGCGGACGCGGTGCTTGCCGTTCGCGAGGACGTCGAGGAGCGTGGCGGTGCCGACGTCGTTCACGTCGACGTACCGCCGGACCTCGTACTGCGACTGGCCGACCCCGACCGCGGCCGCGAGGTGGCAGACCACGTCGATCCTGGCGAGGGCCTTCTTCACCGCCGCCGCGTTCCGTACGTCCCCTCGGAGGAGGCGGACCTCGCGGTTCAAATACCTCGGCCGCGCGCGCCGCCCGTGAACCTGGAGGTCCAGCGAGTCGAAGGCGGTCACGTCGAAACCGTCCTCCAGCAGACGGTCACCCACATAGGAGCCGATGAACCCGGCCCCGCCCGTGATCAGCACGCGGTCGGACAAGCATCCCTCCGCCGGCAAGGGCCCAAAGCCATCAAAAAAAAGCCTCTCGGTTCCATCCTGTTCACCCCTCCTCCCCGGCCTCTGCGTCTCTGCGCCTCTGTGTTTTCGTCTCCTGGTTCTTGGGCCGCCCGTCCCCCGATTCGGCCGTAGCCTCACCGCACTACGCCTTTCCGAGAATCGTCTCCAAGTTTTCGCCGACCCACTCGACCAGCCTCCCGACCCCCTCCTCGACCCCGACCCGCGGCCGCCACCCGAACTCGCTCTCCGCCTTCCGGATGTCGCAGCAAAAAAAACGCTGGTCGCCGATCCTCCACCCCGCGAAGCGGCGCTTGACCGGTCGACCGAGCCGCCTCTCCAAGAGCGCGATCAGCTCGAGGAGCGAGAGGGTGAAGGCGGGCCCTCCGCCGATGTTGTAGATGCGGCCGGCGCAGTCGCCTATCCGCTCCGCGCAGGCGAGGTACGCGGCCACGAGGTCGTCCACGTAGAGCACGTCGCGTACCTGCTTGCCGTCGCCGTAGATCGTGAGCGGGCGGTCGGCCAGTGCGCAGGCCGTGATCCATGCGAGCCACCCTTGGTCCTCGCTGCCGAACTGCCGGTTGCCGTAGATGCAGGACTGCCGGAAGACCGCGGTCGGGAGGCCGTAGGTGCGCTGGTAGTCGCGCACATACTGGTCCGCCGCGCCCTTCGAGCAACCGTACGGCGAGTGGAGGTCGAGCGGGTAGGTCTCCGGGATGCCCTTGCGGTAATTCAGGAGCGCGTAGCGCGTCCGCCCCTCGCGGACCCGGAGGTCCGGCATCTCCCCGAAGACCTTGTTCGTGGACGCGTAGATGAACGCGGGCCGGCGGCCGGAGAGACGCACGGCCTCCAGCAGGTTGAAAGTTCCGAGCGCGTTGACGTCGAAGTCGAGTCTGGGGTTCTCGACCGACGTCGTGACCGCGACCTGGGCGGCGAGGTGGTACACGGCGTCGAAGGCCGGGGCCTCGCGTCCGGCGACCGCCCGCAGCACGGCCTTCTCGTCGCGAAGGTCTCCGCGCACGACGCGCAGCTTGCCGTGCGCCTCGCGGAGCCAGCGGAGGTTGCGGTCCGTGCCGCGGCGGCCGAAGGAGTCGAAGACGACGACTTCGTCGCCGCGCTCGAGGAGGGTGCGGGCGAGATTGGCGCCGATGAAGCCCGCGCCGCCGGTGATGAGCGCTCGCATCAGGGGAGCATCCTCAAGCCCTGGAGACAGACCTTGAGCAGTTTCCAGCCGTGTTTCCACGCCTTCATCTTGGACTCGCCGGCCACGCGCGCCTGGTAGTGGACCGGCATTTCGACGATCTTCAGCTTGCGCTTGCAGGCGCTGAAGAGGAGGTCGAAGTCACCCCACGACTTGTCGGAGATCACGAAGTCCGGGAGGTCGCGGCGGAGGAAGGCCTTCGTGCCGCAGAGCGTGTCGGTGTTTCGCTGGCCCATGATGAGGGAGAGAATGATGCCGAACATCTTGTTCCCGAAGAAATTCAAGAGCTTCATGGCCTCGTCGGCCATGGGGTAGATCATGCGGGTGCCGTTCACGAACTGAGCGGTCCCGCGATCGATGACGTCAAAGAAGCGAGGCAGCTCCTCGGGCATCACCGCCATGTCCGCGTCCAGGATCATGACCACGTCCCCGGTTGCGGCCCGGAAGCCTTCGAGGACGGCGTAGCCTTTGCCGTGGTTGGGGGAGTAGGAGACGACCCGCACGCGCGGGTCGGTCTCGCCGGCCTTGCGGGCCAGTTCCGGGGTCCGGTCCTTCGAGCCGTCGTCCACCACGACGATCTCCGTGCGCGTCCCCATCGAGGGGGAGCGTCGGATGGCCTCGACGACGTTCCCTTCCTCGTTGAAACACGGGATGACGACCGAGCAGGAGTACCCGCGTCGCTCGGAGCGGCGCGGCAGAGGACGCGCGACGAGGAACTGCCGCCAAGAGAGGTTGCGCAGGCCGGGGATGCGCGGGACGACCTTGTTGAGCGCGTCGCCCAGGAAGGGCAGTTCCTTCGGGACGATCACGCGGTAGCCTGCCTCGATGACTTCGTAGTCGAGAAGGTGGAGGACGTTCGCGATGTCGAGGATCGTGATCATGTTCCGCTGCGTGTCCGGGATGCGGAGGCGCATGCGGTTGGCGAGGCGGAGCGCGAACTCCCAGAGCGGGTTCTCGGAGGAGATGAGGATGCGCGTGTCGGGCGTTGCGTAGTCGTGGATGCGTTCGAAGATCGGCCAGAGGTCTTCGACGTAGTCGAGGAGGTTGGAGAGGATGATGAAGTCGAACGGGCGGTCGGAGGCGAAGTCCTCGACCGCGGCCTGGACGAAGGACAGCATGGGCTCCGGGTGGCGGCGGCGGGCCTCCGCGATCATGCGGGGGCTGAGGTCGACTCCGACGCCGCGTGACGGGCGCGTGGAGGCGAGGAGGGCGCCGGTCGCACACCCCAATTCCAGCACCGAGCGCCCGGGCGGGATGACGGAGCGCACGAAGTCTTCGATCTGGTTGTGGTAGTACTCGTTGCGCCGCTTGTACTCGTCGTAGGAGGACGCGATGTCGTCGAAGTGGCGCGTCACGCGCTCCCGGAAAGGGGAGGCCGCGGCCGGAGCCGTGGCTGGTGGTGACAGTGACGGACTTCGCGTGTCGTCACGCGCGCCTGTTGGGAGACCGCTCATCGACCCCTGCAAGTAACGAGTCTCGCTCACGATCCCTGGGGGCGCGGGCCTCCGGCCCGCGCGACACGCCGCACGGTACTCACTTGCGGAGTCGGTTGGTCAGCGAGCTTGGCGGCTGGTTAACGACGCCGGAGGAGCCCGAGTCCCACGGGATCGTAGTGCGATTTCAAAATTCAAATCGCAAAATTTCAAATTTCAAATTTGCACGGGCTGTTCGCGGAGCCACTTCACGAAGAGCCGAACCCCGTCCTCGATCGGAAAGCGCGGGTCGTAGCCGAAGAGCCGGCGTGCGCGCGAGATGTCGGCGTAGGTTTGCGGCACGTCCCCGGGGGCTTCGGGGAGCCAGCGGACCAGCGCTTTTTTCCCGAGGTTGCGCTCCAGGAGTTCGATGAGGTAGCGCAGTTCGACCGTGCGGGACTCCCCGAGATTGACGATTTCGAAGCCGCAGTCGATGGAGAGCGCGCCGAGGATCCCCTGGAGGATGTCCTCGTAGTAGGTGTAGTCGCGCCGCGTCTGGCCGTCGCCGAAGGCCGGGACTTCTTTCCCCGCGTCGATGAGGCGGGCGAATTTATGGATGGCCATGTCGGGTCGCTGGCGCGGGCCGTAGACCGTGAAGAAGCGCAGGCAGACGATGGAAAGGCCGTAGAGCCGCGCGTAGGCCTTGCAGTACAGCTCACCCGCGCGCTTGGTGACGCCGTAGGGGGAGACGGGCTCGATTTCCGGGTCGTCCTCGCTGAACGGCACCCTGCGGGAAACACCGTAGACCGACGAGGACGAGCCGAAGACGAAGCGGCGGAGGCCGGCGCCGCGGACCGCTTCGAGGAGGTTCAGCGTGCCGCGGCAATTCACTTCCTCGTACAGGATCGGGTCCACGAGCGATGGGCGCACCCCCGCGCGCGCGGCGAGGTGGACGACGGCCTGCGGTCGATGTTCCGCGATCACCCGTCGGCAGAGCGCGGGGTCGCGGATGTCCCCTTCGACGAGCACGACCGGCCCGGCCGCGCGGACCCGTTCGAAGTTCGCGCGCTTGAGGGCGGGGTCGTAGTAATCGTTGAATTCGTCCAGCGCGACAACGCGGCGGCCGTCCCGCAGCAGTCGCTCCGCGAGGTGGGAGCCGATGAACCCGGCCGCGCCGGTGACGAGGACAGCTTCCATCAGCGCGACATCCCGGCTGAACGTGTTGAGCGGGTTCGTGTCAGGAGCTGTGTTCGCTTGCTGCTTGCGGGCCGAGCAACTCCGAACCGCGACCGTGAGGGAGCGGTCTCGAGGCGTAGCTCCGTTCCGCCTCGTTCGACCCTGCTCGCCATGCACGCCTCTTCTGTGCAAGGCGCCCCGGGTTCCTCCGGGCCTCCACAGGTCCGCGAATCCTACCCGGAGAGGCCCATTTCGTCAATCAGCAATCGGAAATCTTCATTCTCCAACGACTTCGAGCACCGCATCGGCCGCCCGGCCGGCCGCGCCGGGGCCGCCGAGTCGGTCGCGGAGCCCGCGGAGGTCGCGAGCCATCGCGGCGAGACGGTCCGAGCGCAGGATGGCGAGGGCCTCGCGCGCGAGCGTCTCCGGCGTGGCGTCCCACTGCATCCGCTCCGGGACGATCGTGCGACCGGCCACGATGTTGGGGAGGGAGAAGACGCGGGTCTTGAGGAGCGCGAGGCCGACGAGCCAGCTCAGGAACCCCAGCCGGTACATGACCACCATCGGCGTCCCGAGGAGGCCGGCCTCGAGCGTCGCGGTCCCGGAGGCGATGAGGAGCAGGTCGCAGGCGCGCATCACCTCGTACGACCGCCCCGACATGACGTCGAGCGGCAGGCCACGCGATGCCGCCGGGCGGCGGAAGTCCCCTGCGTCGATGCCGGGCGCGCAGCCGCCCACGAAGCGCGCATCGGGCAATTCGCCGAGGATGCGGTGCGCGGCACCGAGGAGAATCGGCAGGTGGCGTGCCACGAGCTTTCGGCGGCTGCCGGGCAGGAGGCCGATGAGCGGGCCGTCACCGCGCGGCGGGGCGGCGAGGCCGAGCGCCGCGCGCGCCGCGTTGCGACCCGCGCGACCGTCGTGGGCCCAATGCGGCGCCAGGAGGTCGAGAAGCGGGTGTCCCACGCAGCGCGCGTCGACGCCGTGCCGCCGGTACAGCTCCTCCTCGAACGGGAAGAAGACCACCATGCGGTCGACGAGGCGCGCGATGTCCCGGATGCGGCCGGGGCGCCAGGCCCAGAGCTGCGGGCTCACGTAGTAGATCAACCGGATGCCCTGGTCCTTCACCCGCTCCGCGAAGCGCAGGTTGAACTCGGGAGAGTCGATGAGGATCGCGGCGTGCGGCCGCTCCCGGCGGAGCAGGCTGATGAGTCGCCGGTAGAGCGCGGCGAACTCGAAGAGGTGGGAGAGAGATTCGGCGACGCCGACCGAGGCGAAGCGCGTGACGTCGGCGACGAGCTCCACCCCCGCCGCCGCCATGCGCGGTCCGCCCACGCCGAGGAGCCGGAGGTCCGGCGATCGCAGGCGCAGCTCGCGCGCCAGCTCCGCCCCGTGCAGGTCGCCGGAGGCCTCGCCGGCGACGATGAGGAGCGTCCGCGCGCTCACGTCCGCACGCGTCTCCGCGCCGAGCGCCGCATCGCGGCCCGGATCCGGAGGGCCGTCTCCACGGCGCGCCGTCCCTGCTCGCCGGGCACGACCGGCTCTGACCCCTCACGGACGCAGCGCACGAAGGACTCCAGCTCCCGCTTGAGCGGTTCCGCCTTGGGATCGAGATGCACTTCCTCGGCTTGGAGGAGCTTCCCAAAAACGAATGCCTTCAGGTCGGGAAGAGTGGACGGGTTGATCGACGCGATCGACAGCCCGTCCTTGCCGAAGCCGGGCGCGCGGCGCCAAGTGCGCAAGCGCCGGCCCATGCAATCCACGGTGTGGAGGCTGTCCTGGGTCAGGACGCGGATCTTCCGCACGGCGCGCGGCGACACGCGGCTCGCGGTGAGGTTGGCCACGCAGCCGTCTTCGAACGTGAGACGCACGTCGGCGAAGTCGGCGTGCTCGGTGAGGATCGCCGCACCGAAGGCCTCGACTTTGCGGACCGGCGCTTCGATGAGCGAGTGGAGGATGTCCAGGTCGTGGATCATCAGGTCGAGGACGACGTCCACGTCGCAGGAGCGGAAGGAGAACGCGCCGAGCCGGTGGCATTCGATGAATTGCGGCGCGTGGACGCGCTCCTGGAGGGCGACGACCGCGGGATTGAAGCGTTCGACGTGGCCGACTTGAAGCAGCGCCTCGTGCCGTCGGGAGATGCGAACCAACTCCGCGGCCTCCGCGAGCGTCGGAGCGAGCGGCTTCTCGACGAGAACCGGCAGCCCGCGTTCGAGGAACCTGCGCGCGACGGCGAAGTGATCGACGGTCGGGACGACGACGCTCGCGGCCTCGACGCTTGCGAGGACTTCGTCGAGGTCGCGGAGCACCGGCGCGTCGCACGCCCGCGAGACGCTCTGGGCCCGCCCCGGATGGGTGTCGTACACGCCGACGAGCCGCACGCCCGGCATGTCGTGGTAGATCCGGGCGTGCTCCTTGCCGAGGTGGCCGACGCCGACGACGGCGACGCGGAGGGGCTGCATGCGAGACTCCGGGGGGAGATTGCTGATTTATGATTTATGATTGCTGATTGAGTTCGGATCGGGGGACGGGAATTCCGGAGCGAGCGGGGGGTTGGGGCGCCCACTTTTGGTTCGCGTTGGCGAAAGTCGGACAACGAGGTCGCGAACGAGGCGGCGACGTGGCAGCGGTGCGCGGATTCGCGCGGGCCGGAGGCCCGCGCCTCCAGGAAGTAGTTGTGAAATTCGTCCACGCGGCACAAGAGGCCCACCGCCCAGCTCCAACCGCGGAGAACGGGGCGCCGGAGTGACCGCCAGTTCTCGGCACGAGGGCACGGAAATGCCGTGCCCCTACCTGCTGCCACCGACCCCGTAATGCGGATCCGTCGGACGCCCGGCTCGGCGATGCTGGAAAATCATCAATCAGCAATCCCCTACACGTGGACCTTGCGCAAGGTCTCCCGCGCGCGGCCCTGCTTGCCGCGCTCGGTGGCCCGCAGAAAGTCCACGAGGTACCGGATCGGCTCCAGCGCGGGCTCCCGGTGGTCGAGCAGCTCCAGCGCGGTCGCACGCGTCATGGTTGACCGCCAGAGGAGCCGGTACGCCTCGCGCAGGGCCTCGATCGAGTCGGGCGAGAAGCCCCGGCGCTTCAGGCCGATGGTGTTCACGCACTTCACGCGCGCCGGGTGCCCCTCGGTCGTCATGAAGGGGGGCGCGTCGTGCACGACGCGCGTCAGCCCTCCGATGAACGCCCGCTGGCCGATGGTGACGAAGTGATGGACCGCGGCGAGGCCGCCGAAGGTCACGTCCCGTTCCACGCGCGTGTGGCCGCCGAGCTGCACGCCGTTCGCCAGGATCACATTGTCCTCGATCACGGCGTCGTGCGGGATGTGCACGTACGCCATGATCATGTTCGAGTTGCCGACCCGCGTGACGCCGTCCCCCTTGGTCGTGCCCACGTTCATGGTCACGAATTCGCGGATGAGATTGTTGTCCCCGACTTCGAGCCAGGTGACCTCGCCGTTGAAGCGCAGGTCCTGCGGCTCCGTTCCGAGGACCGCGTAAGGGAAGAGCCGGTTCCCCTCGCCGAGCTTCACGTGCCCGGTGAGCGTCACGTTGTTCGCGATCTCGTTCCCGCGCCCGATCTGCACGTGCGGGCCGATCACGCAGAACGGGCCGATGCAGACGTCGTCCGCGATCACGGCCTTGGGATGGATCTGCGCCGTGGGATGGATTCTCATTCCGCGTCCACCAGCATGAACTTCAGCAGGGCCTCCGTGACCAACTGGCCGTCCACCGTCGCCTTCGTGTGCACCACGCCCGTCCGGTTCTTGATCTTGACCGCCTCGGCTTCGATGCGGAGCTGGTCCCCCGGCACGACGGTCTTCCGGAACTTCACCTTGTCGATCGCGAGCAGCACGGCGAGCTTGCTCTGGTTGTCCGCCTTGCGCATGAGGAGCGCGCCGGCGAGCTGCGCCATGGCCTCGAGCTGGAGCACGCCCGGCATGATCGGCTTGCCGGGGAAGTGCCCCTGGAAGTACGGCTCGTTGAAGGTGACGTTCTTGATCCCCACCGCGCGTCGATAGCTGTCCAGCTCGATGACCTTGTCGATGAGGAGGAAGGGATACCGGTGCGGCAGGATCTTCAGGAGTTCCCGCACGTCCAGGAGGGTCTCTTTCGGGGCCGTGCGGGCGACGCGGCGCTCGTCCATCGCGCGGGCCAGCTTGCGCACGAGGAGGAGGTTCGCCACGTGTCCCGACCGGACCGCGACGACGTGCGCGCGGAGTCCGGCGCCGAGGAGCGAGAGATCTCCGAGCAGGTCCAGGACCTTGTGGCGGACGAATTCGTCGGCGAACCGGAACTGGTTCTCGAGCGGCCGTCCGTCCGCGCCGATCACGAGCGTATTCTGGGTCGTTCCGCCCTTGCCCTGTCCCTGGGCGAGGAGGGCCTCGGCCTCCGCTTGGAGACAGAAGGTGCGCGCGGGCGCGATCTCGCGCACGAACGCGGCGGGCTCGACCGTGAAGGTCAGCGCTTGGGCCGGGAGGATACCGGGCGCGTGGTCCGCCGTCACGGAGAGGGTCAACCCGTCCTTGGCGGGAAGGGCGACGAGGGAGGCCTCGCCGTCCAGCACGGAGATCGGCTCGCGGACCTCGAAGACTTTCCGGGGCGCCGGCTGCGGGGCGATGCCCGCCGAGGCCAGGAGGTCGGTCCACGGCTTGGCGCTGCCGTCGCCGGCGGGCACCTCGGGCCCGGAGAGCTCTACCTCGAGGTTGTCCAGCCCCAGCCCCGCAAAGGCCGCGAGGAGATGCTCGACGGTCTCCACCTCCCGACCTTCCTTGCCGAGCGAGGTCCGGCGCGGTCGCGCGAAGACGTTGTCGGGGGTCGCGGGGATCCTTGGCCGGTCGGGGAGGTCGGTGCGCACGAACACGATGCCGGTGGAGGGCGCGCCGGGGAGGATGCGCGCCGTGGCCGGCCGGCCGAGGAAGAGCCCGGCGCCGGAGAGCTGCACGGGCTTCTGGAGTGTCCTTTCGGCGCGGGGGAGGTCGGGCGGGGACGACGACGGCCCCACCCCCGGGGAGACGGCCGGGGAAACGTTTGCACGAAGGTCAGGCGCCTTCGCGGCCCGGGTGGACTCGCTCACCAGCGTCTTTTTTTCCTCAACGGGCGCCATGGGGAGTGCCGGAGCGTTCGGGGGCGGTGCTTCCATCACCCTCACCCCGCCTTCGCGCCGACGCGCTTCGGCGGGCAAGGCCAAGCCTCTCCCGTGCGCGGGAGAGGGGGGACGGCGCCAGGGCGGGCGCTTGAGCGGGAACACGCCTCGCTGCGCGGGAGAGGGGGAGAGCGCGGGCACGTGGACGTGACGTGCCCTTAGCACCGCCCCACGCAATGGGGTGACCAATTTTCTCGGCGATTGAGGCCGCCCGCGTCCCCCCTTCGCGCTGCGGCGCTTCGGGGAACAGGCCGTTGCGCTCGCTCGCCGTAGTTCTCCGTGACTACGCCTCGCGCGCGCGCCTAGCGGGCAGCCAAACTTGCCTTCGCCTAGTGGTCACCGCCTTCCGTGGAGCGGTACTTAGCTCCCGGCCGCGCCGGCGCCTGGGGCGGAGCCGCCGCCGCCGCTCGCCTTGTCCCGCGCGTACCGGTCGTTCAGCGCCTTGACGATGCCTTCGCTCATCTCCAGCGTCTTGCCGTAGTAGAGGACGCCCCGCCGATTCACGCGCTGGTTCGCGCTTTCCTTGCTCTTCACCTCGAGCCGCGCGGCCTCGGTCTTCAGGATCAGGTCGTAGCCGTTCTCCTGCCCGAAGCGGTCGCACTCCTCGCGAATCTCGTTGTAGATGAGCGCCGTGTTTTCGTTCAGCCGGGCCTGCGTCTTCTGGTTCCACTGCTCGACCCGGAACTTCAGCAGCCCGTCGAGCTGCACGAGCTTCTCCGTCTTTTCCCGGCGCAGTTCGCTCGACGGATCCAGGATCTGCACCTCCTCCAGGAGGTCCTTCATCTCCCGGTCCATGCGCTCGATCGACTCCTTCTCCGCCTTGGTCTCGCGCTCGAGCCGATCTTCGAATTCCTTCGCCTTCTGGTATTTCGAAAAGACGTCCTTGATGTTGAGGACGCCGATCCGGGGGCCGCCGCCGGCGGGCTGGGACCAGAGGTTGGGGGTCCAGCTTGCCGCGGCTGCCAGGACGGCGATGCAGGCCGCGTAGAAGAGGTTGCGAAGAGCTTGCATGAGCGTGAGTCCTCCACTCTCCTTGCGAAACGCAAAGGTCCGCGGGTCGAAGCCCGCGCGTCTAGAAGTACGAACCGAGATTCAACTGCACGAGCTGGGTCTCGTCGCCGTCCTCTTTCCGGAGGGGGAAGCCGATGTCGATGGCGATCGGGACCTGCCCGAGCTGGGGCACGCTGAAGCGGATGCCGAAGCCGACGCTCATGCGTATGTGGCGAGGTTCAAACTGGGCCCAGTTGTGCTCGACGTTCGCCATGTCGAGCCACACGGCGCCCCGCAGGATGTCGATGTCGCGACCGCGCATGTCGGTCCGGTAGAGCGGCAGGCTGTACTCGCCCGTCGTCGCGAAGAGGGCGTCGCCGCCTTCCTGCTGCCCGGTCGCGTCCTTCGGGCTGATCGAGCGGAACTTGAACCCGCGGGCGCTGCCCACGCCGCCGGCGAAGTAGCGCTCGAAGATCGGCACGTCCTTGTCGGGCCCGTAGGCGCCCACGATCCCGGCGCGCGTCACGAAACCCAGGACGTGCTTGCCGTCGCTCGGCGTCGTGTACAGGGTGAAGAACTTCTCCGCGATCAGGTCGGCGCGGAGGAAGTGGAAGTCGCCGCCCAGACCGGCGATCGTGGTGTTGAGGCGGATGTCGTAGCCCGTCGTCGGGAAGATGCTGCTGTCGCGGCGGTCCAGTTCCGCCGACGGCTCCAGGGCGAGAAGGTTGCTTCCGCCGGCGACGTCGTTCGCAGCCTCCGGGGCGTCGTCGTCGACGTTCAGGATCTCGATGTGCTCGCCGCGGAAGGTTAGCCCGACGACCAGGCCGTCCACGTCGTCGAAGCGCTTGTCGACCCCGATGCTTCCGCCGAACCGCTCCTCGTCGAAGAAGAACTGCCGCTTCTGGAAGTAGAAGGCGCTGACGGAGAAGCCGAGCGGCTCGCCGAGGAACCAGGGCTCGCGGAAGTCGATGCCGAAGCGGGAGCGGTTGGCGCCGGGCTGGGCGGAGATGCGGAAGAACTGCCCGGCGCCCGCGAAGGCGTTGCCGGAAATCGCGTCGTCGAGACTCTTCGGCGGATCCGCGATGTCGAAGTTGCGTTGCGACAGCTCGAGGAGGCCGATGACGCCGAAGTTGGAGCTGAAGCCGCCGCCCAGGCGCAGGGCGCCGGTGGAGCCCTCCTTGAGGTCGAGGATCAGGTTGCGGTGCTCGGGGTCGCTCCCCTCCTCCGTCCGGAAGCTGACGTCCTGGAAATAGCCCGAGGACTCGAGCCGGGAGAGGCTGCGCTTGAGCCGCCTCATGTTGAATTCTTCGCCGGGGTAGACGTCGAGCACGCGGCGGATGACCTTGTCGCGCGTCTTGGTGTTCCCCTGGATCGTGACCTTCTCGAGGTAGGTCTTCGAGTTTTCGGTGATCGAAAAGGTCACATACACCTGGCCGGGCTCCTCGGCGAGGGGCGTGTCGACCTTGATGTCCGCATCGGTGTAGGCTTTGTCCCCGTACAGGTCGCGTACGACCGTGAGGTCGCGATCCAGCACCCGGCCCACGTAGTCGGTGCCGGGCTTGGTCTTCATGGCGTCGATGATTTCCTGGGTCGAGAAGAGCTTGTTCCCGGAGACCTTGATCTCCTTCACGCGGTACCGCTGCCCCTCCGCGACGCGGATCCAGATCTCGACCTCCGTCCGGTCGGCGTTGAACTCGACGTCCTCCTTGAAGACCTGGGCGTCCAGCCAGCCCTCGGAACGGTACAGGAGCTTGATGCGCTCCAGGTCGTCCTCCAGCTCCTTTTCGGAGAAGGCGTGGCTGAGGTACCACACGTTCTCCTTGGTCTTCATGACCCCGTCGAGCGCGCCGTCGCCGAGGCCGTCGTTTCCCTTGAAGTGGATGCGGTCGACGGTGACGCGCGGTCCCTCGCGGACCACGTACTCGAGGAGGATCCCGGTCTTGCCGGGCTTGGTGCGGTGCTGGACGTCGGCGAACTGGTGGCCCTTCGCGACGTACTTCTCCTTGATGCTCTCGATGTCGAGCCGGAGGTAGTACTGGCTGAAGGTCTCGCCGACCTTGAGGCGGAGGTCTTTTTTGACGTCGCGTTCGGTCAGGGCCTTGATGCCCTGGAACGTGATGTCTTCGAGGACTTCGTTTTCCTGGAAGATGAAGGTGAGCCGGACGCCCCCTTCGAAGGCCTCCTCGCGAAGGTCGATGTCGGCGAAGAGGCCGGAGGCGTAGAGGCGGTGGATGTCGTTCTGGACGACCTCCTTCGAATAGGGCTTGCTCTTCTTGGTTTGGAGACGGGAGGTGACGAACATGGGGTCGGTCTTGCGGAGCCCCTGCAGGACTACGTCCTTGACCTCGACCTCCTGCTCCCCCAAGACCAAGCGGGCCGGGAGGATGGAGAAGAGGGAGAACCAGACCGTGAGGGCCACATGGAAATAGTAGGAGGCGCGGCCTTTCACCCTCGACCCTCCAAAGGGGTTGTCTCCGCTCGCCTCCGACCCGAGGTGGGACGGTGGCGGATACGGGGAACCCCCCTGCCGGAATCAATCGAGTAACAAGTGGGGCAAAAGTATAGTGAGGCTGGGTGTGGAATGCAAGCGAAAAGGCCGCGGTGCGCAGGGCTTTGTGTCCGTGGGGGTTGCGTGCGGGCACCTGCCGGGACGAGGGCCGGCGCGGGCGGGGGCGCGCCGGGAACCGATACTATCGGACGCAAGTTTCATGAGCTTGACCTGCCGGGCGGTTTCGACTAGGCTGGAGGGCCGGCGCTGAGCGGCAGCCCCGAGGGTGGCGGCTCCTTAGTACCGCCCCACAGAATTGGGTGACCAATTTCCTCGGCGATTTCGGCCGCCTGCTTCGTTGCGCTCGCTCGACGTAGTTCTCCGTTACTACGCCTCGCTCGCGCGCCTCGCGGGCGGCCGAACTTGCCTTTGGCTATTGGTCACCGACTTCCGAGGAGCGGTACGGAGCCCCGTTCCGCCTGGAAGCGATGTCACGAGGAGGGGAAACGAACTTGGCAACACGAACGCCTGGAAGTGCAAGGGCGAGGCCGGCGACGAGGGGGGGCGGTAGGGCACGGGTGGCGTCAGCGAAGGCCTCGATGCTTGCCGCGACCGGGGGGAAGGCTCTGCTGGAGCGCGCCGCGATCGTGCTGCAGGGGATGCGGCGGTTGCGGGAACGGCCGGGCGTCGAAACGGTGCACAAGCTGCGCGTGGCGACGCGTCGATTGCGCGGCATTCTCGGGCTCTGCGCTTCGCGTATGCCGCGGAGGGAGCGGCGCAAGCTGCGCGAGTGGTTGCGGGAGGCGACGCAGCGGCTGGGGAGCGTGCGGAGCCTGGACGTGAGCCGCGGAGTGCTGTGGGACCTGGTCGCCGCGGACTTGAAGCCTGCGGGCGGCGGCGCCCCGGGCGCAGGGCAGGGCCTGGCGGGCGGAGGCGTCTCAGCGGGCGCCGACGCAGGGGCGGTCGCGGGCGCAGGTGCGAGGTCGGGGGCTGCGCCCGGTCTGCGGCTCGGGACCGCGGGCCGGGCCGCGGCCCGTGCGCTTCGCCGTCAGTTCGCGGCGGCGCGACCGGCCGCGGCACATGCGCTCTGGGCCTGCGCGCGCGGAAGGGCGTTGCACGCGCTCCTCGCGCGCCTGGCGGCCGGCGAGCCCCCGGCCCCTGGGCCGGAGGAATTATCCTGGACGGTGCTCCGCGCGCGCGAGGAGGTCGATCTGTCGATCGAGCGGCTGCAGGAGGACCCGTCGAAGAACGCCCTGCACGCCGCCCGGATCGCACTGAAAAAATACCGGTACAAGGTCGAGGCCCTGGCCCTCGGGACGGGGAAGAACCTGGACGACTACCTGGAGCGGCTTCGCCTCGCGCAGACCGCCCTGGGGGACCTGCACGACATGGAGGTCGTGCTGCACCACCTCGAGCTGGTGGAGCCGTTGCCCGGCGTTGAGCCGCCGGGGGAGCCGGAGCCCGCGTTCCTCGCGGTCCTGAAGGCGAGGGAGGCCGCCCTGCGCAGGGAGGGCGAAGCGGCGCTCGCTGCGCTTCGGCAGGACCTGGACCGCCTGCTGCTCACGCCGCCGCAAGCGGCGGCGACCGCGGGTCCCGGCGCGTCGGTGCGCAACCGCGGTCTTGGCGGGGCCGCAACGCGCGGCCGGCGCGGGGCCCCGCCGCGCGGTCGGCGCGGGGCCCGACCGAACCGCGAACGTGAGCGAGCGGCCTCGCAAGGTCCTCGGACCGCGCGGGGGCCGCGCTCGACGAGACGGAAGGGAGGGTGAGCCGGGGGAGAAGCCCGAAACGAGGTGCCACCGGGAGCTCGGAGTGCGGCGCCGGCGGGCAGGAGAGTGGCTTGGTGATCAGGCCGGGCGGTCGGGGAACGCAAGGCGGGTTCGAGCGACGCGTGGTGGAAGTACGCCCCGGGGACCGCTCGCTGACGCTCGCGGTTCGGTGGGCGACGCGCGCGCGATGCGCGAGGGCGGCGGACGCGCGACGCGTGCTGGGCGTGGTGTGCTCCCCCCGCTACGGCCCCGGCCGCGTCGAGAGGTTCTCGAACCGGGCGAAGTCCTTCAGGAACGCGACTTCAACGGAGCCGACGGGGCCGTTTCGCTGCTTCGCGATGATGACGTCGGCCAGTCCGGGGCGGGTGTTCGGGACGTAGTACTCCTCGCGGTAGAGCAGCATCACCACGTCCGCGTCCTGCTCGATCGAGCCGGATTCGCGCAGGTCCGAGAGCCGCGGCCTCCGGTCCTCGCGCGCCTCGGGGGCACGGCTGAGCTGCGCGAGCGCGATGACGGGGGCCGACAGCTCGCGCGCGAGGGATTTCAGCGAGCGCGAAATCATCGCGACCTCGCGCTCGCGGCTCTCCGCGCTCTTCGACTCCATGAGTTGCAGGTAGTCCACGACGACGAGCTGGATGTCCTGGCTGGACTGGAGCCGCCGCGCGCGCGCGCGCAGGTCGAGGATCGAGAGCGCGCTCGAGTCGTCGATGAAGATCGGGGCTTCCGAGAAGCTCCCGGCCGCCAGCATGAGCTGCGCGAAATCCCCTTCCGAGATCAGCCCCTTCCGGAGGCTGTGGGAGCTGATCCGGGCGCGCGAGCAGACCATGTTCAGCGCGATCGTGCGCGCGTCCATTTCCATGCTGAAGAGGAGGCACGGGCGCCGCTCCTCCACGCCCACTTGCTCCAGGATGCGCAGGGCGAAGCTCGTTTTCCCCATGCTGGGCCGGCCCGCGATGATCATGAGCTGCGACGGCTGCATCCCGGAGATCAGCTCGTCCAGCTCGAAGAAGCCCGTGGGCAGGCCCGTGAGGCGGTTGCCGCGCTCGCGCGCGTCCCGCGCGTCGTGGAGTTGGCGGAAGGCCTCCCGCAGCACCTCCTCGATCTTCATCGGCTCCGTCCGGTCCTTGCGCTTCACGACTTCGAAGATCGAGCGCTCGGACCGGTCAAGCAGCGCGTCCACGTCCCCTTGACCCTGCCCGGCATCCCGCAGGATGTTGTAGCAGGCGTTCATGAGCCCCCGGAGCGAGGCCTTGTCCTTCACGATCTTCGCGTACGCCTCGGCGTTGGCCGCCGACGGCACGGAGTCGGTAAGGGACGCGAGGTAGTCGACGCCGCCGACCTTGTCGAGCATGCCCCGGCGCGAGAGCTCGTCCCGCAGGATCACGATGTCGATCGGCTTCCGCTCGTCGTGGAGCCGGACCATGACCTCGAAGATCTCCTGGTGGGCGGGGCGGTAGAAGGCCTCGCGGTCCAGGACCTGCACGACGGCGTCGACGGCGTTGTTGTCGAGCAGGAGCGAGCCGAGCAGGCAGACCTCGGCCTCGATGTCCTGGGGCGGCTGGCGGTCGGCGGGCACATCCGGAGGCATGGGAGACCGTGCTGGGGAATGGAGATTGGAGAATTGAGAATTGAGAATTGAGAATTGGGCCCCAACGAGACACTCGTATTCGTCGAGCGCGAAGCGGGGCTGGGAACTCTCATCCCGCGCGGAAGAGTGGGTAAAGAGTCCGGAGTCGTAAGTCTTTTTTTACCGCAGAGACGCGGAGACGCTGAGGACTGTCGTGGTACGAGCGGTCCTCTGCGCCTCTGCGTCTCTGCGGTTCGTCCCCCGGGTCCTTTGGCCCCGAGCATCCACTTTGCCGCTCGACCTTTCCGTCGAGGGGCTCGAGACTTCGCCGTTTGAAAGCGAACCGGAGCGGTCGCCGTTCGCCTGCGACCGCTCCGGTGTTTCTGGTCTTTTTTTCGGGTGGGGCTACGCGCCCGCGGGCGCTTGCGCCGTCGCCTCGCCCGCCTTCGCGTCTCCGGCGGGCGGCTTCCCCTCGCGCGACTCGACCACCCATACCTTGCACTTCGGCGTCACCTGCGGGTGCAGCCGGACCGACACCTCGTACACGCCCAGTTCCTTGATCGGGTTCTCGATGTCGATCAGCTTCGGGTCGACCTCGACGCCTTCCTTCTTGATGGCGTCGGCGATCATGTGCGTGGTGATCGCGCCGAAGAGCACGCCCTCTTCGTTCGCCACCGCCTCGATCGTGCAGCTCGCGGCCTCGACCTTGGTCGCGAGGGCCGTCGCCGCCTGCTTCTCGCGGGCCTCGCGCTTGACCAGGCGCCGCTTCTCGTGCTCCAGTTCCTTCATCTTCTCCGAGGTCGGCAGCGACGCCATCCGCCGCGGGAAGAGATAGTTCCGGGCGAAGCCGGGCGTCACCCGCACCACCTCGCCGCGCTTGCCGAGCTTGTCCACGTCCTGCCACAGGACGACTTTCAAGGGGGTCGCCATGGATGCCTCGCAGGGTTTCTTTGGTGCTGAAAGGGAAGAAGGACGGCCGCCTGCCCGGGCGGCTAGCGGCCTGTTGACGAATTCCCGCCGCCAGGCCTGGGGGCGCGGCCCTCCGGCCCGCGCCAAGGGTCACCCGAGCCGCGACCTGCCGCAACCCGGTTGACGCCGAGGTCCGAAGTCTGTCGGGGGGCCGCTAGGCCCCGCCCGTGTACGGCAGGAGGGCGATGTACTTCGCGCGCTTCAGCGCCCGCTTGACCGCGCGCTGGTGGCGCGCGCAGTTCCCGGACCGCTTGCGGGAGAAGAGCTTCCCCTGCGCGGTGGTCAGCTTCTGCAGGATCTGCACGTCCTTGTAGTCGATCTTCGTGATCTTTTCCCGGCAGAAGCGGCAGCGGTTGTCCTTGCGGAACTTGCGGTACTTCTTCTTGCCGGGGGCGGCCGCGCCCGCGTCGGTGCTCTCGGGAGCCATGGCCTCAGTCGTCATGCGTGTCCTCATTTCCTTCGTCAGACGAATCGGGCCGGAACCGCCGGCCCGCGGGTGTTCGAGCGGGCTACCAGGTCTCCGGGGGAGGTTCCATCGGTGGCGGCGGGGCTTCGGCCGCCGCGGCGGGGCCGCCCGGCTGGCCCTCGGGGCGCGCGCCGCGTTCCAGGAATTGCACGTTGTCGGCCACAACCCGCAGCCGGCTGCGCTTCTGCTTGTCCGGCGTCTCCCACGTGTCGAGGACGAGGTGCCCCTCGATGAAGACGGGGCTCCCCTTTTTCAAGTACTGCGCCGAGACCTCCGCGGTCCGCCGCCAGGCGGTGACGTCCACGAAACAGGTTTCTTCGCGTTTGTTTCCCTGGGCGTCGTTGAAGTTCCGATTGATGGCCATGCGCAGATCGCAGACCGCGACCCCTTGCGGCGTATAACGCAGCTCGGGATCCGCGGTGATGCGGCCGATGAGGAGCGCTTTGTTGAGGGAAGCCATCCTCGCACCTCCCGGGTCCGGACCCTGGGGACGAAAGGGGAGGATTATACGAACCCGCGTCGCGGAGTCAAGGGAATCCGGCCTGGCGCGTTTCGGCTCGGAAAACTCGGACAGGCGTGCTGCGCCCGCGGCGACCGCACCGCCGGCCCTCTCCTCTCGCAGGGGAGAGGGTGCCTGCTTCCCTCCAACCTTTCCGCTCGACGCGCAAGGGTTGCAGGGTAAAGAGCTGGCCTACCCCAGTTCGATTTTCGTCTGGAAGGGGTCCTCGAACCGGATGCGCCGGCGCGGAGGACCCGCCAGGACGGCGCGGTCCCAGTCGATCGTGGCCTCGACCTCCCGTTCCC
Source organism: Planctomycetota bacterium (assembly GCA_016197205.1). Taxonomy (GTDB): domain Bacteria; phylum Planctomycetota; class MHYJ01; order WSZJ01; family JACPWG01; genus JACPWG01. Next base: position 56,035 of record JACPWG010000070.1, read on the forward strand.
GGCAGAAGCGAATCACGGACGCGCGGACGGCCGCGCGCGTGGAGGACGGGGGCTCCGCGGCCGCCGCGGCCAGCGCGGGCTCGTCGAAGAGCCGGTCCATCAGCCCGCCCGCTGCGAGCTGGTGGTGATAGCCGGTCGCGGGATCCAGTTCGTGGTAGCGGAGGTCGATCTTGTGCGCGGACCAATAGGCGACGGCCAGGCGCGGGAGCTCGCCCGGCGCGATCCCGGCCGTGCCGAGCAGCGTGCGCAGCGAGCCGGCATCCACCGGGCCCGACCCGGGCGAGACCGGCCCCGAGCTTTGCCTCGCGGGCGGGCGGGCCTGGGCCGCCCGGGAGGTGGCCGCCTTGCGCGCCGGCGCGGCGGGTTCGAGGGCGGCCTCCAGCGCGCGCAGGACCTCGTCGTCGCTCCGGCCCGCAAGGGCGCCCACGTCGAGGCGGGCGGCGAGGGCTTCGAAGACCGGGGCGAGGAACGAGAGCTTCCGCCAGGCGGCCCGCTCCCCGAGCGCCTCGTCGATGAGATCGAGTTTCGCCACCCAGTCGAGATCGTGGTAGAGCAGCCGAGGGTTCTCCTCGAGCGCGTCGAGGCAGGCCGACCAGCGGCGGAGCAGGTCGGCGGTGCGGGCGCTGGGCTCGCGAAAGAACTCCTGGGCTTGCGTGAGATAGAAGCGCTGGACCTCGACCGGGGAGAGGTCCCCCCCCGCGCGGAGCGTGAGACGCGCGCCCAGGGTCGGGTCGTCGTTGACCTGGTGCAGCGCGCCGATGGGGTCGCGAAGGCGGACCGGGTCGAACCGGACCCCGGCCTCGAGCATTTCGAGGACGAGCCCCGTGAGGCCGAGCTTCAGGTAGGTCGCGACATCCGACATGTTCGAGTCGCTGAAGAGGATGTGGAGCCGCTTGCGCGGGCGGAGGACGGAGAACGGCTCCCGCAGGAAGGTCTTGATGTCGTAAATGGGGCGGAGGTGGTCGTCCCAGAAGATCCGGCACACCCTTCGGATGGCCGCGGCCTTCTGGGACAGGCGAAAGCCCGTCGCTTGCCCTTCGAAGCCGAACGCGCCGGCGCCCGTGAGGATCGGGCGCGTGACGAGGAACGGCGTGAGGTCGCGCTGGATCCGGACGAAGACCATGTTGCGGAGGAAGAGCGAGTAGAGGGTGACGAACGGGTAGAGGAGGTACTTCGAGTAGGTGCCCCAGTAGCGCAGGATGACGTCCTGGTCGATGCGGGAGAGCGCGCGTCCGACCCCCTCGAGGAGGGAGGCGAAGCGCTCGAAGAGCACGCCGACGACCGGGAGATGGCGAAGGATCGAGGTCGGAAAGTAGAGGGCGAGGCCCACGAGCAGGAACAGGAGAAAAATAAAAAATGGGAGAAAGATCGCCGCGAAGAGGGCGGCGTGGCAGAGGAGAAAGACGGGGAAGCAGCCATAGAGGAGGAGCTTCCGCAGCCCCGTCACCGGGTCGTCCACGTAGTAGTTTTCGTGGGAGCCGTAGAAATTTCCCTTCTTGTCGGTCGCATTTTTCGTGAAGGAGACCTCGCCGGGGTAGCCGCGATCGGCGAGGCGGGCGCGGAGTTGCGGCAGGGCCTCGGTCAGGATGCGGGCGCAGGCGGCGTGGTAGCAGGCGGCCTCCCACGGATCCGAGCACTCGGGCGTGGAAACTTCGACGAGGCCCTGGGAGAAGACGTGGACCTGGGCCTCATAGTGGAAGAGAGCGCCGTTTTCGAGGAAGATGCCCTTCTTCGATTGGCGCGACCGGAGCCAGCGGTAGCGGCTGCCGAGGACCTCCTCGAGGAGGTCGAAGATCTCCCGGCGCGTGGGGACGCGTCCGCCGGGGGCGGCGGGTGTGAACTGGATGGCGACCTCGGTTTCGAGGCCGAAGATGCGACGATTCATGGGGATTGCTGATTGCCGATTGACGATTGCTGATTTTACGACGGGGGTGGCTGTTGCTCGTCAGCCCCTTCCGCCGACCAGAGGCGAGTCCTCGAAAGGCGACCACAGCGATTTACGAATTCAGAAGGCGAGGGCGGATCGCCGCTGCGGACGATACGCATGCTCCGCTGTGCGGGCGAAGGGGCCGCGCGTAACCGCTGGTCAATCAGCAATGAGCATTCGTCAATCAGCAATAGAAACAGGGCCCCCCGCGAGGCAGGGGACCCTGCTGGAAGCAAAAACAAACCTGCCGTCGACGAAGCCCTGGCGCGCCGAGGGGCCTCGGAGGGCCGTTCGGCTTGCCTGCGGAGTCGGGGCTGTCGTCGGCCGGCCGGCTACTCGCCGCCGCCGGGAGAGGTCCACTCGGTGACGAAGGTCTGCGCGTTCTTGCGGGCGTCGGCCATGATCTTGCGGAGGGCGGGCAGGGAGCCGGTCTCCTGCTGCTTCTCGCGGAGGCCCTCCCCGCGGTCGACAGCCGGCTGGGTGCACTTGCTCTTCAGGAGGTTCACAGCGCTCTTCATAATTGCTTCTCCTTCTGTCTCCCGCTCGGCGCCGCACCGTACCCCAACGTACCGTGCCGTGCTGTTTCGGCCTCTTCTTGCGCTCTTGCGAGCGTGGGCAGCCCGGCGAGCCCCTCATGATCATGCATGATTCTACGCGGGGCCGGCCCCGATGTCAAGGAATCAATCACGGGAAAAGCGCCTAGTGGCCTGTTGCCGAAGTCCAGAATGGGATGAGAAGGCCAGCCCCCGCGGGGTATCATTGCTGATCCCCAGGGTCAACCGGGCTTGACGCCCAGAAGTGGAGGCTGGCCGTGAACGAGTCTACAGTAGTGAAACCGTCGGTGCAAGAAACGATGGGGCGGAGGATGCGGAGCTTCTCGCGCGAGTCGCTCGCTTGGATCCGAAGCTGCTCTCCCCGATCCACCATCGCGACGCCGCCTCGCAGAGCGACTTGGCGCTGCTTCGCTCCCGCGACGCGCTCGTCGCCGCTCGGACGAAGTTGATCAATCATGCGCGTGGAAGCGTGAAGTCGACGGGTGACCGTCTGTCTGCATGCTCGACCGGCGCCTTCAGCACTCGCGTTGCCGATGAGTTGCCCGAGGAATTGCGCGCTGCCCTGGCGCCCGTTGTCGACCAGGTCACTTCGCTGACGAAGCAGATCCGGGAGTTCGATCGCGTAGTGTTGGACTTGACGCTCAACAAGTACCCGCATGCGGCAAGACTCGCAACCGTCCCCGGCGTGGGAGCCCTCACCGCGCTGGCGTACGTTCTGACGATCGAAGATCCGCAGCGATTCTCGA
>JACPWG010000071.1 GCA_016197205.1 Planctomycetota bacterium
AAACGGACGACGAAACCACCAAGCCACCAAGGCACGAAGACCACGAAGGACCGTCAGTGAGGGGGCGAGTTTGGCTCGGCCGAAAAGCGCCTTTGTGGTCTTAGTGACTTCGAGTCTTTGTGGTATCGTCGCCTGCGAATCCGGATACGCTTTCAAGAAGTTCACCGGTAGGGGTCCAATGCTCAACGCCTTATTCGCGTGCGTGACCGAATCTCCGGAAATCCGCTGACGACCCAGGTCTGGGAAGATCGGCGCTGGGGGCTCCGGCCTCCCTGCGTACCGCCCCACAGAATTGGGTGACCAATTTCCTCGGCGATTTCGGCCGCCTGCTTCGTTGCGCTCGCTCGACGTAGTTCTCCGGTACTACGCCTCGCTCGCGCGCCTCGCGGGCGGCCAAACTTGCCTTCGCCTATGGGTCACCGACTTCCGTGGAGCGGTACTCAGAGTCCGCGCTTCCGTGCCCGGGCTGCGTTCCGTGGTGGTCATTGAGCATTGAACCTTGGGCCTGTCTGCGTCTTGAAAATTGAGCATGGAGAATTCATGTCGCTCCCCTGTGCGAGAGACGAGCAGATCTGTTTCTACCGGACTGCAGGGGCCGTCGGGCAAGGTCGAACGCGCAGGGGCGCTTCGTGGGCGCGGCAACGCCGTGCCCCTACCGGCTGGGCTCTTGCGAATCGGCTTCGTGGGCTGGCGCGTGCACGTCAGCGGAATCGAACAAGGGGATGGGGTCGGACGCGCCGAGGCCGCTCCCTGACGGTCGCGGTTCCGGGTTGCAGCCGCCCGCTGCGTGGGCTTGACCATGCGGGGTCGAGACCTGCGCCGGGAGCGCGTTCGGTTCCGGGGAGCGGCTGAGCGCCGCCGTGGGCGTCGCAACCGATGCCGCGACGCTCGCGGTCGCCCCGGCCGCCGTCTCAGCGACCGCCGGCGCGGCCGGGCTCCCGTTCGCCGCTGCCACGGCATCCTCCGGGAGGGCGAGATACGGCCGCAGGAAGCGGCCCGTGTGGCTCCGCGGCGCGCGCGCGATGTCCTCCGGCCGACCCTCGGCGATCAGCTCGCCGCCCGCGGCGCCGCCTTCCGGCCCCAGGTCGATCACCCAGTCCGCGACCTTGATCACGTGCGGATTGTGCTCGATCACCAGCACCGTGTTGCCCAGCTCCACCAGCCGGTGCAGCACCGACAGCAATCGCGAGATGTCGGCGAAGTGCAGCCCGGTCGTCGGCTCGTCCAGGACGTACAGCGTGTGGCCGGTCGACGGCCGTCCCAGCTCGCCCGCGAGCTTCACCCGCTGCGCCTCGCCGCCCGAAAGCGTCGTGCTCGATTGCCCCAGCTTCACGTACCCGAGGCCCACCTCGTCCAGGAGGTTCACCCGCTCGCGGATCTTCGGGAAGTTCGCGAAGAACCCGCTTGCCTCCTCCACGCGGAGGTCGAGGCAGTCCGCGATGCTCTTCCCCTTGTACTTGACCTCCAGCGTCTCGCGGTTGTAGCGGCGACCGCGGCACTCTTCGCAGGTCACGAAGACGTCGGGGAGGAAGTGCATCTCGATCTGGCGGATCCCCTGCCCTTCGCACGCGTCGCACCGCCCGCCCTTCAGGTTGAAGCTGAAGCGCGACGGCCGGTAGCCGCGCAGCCGGGCCTCCTTCACGAGGGCGAAGAGTTTCCGGGTCTCGTCGAAGATGCCGGTGTAGGTGGCCGGGTTCGAACGCGGGGTGCGACCAATCGGAGACTGGTCGATGCGGACGACCTTGTCGATCAGGTCGGTCCCCAGGATCCGTTCGTGCTCGCCGGGTCGCTCGCGGGTCTTGTAGAACTTGCGGTAGAGGGCGCGGAGCAGGATCTGATTGACGAGGGTGCTCTTGCCGGAGCCCGACACGCCCGTCACGCAGATGAGGCCCCGCACGGGAAAGCGGATGCGCAGGTTCTTGAGGTTGTTCGCCCGGGCGCCGCGGACCTCGATCGCCGCGTCCGTCGTCACGGGGCGGCGCCGGGCCGGGACCTCGATCCGGAGGGCGCCGCGCAGGTACTGGCCGGTCGGCGAGTCGGGCGCGGCGGCGACCTCCGCCACCGTCCCTTGCGCGACGACGCGTCCGCCGTGCAGGCCGGCGCCCGGCCCGATCTCCACGACGTGGTCGGCCTCGCGGATGGTCTCCTCGTCGTGCTCGACGACCAGCAGGGTGTTCCCGAGGTCCCGGAGCCGCTTGAGCGTCGTCAGCAGGCGCGCGCTGTCCCGGGGGTGGAGGCCGATGGTCGGTTCGTCCAGGCAGTAGCAGACGCCGACGAGACCGGAGCCCACCTGCGAGGCGAGCCGAATGCGCTGGGCCTCGCCCCCGGACAAGGTCGCGCTCGCCCGGTCGAGGTTGAGGTAGCCCAGGCCCACGTCGCGGAGGAAGGCGAGGCGCGTGCGGATCTCCTTCAGGATCGGGCGGGCGATCACCTTCGCCTCGCGCTGGAAAGAGAGGCCCGCGATCCATTCGTCCGCCGCGTCCACCGTACGCCGCACGACTTTGCTGATGCTCTGCCCGCCCAGTTCGACGGCCAGCGCCTCTTTGCGCAGGCGCGCGCCGTCGCAGGCGTCGCAAGTCAGCTCGCTCATGTACGCCTGGATGCGGCGCTTCGCGTTCTCGCTCGTCGCCTGCGCGTAGCGCCTGGCGAGGTCCGGGAGGACGCCTTCGAACCCGCCCCCCAGCCGCTTGACGTCCTCGGCCGTCGTGCCGCGCAGCAGGACGCGCCGCCGCTCCGCGTCGATCCGGTTGAAGGGGAGGGCCAGGTCGAGCTTGCAGAGGACGCCGTACTGCTCGAGGAGTCGCTGATATTCGCGGCCTCCTTGTCGGGACGAGGGGCGCCAGGGCTCGATCGCGCCGGCGTCGAGGGGCAGGGTCGGATCCGGCACGACGAGGTCCGGATCCAGCTCCCGCCGGGTCCCGAGGCCGTCGCAGGCCGGGCAGGCGCCGTACGGGCTGTTGAAGGAGAAGAGCCGCGGGGTCAGTTCGTCGAGGCTCACGCCGCAATCGGTGCAGGCGTAGTGACGGCTCATCACCGCGTCCCGCCAACGACCCTCGGCCTCGTGGCTGACGACGAGCAGGCCGTCGCCGAGCCCGAGCGCGGTCTCGACGGAGTCCGCGAGCCGCGATCGGAGCTCGGGCCGCACGGTCAGCCGGTCGACGACCGCCTCGATCTCGTGCTTCTTGAATTTGCCGGGGGTCGGGCAGTCGCGCAGCTCGAAGACCTCGCCGTCCACGCGCACGCGCACGTACCCCTCGCGGCGGGCGCGTTCGAGGACGTCGCGGTGCTCGCCTTTTCGGCCGCGCACGAGCGGGGCGAGGAGCAGGACCTTGGTCTCAGCGGGGAGCTCGAGGATGCGGTCGACCATCTGCGAGGGGGTCTGCTGCGTGATGGCGCGGCCGCAGGTCGGGCAGTGGGGCTTGCCGACGCGTGCGAAGAGGAGGCGCAGGAAGTCGTAGATCTCGGTCGTCGTGGCGACAGTCGACCGCGGCGTGCCGGTCCCGCTGCGCTGCTCGATGGCGAGAGTCGGCGGGAGGCCTTCGACGAGGTCGACGTCCGGCTTTTCCATCTGCTCGAGGAACTGCCGGGCGTAGGCGGAGAGGCTCTCGACGTAGCGGCGCTGACCTTCGGCGAACACGGTATCGAACGCGAGGGAGGACTTTCCGGAGCCGGAGAGGCCCGTGATGACCACGAGCCGGTCACGCGGCAGATCGACGTCGATCCCCTTGAGGTTGTGGACCCGGGCTCCGCGGATCGATATGAACCGGTTCCGCACGGTCTCCCCCGGCGCGAAATGGGTGCGGCAAAACAGGTTATCGTACCGGCGAGGGGCGGCCCGCGCAAGCGAAATGCGGCGGGGCCCCCTGGGGTGTGGGTGCAGGCCAAGTCAGCGCTCGCGCCCGCAGCCCAAACGTCGATTGAGCCTTGAGGCTTGAAAATTGAGAATTGAGAATTGAGAATTCGCCTTTCCCCCAGCGGGCAATCGGTTGCGAGACCGAACCCGAGGGAACCCAAGGACGCGCGAGACCGCTCCCTCACGGTCGCGGTTCCGAGCGGCTGCGCCAGTCGGTCCGCGGAGGCTCAGAGCGTGCCTCTCCCACGGTGCGATGCGCAGCCGATTCGAATTCTCGCTGCCCCCTTGACGATCCCCTCAAGCAGGGTATAATTCTTCGTTCGTGGTTTGTGCCGCTTCTCCGGTGAGGCTACTTCTGTGCTGTTGGCGGTTCGCTACAACCGAATCCAAGCTCGACTGGAGCCCTTCCTGCCGTTCCTTGGCATGGCCATCGTTTACGAGGGGCTCGTCTTCTGGGTGTTCTGGCTGGTCCAGGCCCCGGATGGCCTTCTCCAGCAGTACCCCCTGTTCGTGAACAACGTCTCCCCGCCCTCGGCGTTCGCGCTCTCCTTCCTCGATCTTGCAGGGGAGTGGCTACCTCTCCTGGCACTCCTCCCGCCACTCTTCGCGGCAGCCGGCATCAGGCTGGCCCTTGCCCCCACCGCTTGGCGCCCCTTCTTGGGCACCCTGCTCGGCATCTCTTACTTCCTTCTGGCCAACATCTTCTGCGCGGCCATCCCCTTCTGGTCGGTCGTTGGCCTAGCTCGATCGGTGTAAATCCGGCTTTGCAAATGCGGTTTTACACCTGACGGGCGCACCCCCGCTCCCATGTTTCATTCCTTCGCATTTCTCTGCCTACAAGCCATGGGTTGGTCCTGGTTTGTGGTCGCATTCCGAACACTTGGCGCATCGGCATGAGCCTTGCCATAGCCGCTTTTGGCAGGAGGATCCTTCCGTCACAACGGCATGAGCAGTCGAGACGGCGCTCCTCCCCAGGTAGGCCACCATCGGCCGAGCCTTAAGGGACCAGGAGACAGCGATGCGCCGAACGGGCCGAGACACGAAGCTGGATGCGAGCGCGAAAGCGGCCGGGAACTTGCCCGCCGCCGTCTCCCGCCGCGGCGGGTACTCGCTGATCGCCGTCACCGGGATGCTCGGTCTCCTCAGCACCACCGCGGTCACCTACGTCACCATCTCCGCGCAAGAACGAGCCGCGGCGCAAAATCACGTCCTCACCGTCCGCGCACGGATGCTCGCCGAAGCAGGCGTGGAACGGGCCGTTTCCGATCTGCGCAACGTGTCCGCGCAGACCGATGCGCTCGGCTCCTCCCCGCTGCAGCGCCGACAGGCCTGGGCCGATCCGCGCGACGAGTGGTTCTTCGGCGAGGCGCAGGCCGCTCCCGCCGGGCCGCGTCTCTACGGCGCCCCGCCCACCCCGCTCGAGCGCGCCCGTCGCGTCTCCTTCGCCGCGCCTGCCTCGCTCCCCTTCGGGATCTCCGGCACGCTGGGCGGCTCGGTCGCCGCGGACTCGGACACCTACACGCTCAAGGTCCTCGATTGCGCGTCGCAGCTCAACGTCAACGACGCGAATGCGAGTCTGCTCCAGATCCTCGACCACCTGGGCGAGCTGGTGGGCGCCGGCCGGGTCAACGGCCTGTCGCTCGGCGCCGCCATCGTCGGCGCACGCCCTCGCGACGGCTATGCCACGAAGGAGGAGGTCCTCTCCCTCGCCTTCCATGGGGACGCCGCCCAGTTCGCGCGCGTTCGGGACTTCATCACGTGCCATGGGTGGACCGACCCGGGCACCGTGCGCTGGTCCCAGGTCGCCCCGCGCTGGCGGCTCGAGCCCCGCTCCCCGATCGACGTCAACACCGCGCCCAAGGAGGTCCTGGTTGCCGTGCTCTGGGGGCTCGCCGCCCAGCTCCCGGCGACGGGCGCGACGCCCGCCCGCAAGGTCGGACCCATCGGACGCGCCAAGGCGGAGTTCCTCGCCGAACAGCTCATCGCCCGACGCCCCGCCGCGCCGGACCAGTCGCCGTTCACGGACTGGGTCCGGTTCTCCCGCGAGGTCCTCGGCCGGCTCCGCGGCGTTTCCCGCGCGGAGAAGGACCTGCTCCGCGCGAACTTCGACCCGAACACCAACCTCAAGAAGCTGAACCCGGACCGCCTGGTGGCCGAGCCGGATCCGGAAGCCGGCCCCGGTGAGCCCACGCGGCTCGACAAGTCGGACCTCACCTTCGCGACGACGGAGTTCTGCTTCGGTTCGATGGGCTACTATGAAATCGAATCGCTGGGGCGCGTCCTCAAGGGAGGCAAGGCGTTGGCGCAGGCGACCGTGCGGACGGTGGCCAAGGTCTTCGACGTCGAACGCGTGAGCGGACAGCGCGAGCTGGAGCGCGAGCGCGTGTGGTCCGACCGCCGCTTCGGCGACCTGCGCGGACCCGATGGCATCCCCTCGGTCACGTCTTTCCCCGAGTATCCGTTCGCGACCGGCCGGATGGGCTACAAGGGCGCGAAGGGGGAGGTCGACTGGGCGGCCGCGTACGACGGGGGCCTCGTGCTGTCCGGCGTGTCGCGGGCCGTGGTCGTGGACCGGCCGGAGGGTGCGACGTTCGTGGCCGGCTTCGGCCGCGGCCGCGTCGAGGCCGACCTCGGTCGCGGCACGGATCTGCCCGCCCCGCCTACGCCGGCCGCGGCGGTGCTCGACCCGGGCTCGGAGGCGCGCGTCGGCGAGAGCCAGGTCGTTCAGGCTCGTTCCGGGGCCGCCGCCTTCAGCGAGGGAAGCGATCTGGAGCCGTTCGGCCTACGGCTCGACGGTCGCGGGCGGGCGAAGGCCTACCCGGCCGGGGCCTGGCCGACCGGCGCCGGCACGGTTGAATTTCTGGTCAAGCCTTCGGTCGATCTGCGGCTCGGCGCGGTCGCTTCACGCGGACGTCGCATCCCGTTCGTCACCTGGTCGAACGGCGGGAGCTTCAGCTTCGTGCGGTTCGATTTGTACGCGCTAGGCGGCCGGCTCTTCGCCGAGTGGTCGGTGGCGGGCGACGGGCGTCCTTTCCCGACCGAGACGATCCGGCTCTTCGCGGACCTCGACTGGCTTGCGCACACCTGGCACCACGTGGAGGTCGGCTGGAACGCGGACGGCACGTGGCTGTTCGTGGACGGGCAGCTCGCCCCGGGCGCGCCGGCGAAGGCGCCTGCGGTTTTCCAGTGCCCACCGGACCAGCTCGTGACGCCGCCCTGGTTCCTGGTCGGCGCGGGTGTGGAGCTGTCGTGGGACGCCGAGGCGGCGCCGGAGCCCGCGCTGGGCGGCGTGGACGCGGGAGCCGCGCTGGACGGTGGGCGCGAGCGCCTGGTCCGGCGACGTCAGGTGAGCGCAGGCGGGAACGCGACGATCGACAACCTGTGCGTGCACCCGTCGCTGCGCCACACCACGTCCTTCCTCCCGCCGTCCCGGTACCAGGATCCGTCGTATCGCGCGTACACCGCGGTGGGCCAGGGCCCGAGCGGCCGACGCCGGCCGGTGGGCGTGTACAAGCGGCGCCTGCGCTCGGTGGAGCGCGCGGCGGCGACGGGTGAGGTGATGCTGGGGACGGTTTCCTGCACGGCCCTGGTGCCGGAGCACGTGCACGCGCATGGGCACGACGCGGCGGCGGGCGCCTTCGGGCACGTGAGCCCGGGCATCGAGTTGGTCTCCGGCGGCGCGTCGAGTTACGTCACGGCGTATGACCTGACGGCGGGGATGCCGGTGGCGAAGAAGCTCGGCCGCGGGGCCGAGGTGTCCTTCCTGGCCGAGTTCGAAGTGCCGGACCGGCTCCCCGTGATGGAATCGCCGATTCTGTGCGACTTCACGGTGACCTGGATGGGCCGGACGCGGTATCTGGTGTGGGTCGTGGGCGAGTAGCCGGTTCGATGGCTGATGGATGATTTCTGATTGCTGATGAGGAAGGACGGCGTCGTCGCGAGTGGGGGGTGGGGCGCATGCGCAGAGCCGCAACGGTCCGCGGCGCAGGCGCCCACGGTTGGAAGCTGTCGGACGCCGTCGTAAAACAGCAATCAGAAATCGGCAATCATCAATCCCTTCGGAGGTCGTGGTCATGGAGCGCAGGTCGGTTCGGCGTTGGGTGGGAGCGGGGCTGGCGGTTGCGGGCCTGGCAGGGCTCTTGGCAACCGACGGGTTCGGCCAGGAGCGCGGAAAGGGACCGGTGCAGCAGCCCGGGGCCGCCCCCGCACCGGCGCAGCCCGCGCCGGCGAAGAAGGCGGCGGCGCCGCGTGTGCGTCGGCCCGGCGTCGTGCTGTGCCGGTTCAAGGATGGCGGCGAGGGGAAAGAGGCGAACGACCTTTGCACTTCGCTCGGCGGCACGATGGTCCGTCGGCTCGAAGGGCTGGGCGTCTGCGTCCTGGAGCTGCCCGCGGGCGCGCGGACCGAAGAGGAGTGGTGCGCGGCGCTGATGAAGTCGGGCCTGTGCGAGTTCGCGTGCCCCGACTACCAGTGCAAGCCGAGCCTGTCCTCCGGCGATCCCTACGTGTCGTACCAGTGGCACTTGGCCAAGATCCACGCCCCGGCGGCGTGGGACACGACGACCGGCAGCCCCTCGATCGTGGTGGCCGTGTGCGATTCGGGCGTGGACGCGGGACACCCGGACCTGGCCGGGCGCGTGCTGTCCGGCTGGAACACGGCGAGCGGCAACACGGACTCCTCGCCGGTGAATTCGCACGGGACGCTCGTCTCGGGGACGATCGCCGCGGCCGGCGACAACGGGATCGGCCTTTCCGGCGTGACCTGGAAGACGAAGATCCTGCCGGTACGCGTGTCGAACTCCTCGAGCGGGACGGCGTGGAGCGAGCACATCGCGAATGGCATCGTGTGGGCGGCGAACCACGGCGCGAAGGTGATCAACGTGAGCATGGGGCCGCTCGACATCCCGATCTTCAACTCGGCGGCGACCTACGCGGAGGGGAAGGGCGCGGTGGTCGTGGTGTCGTCGGGCAACGACGGCGCGGGGTACTCCACCTCGGACTGGCCGGACTACGAGTCGATCGTGTACGTGGGCGCCACGGGCGGGAGCGACACGAAGACGGGCTTCTCCTCGTGGGGTCCGTACGTGGACTGCGTCGCCCCGGGCGTTTCGATCTACACGACGTCGCCGGGCGGCGGCTATGCCTCGGTCGCGGGGACGTCGTTCTCGGCGCCGATCGTGGCGGGCGTTTTCGCGCTGGTCTTCGCGAAAGCGCCGGGGCTGACCCCTGCGGCGGCGAAGTCGATCGTGCTGGGGAGCTGCGTGGATCTTGCGACGCCGGGAGAGGACACGTACTACGGCCATGGCCGCGTGGATGCGGCGGCGGCCGTGGCGGCGACCCCGGCCTCGGGCGGCGCGCCGGCTCCGGCTCCCGCGCCGGCCCCGGCCCCGGCCCCGGTGCCCGACACGACGGCCCCCCCGGCGCCGACGATCCTGTCGGTCGTGAACCCCGGCACGGGCGGCAAGCTGATCGTCACCTGGACGGCGAGCCCGGCCGGCGACCTCGACCACTACGAACTGAACCGGTACGTGGACACCGCGGGTTACACGTCGCTTGCTCCGGCGCCGGCCGGGACGACGAGCCGCGCGGACACCGGTCTCCTGAACGGGAAGGACTTCTGGTACTTCGTGCGCGCCGTGGACGCCTCGGGCAACAAGAGCCCGTGGAGCGCCTATAAGGGCGGCGTCCCGACCGGCCCGTAACCTCCCCGCTCCTCCGCTCCTGACCCTGGACCGCTCGGCGCCGGCCGTCGCGATCGAAGCCTCGATCGCGACGGCCGCGCCTTTTTTTGCGCGGCCGCTTACGTCCCTTTCCTGCGCCACACCGCCCCGCTCAGAACTTCCCCTTGTTCGCCTCCCACCAGTCCTGCCACTGCTTCACCAGGCGGGCCTTGGTCTCGGCCGATGAGGACGAGCTCCACTCCGGGACGTTCGCGCCGGTGAGCTGCTTGAGCCGACCCGCCGCCCTCGCCCGCAGCTCCTCGTTCGAACCCTGGAGCGAAATTACCAGCCACTCCACCGGGCTCTTTCCCTGGTTCTGCCCCCACCACCGCTCCCAGTCCTCGAATTTCTCGGAGGTGTCGCCGGTCAGCTCCCGCAGGGCCTCCACGTAGCGCTCCCGGATGTTGCGCTTGAGGTCGTTGTTCGACAGCCCGCTGATGAGGACGTGGATCGCGGTCGAGTCTCCGCAGTCGGTCGCGTACCGGACCGCCAGGTCGCACAACGGATCCGTCGTCTCCGACCCGACCAGCGCGAAGACGCTCCGCACGGCCGGGTCCGGCGGCTTGACCGCCACGCCCTTGAAAAGCTCCGCGAGCTTGAGCTTCCGGAACTCCTGGTCGAGCGGGATGCGCGCCCCCTTCATGCCGATCACGTACAGCCCTTGCAGCGCGGCCGACCGCAGCTCTTCGTCCGCCTCGCGCGCCATCGCCAGCGTCTGGAACGCGGTCTTCACCTCGTCCCCCCACAGCCCCATGCGCGCCAGCAGCACGAGCCCCGAGGCTGCGAGCTGCTTCTGCGGCACGGTCGACTTGTCGCCGTTCAACGTCTCCAGGAGCTTCGGAAACGCGGCCTCCCGCAGGCGACCCAGCTCGTCGGCCACCTTCGGGAAATCGAACTTCGAGCCCTTCGCGAGGTGCTGGGCGAGGGCCGCGGTGTTCTCCGGCTGCGGCGCGACGGTCGCCGCCGGTTCCGGGGTCTTCGGGTCCCCCGAAGCGGCGACCTTCGACATGTTCTTGAACACGAAGACGAGGCCCACGACCAGGCCGACGAGCAGGAGCACGCCCACGGCCAGGGCGACGTAGCCCTTGGACTCCCCTTTGTCCTTCGGGCTCAGCCACTGACCGGTCGACAGGTCCATGCCGCAGGAAATGCAGAGGATGTCCCCCTCGTACAACGTCACGGAACAGCCGGGGCACTTGAAGGTCCGCTTCTGGCCCTTCTCGGTCTGGTCCGTGAGCGGCTTGATCTCGAATTCCGTCTGCCTGCGCGTCGTGACCGGCGGCACTCGCGCGCCCAGCAGGTCGTCGCCGAGGGGTGGGGGGCGCTTGACGACGGCCGCGGGGGACTTCGACTTCTTGCGCGTGCCTCCGGCGGAGCGGCCGCCCGACGCCGCAGCCTCGGGCGGCTTCACGGACTTCGTTACGGCCCCGCCGGCGGCCCGCACCTTTGAGCTGGGGGCGAGCGGCCCCGAGCCCCCGTCCAACTCGTCGGCGGGAACCCGGACCGGCTTGCCGCAGGCGGGACATTTGATCAGCTTTCCCGCGAGCGCGTCCTTGACGGACACGGAGCGACCGCAGCCGCAGGAAAAACGAATCGGCATGAGAGGCTCCCGGAGGCGGCAGAGAGGAAAAAACGGATTCTAGCGAGGCCGCCCCGTCGTTGCAAGGCTTTTGCAAGCAACCCCCGGCCGTCCGTGAATTTCCGTTGACTCCCCGGCCGGTTGGGCTATAATGCCGCGTTCGTTTGCGTGCTGTGGAATGGGGCGGCGATTCCACCCCACCCAGCCCCCCCCTCCGCCCCCGCCAATGGGGTCTTCATGGCCATCAAGATCCTTCTCCTGGAAACCAACGAAGCCCTCCGGGAAAGTTTCCAGGCCCAGCTCACCCAGACGCAATACGTGCTCGACAAGTGCGTCGGTACCGGGGACGAGATGCTGGAGGGGTACGCGAAGAGCTCGCCCGCGGTCGTCGTCCTCGACCTGAACGCGCCGGGCCACAAGGACAAGCCGGGAGACGGCGGGTTCGCCCACCTCAAGCGCCTGCTCGAGCTCGACGCGAACGCGCGCATCGTCGTGACGTACACCGTCGAAAACAAGATGCACGTCATGAACGCGCTCAAGTCCGGCGCGCTCGGCAAGATCAAAAAGCCCTTCCGCCGTGACGAGATCCTCGAGGCCCTCGCCCTCTGCACCGGCAAGACGAAAACGGCCTCCAACATCCAACGGGCGGGCGTCCGGCTCAAGAAGCGTCTCACGGTGAAGTTCAAAAAAGTCACCGACGGCTTCTTCACGCGCATGCGCTCCGCGGTCTCCGAGGACATCAGCCACACCGGCCTTTCCTTCAAGACCGAGGAGAACCTCCAGGAGAAGACGGGCCTGAAGCTCGAGCTTACCCTCCCGGGCCAGGCGCCGCTCGTCGCGAAGGTCCAGGTCGTCCGCGTCTCGCCCGTCGTCGGCCTCCCCTTGAACGAGGTCGCCGTGTCGTTCACCGAGGTCGCTCCGGACGACGTCAACCGCCTCCGCGCCTTCATCCTCCAGAACGTGGCCAAAGCGACTTCCTGATGGATGACCGCATCCGCGAGCTGGACCACATCCTGGTCTCCGGGGCCCGCCAGCACAACCTCAAGAACGTCACCGTCCGCATCCCCAAGAAGCGGCTCGTGGTGTTCACGGGCGTTAGCGGCTCCGGCAAGTCCTCCCTCGCCTTCGACACCCTCTACGCCGAGGGGCAGCGCCGCTACGTCGAGTCCCTCTCCAGCTACGCCCGCCAGTTCCTCGGGCAGATGGAGAAGCCCCTCTACGACCACATCCGCGGCATCGCCCCCACCATCTCCGTCGAGCAGAAGGCCTCCTCCAAGAACCCGCGCTCGACGGTCGGGACCGTCACGGAGATCCACGACTACCTCCGCGTCCTTTTCGCGCGCGTCGGCCGGCTCCGCTGCTGGAAGTGCCGGCAGCCGATCCGCCCCCTCACCGCGCAGGAGATCGTCCAGGAGATCCAGCGCCTCCCCGAAGGGACCCGCCTGTCCGTCCTCGCCCCGCTCGCCGAGAACCGCAAGGGGGAGTATAAGGCCGTCTTCTCCGAGCTGGCTGCGGCCGGGTTCGCGCGCGTCCGCGTGAACGGCGCGCTCACCCCGCTCGACGCGCCCATCCCGCTCGATAAGAAAAAAAAGCACACCATCGAACTGGTCGTCGATCGGCTCGCGGTCGGGCGCGCCGCCGGCGGCCGGCTCGCGGAGGCCGTGGAGACCGCGCTCCGCTACGGCAAGGGCGCGCTTCGCGTCGTCCCCGAGGGTCGCGCGGAATTCCTCCTCTCCGAGCACCGCACCTGCTCCGCTTGCGGCACCAGCTACCCCGAGCTGTCTCCGCAGTTCTTCTCCTTCAACTCGCCGCTCGGCATGTGCCCCGACTGCAACGGCCTGGGCACGAAGCTCGAAATGGACGAGGCGAAGCTGATCGTCGACCCCGCGAAGAGCGTCCTCGACGGCGCGGTCTCCTACTGGGGACGGTGGGAAGAGAGCGGCAAGGGCTGGGAGCGGAACATCATCCGCGGCGTGGCCAAGGCGAAGGGGATCGACCTGGGGACCCCGTGGCGCAAGCTCCCCGCGGAGCACCGGCGCATCCTGCTCCACGGCACCGGCGGGGAGCGCGTGCGCGTCGACTGGCGGCACCAGCACGGGGCGGGCAGCTACGCCTTCCGCTACGAGGGACTGATCCCGACGCTCATGCGCCGGATGAATCAGACGCATTCCGAAGGCATGCGGAAATTCTACCTGGGTTTCATGAGCGACCACCCGTGCGGCTCGTGTTCCGGGGCGCGGCTCCGACCCGAGACCGAGGGGGTGACGATCGGTGGTGAAAGTCTGACTTCGCTCTGCCGCCTGCCCATCGCGAAGGTGAATCCTTTTTTTCGGGACCTGGCGCTCGAAGGGAACGACAAGCTGATCGCGGAGGAAGTGCTGAAAGAAGTGCGGAACCGGCTGGGCTTCCTGCTCGACGTCGGGCTTGGCTACCTGTCGCTCGACCGGCTGGCGCCGTCGCTCTCGGGCGGCGAGTCGCAACGGATACGGCTCGCGAGCCAGATCGGGAGCGAGCTGACGGGCGTGATCTACATCCTGGACGAGCCGTCGATCGGGCTGCACCAGCGGGACAACGCGAAGCTGCTCTCGGCGCTGCAACGCTTGCGCGACATCGGGAACAGCGTGATCGTCGTCGAGCACGACCGGGAGACGATGGAGGCGGCCGACCACTTGGTGGATTTCGGCCCGGGGGCGGGGCTGCACGGGGGGCAGATCGTGGAGGAAGGGCCGCCGGCGGAGGTCGTGGCGCGCAAGCGCTCGCTCACGGCGCAATACCTGTGCGGCCAGCTTTCGATCCCGCTCCCGGAGCGCCGACGCGCGGCGTCGGCCGGCGCGCTCACGATCCTCGGCCCGACCGAGAACAACCTGAAGGGGATGGACGTGCGCATCCCGCTCGGCCTGTTCGTCGGCGTGACCGGCGTCTCGGGCGCGGGCAAGAGCACGCTCGTGAACCAGATCCTGTACCCCGCGGTGGCGGCGCGGCTCCACGGCGCGGACGCGCAGCCGGGAAAGCACAAGGGCATCTCGGGGCTGGAGGCGATCGACAAGGTCGTGGACATCGACCAGACGCCGATCGGCCGGACGCCCCGCTCCAATCCCGCCACGTACACGAAGCTCTTCGACCCCATCCGGGACTTCTTCGCGCTCCTCCCCGAGTCTAAAGTGCGCGGGTTCAAGCCCGGCCGCTTCTCGTTCAACGTCAAGGGGGGCCGCTGCGACGCGTGCCAGGGCGACGGCTACAAGACCGTCGAGATGCACTTCCTGCCGGACGTGTACGTCCCGTGCGAGGTGTGCTCGGGGAAGCGGTTCAACGACGCGACCCTCGAAGTGCGCTTCCAGGGGAAGAACATCGCGGAGGTGCTCGACCTGACCGTGGAGGAAGCGCTGGCGCTCTTCGCGCGACACCCGGAGATCGCGCGGATCCTCGCAACGCTTTCGGAGGTCGGGCTCGGCTACATCAAGCTGGGGCAGACCTCGCCGACGCTGTCGGGCGGCGAAGCCCAGCGGATCAAGCTGTCGCGCGAGCTGGCGCGACGGGCGACGGGCCGGACGCTCTACATCCTCGACGAGCCGACGACCGGGTTGCACTTCGAGGACATGCGCAAGCTGCTGCAGGTGCTGCAACGGCTCGTAGACACGGGGAATACGGTGCTCGTGATCGAGCACAACCTGGACGTGATCAAGGCGTGCGACTGGCTGATCGACCTCGGCCCGGAAGGAGGCGCGGAGGGAGGCGAGGTGATCGCGGAGGGAACGCCGGAGGCGGTCGCGGCGAATGAGAAGTCGTATACGGGGAAATACCTGCGGTCGTATTTGGCGGGGGAGGGGTCGACGGAGGGGGCGGTCGCTGCGGCGGCGGAGACTGCCGCGGGGGCGACAGAAGCGGCGGCGACGACCGACCGACGGCGCGAAGCTGGGCCGGAAGCCATGCCGAACAAGCGATCCGGACGAGGCGCCGGCGGCACGATTTCAAAACGCAAATAGCAAATAGCAAATTTCAAATTTGACCCCTCGCGGGGAGCCGCGCGTGAGGCGCTCTGGAGACGATCGGATGCTCAACCCGACCACCGCCACCGCCCGGACCGCCGCCCCCGGCCCCGCCCCTCAGGAGCTCCTCGTCGCAGGCATTTCGTACCGCCGGCTCGGAATGCTGAAGAGCGATTTTTTTTCCGACAATCACTTGCTCGAGCGGGACGGCCGGAAATTCGTCCTCAAGCGCGCACGCTTCCGCCACGTCGGCGGGTCGCTGCTCGAGCCGCTCGCCGGCCGCATCTCGCGGCGCGAGGCGCACATCTACTCGCTCCTGGACGGCATCCCCGGCATCCCCCGTTACCTTGGCACGGTCGGCCCCGACGCCTATTTCCACGAGTACGTCGAAGGGGAGAACCTGAGCCAGCACGAGCGGCGACGCGGAAAACGTTCGCTGCCGGCGGACTTCTTCGACCGGCTGGGGGAGATCCTCGCCCGCGTACACGAGCGAGGGGTGGCGTACGGGGATCTCTGCAAGAAGGGGAACGTGATCGTCGGCGCTGACGAGCGGCCCTACCTGATCGACTTCACCATCTCGTTTTCGGTGCACGACGGCCCGCGCGCCTTCCGTCACGCGCGCCGGTGGTTCTTCGACGTGATCCGCGAGGCCGACCGCTACCACCTCGCCAAGTTCAAGCGCCACTACCAGCCCGAGCGCCTGACGGACGACGAGTGGTGGATCCTCGAGAACCGCCCGCTTCTGCACCGCGTCTACCGCGTGATCGGGCAGCGACCCTACCAGTTCGCGAAACACCTCGTCTATCCGAAGGGCTCGAACGAGGTTTTCCGCTTCTCGCGCGACCTGCGCAAGGTCGGGGACTGAGTACCGCCTCGCGGACGTCGGCGGCCCATCGGCAAAGGCCGGCACTACAACGCTAGAATGAATCCTTTGCCACCTGCAACAGCTTCCGCCAAGCTCCGCCGCTGTTCGTAGTTCCGCCTTCAGGCGGCGCGTGCGAGGAGAAATTCGACACTTGGTTGGCAGCCCCGCCTGAAGGCGGAACTACGAACGGATGCCTCGGCCTTCGAGGACTCCGATCGCAGTTGGTCGACATGCCGCTCGTGGCCCGTTGACGAAGTCCAGTCACGATGCCTGGGGGCGCGGGGCCTTCGGCCCGCGCGAACGGCCGCATGGGTTACGACTCGCCGTGGCAGAGTTGACGACTGTGTCCGAAGTTCGTCAACGGGCCACTCGGTCTTCACGGCTGCGGTGGGGCGGCCGCCTCCGCCTCGTCCGCCTGCCGGTCCGCCAGGGACACCGAGCCCTCTTCGCGCGCGACCGACAAGGCTCCCGCCGGCGCAGCGACTTCCGACAAGCTCAGCCGCCCGGGCGCTACGTCGCCGAGCCTCGCCTGAATGGCCCTCGCCGAAGCCTCCGCGGCGCGGCTCAGTTCGGTGCTCGCGATGCGCCCCGCCGACCGGGCGAGCGCCAATAGCGGCTCGACGACCCGGACGCTGCCGACTTTTCCGAGCGAATTCGTCGCCGCGAGTTGGACGGCCGGGTCCTTATGCGCCAGGAGGTCGACCAGCGACGTTTCGGCGCGCACCTCTCCCAGCTCCCCCAGCAACTGGGCGATCGATGCCGCCTCCGCCGGGCTTGACGTGGGCAAGAGCAGGCCGAAGTGCTCCGCTCTCGGCATGCGTCCCAAGCGCGCGAGTTGCTCGACGGCCGGACGCAGGAGCACAGCGCTCTTCCGCACGGCGGGGGATTCGAGGAGGGGGACGAGACGTTCCCGGGGCAGCCGCTCGGACAGCCACTGCAGGGCCGCGGCGCGCGCCTGCGGGTCGGCATCCTCGGCCGTGACGAAGCTCTCGAGGGCTGGCCAGGCCTCCGCTTCCAGGCGCACGGCGACGGCAAGGATCGGGCGAATGGCCTCCCGCAACAAGCAGCCCTCGGCGCGGACCGTCGGGCTGGCCAGAAACGCGAGTTGCAGCCCCGGGTCCGCCGTCTCCAGCAGGTGGAGGAGCGCGACGCGTCGCATGGACGCGCGAGTCAAAGGCGGGGTCTCCGGTCTCGACGGCCCCGTCCTCGAAGTGGGGGGAACCGGCCCACCCCAGGAGCCCGGCGCGGCGCGGACCGAGTCGTAAGCTGGCCGGCAGGTCGGTGCGGCTGACGTCGAATCTGGAGCGCATGCCGAGGGCGAAGGTGCCTGGGCGGGTCACGCGGACCTCGACCCGGCATTCGTCGACTTCGCCGACCAATCGGCCTGGCCCACCCCACCAGGCGGGTTGATAACGAAGACCGAGCCCGCGGCCGGTCTCCTCCCATGCCGCCCCTGCGCGCTGGAACCAGCGTCGAAGGAAGGAGAGCCAGGCGAGGAGGACGGCTGCGACGAGAAGCCCAGCGATCATGGTTGAAGCATCCCGGCGCGGCGGGCAGCAGCCGAACCTGCACTCGCCTGCGACACCCGTCGCCCCGACGAACGGACGGGCACACGAATTTCACGAAGCAGCCAAACTTCAAGGAGAGAGGACGATGCGGCCATTGTACGGTCCCCCTTCGTGAAATTTGTGTTCTTCACGTCGCGCCTCCAGTCCTGGGGGCGTGGGCCTCCGGCCCGCGCCCCCGGGAGCCTCGAGGTCCGAAGCTGCGCAGTTATTTTTGCGCGGGCGCCTAGTGTCCCGTCTACGCTAATTCCAAGGGTCCGCCGCTGTAGCGGAGTACGCGTTCGGTGAACCCGTCATCCCGGCATGTCATCCTGAGCGGAGCGCCGCAGCGCGAAGCGAAGGATCCAAGTAAGGACGGACGCCCAACCTGCTCAACCGGCCCTCGGACCGTGTTGTGGGCGAGCCAGCGCCCTGTCGAGAAATGCGGTCGCTACACTTGGTTTGGATCCTTCACTTCGCTCCGCGCTGCGGCGCCTCGCTTCGCTCAGGATGACAAGCGCATCGAACGGGTTCCCTGAAAGCTCTACCTGACGGGAGCCAGTCGACCTCCACGGAGCGCCCGGCGAACGAGCAGAATAAGCGTAGACGGGACACTAGTGCCGGTCCTCCTTGAAGAGCAGGCGCTCGAAGCGGTCGGCCTGCTCGGCGACGTAGAGGATCGACTGTACTTTCTGCTCCGGATTGAACGAGTCGAGGAGGTGCGTGTCCGCCAGGATCAGGTTGTCCTTGTCGATCGCGAAGGCGCCGTAACGCAGCGTCGCGTTCATTTTGAGCGCCATCAGCGCGCGGTCGCCGATGAGGGACGAGACCGGTCCGATGATCGAGCGGACGCGCGCCATCGAGGCGCCCTCCTCGGTGAACTCGGTCACGAAGACCTTCTGGATGCGTCCGTCCTTGAGGGGGATCGTCATGCACACGTCGCCGCTCTCCGCTTGCGAGAGCTTCCAGCCGGTCCGTTCGCACAGGTTCTTCAGGAAGTCCTGGATCGTCATGGGTCCCTCCGTGATATCGGTTGTTCCTGCCGAGGGGACGCGCACCGTGGTGTAGGGCGCCCCTTGTGTGCGCCCTGCCGCGACGCCGAGCTGGAGCTTCTCGGCATGGCTTGAACCGCCGCCGACGCAGCGCACACCCGACAACGGTTCCTCGCTTCGTGGGCACGGCAGCGCCGTGCCCCTACGGGAAGCAGCCGATCGGCGAAAGTCCCCCGGAGCTGAAGCATGCCTGCTTTCCGGGTGCGCGGTCTCGTCCGCCGGGCGGGCAGAAGGCCCGCCCCTACCGGCCCTTCTCGGCCATTGCCTTCAACTCCTGCAGCTTCACCAGCGCGGCGAGCGGGGTGAGCGCCTCGACGTCGAGGGCCGCGAGGGCCGCGACCGCGGGGTTCGGCGGCGGGGCGAAGAGGCCGAGCTGAAAGGCGTCGCCAGGCCGCGGCCGCGACGCGCGCGGCGCGAACTTCGGCTTGTTGTCCGCGTCGAGGGTCTGCGCCTCGAGGTTCTTCAACAACACCTTCGCGCGCGAGAGCACCTCCCGCGGCAGTCCGGCAAGTCGCGCGACGTGCAGGCCGTAGCTCTTGTCGGTGGGGCCCTCCAGGATCTTCCGCAGGAAGACGATCCCGTCCCCCCACTCCTTCACGGCCACGTGGTAGTTTCGCACGCCGGGCAGCACCAGCGCAAGCTCGGTCAACTCGTGGTAGTGCGTGGCGAAGAGCGTCCGTGCGCCGACCCGGTCGTGCAGGTGCTCCGCGATCGCCCACGCGAGGCTCACGCCGTCGAACGTGCTCGTCCCCCGGCCCAGCTCGTCCAGCACGATCAGGCTCCGGTTGGTCGCGTTGTTCAGGATGTTCGCGGCCTCCGTCATCTCCACCATGAACGTGCTCGCGCCGCGCGCGATCTCGTCCGCGGCGCCGACTCGCGTGAAGATCCTGTCCACCAGCCCGATCGTCGCCTCCGAGGCCGGGACGAAGCCCCCCATCTGCGCCATCACGCACAGGAGCGCCACCTGCCGGATGTAGGTGGACTTGCCCGCCATGTTCGGACCGGTCAGGACCAACAGTCGCTGCTCCGTCTCGTCGAGGTAGACGTCGTTCGGGACGAAGGCGTCGTCCAGGACCTTCTCGAGGACCGGGTGGCGCCCGTCGGTGATCCGGAGGACCCGCTCGGCCACGATGCGCGGACGGACGTAGCGGTTCTCGCGGGCCACGCGCGCGAGCGAGGCCAGGCTGTCGACCGCGGCGACCGCGCCGGCCACATGGAGGCACGCGGGTAAATGCCGCGCCGCGGCTTCGCGCAGGGCGAGGAACAGCCGGTACTCCAGGTCCTTCGCCGTCGCCTCCGACCGGAGAAAGCGCGTCTCGTAGTCCTTCAGCTCGGGGGTGATGTACCGCTCGGCGTTCTTCAGCGTCTGCTTGCGGCGGTAGTCTGGCGGTATCTTTTTTTCGTGTGCGTTCGTGACCTCGATGTAGAAGCCGAAGACCTGGTTGAAGGCGACCTTGAGGCTCGGGATCCCCGTGCGCTTGACCTCGCGCTCGCGGTAGTCCTTGATCCACGCCTCCCAGTCGCGGGCCGGGGCGCGGGTGCGGTCGAGTTCCTCGTCGAAGCCGTCGCGGAGCAGGCCCCCCTCCTTGATCGCGAGCGGCGGGTCGTCCGCGAGGGCGCGCTCGAGCAGGGCGCGCAGTTCCGCGAGTGACGCGGGCGCATAAGCGCGGATCGGACCGGTGGGAACCGCCGGACCCGCATCCTCCTCGCCTGCGTCGTCTTCCTTCGCGGATTCGGGGGTCGCCGCTTCGATTGGGGCGGGCAGCGACTCCGCTTCGACCTCGTCCTTTGGGGCCTTGGCGGCGGCCGACGCCGCCTCGAGCACCGTGCGCGCGGCGGCCAGGAGCGGCGAGCGGGCAGGGCGCAGGGCCTGGACGACCTCGGGCAGCAGGCTGAGCGCCTGCCGCAGACCCCCGAGGTGTCGTGCGTTCGCGCGCCCGGAGCCGAGCGTGGCCGCGATGCGTTCCACATCGGGCATGCGCCGCAGGACTTCCTCGAGGCCTTCGCGCGGTCCGCCGTCCGCCGCCAGCTCCGCGACCGCGTCGTGGCGCGCGGCGATCTCGGCCGCGTCCACGAGCGGGCTCGCCACCCATTCGCGCAACATGCGACCGCCCATCGGCGTCCGTGTGCGGTCGAGGACCCAGAGGAGCGACCCGCGCAACTCCCCGCCGCGCAGGGTCTGGACCAGCTCCAACGACGCCTGGCTCGACCGGTCCATGAGCAGATGCCCGGCGCGCCGGAAGCGCTCAAGGCGCAGAATGTGGGTTAACGGGGCCTTCTGCGTCTCCTGCACGTACGCGAGGACCGCCCCGGCCGCGGACAGCGCGGGTCCGAGGTCGCCGCAGCCGAACCCGGCGAGGGTGCGCGTCCCGAAGTGCTCGTTGAGGACGCGGAGCGCGCCCTGCCGCTCGAAGCTCCAGTCCGGCCGCGGCGTGAGGAGGGAGCGGAAGAGTCCGCGGCACTCGCGTGCGAGCTCGGAGTCCGACTGCGATTCAGGGACGAGTCCCTCGGCGGCGTCGAGTCGCGCGAGCTCGTCGAGCAGCTCGCGGCGCGTGACGTCCTCGGCGCGAAAGGTCCCGGTGGAGAGGTCGAGCCAGGCGAGGCCGACCGCGTCCTTGCCCGGGAAGAGGGCGGCGAGATAATTGGGCCGGTTGCTTTCGAGGAGCCCCTCCTCGGTGAGCGTGCCGGGCGTGATGACGCGGACGACCTCGCGTTCGACGAGCTTCTTCGAGTCGTCCGCCTCTTCGACCTGTTCGCAGACGGCAACGCGAAAGCCCGCGCGCAGCAGGCGGGCGAGGTAGGTGTTGACGGCGTGGACGGGGACGCCGGCCATGGCGACGGCCTTGTCCCCTTTGAAGCGCGAGGTGAGCGTGAGGCCGAGGACGCGCGAGGCGGTCTTCGCGTCCTCGTCGAACATTTCGTAGAAGTCCCCGAGCCGGAAGAAGACCAGCTCGCCGGGGTGCTGCTTCTTGACGTCCCAATACTGCCGCATGACCGGCGGCAGCTCGACTTCCGGCTCTGCGCTCATGGGACGACGGCGGCCTCGAGGCCGCGGGTGCGGCAGTTCTGGGCGGCGGCCTCGGCCGCGGTCCAGGTGTCGAATGGGCCGAGGCGGACGGCCTGGGCCGCGTGCCTGTCGGCGAGGAGGGGGGTGACGTTGACGCGGACGCCCTTGGCCGACGCCTCCTGGCACCGGCGCCGGGCGAGGGCCGCGTCCTCGAAGAGGCCGAGCTGCACCCAGAACGTGCGGTCTCCGAGGGCGGCGCGCTCGGCGGCTACCGGTGCGTGCGGCGACGACGGAAAGCGCGCGGCGATCTGCGCGAATTCGGCGCGGGCCTCGTCCCAGCGGCCTTGACGGGCGAGGACGCCGGCGAGGTTGCGGCGGACCTCCGCCTCGCGGATGTCGTGCGCGCCGGCCTCGAGGGCGCGACGGTACGCATTCTCCGCGCGTTTCAGGTCGCCGAGCAGCCGGTGCGCGTCGCCGGTCGCGGCCAGGAGCTCGCCGGACAGCCAGGGAAAGGCGGCGTCACGCAGGCCGCGGTCCAGCTCCGGCAACGCGAGCGCGGGCTGGCCTTCTCGCAAGTAGCAGGCGGCGATGCGGAGCCGGACCTCGGGCGCGAAGGGTGGCGCGGGGGGCGTGGCGAGGAAGCGCGAGTAGGCGGCGCGGGCCGAGGCGTAGTTCCCGGCGAGGTAGGCGGACTCGGCCTCCGCGTACAGAGGATCGGCGCCGGGGCGGGCGCCGGGGATGGCGGCGGAGCGGCAGCCGGCGAGGAAGAGGGAGAAGGCGAAAGCGAAGGCGAGAGTGAAGGCGGGAGAAACGGCGAAGCGGAGGAGTGGGAGTGCTCGGGAAGGGCGACGGAAAGGGCGACGGGAAGGCCGAGCGGAGTTGAAGGCCGGGATCGCTTTGAGAGCGGGACAGGCCAGGAGCGACGATTTCAAAACGCAAATTTCAAATTTCAAATTTTAAATGGCTCCGATCGGCGCGACCGCTCTCGGTTGCCCTGATGTTCGAAATCGCGGCGCCAGGGGGACGAAGGACAAGCCCAGGCCGCTCCCTCCCGGTCGCGTTTCCGTTTGGCCGCGGCGCCGTCCCAATTGCAATTTGAAATTTGAGATTTTGCAATTTGGAATTTGAAATGCGAACCAGAGCAGGGCAGCGACCCCGTGCACCTCATCGCTATCGCATCTGCATCTGCTTCCGCCTCGGCCGTCGCCGCCAATCCCCTCGCTAGGCTCCTCTGCCGTCGACTTCGCGGCAGCGCGCGCCGCGTGCCAGGAGTCTCGCGTTACTCCACCTCGGCGGTGAGTCCTTCCAGCGCGAGCGCCGCGGCGTAGAGGTTCGGCTCCAGCTCCAGCGCGCGCCGGTACTCCACGATCGCCGGGCGCGAGGCCCCTTGTCGTTCGTAGGCCAGGCCGAGGCGGTAGTGGACGGAGGAGTTGTCGGGGTGCAGCTTGCGGGCGCGCGTCAACTCCGCGAGGGCGAAATCCACGGCGTCGCCGTCGAGGTAGCAGTCGATGAGACCCACGCGGGCTGTGAGGCTCCGCGGGTTCTCGCAGAGCGCCCGGCGGTAATGCAGCGAGGCGAGACGCGACTCCCCCAGCCTTCGGTAGGCGTCCGCCAGCCGCTCGCGCAGCGAGGTGGCGTGAGGGTTGTAGTCCAGGCCCGTGCGCAGGTAGGGAAGCGCTTCGCGCGGCCGGCCGAGGCGCAGCCACAAATCCCCGATCCGCTCGTAGGGCATCGGGCTGTAAGGCTCGAGGTCGCCGGCCTTGCGGAAATAGGCGAGCGCCTGCTTGTACTCGTCCCGCTCCAGGAAGACCTCGCCGGCAGCGACGAAGAGGGAGGCGACGCGGCGACCTGTACCCGCCGCGACGCGCCGGATCACTTCGTCGACGTCCTCGGGCGTGCCCTTCGAGGCATAGTAGTCGATCAGGCCGCGGAAAGCGGGCGTGTAGTCCGGCCGGAGGGAGAGGGCCTTGCGAAAAAGCGAGGGGGCGCGCGGGTCCTTGCCGTTGCGGGAAAGGTGGGAGGCGATCGCGGTGAGCACGCGCGGATCATGGGGGTGCGTGACCTGCAGCCCCTGGTAGAGGGAGAAGGCCTCGTCGGTCTTTCCCGCCTCTTCGTGCAGCTCGGCGAGCAGGAGCACGGCCTCTTTGCCGTTCGAGTCCAGCTCGATCGCGCGCTGCAACTCCACGACGGCGGCGTCGCGCCAGCCGTGTTCGCGGTAGCAGCGACCGAGGAAAAGCCGGGCCTCGGCCAGGAAAGGGCGCGCGTGGGCGACCTCGCGGAAGGCGCGGATCGCGCCGTCCAGGTCGCCGGCATAGTACGCCTCCATGCCGTCGCCGAAGCGCGCCTCGGCGCTCTGGAAGCGTTCGCGCTGCTCGGCCGGCGAGAGGCCGGGGACCTGTGTCGGGGCCTTGACGGGAGCGCCCGCGCCGGCGACGGCGGGGGCAGCGGGCTCGTCGGCGACGGAGCGCCACGCGTCGCGGGTGAACTGCTTGCAGCCGATGGCGGTCGACGCAAGGATCGCCGCGAGGCCGAGGAGGAGCGTGCTTCGCAAGGGACCACTCCCGACAACGCATGCTGGACGGGGCGCGGCGGCGATGGACGAAGGGGGGCGGCCCGCCCGGCTTCGGACAGCTTCGAATCGACCGCCACCGCGAAGACGGCGAATTCTATCCGCAAGCCAGGTGGAAGGCAATCGAAAGTTACGCGGCGCGCGCGGGCAGGGTTCCAACCGCCGCAAACGTCGCGCGCAGCCGGCTACCATGCCTCGCTTCGTGGGCACGGCGGCGCCGTGCCCCTACGGGAAGCAGCGGATCGGCGACGGTAACCCGGATTCGGGCATGGTTCGAATCGGGCAGCGCGTGGGTAGCACGCCTTCGTGTCCGGACGTAGGGGCGGGCCTTGTGCCCGCCCTGTTGGCGACACTGCGCATTCCAACGGCTTGCGGCCAGTCGCGGGCGCCCACAAGGGGCGCCCCTACGGCAGGCGGCCGACGGCAGTCTGTAACCCACGTTTGAACCATGCCCGGCTTCGAACCGTGTCCGATCGCGGCGACCGTCGGACCGTGGTCCAGTCGACGGCCATGCAAGACGCGGCGGCGGGGCGGGCTAGCGGTTCACGATCCGAAACGGCAGCCGCGCCTCGGCTTTTTTTTCGGCCTGCATGTCGTGGACGACCACGCGGAGCAGGTACGGCCCGGGGATGAGGTTGGCGGGGAGCTGCAGGCGCAAGCCGAACCAGAGGTCGTGGAGCGGGCGCTCGGTGAGCCAGTCCTGATCGCGCAGGTAGCGCTCCGGGCCGGGGAGGGGGACGGTCCGTTCTTCGGGGCCGGGGAGCAGCACCTCGAAGTCCGCGTGGACCGAGACCTGAAAGCGGTCGCTCGCGAGCCGTCGGCACTCGAAGTTGTCGAGCTCGCAGTAGACGGCCACCTGCTGCCCTGCGCGGAATTCCCGCCTGCGCTCGGGGACGTATCGGCCGAAGCCCTCGACCGCGGTGCAAAAGCTCGCGGTGGTCAGGGTAAGCGGGAGGTCGCGGCGCAGGTTGTTCCAATGCAGCTCCAGGATCCGGAGGGCCTCGGCCTCGTCCCCGACCTGGTCGTGGACGATTTCTTTCACAAGCTGGAGCAGCTCGTCGTGCCGCAGCCGGAGCCCGCCGACGAGCAGCCGGAGGGCGTCCTCCTCCCGGCCGGCAAGGAGGTAGAGGACGATCAGCCGCTTGGTGGCCTCGACGTTCGAGGGGGAGCGCTTGTGCCGCTCTTCGGCGGCGAGGAGCTCGGCCGTGAGCCCGGTCTTGGAATCCGTGGGACCGGGGATGGGGACGATGGCCTGTGACTCCGGCCCGATGGCGCTCCCCTCGTCGGGGAGCGGGTTGCGCGGTCGGTCGATGCCTTCGGAAGGCCGCGTCCCGGCGGCGGGGAAGTGGGGAACGGGCGGCTCGTTCAGTCCGCCGCCCGGCGCGATGTCCAGGGGATCGGCCAGGGCGCCGCCGGCGGACGCGCCGCCGGCCCCGCGCCCCTCGGGTCGTGTAGACGCGGGCGCGGACGCGGACGGGGGGGCGGAAGCGGGCTGCTCGAGCGCGTCGGAGAACTCGCCGACCACGGCGCCGCCGCGCGAGGCGGCACCGCCGGGCTGGGCGGCGAGCGCGGCGGCGGAGGGCGGGCCTTCGAGCTGGTCGGAGAAGATCCCTTGGAGCGGTGGAGGCGTGGACGTGCGCCAGGTGACCGGGGGGGGCTTGCGCGGCGGCTCCGCGCAGGAGGCGAGGGCGAGACAGGGGGTGAGGAGTGCGCAGAGTGCGAGGAGGTGACGGGCCGCGCGCACGACGGGGGGGGCTGGTCGAATGGGGGGAGGGGCGCAGGGTCTGCACCCGCGCAGGGTCTGAACCATGCCTGCTTGGTCAACTCCTGCGAAGCGGGCCACGGAGGAGGGATGACGGGGAGCGAGGGTGAACGCCGCGGACTGGAAGGAGGCCTCGAGACCGCTCCCTCACGGTCGCGGTTCCGCGTCGGCTCGCGCGAGGGTGCGGCCCGTCCTTCTTACTTCGGCTGCTTCGAGCCCCCGGCTTGAGCGTCGCCGCCGGCATGCGGCGGATTTTCCGTCGGGGCCGGGGGCTTGTCGCCGCCCGCTTCCTTGCCGCCGGCGTCCGGCTTCGGGTCGGCGGGCTTCGGCTCCTCCGGCTTCGCGTCGGGGGCCTTCGGCTCCGCGGGCTTGTCGCCGCCGGCCTTGCCGTCCCCGTCGGGCTTCTTGTCGCCGTCGGGCTTCTTGTCGCCGTCCGGCTTCTTCCCGTCCTCGGGCAGCTTGTCGCCGTCGGCCGGGTCGTCCCCGGCGGGCTTCTTCTTGCCGCCGTCCTTCCCGCCCGGCTCCGGGACGAGAAGCTCCTTCGGGCGCTCCTCCGGCGGCTTCTCCGGTTCTCCGGTCTTCATGCCCAGGAGGTCGTTGAGCGCCTTCAGGACCAGCTCGACTTCCTTCAGCTCGTCGTCGAGGTACGAGTATTTCGCCCGTTCGCCGGCCGGGGCCTTCTTGATGTCGTCCAGATTCAAGGCGTCGGTCAGGACCTTCTTCGCCTTCTCCGCGGCCGCGATCCCCTCCTGGATCTCCTTCGTGCGCGCCGCAGGGTCGTCCTTCAGCTCGGTCATCGCCTTCGTCCGCGCGTCCCAGGCCCGCGTCTCCAGCGCCTTGCACTCCTTCAGGTACTGGTTGAAGTCGTGCTTCTCCACCTTTTGCGTGACGGTGATGATCGGAGGGGGCGGGCCCTTCACGCTCTTCCAGACCAGGACGCCTGCGCTGGCCAGGCCGAGGACGAAAATGACGAGCATCGCGTACATTTTTTTTCGGAGGGCCGTTTTCTCGAGCAGGGCCTTCTCCTCCGGGGGGACCGACGCGGCGACCTGGGCCGCGCGGAGCCGTTTGGAGGCGGCGGACCCGCCGGCCGCGGGCATGCGGGACTTGCCGGCCGTGCCCTTCGCCTTGTCCCCCGCGGCCGGCACGGCCGGAAGGTCGGACGCGCCCTCGTCCGCGGCGGTCGAGGACTCGAACTCGCCGCCGCCCTCGTCCTCCGAGGACGACGAAGACTCGGACGTCCCCTCCGCGCCCGCGTCGCCGTCCTCGCCGGAGGACCCTTCGGACGAGGACTCGTCGGAGGACGAGTCCTCGGAGGAGGCTTCCCCGGCGGCCGCGGCGCCCGAACGCGCTTCCTCGTCTTCGGAGGCGGACTCGGACTCCTCTTCGGCCTCCGGCTCGGGGGCCGGCGGACGGGCGGGCTTCGAGACCGAGAATTTCGAAGTGGACTTCGCCTGGGGCTTCGCGGGCTCGACGGCCGCACGCGCGGACCGGCTCGTGTCCCCCGCGCGCTCCGGACTCTTGTACTTCTTCCCGCACCCTCCGCACACCATGACCGCGCCGCCGGGGATCCACTCGATCGCGGCGCCGCACTTCTTGCAGGAGATCCGCTTCTTGGTCGCTTCGGCCATCGCTCTACCCATCCTGGCTCAGTCCCTCTCCATGTCTTTCGTCCCCACCGGCTGCGGAGCGCCCAGGCTACGTACCGCTCCACGGAAGTCGGTGGCCAATAGGCGAAGGCAAGTTTGGCCCCCCGCGAGGCGCGCGAGCGAGCCGTAGTAACGGAGAACTACGGCGAGCGAGCGCAACAAAGCGGGCGGCCAAAATCGCCGAGCCAATTGGTCACCCAATTCCGTGGGGCGGTACTAAGGGCGGCTTATCCCTCGCCCGGTTCGGACGGTTTTTCGAGCAGCTCCTCCCCGTCCTTCACCACGAGGTCGATGATCGCGTCCGCCGCGAGCTCCGGCAGCATCTTGCCGTCGTCGTGGGGATGTTCAGAGGCGAATTCCCCGCACTCCGTGCAGCGGAAATCGGGGCTCGTGATCTCCTGGCCCGTGCGGAAGGTGATGTCGGCCAGGGGCAGGCTCGTCCCGCAATGACCGCAGAAGGTTACCATGGCTGGCTCCCGAGCAAGTTTTTTTTGTGAAGGCCTTCACCGGCCGTGAACCATGCGCAGGACCAGGAGGTCCGCCAGCAGGTCCTCGGGGTGGGCCGAAGTCTTCTCCAGCGCGTCCACCTCGTGGAGGATCTCGAGCTTCCGCCGCCAGGTCGTCAGCGGGGCCTGCTTCGCCTCGCGGACGACCTCGTCGACGAATTTCGGGATGCGGATCCCCAGCAGGCCCGGGATTTCCGGGCCGCGGCCGGCATCGAGCAGCGCGCGCGCGCGGTAGATCCGACGATAGTGCCACGCCAGGAGACCGACCAGGGAAGCGAACTCCCCGCGGTCGCGCGCGTCGCGGAGGTGGCTGCGCAGCCGCTCGAGCGCCTGCGCGGCGCGGCCGGCGCTCACCTCCTGGACCAGCCGGAAGGCGTCGTAGCCTCGGTCCTGGCCGACCAGCGTCTGCACGTCCCGGGTCTCGACCGTTTTCCTCTCGCCGACGTAGGTCGTCAGCACCTCGAGCTGCCGGTCGAGGAGCGCGAGGTTCGGCCCGACGCGATTGACCAGCATCTGCACGGCGTCCGGCCCGATCCGCTTGCCGCGCGCGGCGACCTGCTCCTGGATCCACGCCGGGACCTGGTACTCGCGCGGCCGATCGCAGGCGAGCACGGCGCCGAGCTCCCCGACCAGCTTTTCGATCGCCGGCAGCCCCTTGCGGGAGGCCTTTTCCTTTTCTTCCCCGTCCGCGTCGTCGTCCGCGGCGCTTGCGGCCGCCGCGGCGGCGCCGCCGGGATCGAAGACGAGGACGAAGGTCACGCCGCGCGCCGGGGCCTTCAGGTAGTCGAGCAGCGGGCCGGCATTTTTCGAGGCCCAGTTGCGGGCACGGTCCAGCCGCACGAGCCGGTGCCCCGGGGCGAGGAGCGACCCGGCGCTCAACTCCGCGAGCACGGCCTGGAAGTCCACCTCGTCGCCGCTGAGCCGCCGCACGCACGCGGGGGGCACGCGGTAGGCCCGCAACAGCTCTTCGACCGCGCGCTCCTTGAGGAAGGTCTCCTCTCCTTTGAGAAGGACGACCGGCTCCGGCGCGGAGGGGGCGAGTTCCTGGACGAAGTTGCGGAACTGGACGAGAGGGTCGGGCGCGCCCGCCATGAAAGGGTGCTCCAGCGGCAAAACAACTGAGTATAGCGGCGGGTGGCGGGATTGCAACGATTAAGTCGGGCGTGCGAGCGGGGGAGGGGGCGGGGAGGACTCGGTACCGCTCCACGGAAGTCGGTGGCCAATCGGCCGAGGCAAATTTGGCCGCCCGCGGGGCGCGCGCGCGAGGCGTAGTAACGGAGAACTACGTCGAGCGAGCGCAACACTTGCGCCCGGAGGCGCCGCAGCGCGAAGGGGGGAAGCGGGCGGCCGAAATCGCCCAGCAAATGGGTCACCCCATTCCGTGGGGCGGTACTCAGCCGGGGCGAGGGCGTCGCGGGCCGTGGAGGCGAGGTCGTCGATGCCGCGCAGGCCGGCGATGCCGGCGGCGGGCCGGGCCTGTCAGACGGAGCGACCCGCATCGGCGCCGCGCGGCGTCTCCGCCTCCGCCGGGAGGGCATTTACCAGTCGCTTGAACTGCGTGCCGCGCTCGGCGAAATTCCGGAACATGTCGAAGCTGGCGAAGGCAGGGGAGAGGAGGACGATGTCGCCGGGGACCGCGATGCCGCGCGCCTGGTCCACGGCCTCCGCGAGAGAGGAGGCGCGGACGACGGCGCAGGCCCCGCCGAGCGCGCGCAGGCGGGCCTCGAGGTCGGGGGCCGTCGCGCCGAAGAGGACCGCCGCGCGCGCCCGCCGCGACACGCCCTCCACCAGCTTGTCCACCGGCAGCTTCTTGTCGTAGCCGCCCGCCAGGAGCACGATGGGGCCCTCCAGCGTTTCCAACGCCGCGAGGGTGGACTCGGGATTGGTCGCGATCGAGTCGTTGAAGTAGCGCACGCCGAGCGCCTCGCGCACGAACTCCAGCCGATGCTCCACGCCGCGGAAGGCGG
The DNA here is from genome assembly GCA_016197205.1 of Planctomycetota bacterium. Taxonomy (GTDB): domain Bacteria; phylum Planctomycetota; class MHYJ01; order WSZJ01; family JACPWG01; genus JACPWG01. The sequence goes on from JACPWG010000071.1 coordinate 30,057, forward strand.
AGAGCGCGGCCGCCGCCGTCGCGTCGGGCACGTCGTAGGGGATCGAGGCCGCGAGCGCCGCCAGGGCGTTTTCGACGTTGAAGAGGCCCGGGATGCGCAGCTCGGAGGCGGGCAGGACCCGCCGGAATTCGCCGCCCCCCCGCGCGACGCAGAGGTCGCCGCGGTCGAGGAAGGCACCGTCCTTCGGCCTGCCGCCCTTCCGCGTGAAGGAGCGCACGGCGCCCCGGCACTCCCCTTCCCAGGCGAGAACCGTGGCATCGTCCGCGTTCAGGACCGCGTGGTCGTCCGCGGTCTGGAACGCGATGATATTTTTTTTTGCAGCCTCGTAGGCCGCCATCGTGCCGTGACGGTCGAGGTGGTTCGGCGTCAGGTTGGTGACGACCGCGACGTGGGGACTCTTGCGGACGCCGGCGAGGTCCTCGAGCTGGAAGCTCGACAGCTCCAGGACCACGATGCCTTCCGCGTGGATCTGCTCCACGACGTCCAGGAGCGAACGGCCGATGTTCCCGCCCACCCAGGTCCTCCGGCCCGTCCGCTGCAGGATCGAGCCGACGAGGGCGGTCGTCGTCGTCTTGCCGTTCGAGCCCGTGACGCCCAGAATCGGAGCGGGGCAAAGCTTGAAAAAAAGGTTCATCTCGGTCTCGAGCGGCACGCCCGCGCCCAGCGCCGCTGCCAGCAGTGGGGACGCGCGCGGCACGGCGGGGTTCACGACGACGAGGTCGGCGGAGGTGAAGTCCGACTCCTCATGCCCGCCCAGCCGCAGGCGAACGGGGTAGCCGTCGAGCGCGGCGAGCGATTCGGCGAGGTCCTTTTCCGGGCGCAGGTCGGTGACCGTCACGTCCGCGCCCTGCCGGACGAGGTAGCGCGTGACTCCCACGCCGCCGCCGAAGAGCCCCAGCCCCATGACTGTCACGCGGCTTCCTTGCAGCGGGAACAGGCGGGGGAGGAAGGGGGAAGCGGGGCCGGGGTCGGCGGACGCGGGGGGAGGGAGCGTGCCCGGGGGCACTTCGGGCGGTGTCGCATGGGGGAGGAGGTCGGGTTCGGGCATGGTCACCCAGCGAAGAGCTTCGGGCCTGGCCGGCGGGTGGGACGAAGTCGCTGCACGGCCTTTTCGGGGAGAGCCCGCCGAGGCGCGGATCCGTTCATCGGCGGGAAGAACGATCCGGCCCGCCCGTGGGCGCGGCAACAGCTCTCGAGGTCCCCGCCGCGGGGGTCGGGGCCTCGGCGAGAGGCGGCGGGGGCTGGGGAGCGGGTTCGGCCGAGGGCGGCTGCTTGCCGACGGGCGCGGCGCGTTCCGGCGCCACGTCCACGCGGGTCTGGAAACGCAGCGCGTCCGCCCTTTCCACGAGCCCCTGCACGTCCGCTTCCCGGACGCGCTCCAGGTCAAAGCGCAGGCTCTTCACGTCCCGCAGGTTGACCGGGACGATGCACTCGGAGGCCAGGTCGACCGGAAAATATTCAAAGAGCGGCGGATTCACATTGTGAAGGACGCGAATGGCCTGATACCCTTCTTTTTCCAGTCGGATTTCCCGGCCCCCGTAAAAGGTGAAGGGCACCGACACCGGGGTCTTGCCCAGGTATTTTCCGTCCATCCAGACGTCCGCGCCCGCCGGGTCGGACTCGATCGCGATTTTGCGTTCGACGCAGCCACCCAGAACAAACAAAGTAAACAGACAACAGAGAGTGGTCAGGGCCCGGGACTTGCGCATGGTTGTAATTCCCCTAGGAAGAGGGGCGTATTGTAACGATTCATGACCGGGGATGCAATCCTTTTGGAGCCTTGAAAATCATCGGGGGTTCGGATACCATTCCCCCTCTTCGCGGGGGACCCCCGGATCGACCTGCCGTCCCGCGGAGGCTTGTGACCGGTTCCCGCGGCGAAATCGCCTGGTAAGATTTCGTTGCGCTCGCTCACCGCAATTTCCCGGTAGCAGAAGGAATCGCAATGGGACTGGCCCCCCTCCGACGCTATCTGCCGACCGCGCTGATCGGGTGCGCGCTGCTCGCCGTCACGGTCTTCGTGATGAGTCAAGTCTCCCAGCAACAGCAGTTGATGCGCCAGACCAGCCGCGGGGTCATCGGGCGCATGGCGAGCGTGGCCGTCGGAGGTTACATGCGACAGCAGGAGCACGCGGTCAAATGCCTGGCGGGTCGGCTGTCCCCGACTCCCACGCGCGCGGACGCCGAGGAGGAGGAGCGCGCCGCGCGGCTGCTGCTCGATAGTTACCCCGCGCTCGAGATGGTCGCCCGCGTCGACGGGGCCGGCAAGCTCCTCTTCGCGCTGCAGCGCACGGGACGCGCGACGGCCCTCGTCGCTCCCCGCTCCACCGACGCCCTGAACGAGATGGTCCGGAGGGCCTTTTCCTCCCGCACCGTCGAGGTGGCCGCGCCGCTCGAGCTGCCCGAGGGAGGCTCCGCGCTCGCCTTCTGCGTGCCGGCGGAGACCGGCGGGCGCCTCTTCGGCGGGGCGCTCGGGATCCTCCGGTTCGAAAACGTCGTTGCCCAGTGCCTGCAGCCGTTGCTCACCCGGGAGACCCCCTTTCGGGTCCTGGCCGCGGACGAGACCGTCATCCACTCGGTCGACGCGAAGGGGCTGAGCGCGCGGGACCGCATCCGGGTGGACACCCACGTCGGGACCACGACCTGGACGCTCGAGATCGACGGCCGCTTCTTCGGGGAAGTCGGCCTGGGCGACACGTCCTTCATGGGACGCCTCGTCATCCTCCTCACGCTGGCGTTGATCCTGATCCTCGTGACCAGCTCCGTGCTCACGCAACGACAGCTCTCCGCCTTGGAAGACCGGCACCGGAGCCTGCTGGAAGCCCAGCGCCGGGAGCGGGAGGCGATCGAGCAGCTCCAGAAGAGCCTCGAGGAGACGCGGCGGCAACGCGAGGCGGCCGAGGCCGAACGGAAGAACCTCCAGAACATCCTCGATTCGCTCCCGGAAGGCGTCCACATCGCGGAGGCCCCGAACGGGAAAATCGTGATGTCGAACCGGATCGCCGTCCAGATCCTCGGCAAGGCGCCGCTCTCGGAGGTCGGGACCACCGAGTACGCCACGGCCTACAATCTGTACCTGCCTTCGGGAGAGCCGTATCCGCCCGAGTCCCTTCCTCTGTCCCGCTCGCTGCTCAAAGGAGAGACCTGCACGGGCGTCGAGATGGTGATCAAGATCCCGAATCGCACCGAGGTCACGGTGCTGGCGAACAGTACGCCGCTCTGGAACCCGGACGGGAAAATCAAGGGCGCGGCGCTGGTCTTCCAGGACATGAGCGCGATCAAGGGGACGCAGCAGCGGCTGGCGAGCCTCGCGGGGGACAACGCCCGCCTGTACGACCTGATCCGCACGCAGCGCGTGCAGGAACAGGCGGCGCTCCTGCGCCTTTCCAACGAACTGATTTCCACGCTCGACATGCAGACCATCATGGACAAGGCGTGCGAGGTGGCGGCCGGCGTCCTCGGCACCGACCGCTGTTCGATCGATCTCCCGGAGGAGAGCGGCGAGCACATCTTCCTGTCGGCGGCCTGGGGCTGGGAGCGGGACCTGATCGGACGGATCCGGACGCGCGCGAGCGACCCGAGCCTCGCACGGCTCGTGATGCAGACGAACGCGCCGGTCATCGTGGAGGACCTCTCGGTCGAGCAGCGCTTCCCGGTCCCGCCGGTGCTCCTCGAGCGGGGGATCCATGCCGCGCTCGCCGTCCCCATGACGGCCGAGGGGAAGGTCATCGGCGTCATGTGCGTCCACTGCCAGGCCAAGCGCCGTTTCAACGAAGACGAGATGCGCCTGCTGTCGCTGATCGCCAACCAGACCGGCGTCGCGCTCCGGAAAGGCCAGCTTTACCGCGAAACCGACGACCGGCTGGCGGACCTTTCGGCCATGTTCACGGTCAGCCGCGCGCTGCGCGACGCCAAGGACGCGCCGGACGTGTTCCCGATCGTGCTCCAAAAGGCCGTGACCCTGCTCCGCTGCGACGCGGCGTACCTGAGCCTGATCGACAAGCAGAGCGGCCTCTTGATCTACCGGGCGACCCACGGCGGCCTCGAGCGGCTCGTGGGGCTGTCGGTCCCGCTCGGAGAAGGCGTCGACGGGACGGTCGCGCAGAGCGGCAAGCCGCACGTCACCGAAAGCTACAAGGGGGACACGGACCGGCTGACGGCGAACAAGCTGCAGAGCGACGTGCAGAAGGAGGTCGGGCAGTTCGTGGGCGTGGCCTGCGTCCCGCTGCGCGGCATCAGCGGCGTCATCGGCACGCTCGCCGTGTGCTCGAAGGCCCCGCGCCGTTTCCGCACGCGCGAGGTCGAGCTCCTCACCACGTTCGGCAACTACGCGGCGATCGCGGTCGAGCGCATCCAGGCCTTCCGCAACACGGAGAAGCGCGCGATCGAGCTGGCGAGCGAGACGTACCAGCAGAAATTCTTCCTGCAGTCGATCCTCGACTCGATCGCGGACGGCGTGTACGCGATCGATCCGACGTTCAAGGTCCGGACCTGGAACCCGGCCGCGGAGCAGATCACGGGGTTCCGGACGGAGGACGTGGTGGGGAAGCCCTGCGCCGAGGTCCTCAAGTACGTCGACGAGCACAACGTGCCCGTGGACGAGGGGCGGTGGAAGTCGCCGTCCGGGGCCGCGCAGCACCGCGAGGGGACGCTCGTCTGCGCCTCGGGCAAGGTCATCAACGTCACGCTCGACACCTCCCCCCTCCAGGACCAGGAGGGCCGGCCCGTGGGCTTCCTCGAGGTGTTCCGCGATATCACGCGCGAGCACGCGCTCGTCGAGGCGATCGTGCGCGCGAACAACGCGAAGAGCGAGTTCGTGGCCATCGTGAGCCACGAGCTGCGCACGCCCTTGAACGGGATTCTCGGCTTTTCGCAGATGCTGCAAGCGGGGCTCTCGGGGGCCCTCAACGAAAAACAGTCCAGCTATGTCCGGCAGATCCGCACGAGCGGGCAGCACCTCCTGCGCGTCATCAACGACATCCTGAACCTGTCGAAGATCGAGGCGGGGAAGATGGAGCTGAACCGCGAAAAGGTCGCGGTGCGGGACGTCGTGGAGAGCTCGGTCGCGATGGTGACGCCGCTCGCCGAGGAGAAGAAGCTCGGCATCACGTGCACGATCGACCCGGAGGTCGGCATCGTGACCGCGGACTCCGCGAAGCTGAAGCAGGTCGTGTACAACCTGCTGTCGAACGCCGTCAAGTTCACGTCCTCGGGCGGTTCGGTCGGCGTCGCCGTCCAGCCGCTGGAGAAGACCGAGGGGCTCTTCGAGGAGTTCCGGTCGGCCGGGAAGAAGTACATCCGGGTGGACGTCAAGGACACGGGGATCGGCATGTCGAAGGCCGACCTGAAGCGGATCTTCGTCCCCTTCCAGCAGGTGGACAGCTCCTACACGCGGCAATTCGAGGGCACGGGCCTCGGGCTCAGCCTGACGAAGCGCATGGTGGAGTTGCACGGCGGCACGATCGCGGTCCAGTCCGAGAAGGACAAGGGCAGTACGTTTTCGTTCATCCTCCCCGCCCGCGAAGGCGCGTGACAGGGCGCCAGGGAACACGGAACCGCGACCGTGAGGGAGCGGTCTCGGCGCGCTCTTCGGTCCCCAGGGGTGCAGCGCGGCCACCCGCCGTCGAGTGCCCGCGGCTGGGGTCGCCGGCTTCGAGGGCTGCGTGGGCTGCGTCCGGGACGCGTGAGTCGGCATTTTGTTTCAACAACCCGAACTGAGTACCGCTCCACGGAAGTCGGTGACCAATAGCCGAAGGCAAGTTCGGCCGCCCGCGAGGCGCGCGAGCGAGGCGTAGTAACGGAGAACTACGTCGAGCGAGTGCAACGAAGCAGGCGGCCGAAATCGCCGAGGAAATGCTCGACCGACGGTGGCAAATGGCTAGATCAAGGCTCCGCGTCCCAGGTGGACGCGGGCGAAGTTTGAAATTTGACTTTTTGCAATTTGAAATTCAGCCCGGCCGTGTGGGTCGAATGCGAAACTTTTACACAGAGACGCGGAGACGCGGAGGCCGGGCGCTGAGTCGAGCGTCCTCTACCGGCGACGTTCTCTGGCAACGCACGGAGATATCGATTCCAGCTTCACTTCGGGTTGTGGTATGGTTCCGACCGACCGAAGGAGGGTCTGATGGAGCTTGACGCGAAGGCGCGAAAAAAAATCATCGAGGCGCTGAACCGGGACCTGGAGCACGAGATGGCGGGGATCATCCGGTACTTGCACCACTCGTTCCTGGTCTTCGGCACGGGCCGGGTCCCGCTGGTGCAGATCCTGCGGGAGCAGGTGCAGGACTCGATGAATCACGCGACGATGCTGGGGGAAAAGATCACGGCGCTGGGGGGCTACCCGACGGCGACGGTCCACGAGGAGTTCCGGCCGACCTCGAAGTCGATCGAGGAGATCCTGCGGGAGAGCCTGCGGCACGAGAAGGAGGCGCTGGCCGGCTACGAGGACCAGATCGACCTGGCGGGGAAGAACCTGGCGCTGCGAGAGATGTTCAAGCACATTATTCTGGAGGAGCAGACGCACATCGAGGAGCTGGAGAAGCTGCTGAGGACGGTTTGAGCAAGCCGGGCGGCGTCGTGGCCGGCGGGGAAGCGGGACGACGGCCGCAAGCCGGCGAGAGGGGACCGACGGGGGGTCGGTCCGGGCCTGTTCGGAGAGGTTTGGGGAAGATATCCGAGGGGCTGACCGCGCGGCAAGGCGCGACGGACGCCAGGTGGCGACCGTCTCTCCCGGAACTCGTTTTCGAGTGAAACGGGGATGGCGAGGTTGAAAATCATGACCACCCGCGGGGCGGCGCGCATCTGCGGCGTCACCGCCATGACCATCATCCGGTGGTGCGAGGAGGGCCGGCTGAGCGCGTACCGGACCGCGGGGGGGCACCGTCGGATCCGATGGGAAGATCTCGAATCGTTCTGCCGCCAGACCGGCATTCCGATGCCGGACGACGCGCGCCGGCCGTCGCGCCGCGTGCTGGTGGTCGACGACGAACCGATGGTGCTGGGCCTCTTCAAGGAAGTGCTCACCGCCATGCCGGACGGGCTGCAGGTGGCCGTCGCGCCGAACGGCTTTGAGGCGGGACAAAAGGTGTCGGAGTTCAGGCCGTCGCTCATCTTCCTGGACTTGTACATGCCCGGGATGGACGGCTACGAGGTCTGCCGCCGGATCAAGGGGGACCGCGCGACCAAGGACATCCACGTGGTCGCGGTCACCGGGCACCCGTCGAAGAAAAACGTGGAACGGATTCTCGAGTGCGGCGCCGCGCGCTGCCTCGAGAAGCCCGTCACTCCGGCCCAGATCGAGGCCGTGACGCGGGAATTCCTGGGCCTCACGGTCCCCGCCGCCGCGGTCGCGGCCGCGGGCGTCGAGCCCGCCCCGGCGACGCCCGCGGAGCCCCCCCCCACGGCCGCGCGCAAACCGGGACCCCGGGGTCGTTGAACGAACGGGCGCCCTGCGCCCGGCGATCTGCCGTGCGCCCGTGCGCCCGTACGGCCGGTCGTGCGGTGCCCCGTGCGGTTCGGGCCGGCGCTTCCCGGGACGCGGCCAGGCCCGGCAGGCCCAAGGGAGACGCCCAGCGCCCGGTTTCCCTGTGCCGAGGGAGGTTCCCTTAGGGCCCGTAAAGAAACAACTCATGCAGTTCGGAAACCAGGGAGCTCCTCCGGAAAAGGCTCAAGGCTCAATGATCAATTTTCAGACCAGTCTCAAAGTTCAAGGCTCAGGGGCCGCGATCCCGTGCCCGAGCTACGTTCCGTGGTGGTCATTGAGAATTGAACCTTGAGCCTTGTCTGAGTCTTGAAAATTGAGCATTGAGAATTCATGTCGCCCCCTGCGCGTCAAACGAGCAAGTTATTTTGTTACGGGCCCTTCCTCGAACTCGGACTCGTCCTCGCCCTCCAGCGGGCTTCGAGCGCGAGGACGAGCACGAGCCTCGACGGGTCGCGCTGACTCGCGCCCCTGGCTGCGGCCGGCAGCCGCGGCTTGCGCTCGTTTCGGACCTTCGCCTGCCCCGCGTTTCCGGGCGCGTCCGCCGGGGGGCAAGCGCGGCAACGGGTGCTGTGAACGCGGGCGTCGCGTTCGATCTTCGGTTGCGGCTTTCCGCCCTACGGAGTCCCCTGATGTCTAACCGCCCCGTCGTCCTCCTCCTCTCGCGAGACACGGCCCTCGAGACCGTCGCCCGCCGGGCGCTCCCCGCCGAGCAGTACACCCTCGTGTGGTCCGGGCAGCCCGAAGATCTCCTTCGCCACCTCCTGGACAACTTCGTCCACGCCGTGCTCATCGACCATGCCCTGGCGCCGGGCGGCGCGACCGAGTCGGTGCGCCAGGTGAAAGAGGCGTCGCCCGACTCCGAGGTGCTCCTCCTCGTGGATCGTGACGCCCCGCCCACGGCCTTCGAGGGCGTCCCCTGCCTCCCGCGGACCGCCGACCCCGGCGAGATCCACGCGCTCGTCGGCGCGCTGCTCGATCGCCAGCGCCTCGCCTTTCAGCACGCCGTCCTCTTCGAAGCCTCGGCCGACCCCATCCTCACGCTCGACGAGAAGGGCCTGATCCAGCTCTGGAATCCCGCCGCCGAACGGGTCTTCGGCTACAGCCGCCAGGAGGCGCTCGGCCAGTCCATCCAGCTCATCCTCCCGGAGGGCTTCCCCGCGTTCTCCCCCGAAGGCGCCGGCTCGGCCGCCTCCGGCACGACCGAAGTCGAGGCGCAAAAAAAAGGCGGCGTGACGATCCCCGTCTTTCTCAACTTCGGGACGAGCGAGCTCCAGGGCCGGCGGGTCTGGCGGGCGCACTTCCGCGACGCCACCGTCGAGAAGCAGCTCCGCACGCAGCTCCTCCAGGCGGAGAAGCTCTCCAGCGTCGGCGAGTTGATCGCCGGCGTGGCGCACGAGCTGAACAACCCCCTCTCCGGCGTGGTCGGCTACTCCCAGCTCCTCCTCGCGCGCACCACCGACGACGACCTGCGGCGCGACCTCGAGCGCATCAGCAAGGAGGCCGACCGCTGCCGGCGCATCGTCCAGAACCTCCTCACCTTCGCCAGGAAGCACAAGCCCGAGCGCACCCGCGTCATCCTGAACGACATCGTGGACAGCATCATCGACTTGCGCGGCTACGAGCTGAAGGTCGGCAACATCGACGTGATCCGCAAGCTCGACCCGAAGCTCCCGGCCACGCTCGGCGATTTCCACCAGCTCCAGCAGGTCTTCCTGAACATCGTGAACAACGCCCAGCAGGCCATGCAGGAGGCCCATGGGCGCGGCACCATCACCATCACGAGCGCGCGCGTCCAGGAGACCGGGGCCAACGAGCCCGTCCTCCGCGTCACGTTCGAGGACGACGGGCCCGGCATCCCGCCGGCCAATCTCCGCAAGATCTTCGACCCCTTCTTCACCACCAAGCCCGTCGGGAAGGGGACCGGCCTCGGCCTCTCCGTCTGCTTCGGCATCGTCCGCGAGCACGGCGGTCGGATCCACGCGCGCAATTCGAACGATGGGAAGGGAGCGGCCTTCATCGTCGACCTGCCGCTGGTCGACCCGGCCGGACCCAAGGCCGTCACGATGCGGCAAAGTCTCACCCCCACCCCGGTCTCCCCGCCGAGTCCCCTCCGCCGCGACGTCGGCCGGAAGATCCTCGTCCTCGACGACGAGGAAACGGTCCGTGACCTCATCGCGGACGTGCTCACCATGCAGGGCCACCACGTCCAGGTCGCCTCGAGCGGCAACGTCGCGCTCTCCATGGTCGGCCGCGAGGACTTCGATCTGCTCGTGAGCGACCTCATGATGCCCGGCATGACCGGCCGCATGGTGCACGAGAAGATCCGGGAGCTGCGCCCCGAGCTGGCGCGGCGGATGGTCTTCGTGACCGGCGACACCCTCTCGCCGGAGACGCAGCAGTTCTTCCAGGAGGTGGGCGCCTTTTACATCTCGAAGCCCTTCACCATCGAAGAGGTGGAGGCCGTGATCCAGCGGGCGCTGGCGGCGTCGTAGGGGAGCAAGGGGGAGGGGAGGCGGGCTGTGCGCGTAGGCCGGGGGGGGGCGGGTCGGAGGGAGAAGGCGAGGCGGGCGCCTAGGGCCCGTAAGAAAATAACTTGCTCGTTTGACGCGCAGGGGGGGCGACCAGAATTCTCAATGCGCAATTTTCAAGACTCAGATAAGGCTCAAGGTTCAATTCTCAATGACTGGCACGGAACGTAGCCCGCGCACGGGATCGCGGACTCTGAGCCTTGAACTTTGAGCCTTGTCTGAAAATTGATCATTGAGCCTTGAGCCCTTTGCTGAGGAGCTCCCCGGTTTCCGAGCTGCATCAGGTGTTTCTTTACGGGCCCTTAGGCCTTGACGTGCCGCCGGGTGTCGGAGGAGCGGCCGGCACGGAACAGCTCTTCCGGGGTGGGGGCGAACCGGAACGGCGGGAAGGGGCCGCCGTATTCGATGTGCAGCTTCATGCCTTCGATGGCGGCGTTCGTGACCTCGACGGCGCGACGAAAGGCCTGCGAATGCTCGGCCTCGATGAGACAGGCCGCGTCCACGCAGAGGATCCCAGAGTCCGATACCAGCATGCCGTGACGGGTGGTCCCCTGGAGGATGCGCAGCGTCGCGTCCTGAAGCGTGTCCGCGATCACGTCCCCCCAGATGATGGAGACCCAGTTCCAGAAGTGGTTCGGGTCCGCATGCCCCGGCGCCGTCGCGGTCGGCACCGCGGTCGGCTCCAGGAAGAGGCCGATCCGCCACTCCTGGACCGACTGGCTCCACTCGAGGTGCCGGCGGATCCGATCCGTGTGTGCCAGCATCGCCGCGCGCACGAGGTCCGCCTCGATGCGGGGCACGGGGCTCCGCCAGGGCGCGAACCGACCCTGGTGGGCGAGCAGCGTCCCCAACTGTTCCGCGGAGGTCTGGTGGGACAGGCAGAATTGCGGGTCGAGCGGCGTGCCCGGCGGAGGGGGCGGCTCGAGCAGGGCCACGACGGCCGAGAAGTCCGAGCCTCGGACCTCTTCGAGCCCTGGCCAGAAGCCGGCCCGAACGGACCTGGTGAGTCCTGGAGGACTCGCGAAGCCGATCCACTGCGTTTCCAGTCCCGGAGGGCTGCTCATGTCGTACCTCAGTGTCAGGCATCCACCTTGAACTGCCTCATCCTAAAGCAAGGGGCTTGCCATTCGTCGACCGCTCCCCCGAGCTTCAGTGCGATCCTGGGTCGCGCTCCAACTCCATGCCCGGTACCACTTCTGCGCATCGTGACGGAAGGCGCAACGCGCGGTTTGCGAATTTTACGATTGACGACTGCGGGAGCCCGGCGTGGTCACGCCCAGTTACAGGTGGGGGGGGGGCCTGGTCACGACGCGTTACCCGGGCGGGGGGGGGGCGCGGCGGAGGCGCCCGGAGTCCATGCACGAATCGTCGACCCGGGCCGGTGGGATGCGCAACCGAGGGCCAAACTGATCAGCCCGGGGAGTGGGAGCCGACTTCTGCCGCGCCCTTGCGTTCTCAAAGCAGGCTTGCTATCGTGTCCTCGTCATCCCGGCGGTGGCTCGCGCCTGCATTTCGATTCCATGTAGAGGCTTCAGTATTGGCGATGCCGGCCGAAGTCGGCGTCAAGTTCGCAAGCCTGGGAGAAGTCGGACCATGCCGGAGCGGGCACCGGTTTCCTGCGGTCAATGCGGTCAGCCGCTGCCTGACGCGGCCCGCGTCTGCCCGCGCTGTGGGACGCCTGTCCCCGCGGCCCAGCGCATCCGCGCGGGCGGCTCCCCGACCCTCCCCCCAACGGCGATTGTCCCGGCCCCGTCGAGCGGGGACGCAGCCGACATCGTCCCGCCTTCCCCCCCTGTGGCCAGTGGCGCCGGGGCACGCGGAGGGGCGGCCAAGCGGATCCTTGCCGGCAAATACGAAGTGCTGGGACTTCTGGGCGCCGGCAGTTTCGGGGCGGTCTATCGGGTCCGCCACCTCGTCTTGAACTGCGAGCAGGCCCTGAAGCTGCTCAATGTCGCGCTCTTCTTCAAGCCGGAATTCCGTGCCCGTTTCAAACGCGAGGCGGAGCTGCTCCTGAAACTCCATCACCCGGCCATCGTCGCTGTGCGCGACGTGGGCGAATGGGAAGACTCCCTCTACATGGTGATGGACTTGTGCCCCGGCCGCACGCTGGAGTGCGCCCTGGCGGAGCGGGGACGGATCCCGGCGCGCACGGCCGGGCGCCTGGCCGTCCATGTGCTCCGCGCGCTGGAGCACGCGCACGAGGCGGGCATCGTGCATCGCGATCTGAAACCCGCGAACCTGATGGTCGCCTGCGAAGACACGGACGCGTGGGAAATTCGGGTCCTGGACTTCGGTTTGGCGAAGGTCCTGCGCCGACCTGGAGCGGCGAACCCGGGGCTGACCAGCCTGACGCAGAGGGGGGCGGTCCTGGGGAGCTTCGGCTATATGAGCCCCGAACAGGCCGGCGGCAAGCAGATCGACGAGCGGACCGACCTCTACGCCCTGGGGGTCGTGCTCTACGAGATGCTGACGGGGAGGCGACCCTTCGAGGCGGAGGAAATTGCCGCCTTGCTCGAGCAGATCCGGACGCAGCCGCCGCCGCCGTTCAGCGAGCTGGGCGTGTCCTGCGACGTGCGGGGTGTTGAAGCGGTGGTGAGGCGTGCGCTGGCGAAGCGGCGCGAGGATCGGCCGGCGTCGGCGCGGGAAATGCGCGAGGAACTCGAGGCACTGCTCAGCGGGCAGGGGGTCGCGGTTCCGCCGGAGTCCGTCCCGGGACCGGCGGGCCTGTCGTGCGCCCCTGACCGGGTCGGCGCAGGGACCGCCGAGCCGGCTCAGCCGGTGGTAAGGACGCCGTCTCCGTCCGACCTTTCGTACCTTGGGAAAAACCCTCAGGGCTGCGACGAGTTTCGGCACGAGCCGTCCGGACTCACCCTCATCCTCGTCCCTGCGGGCGAATTCAGCATGGGGAGCGATGACGGCGATAGCGACGAGAAGCCCCCGCACCGGGTCGTCCTGGACGAATACCTCATCGCAAAGCACCCGGTGACGAACGGGCAATACCAAGCCTTCACCCGAGCGACGGGACGAACGCCCCCGGCACAGCCCGCGGACGGACTCCTCTACCCGAACTACTTCGCCGACGAGCGCTACGCGAATTACCCGGTCGTGAACGTGAGTTGGAACGACGCGCAGGCCTTCTGCGCGTGGGCCGGGCTGCGTCTCCCGACCGAGGCGGAGTGGGAGCGCGCCGCGCGCGGGGTGGACGGGCGAAAGTACGCGTGGGGGAACGCGGAGCCGGCGGACACGCTGTGCCGGTTCGCCGGACGCAGGCCGGGGACCGAGGACGAATTCACCTCACCGGTGGATCGACACCCTGCGGGCGCCTCTCCCGTCGGCGCACTGGACTTGGCGGGGAACGTGTGGTCGTGGTGCGCCGACGCGTACGGCAGGGACACCTACGCAACCTGTCGCGACGGGGAGCGCAACCCCACGGGCCCCGACGCCGGCTCCGCGCGGGTGGTGCGCGGCGGGTCCTGGCGGAACCCGTCGTGGAGTCTGCGCGCGTCGAATCGCTACCGCTATTCGCCGGGCCGCGGCTTCAGCACGGTAGGCGTGCGCGCCGCGAGGAGTCGATAGCTCCTGTTTCCGCGCCGGAGGGTCGGGGGGCGCCCCCGTCCGCGAATGCCGACCCCAGGTACCGCCCGACCGCGCGGGAGAAGAGCGGGTGCCGGTCTCCCCACCGCCTGCGCCCGAGGTGCTTGCAAACTACGCCCACTTCGTGGCTCGGCGTCTCGACTGGGGCCGAACTCCACTCCGCGTGTAGTCTTGGCGAGATGCGCGCTTATTCTCCGGCGCGAACGGTCCCCTCCCATTCGTAGCTCATGCTGTTCCCAGCAATCTTGAACGGAGCTACGGAGACGCGTACGGACTCGCCGGAGCGGGGGAGTCTGAAGGATCGCCCCGGCGAGGTGAAGGTGGACGACCATTCGCTCCGGATGGATCCACCTGACGACCGCCCCAGCGTCGCACTCCCCTTCTCAATCAGGGTCTTGCCGTCCGTGGTCCACGTTAGCTGATAGTCCTTGGCCGAGACGATGTCCGTGGGGCCATCGTACGTTCCAGTCACGTTGAGCAGCGTTGACCACTCTCCGGCGTTGACGGCCCGGACCTCCGCGTCGAATTCCAGTTTGCTATTCGGGCATTCGGGGTAGGTCAGAACACGATGAACGTGATAGTTTCCACCTGTCAGGTCGTAGAGATTGAACACGTCCTTGCCGATTCTGCTGAGACCAGCAGCCGTGTGGTGAGTAGTTCAGGCGTGGGTACCAAAGGTCCCTGGATTGAAGCCCAACGGGAGCTTCGAATACTCGCACTTCGAACGTCCCCCCCGACTTGTGTCGATTGTCGCCGAGATGTTTCCGCTCACCTCAGCCCCGTTCACGAAACCCGTGACCCTTGTCCGCGACAGGATCTCGCGATCACGCGGCGCGTTACTGTTGCGGGTAGCGCACGCTGGAAGGCCAAGCACCAGGGCCAGGGGGAGTACGACCCAGCGCGAAACCTGGATCAACCCCGATTGCGTTTGTGGCCTCATTCCTACCTCCTCCGACTCGGGGTCCGGTCATGGCGGCGATGCGCAAGTCATCGCCTAATAGCCGAACGACGGCTCTTGGGTTGAACTCGCCGGCAAGGCTTACGAACAGCCGCACTTCCTTCTTGGCAGACTCGCTCCGTGTGATCCTTCCGCAGGGCCCCCTCAGGTCAAGCTGATCGGTCGGCGCTGCCTGTCGATCGACTCGTAGAATTCGATCCGAACTGTCAGCCCGAAATCCAGATGACGGCGATCTTACCTGCGGCCCAGCGTGAAAACAAGTGGAAATCGAAGCAGACCACTGCCCCGGCGCGTGCTCGGCGGGGCCTAGCGCCCGCGCAAGAATGAGTGTAACCGTTCAGGGGCGGTGCGCAGCACCACGGAGTCACGGAGGGGTTGACAGGTCGATTCAGGAATCTGCCGACTTTATTTTGACAGGATAACAGGATCAACAGGACTTTCCAACGCCGTATCCAGTTGATCCTGTTATCCTGTCAGAGGCGCAGTGAATGGTGACCCCACAATCGCACGCGCGAGACACTTGACGCGAAATCTCCGGTACGGTAGCCTTGGCGTGCTCGATATCGTCACTAAGGTACGACCGCGGGAGGGATGCCATGCCTGACGTTCGCTTCCAAATTCAGGGGGAAGACGCGGAGGCCGTCGCCGGAGAGCTGTCGGAGCAGATTCGGGGGCTCTTCGGAGAATCCCCGGCGCGTTCTTCGGGCGGGGTTTCGCCCGGCGCCGCGCGCGAAGGGGGGAAGGGGGTCGATCCGGTGGCGGTCGCGGCACTCGTGCTCTCCATTCCCGGGGCCATCCTGGCCACGATGGACCTCGCGCAGCGGCTGCAGGCGGCCGAGCGCGTGCGGAAACTGATCGCCTGGGCGAAGGAGCGCCTCCCCCGCGCGAAGGCGAAAATCGACTTCTTGCCGCCTGCCGGAGGCGCGCAGCCCTTGCAGGCCGTCGACGCGGGCGCGATTCTCGATGCCGCAGCGGCGCGCCCGGCCCCGCGCGAGGGGACGCGATGAGTCGGGCCGAGTTCCGGGTCGAGGGCGGTACGGTGCGCCTCGTCTGCGCCGACGCCACGCCGCGGCTGGACGAGAACCGGCCGTTCCGACCGGCGGACGCCGAGCGGCTCGCGGGGCTCACCTCCGCCTATCGCACGGCCTGCCGCACGCACACGGGCGCTGCCCTAGCCAAAGAGTTGCTTGGGCTTGGCCGCGACCTCTACGCGTGGCTGGAGGGGGATGCGTCCTGGCTCTCGCGCCTCGGCCACAACCTGCCCCCGCCGCTTGCCCTCGAGATCGCCGCTCCCCTACACCCCACCCCCGACGAGGAGCGCTTCCTGGAGGCACCCTGGGAGTTGTTGGCGCCGCGCGACCGCACCTTCCTGGGCGAAGACCCGCGCACCGAGTTGGAGCCGATTCGCCGCCTCGGCCGCGCGACCGCGCAGCCTCCTCCCTCGGCTTTTCGCCTCTCGATCCTCTTCATGGCCGCCGCGCCCACCGGCGTGCGGGTGTTGGACTTCGAGGCTGAGGAGGCCGCGATCCTGCGCGCGTGCGACCCCGAGCTCGGCGCCCAGGGTCTGGACCTCGTCGTCGAGGAGAGCGGCGAGTTGCGCCGGCTGGCCGTCCGCGTGGCGGACCCGCATGCCCCGCCCGACGTGCTCCACCTTTCCTGTCACGGCACGCTCCGGGACGGGCATGCCGACCTCCTCCTCGAGACCGATGAGGGGGCGCCGGAGACCGTTTCCGCCGACGCCCTCGGGCGTGAGCTGGGCGAGCATCGCCCACGTCTGATCTTCCTCTCCGCCTGTCACTCCGCGGAGGCGTCCGGAATCGTCGACTCCACCGCGCGTGCAATGGTCGCGCGCGGCTTCCCCGCCGTCCTTGGCTGGGCCGCCGCAGTGGGCGATGTGGATGCGACGCTCTTTGCCTCGACCTTGTACCGGCGGCTCTCGCTCCACGAATCCGTCGAGGCCGCTCTCGCGGCCGCGCGCCGCGACCTGCTCAGGCCTCCTTCGCGTGCCCTCCCGGAACCGAGCGACGACTGGCACCTGGCTCGCCTCTATCTCGGCCCCGCGGGGGGTGGCGTCCTCGCGAGCGGGACCGCGCGTCGCGCCCCTCCGCCGGACACGCTCCTCAGGGAGTTTCTCGACCCTCGGACTCGCCAAGTGCCGGTCGCTCGACCGGCGGAGTTCGTGGGCCGCCGCCGGCAGCTCCAGGCAGTCCTGCGGGCCCTCCGGAAGCGGACAGGCCCCGGCGTTCTGATCCACGGCCTCGGCCGGCACGGCAAGTCGAGCCTGGCGGCGCGCGTGCGCCAGCGACTCGCTCCGCACGCGCTCGCGCTGGTCTTTGGGGAGGCGATGCAGGCTTACCACGCACGTTCGCTCCTGGAACGCTGTGCCCAGGCGATCGGCACCGACGCTTCACGTCGCCTCATCGAAGCCGCGTTGCCGGACGTCGACCGAGACGCCGGCCGCCTCGAGTCGGTCCTTCGACAACTGCTGGAGGGCGAGTGTCGCCAGGAGCGCCCGCTCCTCCTGGTCATCGACGACCTGGAGAGGATCCTGATCGACCCGCTAGACGATGGACTGCACCGGGTTCACCCCGACTTGGTTGCCACCTTGCGGGCCGTCATCCGCGGATTTGCCGCCGCCGCGGACACCGACTCGCGGCTCCTCTTCACGAGCCGGTATCGCTTCACGCTGCCGGATGGCGCCCGGGACCGTGGGAAAGACCTTGCGGCGGTTCACGTCCCGCCGATGCTGGAGACGGAGAGTCGCAAGCAGGCGGGCGCGCACGCTCGGCTGGCGCTCGCGGGGCGCGTTGCGGTGGACGTGGCGCGCATCCAGCGCTGCATCCGAGCTGGGCGTGGGAACCCGGGGCTCCAGGACCTCCTCCATCGGTTGGCCCAGGAAAATGCCGCTGCCTTCGATCATGCGGTGGCCGAGATCGAGGGCTACCTGGCGGGCGGCCACTCCCCCGAAGACCAGACCGTGGCGAGCTTCCTGGCGAATCTGGCCCTGGATCACCTCCTGGGTCTCTTGAGTCCTGGGGAATCGGCCTTCCTCAGGAGCACCACGCTCTTCACGTTGCCCGTGCCCAGGCCGGTGGTCGAGCAGCTCGCCCATGCGCTTGGCCTGGGCGACCCTGCGCGCGCCGTGGACAGGCTCCTCGCCCTGGGCGTGTGCGACGAATACACGGACGCCGTGGATCGGGAGCGCGCGGCCCTTGGCGTGAATCCGTTCGTGCGACCCAAACTGCCGCCGCTTGCCCAGGAGGAGCGCGCGGCGTTGGCGAAGCTGGTCGTCGAGCCCCTCTTCGAAGCATGGGGGGGCGGTGCGGGCAGTGCCCGGCGTGGCTTCGACTGCGACATCGAGCTTTGCCGGCTTGGCGTCGCCGGGCAATGCGCCCCGGTTGTGCTCTGCGTGGGCAAGGACGCGATCCGGGGCCTCGCAGCGGCCTCGCGCAATCCAGAGGCCGTCATCGTCGCGAAGGAAGCGCTCGCCCTCCTCGGCCGGTCCAGCGCATCGCCAGGCATTGGACTGCTCCGAGCGGCCGGCGAGGCTGCGGTCGCCGTGGGCGAGACACCCTCCGCGAGAGAGTGGTATCGGCAGGCGCTTGCGGCGGTCGCACAGGCCAAGCCCGATGCTGAAGAGCACACGGCCCTCCTCATCGCCCACGCCCGGCTCCTTGTCGACGATGGCTCGATTCAGGAAGGGTTGGACTGCCTCGAGACCGCCGAGCGCTTGCTGTCCGCGGCGGACCGACAGAGGGAGCGAGCGGTGGTTCTTGGCGAGGTCGCCTGGATCAAGGTCGCCCGCGGGCAGGTGGACGAGGCGCTGAAGCTGCACGAGGAGGAGCTTCGCGTGTACGAGGCCCTCGGGGACGCCCGCTCGCGCGCGGTCACGTTGGGGGACATCGCCCGGATCAAGGTCGCCCGCGGGCAGGTGGACGAGGCGCTGAAGCTGCAAGAAGAAAGGCTCCACGTCAACGAGGCCCTCGGCGATCAAGACGGTCAGGCCGCCGCCCTCTGGGACCGGGCGCAGATCAGGCTCTCTCGGCAGGAAGGCGGCGCGATCGAGGACTTGGTCCGGAGCTGCAAGATCTTCGAGGCCATCGGGCGAGCAGAAGGCATCGCCGTTGTCGGATCGCTCCTCGGCCGGATCCTCGCGCTCCTCGGCCGGCGTGATCCAGCGCGGCACATGCTTGAACGCTCCTGCGCCGCCCTCCGACAGCTTGGGCGAGAGGATGAAGCGAAGGAGTTGGTGGCCATCATCGAGGAGCTACGGCGCAAGGGCGAGCCCGCTCCCTAGACTGACGGCGGCGCCGGGCCCGAGAGTGGTCGCCCCTGGCGAGGTCGCCCGGACACCTGCGCGATCCTCCGAGAGTCCCCTTTCGCGGTGACCGTCACCGCTCCGGCCGCGGTGCACCCTTGTCCGCGAACGCCGCCCCCACGTGCCGCCCGACGGCGCGGGCGAGCAGTCGCAGCCGGTCCCCCCACGGCAGACGCCAGAGGTTCGTCGAAACCACCCCCTTCGTGAAGTACGTCTTCCGCCCGTAGTCGATCGCGACGTCCACCATCACCGGCCGGCCGCCGCGCGCGATGCCGAAGGCCCGACCGAGCACCTCCTGCAACTCCTTGTCCGTCGCGATCGAAAGCGCCTCGCAGTTCACTGCGCGCGCGAAGTCGTCCACGCGGTACGGCGCGAGCACGCTGCACGTGTCGCGCGCGAGCGACGTCCGCTGGAACTGCACGATCTGCCCAAGCTCCCGGTCTCGCAGAACGCACACCACCGGCGCCACGCGGTAGCTCGCGGCGGTGAGCAGCTCCAGTCCGGTCATCAGAAGTGCGCCATCCCCGGCGAGCGCCACCACGTCGCGGTCGGGGTGCGCGAACTTCGCCCCGATCGCCGCCGGCACCGAGTACCCCATGCACGAATAGTCGACCGGCCCGATGAAGCGGCCCGGCTCCGCCAATCGCAGATGTTCCATCGCGAGGAAGGTCCCGTTGCCGCTGTCCGTCGCGTAGATCGCGTCCGGGCGCGCGGCTCGTTGCAGCGCGGCGAAGAAGGCCGCCGGCGTGACGCGATCCGCGCTCGGATGCGACTGCCATTCGTCGGTCACCGCCCGGTGCCCGGCCGCGATCTCGGCGGCGAGCCCTTCATCGCGTCGCGCCGGGCCGAGGAGCGGCAGCAGACCGCGCAGGAACTCGGCCGCGTCGGACGCGACGCCGAGCCGGACCGGGTAGTTCTTGCCGAGGACGTCGCCGTTGATGTCCACGTGGAGGAGGTTCTCCGGCGGCTCGAGGCCGTAGCTCCCCGTGGCGACTTCGCCGAACCGGCAGCCGATGGCGAGCAGCGCGTCGCACCGCGACATCACGCCGCGCACGAAGGGCGGCGCCATGGCGCCGAACCCGCTCCAGAGCCAGAGCGGGTGGGTCTCTGGGAAGACCCCCTTCCCCTGGATCGTCGTCGCGACCGGCGCCGAGAGCCGCTCGGCGACCTCCCGGACCAGACTCGCGGCGCCACGCGCGCCGTTTCCGACGTAGAGCGCCGGGGCTCGCGCAGCAGTCAGGATGCGGGCCGCGGCCTCGAGGTCGCGCGCCGAAGCCCGCGGCGTCTGCGGCGGCGCCTCGTTGAAAACAAGCTCGCCCATCTCGTGTGTGAGCAGGTAGAAGTTGGCCGGGATCTCCACGGCGACCGGCCCGGGGGTACCGCTCCGCGCGAGCGCGAAGGCCCGCCGCACCATCGCGTAGATGTCCTCAGGCCGCGCCGGCCGCCAAGCAGCCTTGGTGATCGGCTTCAGGAGCGCGAGCTGGTCGATGTCATGGAGCTGGTAGGCCTTGCCCGTGTCCGTCCGGATCCCGCAAGTCAAGACGACCAGCGGGATGTTGTCCATGAAGGCCTCCGCGACCCCCGAGAGGCAATGCGTCACTCCGGCACCCGGGACGACGTTTGCGACCCCGACCCCGGTCGACGTCCGGGAGACCGCGTCCGCCATGAAGGACGCGCACTGCTCGTCCGTCACGAGCACGGGCGTGATCCGCTCGGACCGGTCGAGCGCGTCGTACAGCTCCGTGTTGTGCGTCCCCGGAATCCCGAACGTGAACCGGACCCCCTCGTCCTCCAGGGCCCGGACGACGACGTCACCGCCGCGTAGCTTCATGAAGCACTTCGTGGAATTGAGATTTCAGATTTGAGAATTGAGATTTGGGTCCACAGCCGTGGCTAACCGCACACTCGGCCCCCCTTTTGCCGAGGGTGTGCGGCCGTTTGTGTGACGTTCACTCGACCGAAAATCCTCCGCGTCTCCGCGTCTCTGTGTTTCGTCCCCTTTTCCTTCCTTCTCGTCCTTTCCACTTCCGGCCCTGAATTCGATCCTCCCACCCCATCCCTCCTCTCGCGAGCTCCCGCTATTTCCTCAGCAGGTCCGCGGCCCGCGTCCGGATCCGCTCCGCGACCCGATCCGCCAACGACATGATCGTGATGTACGGATTGATCTCCGCCGCCGCCGGAAACAGGCTCGCGTCCGCGACGAAGAGCCACGGTACGCCGTGCACCTGCCCCCAAATGTCGGTCACCGACGTCTCCGGCCCCGCGCCCATGCGGCAGCCGCCCATCAAATGCGCGCTCGTGATCGAGACCTTCCCCGGCTTCAGCTCCTCCCGCACGATCAGGTCGTCCAGCTTGCCCTGCTCCGACGCCTCGATGAGAAATTTCCGACCCGCGGGCGCGTGTACGCGCGCGGCGCCGGCCGCAAAAAAAATACGCGCGCACACCTTCATCGACTCGTAGAGCGAGTCGAGCACGACCGGGGTCAGTTTGTAGTCGATCACGGGGTTGCCCGCGCCGTCGATCGTGATCCGGTTCTCGCGCCGCGCCGCGTCGATCGCGAGCACGAGGATCATCTGGAGCGTGTCCATCCGCGTGACGAGCGACGCGTGCTCCTCGCCGAAACCGGCCAGGTTCTTCGCGGTCACGAACGGGAAGTACATGCAGGTCTCGAGGAGGAACTTCTTCGACTCGGTGAACTGGTCGCAGTAGTAGCTCTTCGGGTGGCCGTTGTAGTTCGTGATCTGCCGGTCGTGCTGGGCGACGAGGATGAGCGCGGGATGGCACGTGAAGTAGCGGCCGAGCGCAGGCAGCCGGGCCGGGAGCCGCGAGCGCAGGAGCAGCGCGGGGGAATTGATCGCTCCGGCGGAGACGACGACCACCTTCGCCTGGATACGATATTCGCCGGCTTCCCATGCCGACGCGTGCCCGAACGGCGGATTCGCGACGGTCGCCACGACGGCGTGGTCGTCGATGCGTTCGACCTTGCAGTTGGTGACCACGGTCACCCCGGCCGCCTCGGCCGCGGGGAGCTGGACCCGGTGCGTCCCCTGCTTGGCCGCGTTCGGGCAGCCGAGATTGCACATCCCCGAGCCCTGGCAACCCTTCACGTTGATCGGGAACTGCTCGACCATGTAGCCGAGCTTCTTGCAGGCGTCGTGGAAGAGGCGGTTGTTGTCGTTGATCTTGTCCGGCTCGAGGAGGTGGACGTTGTTCGAGCGCAGGTGCTTCTGGCTGCGCTCCACGAGGTCCGACGCGAAGAGGCCGGGGACGCCCCAGCGGTTCACGGTCTCCGGCCGGATCGTGAGCGAGGTCCCCGTGTAGACGACCGTCGAGCCGCCGTAGGCCCGCGCGAAGGCGAAGGTCATGCTCCTGTCGCGGTTGAGGAAGCCGCCGCCGTCGAAATAGAGGCGGTTGGCCATCTCGACTTCGCGGCCGGTGAACTCCTCTTCGCGGAGCTTGGGGCCCCACTCGAGGACCGCGATCCGGACCCCGTCCTTGCACAGCGGGGCCAGCTCCTGGGCCACGGTGCCGCCGCCCGCGCCGGACCCGACGATGACGATGTCGAATTCCTTCTCACGCATGGAGAGAGGCATTCCCCGACTTCGAAGGCCGATAGCGGAACGACTCGGCCGCCTCGGGACGGCCGTAGTACCCCATGTAAACGAGGGTTTTCACGCCCCAGAAGCCCTTCCGGAAGAGCGGGAACCAGTGGTCCTGGAACCGGCGGAGGGCCGCGTCCTGGTCCGCGGACGGCAGGGCGTCGAGCGGGCGTCCGTGCCGAAGCGCGGGGAGCCAGCGCAGGACCCCCAGAAAGAGCCCGATCTGGCGGCGGACAAGCGCGGGCCGCGAGGCCAGAAATTCCTCGATGATGCCGAGGAAGCGGCGCTCGCCGTCGGCGTCCAGCGTGCTCGACGCGGGGACGAAACGATGGGCGAGGACCAGAAGAAAGGGACGAGAGGAGTCGGACATTGGGGAGGCCGACCTTTCGGGTGGCGAGGTGAAGGGGTAGTTGCCCAGGCCCCATTTCGAATAGCAAATTTCAAATGTCAAAGCTCAAATTTGCAGCCTGGCACGAACCCCAAATTTGAACTTTGAAATTTGCAATTTGAATTTTGAAATCCAGCGGCAAGGCGCCGCGTCCACTCCTCCGCGTTCCGCGCCTTTTCGTCCCCGCACGTGCCTCTCCGCGCGCGGATTCTATCCCTCCCTGCCGAACCTCGTCAAGCCTCCTCTTCTGCTTGACTCGCGGCGCCGACGCGTGCTATCTTTCCCGCTTCATGCCCTGAGGGGTATGTCGGCGCCCGTGGTCAGGTAGCTCAGCTGGTAGAGCACTGCACTGAAAATGCAGGGGTCGGCGGTTCAAGTCCGCCCCTGACCACCACTCTCCGGCGCCGGGCCCCCTCTCCCCACCGCAAGGAGTCTCCACCATGCATCCACGCCTCTTCCTCGGCTGGCTGATCCCCGTGGCCCTTGCCGCGGGTCTGGTCATCGGGCTGCGCATGGGACCCGTCGCGGCCCACGGACCCGGGGTCTCGGAGCGGCTCGACAAGGTCCGTCTCCTCCATGACATCGTCCTCGATCAGTACGTGGACAAGGTCGGCTCGGAGAAGCTCTTCGACGGCGCCATGAAGGGCATGCTCTCCTCCCTCGACCCGTTCAGCGAGTACTTCAGCGAGGACGAGTACACGGAGTTCGAGGTCGAAACCGGCGGCGAGTTCGGCGGGCTCGGCATCCAGGTCTCGCTCGAGGACGGCATCCTGAGCGTCATCACCCCCATGGAGGGGACCCCGGCCTTCCGCGCCGGCATCCAGCCCGGCGACAAGATCGTCGAGATCGAGGGGAAGTCCACCGAAGGCATGACGACGACGGACGCCGTGAAGGTCCTGCGCGGCAAGCCCGGCACGACGGTCACCATCACGGTCTATCGCAAGGGCGCCCCCGCGCAACTCAAGATCACCCTCACGCGCGCGATCATCCAGGTCAAGAGCATCAAGGGCGTCCACATGGCCGACGAGAAGGCCGGCATCGGGTACATCCGCATCACGGCCTTCAAGGACAAGACCGTCGAAGAGTTCGACGCCGCGGCGGAGTCGCTGAGCGCCAAGGGTATGAAGGCGCTCGTGATCGACCTGCGCTTCAACGGCGGCGGACTCCTGGACGACGCGATCAACCTGTCCGATCGCTTCCTCACGTCCGGCACGATCGTTTCGACCAAGGGCCGCAAGGAGAAAGAGCGGCGGTTCGAGGCGAAGGCGGGGAACGAACTCGGCGACTACCCGATCGCAGTCCTGGTGAACGAGTCGTCCGCGAGCGCGTCCGAGATCGTCTCGGGCGCTCTGCAGGACCACAAGCGCGCGACGATCGTCGGCACGCGGAGCTACGGGAAGGGCTCGGTCCAGACCATCATCCCGCTCGATGCCGAGGAGCGGACGGGCATCAAGCTGACGACGGCCCGGTACTTCACGCCGAGCGGCCGCTGCATCGACCGGATCAAGCTGGAGCGCGATCGGGAAAAGAAGGGCACGCCCGCCCCGAAGACGGAGGACTGGGGGATCGATCCCGACGTCAAGGCCGAGATGGATCGGGACCAGCTCGCGTCGCTGATGCAGCTCTGGGACAAGCAGGAGATCGTCGCCCCTGCCGGCGGCACGCCCCCCGCGGATGCCGGGACGGGCGAAAAGAAGCCGGAGCCCGCGCCGGCGGCCGCCGGCGGCACGGACGCGAAGCCCGCGGAGCCGGCGAAGCCCTTCGTCGATCCGCAGCTCGAGAAGGGGCTCGAGGTCCTCCGCGACAAGCTCAGCGGCAAGGAATCGGCCGGCAAATAGTGGGGCGGAGGGTCGTGGAGGCCGAGTGGAGTCGCCTTTCAAAACTCCAGTCGCCGGCTCCAACCCTGCCCCTGCGCGCCGACGCCGTTTTTTTTGGGGATTGGGATTTGGGATTTCCCGCCAACAAGCCGAAATGAAGCTAAAATCAATCTCTCAGTGCGTTGCCGGCGATTTTCGCCGGCAGAGGAGGGTGGACTCAGCGCCCGGCCTCTGCGTCTCCGCGTCTCTGTGTAAACGTCCCGCATTCGACCCACACGGATGGTCCGAATTTCAAATTGCAAAAAGTCAAATTGCAAATTTCAAATTTCGCCCGCGGCTGGTTGGGACGCGGAGCCATGATCTAGCCACCTGCCGCACTCGGTCGCGTTTAGCCTTTTTTCGGGTCGTTGTTTCCCGCACCTCCGCCCTTGCCCGGTCGTAGGAGTCCTCCCTAGATGCGGGTCCTGGGCATCGAAACTTCCTGCGACGAAACCGCCGCGGCCGTGGTGCTCGACGGGCGTGACATCCTCTCGAACGTCGTCGTGAGCCAGGAACGACTGCACTCGATCTACGGCGGCGTCGTCCCGGAGCTCGCCTGCCGCGCCCACGTGGAGTCGCTCCTCCCGGTCCTCGACCGCGCCCTCTCCGATGCGGGCCTCGGTCTCGACGGGATCGACGCCGTTGCCGTGACCTACACCCCCGGCCTCGTCGGCGCGCTCCTCCTCGGCGTCGCCGCCGCCAAAGCCATCTGCCTCGCCCGCGGCAAACCGCTCGTCGGCGTGGATCACCTCCAGGCGCACATCTACGCCGCGTACCTCACGCCGACCCCGCCCGTGCCGCCCCACGTGAGCCTGGTCGTGTCCGGCGGACACACGAATCTCTACCTCACCCGCGACGTCGCCGACCACGAGCTGCTCGGCTCCACGCTGGACGACGCCGTGGGGGAGGCCTTCGACAAGGTCGCGAGCCTCCTCGGGCTCGGCTATCCGGGCGGGCCGCGCGTCGAGGCCGCCGCGCGCGACGGCAACCCGAAGGCCCTGCGCTTCCCCCGTACGCAGCTCGGGCCGGGCTCGCTCGACTTCAGCTTCAGCGGACTCAAGACCGCCGTCCTCTACCACTGCCGCGGCCAGAACGCGTCCCTGAAGACCCCGCCCCGTCCGATTCCCGACCTGCCCGACGTGGCCGCGAGCTTTCAGGCGGCCGTGGTGGACGTGCTCGTCGCCCGGACCTTCGAGGCGGTGGAGGCGCGCGGCGCCCGCGCCCTGGTCTGCGGCGGTGGGGTGGCCTGCAACGGCCCGCTTCGCGAGCGGCTCGCCGCCGAAGGGGCCGCCCGCGGGATCGCCGTCCATTTGCCGCCGAAAAAGCTCTGCACGGACAACGCAGCCATGGTGGCCGGGCTCGGCTACCAGCTCGCCCTCCGCGGGCGCACGGCCGACCTTGCGCTTGAAGTGGTGCCCACGTCATGAAGCCCGCCGACCTCCGGCAGCTCCTCGACGACGTCCGCGACGGCCGCGTCTCCCCGGACGAGGCCGCCTCGCGTCTCCGCCACGCGCCCTTCGAGGACCTGGGGTTCGCGAAGGTCGACACCCACCGCGCCCTGCGTTGCGGCTTCGCCGAAGTGATCTACTGCGCGGGGAAGACCCCCGAGCGGATCGCCGCGATCGCGCGCACGATCCTCGAGCGTGACCACGACCTGCTGGCGACCCGCGTGGACAAGGCGGCGTGGCGCGCCCTCCGGCGCGTGGCGCGCGACGCCGAGTTGCACGAGGACGCGCGCTGCGTGACCGTCCGCCGCCGGCCCGCGCCGCCGCCCCCGGGCCGCATCCTCGTCCTCAGCGCGGGGACCTCCGACATCCCGGTCGCCGAAGAGGCCCGCGTCACCGCGGAGTCCCTCGGAAACGCGGTCGATACCCTCTACGACGTGGGCGTCGCGGGGATCCACCGCCTCTTCGGCCACGCCGACCTTCTGCGCAAAGCCAACGTGCTCGTCGTCGTCGCCGGCATGGAGGGCGCCCTCGCGAGCGTCGTCGGCGGCCTGGTCGACCGCCCCGTGATCGCCGTGCCCACGAGCGTCGGCTACGGCGCCTCGTTCGGGGGCGTCGCCGCCCTCCTGGCGATGCTCAACTCCTGCGCCGCCGGCGTCACCGTCGTCAACATCGACAACGGCTTCGGCGCCGGGTATGCCGCAGCCCTCGTCAACCGCGCCGCCGCGCCGCCCCCCGCGCCGCGCCGTCGCGCTTCCGAACCGCGAGCGTGAGCGAGTGGGCTCGCGGCCTCCGCAGCGCACGCCTGCTTCGACCCCCGAGCACGACGATCCTCAGTACCGCCCCACGGAATTGGGTGACCAACTTGCTCGGCGATTTTGGCCGCCCTCTTTGTTGCGCTCGCTCGCCGTAGTGCTCCGGTGCTACGCCTCGCTCCCTCGCCTCGCGGTCGGCCAAACTTGCCTTCGCCTATGGGTCGCCGACTTCCGTGGAGCGGTACTCCGCCTTGTCACACCGCTTCGCCCCACTTCGTGCCTGACTTCGTGCTATAATATCCGGCGATCGCGGGTTTGCGCCCAGGGCGGTCGTACGCGGGTCGGCGGTTTCGAACCCGAGCCTGCGCATGGACGCCCCCAGGCCGCTCCCTCACGGTCGCGGTTCCGGGGCCCCTGCTCCTCACCTCGGAGGCCTTTTCGTGGGCGTCTGGAAACGGTTCGGCGGCATCCTCGACCGGCACGGGCACAAGGTCGCCGGCGCGGTGGCGCGCGGGGTCGTCAAGGCCATCCCCGTCCTCGGCGGCGTGGTGGACGAGATCTTCCGGCTCGAGGTCGAGCACGAACAGAACGCCCGCATCGACCAGCTCCACCAGGACCTCGAGCTCCAGCGCGCCTTCCAGCGCCGGCAGGAGGTCCAGGATGGCCGGCTCGAACGCCTGCAGCAGGACCTTGAACGACTGCTCGGCGGCTTCGATCAGCGCGTCCTCGCCCAGATCCCCAACGCCTCCCCGCTCGAAATCGAGGACGGGGTCGCCGAGGTGCTCCGGGACATCCCGGAGGCCGACCGCCAGGCGATCGCCGAGGCCGCGCAGGCCATGCAGGGGAAGGAAGGCGGGGAACGCATGCACCGCGGGGCGGTCCTGCGCGAACGCATCTTCCGGAGCCTCGCGGGCGGGCAGCGGTTCCGCCACTCGATGGTCCGCGCCCTGCACGCCCGGCGCACGGACGAGACGCTGTACGACCCGGGCGCGTTCGTCGCCGGCCGGTTCGAAGTCCTTGAGATGCTCGGCTTCGGCGGCATGGGCACCGTTTATCGGGTCATCGACCGTATGCTCGGGGACCCGCGCGCGCTCAAGGTCATTTCCCCTTCGCTCCTCGCGAATCCCGAGCTGCGCAAGCGCTTCGTGCTCGAGGCGCGCGTCGCCCTTTCGCTCAACCACCCGAACATCGTCCGCGTGATGCACATCGACGAGGAGCGAGATGCCGAAGGCCGGCCCGGGGCGCTCTACCTGCTGATGGAGCTGCTTCACGGAGGCTCGCTGCGCGACCTGCTGAAGACGCGGCGCCGGCTCGGGTGGGAAGAGGTCCGGTCGCTCGCCGGCCAGGTCCTCGAGGGGCTGGCCCATGCCCACGCCTCGCGCGTCACCCACCTCGACGTCAAGCCGGAGAACATCATGGTCGATCGGGGCGGCAAGGTCCGCCTCATCGACTTCGGCCTGGCGCAGGCCCTGGGCTTCGATGCCGGCCTCTCCGCCGCGGGCGGGGCGGGCACGCCGTATTACATGGCGCCGGAGCAGCGCGAAGGCGGGCGGCGGGTCGACCACCGCGCGGACCTTTTTTCGACCGCCGTCGTGCTGTACGAGATCCTGACCGGCGCGTTGCCGTTCGGCGTGGTGCGGCGCGTCGAAGAGGTGAATCCGGGCGTGCCGCCGGCGGTGCACGCGAGCCTCATGCGCTCGATGGCCGAGCGGCCGGAGGACCGGCACGCGGACGCGATCTCCTTCAAAGATGACCTCTGGCGCGCAGGCCGCACGGGCTCCACGAGGATCTTCGCCGCGCCGGGGCTTGCAGCGGCCCGGACGCCCGGCCCCGCGTCTCCTGGCGCGCCCGCCCCGGCCCCTCTGCCCGCGCCCGACCGTCCCGCCGCGCCGGAGGCCGCGTCCGTGCCCGGCCCGGCGTCTGGTGCAGCGAGCCCGGGTCCTGCTTCGCCGGCGCAGCCCGCGCCCGCATTCCATTTTCCGCAGGGGCTGGGCGGCGGGACCCGCATCCTGAGCGAGCTTGCCTCCGAGTTCGCGGATCCGGCGGAGCTCGCAGCGCAGGCGAAGCTGCCCATCCGGCGGGCCCCCGCGCCGGTCGGCCAGCAGACAGCGTCCATCGGCCCGCGTCCTCCAGAGCCGGGTCGTTTCGCCGCTCCGGACGCGGGCCCCGGCACGCACGCGCGTTCCCCGTCCCTTGCGCCTGCGCCCGTGCCCGCCCCGGCCCCGGTTGTGGCCCCCGGCACGGACACGGCGCGGATCGAACTCGTACCCGCCGTGAGCCTCCCGCCCATGCTCGTTCCGCGCGAAGGCGTCCTTCAGGAGCCGACGACTCGCCTGCCGCGCGAGGTCGTTTCCGCGCGCGACGGGGCCCGCATGGTCCTGGTCCCGACCGGAAAGTTTCATTTCTCCGAGCGGTACGAAGAGCGGTACCTGCGCACGTACTACGTGGATGCTTTCCCCGTCACGAACCGGCAATACGAGGTGTTCGTGAAGGAGGCCGGGAAGTTGCCGCCCGAACACTGGCCGGGGCGACGGATCCCCGCGGGTCGGGACCTCCACCCGGTCGTGAACGTCACGTGGATGGACGCCTTCCTTTATGCGCAGTGGGCCGGGAAGACGCTCCCGACCGAAGACCAGTGGGAGAAGGCCGCCCGTGGGACGGACGGACGCGAGTATCCGTGGGGGCGTGAGTTTTGGGCGCACATGACGAACTCGCGCGAGGGCCGGGTCGGCGACACGACGCCCGTCGACCGGTTCGAAGGCGGGCGCTCCCCCTGGGGCGCCTACGACATGGCGGGCAACGTGTGGGGGTGGACCGGGTCGTGGTTCGACGAGAAACAGCTCTGGCGCGTGGTACGCGGCGGCTCGTTCTCGGATGAGCGGTTCGGCTGCAGGACGCACTTCCGCTACTGGATGGACCCGGGCAAGCGGGCGGGGAACGTGGGGTTCCGGTGCGTGAAGGAAGTGGAGTAGAATTGGGTACGAGGGTGGGGGTGGGGGTGGTTCCCGGCGAGGTCCGAAGCATCGCCCTGGGCGACCGTCGAAACCCGCCCCGTGGTTCCATCGCAGCGACGACTGCGCCGCTTTCCTCGAAGGGAGGCAGCTTGACCCCACGCCCGCCGACCCGCCTGAACGTGCTGGTGACGCTCTTTGTCCTCGTCGCTTTCTACGGCACGCTGCTGGCGATCGCAGGCGGTGTTGCCTGGATGGGGTATGCCAGTTTCACCCATCGCCTTTCGTACGACCTACGCCTCGTCTTGATGGGCGTGTTCCTCCCGGGTTTTCTCCTGTGGCCGATCCTGCCGAGGGTCCGGCTTGACTTGCCGCCCGGGCCTCGCCTCGAAGCTTCCTCCCAGCCTCGACTCTTCGCCGAGCTCGAGAGCGTGGCGCGCGCTGCTGGGCAGCCGTTGCCTGCCGAGGTCTATCTTTGTCCGGAGCTGAACGCCTTCGTCGGCCGTCGCGGAGGGACTCTTGCCTTCGGCGGCCGTCGCATCCTTGGCATCGGTCTGCCCCTCCTTGCCTTGCTCACTCGAGCCGAGCTGCGCGCGGTGCTGGGTCACGAATTCGGCCACTTCCATGGAGGGGATCTTTCGGTCGTACCGTGGCTTCTGGAGGTGAGGGCCGGGCTCGGTCGATTGCTGGAACAGGCGGAGAGGTCGGGTCGACCCCCGAGTCGCTTCTTTCTGTGGTACGCGCTCGCGCTCCTGCGGCTTACCCACCGGGTGTCGCGGGCGCAGGAACTCGCCGCCGATCGACTCGCGGCCCGAATTGTGGGACCGACGATCGTCGCGAGCGCTCTCCGCAAGATCGAGGGCGGGGACGCGGTCTTTGGCCCGTTCGTGGAGGAGCACCTCGTGCCGGCGATGATCGCCGGCTATCGACCCTCGCTGGTCGCGGGTTGCGCGCGCTTCCTTGGGGCGCGAACGGTGGCACAGGCGACCGAGGCGGTCTTGGTCGTGGAGCGCAAGCTGGGGAAGAGAAAGGACTATCTCGATCATCCCCCGCTTGAAGAACGCCTGTCCGCGATCGAGGGGGAGCAGAGGTTGGAACGGGAGGCGGGCGGGGTCGCGCCAGAGGGAGACGACCCGGCCGTCGAACTGCTGGAGGGGCTCCCCGCGCTCGAGCTGGGCGTGCTCGAGCAGCTCTTCGAGGGGGTGGATGTGCAGTCCCTCCAACCTGCACCCTGGGAAAATCTCTCGGGGATTGCTCAGTTCGAGGGATGGCGTCAGACGGTGAGGGTTTGTCTTCAACAATTCGGCGGACGGACCCCGGCCTCGCTCATCGAATGGGCGCTGGATCCGGTCCGCATCGCTCGAAGCTTGAACTACCCCCGTCTCCGTGCTGACCAGGCGATCACGGCCGCGGCCGGCCCGATTGGGGCGGCGCTCGCGCTCGGCCTGGTGGAGAACGGCTGGGTCATGGAGGGCGGGTCAGGGGACGGGGTCCGGCTTCGAACCGGGGAGCATGTGCTTGAGCCCTTCTCCGTATTCCCGGCGCTCGCAACGGGCGACATGACTCCCGAGTTCTGGATGAGCTTCTGCGAGCGCGCCCGCATCTCGACGCTGGACCTGGGGCGCCTGGGCAAGGACCGCCCCTGGGTGTCGCCCGAAGCAGCGGCCCGTGCTCTCGCCGGGCCGACGCCGGACAAGCTCCCCATGTGTCTCTGGCGCGAGGCCCATGCCGCGATCCACGCCCGTCGGGCGCGAACCGTCGTCCGTCGAACCGCCCTGCTGTGGATCCCGGTCGCCGTCCTGGGCCTCCTGCTCGGGGGAATGGGACTCGATCACTGGGTCGGGGTGGTGGTCGACAATCCGTCGACCGCGCCCCTGAGCCTGGAGGTGGACGGGTCGCCTTGGGTCACAGTAGCACCCGGCGAGCACGTCTGGACGCGCCTTGCCCGGGGGAGCCACCGCATTGCCGGGACCGCGTCGGCGGACCTCCCGGCGGTCGCGGAGTTCGACGTTACGGTCGATCCGGATCGATGGGAGAGCTTGTGCGGATCGGGCGTGTACTTGTGCGACCCTCTTCGCCGTGGCGCCTACGTGTACCGCGAGCTGGCCTACGGCCGAAACCGACAAGTCCAGTTTCAGTCCAGCGTCTGGCGGTGCTGGACTTGGTTTCCGCGCGTCGACTTCGTCCTCGAACCGGCGCCCAAGAGCACTTCCTCGTTCGCGGGGGACTCCGGGCGCAGGTGGGCCCTCGAGCGGGTGGCGAGCACGGCCGCGGAGCCGATTCCCCTGGGCCTCCTGGCCCTTCTGCCACCCGCGGAGGTCATCGAGACGACTCAGCTTGCGCTGGAGCGGGGCCTCTTCCGTCCTGGGCTCTGCGCGCTCCTCCGGTCCGCGGCGGAAAGTGCCGGCCGGCAGGAGGAAATTCTGGCTTGGGTCGGCCGAAAACGGTCGACGGATCCGCGGACGACGGCGTTTCACCGACTCTATCAGGACTGGGGTCGCGCGCAGGGCGGCTACGACGCGCTCTGCGCGGAGTACGCGGACTTCCGGCGGCAGCACCCCCAGCTTGCGATGGCCCACTACCTCTGGTCTCGATTGCTCGAGGATGCCGAACCCGCTTTGGCGGCGGCGCGGGAGGCGATCCGGCTGGAGCCCTCTGATCCGTGGGCCCATCGGGCAGCCCGCTATCATTTGCGTGCACTGGGTCGATGGGAGGAAGCGGTGCTGGAGAGCGAGGCCGCGTCGCGGCTTTCCACGGAGCCAGGCGGAGAACCCTGGCTGGGGTGGCAGGCGCTCGCGGAGGCGCATCGCTGGGCGGAGCTGGACGCCGGCCTTGAGCCCGTCTTCGCGGTCAAGGGCGCTCCGGAGAGCGAACCCGCGCTCCTCACGTGGGTGCGGGTCGCGATCTGGTCCGATGGTGAGAGCGACGAATTCGAGCGGCGGCTGACGCATGCGGTGCGGGTCTCGCGGACCCGAACCGGCGAGTCGGGTCTGCCGGTCGGATGGCCGGAGGCACGCCGGCTCGAACGCGCGGTGTGGGGGGCGCACGTGGAGGAGGCGGAGCGTTTCTGTATCGCGCTGGAAGGGCTGGGTGCCGATGCGCCGATGGCCGCGGAGCGTGCGGCCTCCGCGCGCTGGGCGCTGGAGCTTGCTCGTGCGGTCGGGGAGGCCGCGAGTTCGGCCTCGCAGGCCGCGACCGCGAGGCCTTCCGGCGGCGGCTCGTCGGCCGTGCGGGCACTCTTGCAAGGAGTTGCTGACGAATGGGCGGGGATGCCCGAGGTTGCGCGTGCGGAGTACGCAGAGGTTGCCTGCGCGGGCCGCGGAGGCGGGGGACCTCGCGAAGGCGGGGCCGCGGAGGGGGGCGAGCTGCGGGACGATGCCTCGCGCTTGGCCCGTCTGCTGGTGACGGGAGCCGGTGTTCAGGAGTTGCGCGCGCTTCCGATCCGGTCAGACACTCCGCTCCACATCGTGCGTCTTCTGGCGTGTGCCCGGCGCGCGCCGGATCGGGGGGAGCGGGCTCGTTGGCTCCAGGAAGCAACGCGCGGGAGCCTGTGGGAGATGGGAGAGGCCGGCCTTGCCATCCGGGTCTTTTTTTTAACACAGCCGGCAGCCGCTGCCGGGGAAGGCGGCAAGAGCTTGCCGGTCCAGCCGCCGAAGTAGCGTGTGGTCGGCCTGAATTTGCTTGGCGCCCGCGCAAAAATAACTGCGCAGATTCGGACCTCGAGGCTCCTGGGGGCGCGGCCCTCTGGGCCGCGCTGCGCGGGCCGGAGGCCCGCGCCCCCAGGCATCGGTCGATCCACGGAAACGTAAAGTAATTCTTGCGCGGTTGGGCTCGCAACAGCAACCGATTGCCTACCAGGGAAGATCTGTCGCCGAAACAGCGATGTTCTGCACGGTTGTGACGCAGGGATGCACAGGGTTGCGGGAGGCGAGCCTTCTTCGTCCCGCAGGAAATCTTGGACAGAGGCGTTCAGCACGGAGACAAGCAGACACGGAGATAATGCGGAGGATGGTCGTCAGCAACAGGTCTCTCTCCGTGCGTCCTCCGTGCCTCCGTGGTTAGGAAACGTCTCCCGGTGTGCGCTGACTCTTGGACAAGCACAGCTTTTCCCCTCACCGCCCCGGCTCGATGATGCGCGGCGGGTAGTCTCCCTTTTCGGTCACGATGATCGGGCGGAGGTAGAAGATGATCTCGGACCGGGCCTTCGTTTCCTGGTGGCGCTTGAAGAAGTAGCCGATGATCGGCACTTCCGAAAGCACGGGGAGCCCCCGGTCGGCCTCCGTCTCGATCTCGCGGACGAGGCCGCCGATCACCACCTGGTCACCGCTCCGGATCGTCACGTCCGTGTCCGCGCGGCGGGTGGAGATGATCGGGACCGGGCCGACGTTCGCCACGTCCTCGAACCGGACGACGGTCGAGACCTCCGGCTTGATGTCCAGGTGGACGAAGTCGGTACCGATCACGTGCGGCGTGACTTCGAGCT
The DNA here is from genome assembly GCA_016197205.1 of Planctomycetota bacterium. Classification (GTDB taxonomy): domain Bacteria; phylum Planctomycetota; class MHYJ01; order WSZJ01; family JACPWG01; genus JACPWG01. The sequence continues at coordinate 64,415 of JACPWG010000071.1, forward strand.
GGATGTTGACGTCCTGGAGGTTGAAGCCCACCAGGGGCTGTGTGCCCGCGAAGGTGAGGTTGGGGATCGGGACCTTGTCGCCGGCGACGATCTTGGCGGGGTGGCCGGCGGCGACCAGGATGCGGGGGTTCGAGAGGATCTTGGCCTTCTGTTTGTCGAGGAGCTGCCGCAGGCGGACGTCGACGGTGCCGGCCGTGTCTCCGGACGCGAAGAGTCGGACGGTGCTGCCCTGGAACGGGGCCGCGCCGCTGGAGCGCAGGAATGCCTCGGGATTGAAGACCTGGGTGTATTGGCGCATGATGCTGTGCGCGAGCTCCAGGGAGCCTTCCACACCGATCTCGAGGTCATTGTCGATGGTTTTCTCGTAGATCGTGGCTTCGATCATGACCTGCGGGTCGGGCACGTCCAGGGCCTTGAGCACGCCCTCGACAAGTCCGATGTTTGACTTGGTATCGGTGATGGAGAGGAGATGGAGGGGTTCGGATTCGAGGATCACGCCCTTGCCGGGGGTGAGGAAGCGCTCGAGGAAGGGGCGGAAGTGCTTGCCTCGATCATGGTCTACTCTATAGAAGAGGGTGACCATGTCGCCGATCTCGACCCGGCCCTTCCGGTACACGCGGTTGGGCTCGGCGGCGTCCGGCGCGGCGGCGGCCGGCGGGGCAGGGGGCTGTGCCGCCGGCTGCGCGGGCGCCTGGGCTGGCGGCGGGGCGGGTGGGGGGAACGGGGGAGGCGAGGCCGTGGCCTGCGCATGGGCCTGTGTTGGTGGGGCCAGGGCGAGCGTGGCGAGGACGAGGATCAGGAGGGCGAGGCGGGGCGGCGTGGGAATCGCGCCCCCGGTCGGGGGGCCGATCGACGAGCGGTACATAGGTCGCTCCTCCACGCGTGCCACCGGGCGTTGGGCTCCAGGGGGGGAGCCATCTTCCCGTGTATTATCGGCACGTCGCGGGGAGATCCTTTAGGGCACGTCGAGAAACAACTCCTGCAGTTCGGAGACCAGGGGGCTCTTCCTGAAAAGGCACAAGGCTCGATGCTCAATTTCCAGACAAGGCTCAGAGTCCGCGATTCCGTCCCCAGGCTACGTTTCATGGTGGTCATTGAGCCTTGAGCCTTGAGCCTTGTTTGAGTCTTGAAAATTGAGCATTGAGAATTCAGGTCGCCTCCCGCGCGTCAAACGAGCAAGTTAAATTGTTACGCGCCCTTAGAGATCCTCCTCGATGAGTCGGATCGCGTCTTCGGTGACGTCCTTGAGCGGGTCGCCGCCCCGTCGTACGACGGCGCCCAGCTCCGCGATCAAGTCGTACCCGTCGCGGCGCGACAACCTGCACACGGCCCTGAAAAACCGCTTGTTGGCCTTCTCGAGGAGAATGCCGTACTCCGGATCGTTTGGGGGCAGCTTCCGGCGCTTGATTTCTTGGTACTCGGGAATCCGCTCGAAGCATCGGAGGGCCTCGAGAACGGCCGGTGCGGAGAAGTCGTCCGGGTCGCCATGATAGACCAGGGGGCGGTTCAGGACCTGGAAGGCCCCGGTGCCGGCGTCGACCGGGGGCCACGGGAGCAGGCTGGACAGGGCGAGAAGGATGGCGAGCGGGAGCTTTTCCATGTTGAATACCCCTTCCGGACAGAAATAGGATCCGGCCCCCTCGAACGCCGGCCACAAGGGCGGAAGTTGGGCTTCAGGACGATGCGCGGGCTCGCGCGGCGCCGCTCATTTGGCTTGGGCGGCTCCGGGTCGGGAGAAATCGAGGAACTCGCCGGAGGCGTCGTAGTATTTTGGGAGATCAACCGAAGGTCACTCTCGCAGAACCGGCATTATTATACTGTCATGACACCCTAACGTCAAGGAAGTTCTCATAATACGCATGGCCTCTCGCGTTCCTCTTGCTCCCGTCAAGGTTTCCGGCTGTCTCGAATATTAGAAAAAATTATGTGGCTCACCACTTGACAGGGGGCGTTTCAGGGTGTATAGTTCGGGCGTCGCGAATGGAAATGCGCGACGAAGAGTTGGTTGGTGGTTGGTTGGAAGCTGAGGCCGCAAGATACCGTTTTATGGAGGCGTGTGTTTTCGAGCGTCAGCGGCGCAGCGAACTGTGTAATTCTTCAGGGTTGCAAGAGGAGTGGATTATATGAAGAACTTCCTTCTCGTGGTCGTCGTTGTCGGTTTCCTCGCTGGCTCGGCCTTCGCTTGCGGTGGCGTGCACGGGAATAACGCCGCGGCGGCGCTGAACAGTCTGTTCGGGCAGACGGTTGCCGAGGGTGAGAGCGGCCGAGGTGGTGACCATGGCGTGTTCCTGATCGGTGGCGATGCTTCGACGAACAGCTCCTACACCAACGGTGGCTGGACGGCCGGCACGGCGATGGTGAACTGGCTGCTCGGCACCGGGTTGAGCATCCCGGGCTCCTCGAACTCTACGGTCCAGGAAGGGTAGCCTGAGCTCTTCTGGGGACTGAGTCGGACCGACTTCGCACGGGGGAACCGAGGGCGCACTCGGTTCCCCCGTTGCGTGTTCGGTGGCTGCGGGCACTGGGTGCCCTTGGGGGCGGATCTGGCAGCGAGCGACGGTCCCTTGAAGCGAAAAGCCGCGCTGGGCGCGAGCGAAGGGGCCGGGCGCCCGAACGGGCCGCGTTCACGGCCCGAGATCTCACCCACCCACTCCCGGCTTCCCGTTCGCTCGCCGAAGCGCGCAAGGATTCGTCCGAACGCGTCTGAGGGAGTGACACGCGTGAAGGTCCGACGCCGGGTTCCCATGGTGCTTCCCCTCCTGTTCCTTGTCCTCCTCGCTGCTTCCGGGCGCGCCTTCGCCCAGCAGCCCGCCGGGCCCCCCAAGCCACCCGCCCACGACCCCGACGAGATGGACTGGCGGCATGTGGTCCTGCCTTTCGTAGAGGAGAAATTCTCCTTCCACCTCCGGGACATCGACGGCCAGGAAGGCTCGAGCGCCGGGTACTGGGGCCGGCCCATCCTCATCTACGTGATCCCCTCGGAAATCGAAAACCAACCCTACCTCACGTCCTTTCCCCAGTTGAAGGCGGTCACCGATCGCTACCAGAGCGTCGGTGCCGGCCTCCTGGGTATCCTCATCTCCACGCCCAAGCCGGATGGTTCGCACATCAAAAAGGCGAAGGACTTCGCGAAGGGGCACTCGCTCCCCGGCGAGCGCATCTTCATCGCCCACAAGCAGGTGCAGAACCAGCTTCGGACCAGGGACGCCCGCTACCCCTACTTCATTTTCCTGGGCAGGGATGGTAAGATCGAGGGACCGACGTGGGGCTGGGCCAAGAGAATGCCGCTTCGTGCGGAGGAAATCATGTCGCAGTTGGTGAAGGCGGCGAATCCAGCCGGATCGCCCCCGAAGCCGCCGGACCTGGAAGAGGTGAAAGTCGCCGAGCCGGGCAAGGACGCGCCCCGTCAAGGCACGCCTGATCGGGGCTGATCGCGTCGAATTTGGCATCAACGTAGCGGCCCTGCCGCGCGCCGTCGCGAAGGGGCCTCGATTCGTGGAGATGGGGTCATGGCGAGGAAGAGAGCGTTCGTCCTGATCATCGTCCTGCCGGTGCTGGGACTGCTGGCGGTGCTCGGGTCAGCCTTCGTGGCGATCTCCATGTCGGAGGTCCGCGTGACGAAGGGGTACGTGTCGAAGACGCGGGCCCGCATGGTCGCGTGCGCCGGAATCGAACGTGCGATCGCGGAGCTGCGCAACCAAGCAATGCGATCGGGCGTGGACTCGCCACAGGACAATTGGATCTTCCGGAACAACGCCGGGACGGCACCCGGGCATGGCACCCCCCTCCTGAATCGCGGGGCGCTGGCCGCTGCGCTCGCCGCCGACCCGACCCTCGCCAACGGCGCCAATGCCGCCCTTCGGCAAAACACGATCGCGCTCGCCGGCAACCCCTCCTTCCGAATTCCGCTCCCCACGCCCGCAGGCACAACGATCCCCCCTTCCGTTCCCGCTACACAGTTCTCGGGTGTGGTAGGCGGCACAAACATCGGGAACGGCGACTACTACACGCTGAAGGTGCTGGACTGCGCGTCGATGCTGAACCTGAACAGCCCGCACCTCGGCGCGATACCGGCCCAGCCGGCCTTCGTTCCGGCACTGGCCGCGCCTGCGCGGGCAGCCACCTGGGCCACAGAGCCGGACTTCGTGGCGATGTTGGACAACCTCCTTGCCGACCTGCAGGTGTTCTATCAGCAGATCGGCAACGCCGCGGCCGCGGCACGGATCGGAGCGCTCGCGGGGGCGGGCCTGACCGGCGCGAACATTTTTTGGCTTCGCGTAAGCCTCGGGGGGACGATCAACAGCAAGCGTCAGCTCCTCCTCCTTCAGGCCGCGCCGTTCAATGTGACCGCGGGAGGCACTCCGTTCAATGAGGACGATCTCGTCCTCCTCTCCGATTTCGTCACCGTGCGCGGGTTCCGTGACGTGGACGTCGTCGGCGCCTCCCCAGCGGCGGCCTTCCCGACGGGGGATGCCGGGCAGCGCATCAATCTGCTGACGGAGCGGAACGACGTGGCGGTCGGGGCGAATCCCGCCTACCCGGGGCGCTTCCCGGTCAACGTAAACACCGCTCCGCGTCCGGTCCTCTTCGCCTGCATGCGCGGACTCTCCGGCAAACGACTGCTGCCAAAGGATTTTGGTCAAACGGCTATGGGTGAACCCGCGGCCTACCTGCAACCGGACGACATCGTCTTCCCGGCCCCGGACAACACGCGGATTTCGGCCACGGCCGCTCGCGCGGTCGCGGATGCCATCATCCAGCGTCGGGAACAGGCCCCGGGACCGAACGCGGGTCCCTTTCAGACGTGGGAAGACTTCCAGAAATTCCTCTTCGACCCCGAGACGGGCATCGTCCAGCCCGGCCTCCTCGCCGCCTATGCCGGAAACCTGGCGAATGCCCGCGCAGCCGCCCTCCTCATCTGCGCGAACGCCAATCCGAACACTCGTGCGGCGCGCTTCAATCCGAACATGGGGGCCGCGCTCCGAGCCCGACTTTCCTACGACCGGACGCTTGGGGCCGGGAGCTTTATGACGAACGCCGACTACCTGGTCGACAAGCAGATGCTCACGAACCAGACCACGGAGTTCTGCTTTTCCAGCATGGGCTTCTACGAGCTGGAGTCGGTCGGCCGCATCGCGGACGCGCGTGGGTTCGCGAGTGACGAGTGTCAGCTCACCGCGGTCGTCAAGATCTACGACGTGCTGAGGCATACCACCGAGCGCGACTTCGTGAGCAGCATGCCCGCGGCCGTCAATTCGAACCAGGCCGCCCTCTCCACCCAGACGCGCAGTATCGGTTACTTCCCGGATTCGATCGACGACCGCCCGTTGGGTGATTTCGGCTCCAGCTTCGACGGCAATTTGCAGCTCAGCTCGGAGTGGGAGCTTGCCACCAACAACTCAATCGGGGGAACCCTCAAGTACGCCACCTTCAACCGCGCGAGCACGAACATGCTCGATCCGACGACTTCCATTCCGGCCTCGCGAATCTCGTTTCCGAACCAGCCCGACATGACCGAGTCCTTTGCGACCGGCGGAAACGTCCCACCGGCCCTGAACAACGGCACGGTCTTCGGCGGGAACGACCTCCAGCCGGATGGGACGCTGAGCTTGTCCCGTGGGCCCGGACAGACGGTCTCTCCCAGCGGGCAAAACGCGACAGGTGAAAATCTCGTTTTCAATCAGACCCTGTTCGCTCCCGGGGGCGCGGCGCTTACGCCGACCTCCGGCATCCTCACGCAGACCGAGGGCACCATCGACATGTGGATCAAGCTCGACAGCCTGCAGGGCTCGAACGAAATGCTCGCGGCCATCGTCAGCCCGCGTGTCCCGGGTTCGAACGCGGAAGGCGTCTGCTGGCGGCTTGATCGGATGGGCACCACCCTGTTCAGCACTCGGTTCTATTGGTTCGCCGAGGGAACCGACGTGACCGAAGCCCGCTCCCCCTACCCGGACGCCCCGGGCGATGCGAATGCCGCCCAGGACCCGACGGGCAATCCCGCCTTCAACGGCGTCGTGTTCCAGCGGTCCTCGGTGGACCTCGGCGCGCTCCAGTGGAAGGCCGGCGAATGGCACAAGCTCCGCCACTCGTGGCCCTCCTCGAATGCCGCCGACCCGGGCGACCTCATCACGCACCGCACGTTCGTTGACTCGACGGAGATGGTGGCCGACGTCACCCTGAACCGGGACAAGAGCAACCCCAATCCCAGCGTGACCAGCGTGACCATCACGCTCGACCCGGGGTTCTCGTCGGCATCCTTCACGTTGACGAACTTCGTCTCGAACGTCTTCCTGTTGGGCTCCTTCGTGAACGCCTCCCAGTTCTTCCTGGGCGGCTATCAGTACCTGGGCGGCGCGAAGAGCATCTTCCAGAGCGCCAATCTCACCACGGGCATGAACCGCTTCTCGAGCTGCACCATCGACGAGGTGCGGGTGTTCACGGGGCCTGGGACGAAAGCGACCTCCTCAACCTCTGCGCCCAACTCCAGCGTGAATCGGTACAACCCGGGCGGCGGCACCCACGTGGGCAATCTCACCGAAATGTTCGTTGGGAATGCGCCGGCCCGGGCGCAGGATCTCTCCAGCCGGCCCCTTCCGCCGGGCTCGATCCTGGGGACGATCGGGTTCAGCGCCTATTTTCCGACTCGCTGGGGCAGCGTAGCCCCTGGAGCTGTCGGCACGGTCTCGATGAGCTACGTGGAAACCATCGGGGGGGCCGCGCAGGGCGGAGTGATCCCGGTTCCCCCTGCGGCCTTGCCCGGTACGCCGCAGCCTGTCTATCTCAACTCGACCCTCCGGACGATCCCAACACCCGTGCCGCCCATCGATCCGCAGGTCCCCGCGCAGGATGTCCTTCGGCCCGGCCTCCAGTACACCCTCACGCTTCAGCCGAATGCGGCCTTCAACGGCGAGTTGGTTCTCTCGCCCATCGTGGACGATGTCACCCTGACCGTGATTTCCACACCACAAATCCTGGACTTCGGGGAGGATAGTGGGCTATAGAGGTCCGTGCGGCCCTCGGGGCCGCCGCCTGCGAGTAGAGACGCCCCGGCTCCCATAGCGTGCGGATGTGAACTTCCGCGCACGGGGCGGGGCGCGAGGGGGCGCGGTCCCCGGCTCGCCCAGGAATGGCCTCCGCTCCATGCCGCGTGACTGCCTCGGCCAGGCCCTGGGCCACGCGGCGGGAGCCGATCGAAGGGACGGGTCCAGTACCGAGGAGTCTACATGATTCAGTCTCGCGTCCGCTCTGCCACCGCCGCCACCACCTCCGTCCTGCTCTGCGGCCTGCTTCTCGCAGTCGCGCCCTCCTCGCCGCTCCGCGCCGATGGCGGCGCCCCCGCCGGCGTCCTCCAGCCCGGTCAGCCCAACTACGATCCCGTCTCCCGGCAACTCACCCTCCAAGGCGATGCTGCCGCCCCGGACGGCCTCGTGCTCGTCTGCGACGTGTACTACGGCGAGGTCCGCGGCCCGCGCGCCCAAACCGTCGTAAAAGGGAAGAAGTTCCGGTTCGACTTCCCCGCCGTTGAGAAGAACCGACAGTTCCTCCCCGGCAAGTATCGCTTCGTCGTCGACTGCGTCCTCGCCGACCAGCCTCCTGCGATCCAAGAGGCCCTCGGGGGCACACCGAACCTCGCAACGCAAGTGGAGGTCTCCGTCGGCGACCCGCAGGAAGGAGAACGTGTTCGGGGCGAAGTCAAGAAGGCCTACGTCAAACTCATCGATGACCTCCGCAGGCTCTACATGGTTCTGGAGAACGAGGCTTCGTTCACGCTTGGGCGCGTCATCAACGCCCGCACGAAGGCCGGCGGAAAGGTCGCGCAGGGGGATGTCGGCCGGATGCTCGACCATTGGCAGGGTTTCTGCAAAAGCCACTTCGAAGAGCGCATGCGCGTCCACCGGCTTGACTTCGATGAACTTCGGAAGAGCTGCTACATCTCCCCGTACCCCGACATCGAGCGTGACACGGAGACCCTGCTCAACCTGGTGATGAAATGGTACGCGGTCTCGTGGGTGGAGATGGCCAAGCTGTTGGATTCGGAGCCGCCCAAGGCCATCTCGGACTACGCGATCGTCCCCAAGCGCGACCTCCTGCCGCAGGTCACCGCCACGGCGACTCGTCTCTACCAGGCCCTCGGCGTCGAGGGCGAGGAATGGTTGCACGTCAACGCCTTCCGCCCAGAGGAAGGATCCATCTCGGGCGACGTCTACCTGAGCAAGACCTCGAAGTTCCGGATCAAGTGCCCACCGGGCTGGGAGTTCAACACCGATCCGGTCCACGTCACCGTCCGCATCCGCATCCTGCCGAAGGACACCACCAAGGTCGGCTCGTCTGCCGTCGCGGTGGAGTTGATGGACTTCCCGGAGAGCGAGAATGCGAAGGACCTGAACACGGCGGTCGAGCTCTCCACGGCCGAGCGCTGGCCCGGCTACAAGCGACTGTCCGGCGGTCCCATGGAAGCCCCGGATGACAACATGCCGGGCAAGGTTCGGCCCGGCTACCACATGGTTTGCCTCGCCATCGACAAGGGGGTTCGCTTCGTCGTCAGCGAGTACTCCCTCTACTGCCGGTGGTTCAAGCGGACCTACACGGTCGTCGCCATCTGCAAGGAAGAAACGTGGGACTCGGTGAAGGACGACGTCACGAAGATCAACAACAGCTTCACCGTGTTGGACAAGGCCGAGGACCACTGATCCATGCAGGGGCCGCAGTCCTTTCGCGCCCAGCGAAAATGGTTGCGGCTCCGCAGGCCCCGTCTCCCCTGGCAGGGGAGACGGCAAGGGCCCGTCAAGAAAACAACTCATGCAGCTCGGAAACCAGGGAGCTCCTCAGGAAAAGGGTCAAGGGTCAAGGCTCAAGGCTCAATGATCAATTTCCAGACAAGGCTCAAAGTTCAAGGCTCAGTACCGCTCCACGGAAGTCGGTGACCAATAGCCGAAGGCAAGTTCGGCCGCCCGCGAGGCGCGCGAGCG
>JACPWG010000034.1:0-130101 GCA_016197205.1 Planctomycetota bacterium
GGCCGCGAACGCCGAGGTCGCCGCGGACGTGCGCGCCGCCGCGGAGGCGTGGACCGGTTCCGACGACGGCGCGGTGCGGGCGCGCGGCCTCCTGGTGGCCGCGCTTCTGGATCGCGGCGCGGGCGTCGCTCGGTGGCACGCCGCGGCCCGGGGCGATCGCGATGCCGGCGTGCGCGCGGCGCTGCTGGCGCATGCCCCGCTCACCGGCCGCCGCGCCGAGGACGAAGGGGTGCTGGCGGCGCTGCTGGACGAGATCGAGTCGAGCGCCGACGCGGCGACGCGCCGGGCGGCCCTGGAGGGGCTCACCGTGCGCCTCGCGGCGGCCGAGATCGAGCGTCTCGCGCTGGCTGCGGCCCGCGAGACCGACGCGGCGGTCCGCCAGGCCCTGGTGCGCGAAGTGGCGGGCGGCGGCGCCGCAACGCCGCGCGTGATCGAGTTCCTCGCCGGCGCGGCCTTCGACGCCCAGGGTGACGACCTGACGCACGGTGTGGCGCGCGCCGGTCTGGAGCAGCTCGAGGCCCGGACCCCGGGCGCGCTCGACGCTGCGCTGATGGCCCGCCTGCGCGCGGCTGCGGCGGCGCTGACCGCCGGGCCGGGGAGCGACGCGGAGGTGGAAGGCTAGTAGAGCTTCAACATCGAGCCTGTGGGTGCGTCGCGGATTCAAAGGTTCAAGGCTCAATGAACAAGGCTCAATCAAGACTCAATGTGCAAGGCTCAGGGAGGCCGGAGTCCCCAACGCCGATCTTCCCAGGCTTGGTTCGTCAGCGGAATTCCGGAGATTCGGTCACGCACGCGAATCAGGCGTTGAGCATTGAGTCTTGAGCATTGCTTGAACCTTGATCATTGAGAATTGAGCCTTCGTTCTCCGCCCCAGGCTTTCGAGGCGGGCCGGGGCCGCGAGAGCCACCAAGCACCCACACAACCTGGATTGAAGCCCCACGAGCCAAGTCAGGCTCGCGCCCGAAACCCACTAACGAAGGATTGCGGAGTGCACGGCTTCCGAAATCGCGACCAGCTTTCAAGAAGTCGAACGACAGGGACCCAAAACAGGTCTTCGCGGACCGATGTCCCCGTGCGTAGTTCCGCGTACAGAGGCTGTAGCACAAGCCCCGAACACCGGGAACTCGGTGCCCGCGAAGCCGCAGGAAGGCTGGGGCGGCTGATCATGCGCGGCTTTGCGACAGCCTCTACAGCAGGATCCGGATCCCGGAGGAGATCTGCGACGATCGGCGAAGGCCGGTCGGCGTCGGCCGGGCCGGCGCCACGCCGGCTACGAAGCCCAGTGCGGGCGGGAGCGTGGGGATGCGGACAGGGGTCGATCTCGCGTGCGCCGGGGTGACGCCGAGCAGGCGCGGCGTGGGGAAGGCGGTGTTCGCGACGCTGGTCGGGAGCGGTTCCGCGAGGACCAAGGGCACGCAGCGCGGGGTGGGATCGCAACCCGGGCTGGGCATGGCGCCGAAAGCGGGCGCCGGCGTAGGGCACGCGGAACGTCGCCCGGCGGCGGCGAGCAGTTGTTCGCGGACGCCGGCCGACAGCGACAGGAACTGGAACCCCGTGACCGACGCCACGCCGCCGACGAGCCGGTGCCAGCGACGCCGCGCGGCGAGGCGGAGCCTCATCCCTTCCTTCGGGAAAAAAAACTCTACGTGCAGGAGCGAAGGGAGTGGGGAGGTTCCGCGCGACAGGAGCTTTACGCCCCCGCCGCTCACGTCACCGACCACGGCGGGCGTGTAGGACGTGGGCGAAAGCGCGGCCGCGTCCCGAATCTGCACCACCAGGTTCGCGTTGATGCGCGGATCCACTCGATGTTCCGAGGCCGGGGTCAAGCGCGCGATGTAGGGTTGCGACATGTCTGTTCCTCCTCGGCGGTGACTTTGCCCTACTACCGCAACTCCCTTGCCCATTTCCGGCCGAGGACGCAGCGAGACCCTAACCGCAGTTCGCGGCGGGGGCACCAGCCAGGATGAGAGGAGTTGTAACTCTCGGGGTTTCCGAGAGAAGGGCCCGGGGGTAACCAGCGTTACGCGACGGGAACCCGGAAGCGAAAGGGCACCGGGGAAGTTCCGGGGTCGGGCGCGGGCCGCCCCTTGGCGGAGTGGACGTCAAGGGAGGCTTACAGCGGCCGGGGGGAGGCTACCCATCCCAACGTGGGCAGTCGCAACCAGAGCCCGCTGACGAATGACCAAGCTCCAACTCGGGCGAAGGCCCGAAACCCAAAGACCAAGGCGAAGGCGCAATTTTCAATGTTCAAGGCTCAATCAAGACTCAAGGCCCAATTTTCAACTCGGGCCGTCCACGGACTCGGGACGCAGGGCAGGGTTGAACCGGGGTAACGAACTTCGCCCGCTCAAAGGGAGCATAACGTGGACATGACCTGAATTCCGGAAAGGGCTTACGAGCAATCGAGGACGCTTCTGGCATTCAGGATCGTGTCCCCCGTTTTGCGGTCGTTTTGAACCATGCCGATTTTCGCATGCGACGCGAGTGTTGCGGAGGGATAGCGAGAAAACGGCTGGGGGCGCGGGGTCACTTGCCCCGGACGGGACGATCCAGGGCATCGCGGAGGCGCTGCGACAAGGGGCCCGGCCGGCCGTCGGCGATCGGATGGCCGGCCCATTGCACGACCGGGACGATCCCGCGGAGCGAGTTGGTCAGGAACACTTCGTCCGCCTCGCCGAGGAGAGCGCCCTCGATGCGTCCCTCTCGAGGATTCATGCCGGAGAGGGCGGCGAGCGCCAGGACGCGCGCACGGGCGACGCCGGGCAGGATGCCGGTTTCGATGCTCGGCGTGAAGAGGCGACCGCCAAGCACCAGGAAGACGTTGGACACGCAGCCCTCGGCCAGGTCCCCGGTCTCGGTGAAGAAAATCGCTTCCCAATGGCCGGCGCGGCGGACCAACCCCAGCGAGTCGTACTGCTCGAGCCGGCTGAGGGTCTTGTGCCGGTGAAGCAGCGAGCCGGCCTTGCGCACGTGCGGGGACGCGGCCGCGGAGACGCCGCGCGCCGCCCCGGCGCCAAGATCCCCGGGCAGCGGCGTGAGTTCGAGGGCGACGGTCGGCGAGGCCCTTTCGCCGCCCGCCGCCGTGCCGGCGCCCGGCGTGAGGACGATGCGCAGGGCCGCTTCGGGGAGGTCGTTTTTGCGAACGAGCGTCGCGACCGCACGGCCCAGCTCGGCCGCGGAGGGCGGCGCGGGCAGCCCAAGCTGCGTTGCCGATCTCCGCATGCGCGCCGCATGGGGCGCGAGCCAGCGAGGGACGCCCGCGATGACTCGCAGCGTCTCGAACAGCCCCACGCCCGCACGGAAGCCCAGGTCGGCCAACGACACGGCCGCGGCGCGGGCCTCCACGCACCGGCCATCCAGCCAGACCGTCCGGCGATCCTCGGTCATGTCGCCTCCCAGTCGGGAGCACGGCAGCGCCGTGCCCCTACACTTGTCGCAGCCGAGCCGTCCCCGTCCCTCCGCCTCTCCGGGCGCAAATTCGAGTCCCGGTGCTGCCCCCTCGTGGGCATGAGCGTGTCTGCGAATGGCCGAGACGCCGAAATTCGCCAAGCGCGGGCACGGCCGCGACGACCTCTGGTGAAAAATCCGAGGACCGCGGAAATTTTGCCCACCTGCCAGGTCCGTCTCGCACTCGAAACCGAAAGGGAACCACGGATTTCACAGCGCAGCCGGGATCCGAAGGGTGTTCGAGAGTCGTCAGCCGATTCTCAGCTCTCCCTTCTCACTTGTCAAATCCGTCGATTTCCAGCACACGAAACAGCCCGGCCGCCTTCGCCAGCGTCTCCTCGTACTCCGCCTGCGGATCGGAGTCCGCCACGATGCCGCCGCCCACCTGGAACGTGAGCCCACGCTTTCCGACCTCCAAGAGCCGGATCCCGATCGAGAGGTCCGCGCTCCCGTCGAACCCCAGATACCCCAGCGCGCCCGTGTACACGTTTCGCGCGGTCGGCTCCAGCTCGTCGATGATCTCCATCGCGCGGATCTTCGGCACGCCGGTGATCGAGCCGCCCGGAAACGTGGCCTTCACCAGGTCTACGACATCCACGCCCCCACGCAGGTCTCCTTCCACCGTGGCCACGAGGTGAAACACCGTCGGGTACGCCTCGAGCACCCGCGGCTCGGTCACTCGGACGCTGCCCAGCTCGCAGACCCGGCCCAGGTCGTTGCGCTCCAGGTCGACGATCATCGCCAGCTCCGCGTTGTCTTTCTCGCTCGCCACCAGCTCTCGCCCCAGCCGCGCGTCCTCGCGCGCGTTGCCCCCCCGGCGGCGCGTCCCCTTGATCGGCCGCGTCTCGACGTGCCGCCCTTCCACCCGCAGGAACCGCTCGGGCGACGCGCTCACCACCGACCGGCCGCCCATGCGGAGAAGCGCCGAAAAGGGCGCGGGATTCAGGCGGCGCATCCGGTCGAAGAGCCGGGCGGGCTCCGCCGCGCCCTCCACGGAAAACCGCTGGGACAGGTTCACCTGGTAGATGTCACCCGCCGCGATATAGGCCTGCGCGCATTCGACCGCTGCGCAATACTGCTCCCGCGAAAACGTCGACGCGGCCCCCGTCGCGTGCCTCCGGCCCTCGCTCCGCGCGACCTGTTCAACCGCTCGTTGCCGAACGCCACCCGACGCTCCGTCCCCCTCCGCTCCCGCGCCGCCCCCGACCCGAAAGGTCTTCCCGCGCATGCGGTCGAGCGCCCAGAACGAGTCGTAGAACGCGAAGTACAGGCTCGGAAAACGCACGTCGTCCCTGGCGCGGGCCGGCACGTCCTCCAGCAACGTTCGCAGCCCGTACCCGAAGTAGCCGACCGCGCCTCCTTGGAACGGAAGCCCGCTCGCGCCGCGCTCGCGCCTTCCCCGCGCGAGCAGCGCCTTCAGCGCCGCGAACGGATCCCCCTCCCAGCGCACCGTGCCCTCCCCCGGGCGAGCCAGCGCCAAGCGCCGGCCGCGCGCCGAAAGGACGCAGCGCGGGCGCGTGCCCCAGAAACTGAAGCGCCCCAGTCGCGGATCCGGAAGGCTACTGTCGAGCCAGAACCCGTGCGGGGATCGACCCGCGAGGTCCACGAGCGGGTTCCGCTCCCCCACCTCCACGACGAAAAGCGGGGCCGGGTAGGAGCGGCTGCGCGGCATGAAGGCGTGCCTTTCCATGGATGGGTTCGCAACTCTAATCCGAGGCGGGGGAAACGTCAACGGAATTTTCGGCCCGTCGGCAGCTCGTCCGGACCTCGCCGCCCGCTGAAATCCCAAAAAGTCTTTGACTCCCCCTCGACCGCTGCTATACTGGCCCGACGGTTCCCTTTACCGAGGACAGGGTTGATGTCGCGCATCAAGAATATCCTCTTCGGCAAGATCGCCGTAAGCACCAAGTTCATCACCGAAGAGCAACTCGACGAGTGTCTCCTCGCCCAGCGCGAGCTCGAGACGCGCGGCGGGGCCGCCCCGCGCCTCGGCGAGATCCTCGAGCAAAAAGGCTATCTCACCCGCCAGCAGATCCGCTCCCTCCTTGAGACGATGCACAGCATGCAGCGCCGTCTCTTCGGGGAGATCGCGATCACCTTCCACTTCGTCACGCTCGAACAGGTCCAGACCGCACTGGAAATCCAGCGCTACCTCAAGAATTCCCAGGACACGGTGCCCCTCTTCGGCCAGGCCCTTGTCACCTACCGCCAATACTTGAAGTCGATGGGGACCTCCACGACGCTCCCCAAGGTGGGAGAGGTCCTCCAGTCCATGGGCTACCTCAAGCCCCACCAGGTGGAGGTCATTCTCCAGGAACAAGGCAAGAAGCTCGTCGACTGCGACAACTGCGGCGCGAGCCTGAACATCTCGAAGTTCAAGGCCGGACAAAAAATCAAGTGCGGCCAGTGCAGCTCGGTCCTGGAGCTGCTGAAGGACGAGGCCGGCAACGTCGAGGCGCGGCTGCTCCAGGATCGCGAACCCGCGCTCGCCGTGGGCTCCGCGGCCTCGCCCGCCGGCGCCGCGGCAGGAGCGGCTTCGGCCCCGAACGGGCCGGAGGCCCTCTTCTCCCCCGTATCCGCGGCGACGGGCGCACCGCCGGGCGGCGGGCCGGGACCCGGCCTCGAGCTCAAGGAGCGCGACAAGGGCGTCGAGCTGAACCTGCAAAAGCCCGCGACGCTCGGCGACTTCCAGGTCCTGTTCCGCCTCGGCCAGGATTCCACGGGCATCCTGTACAAGGCGCAGCAGCTCTCGAAGAACCGGCCCGTCGTGCTCAAGCTCATGAACCCCTCCTCCATGGAGGACCCCGCCTTCTCCAAGCGCTTCATGGAGGAGGCAAAAAAAATGGCCGGGCTCGACCACCCGGGCATCAAGAAGATCTTCTCCATCGGCCGGATCGCGGAGAGGTTCTACGTGGCGATGGAGTACGTGGAGGGGGAGTCGGTCCACAAGCTCCTCGAGCGCGAAGGGAAGCTGCCCGCGGCGCGGGCGATCTCCATCGCGAGCCGGGTCGGCGAGGCCCTGGCCTTCGCCTGGCAAAACGGCGTCCTCCACGGCGATCTCCGCCCCTCCAACATCCTGGTGCTGAACTCGGGCGAGGTGAAGCTCGCCCAGCTCGGCCTCGCCACGAAGTCCACGGAGAACATCCTCACGATTTCGAAGAGCGGGCAGCTCGCGCCCTTCTACATCGCCCCCGAGCAGGTCACGGAGGACCGGGAGCTGGATTGCAGGACCGACATCTATTCCCTCGGCGCCACGCTCTTCCACATGATCACCGGTCGCCCGCCCTACCAGGGGCAGTCCCCCTTTGAAATCCTCGTGCGCCTCACCGAAGAGACCATCCCCCCGCTCAAGTTCTTCGACCCCACCATCCCCGATTCCGTCTGCAAGATGGTGGAGAAGATGCTCGAGGCCGAGCCCGAGGAGCGCTATCCCTCCTACGAGCAGCTCCTCCTGGATCTCCGGGACGCCGAGGGCGCGGTCCAGGCCGCGCCGAGCCTGGGCGCGACCGCTCAGGTCGCCATGCCCCCGGTGAGCCCGCAGTTCACCGACCCCGGCATGACCCCGCAACGCCCCTTCCAGTATGTGCCGGCTCCGGGCGAGGAAGTCGGCGGCACGGGCCTCGAACTGGCCGAGCAGGCCGCGCCGCGAAAGACGATCGGCGAAACACGCGGCGCAGCCTCCGCGGCCCCGAGCCGCATGCCCATGGTCGCGGGGCTCCTCGTGCTCCTGCTCGTGGCCGGCGGCGGCTACTACGTGTACAGCCGACCGCAGGACAGCGGAGGGCCGGTCGCCACCGCCTTCGACACCCTGGTGAAGGACCTCGAGGGCAAGCCCCAGGATTTCGTCTACCAATTCCAGCATATCGACGACTTCCTCGCCCAACACCCGAATGACCCGCAACTCGCGGACGCTCGGAAACTCCGCGCGACGACCGAGCGGCACAGGGAGGAGTCCGCCGGCCGCGAGTTCGAGACCCTCCAGGCCGATATTGCGAGTTCCATCTCCCGGGAGCAGTACGCGGAGGCGCTCGGTCGCTTCGATCAGTGGCCCGCCGGGTTCCGGACGCCCGACTGGACCGAGAAGCTGAACCTGGAGAAGGCGAAGACCCGCGACCAGATCAGCCAGAAGTTCCGGGCCGCGGCCTCCGCCATCAAGGCCACCTTCCAGGAGAAGAAGGAATTCGAGGCCGCGCGGGCCGAGCTTGCGGAGTGGCAGCGCAGGTTCGCCGGCATCGATGACCTGCTCGCCCAGGTGCAGGCCGAGCTGACCACGATCACGGGCTGGCAAAAGAAAATCGAGGAGGAACAGCAACAGCGCAAGGATCAGGAGGCGCTCGAGTGTTCCAGGAAGTGCTTCGAGGAGACGCGGGACGCCGCGACGAAGCTGGCGGACGCGATGAACTTCGAGGGCGCCGCGGATCGCTGCGCGCAGGTGGAGGCGGGTTCCCTCTCCCCTCCACACTCCCAAAAGCTTGAAGAGCTGAAGAACGAATTTCTGGCCCAGAAGTCGGCCATCGAGCGGCTGAAGGCGCGTTTGCAGACCCGCCTGGGGGACATGGTCACGGCCAAGGCGCCGCAGGACGATTTCCCCAAGGTCCAAACCGCCGATGCCGGGGGCGAGAAGTCCGCTCCCAAGCGGCTGGCCGGCAGCACCGCGGACGGCGTGGACGCGGACGGCCATCACTATCTGTGGAACGAGCTGACCGTCCAGAGCGTGTACGAGTTGGCGGCGTGGGTGACGAATCCCACGGTCCCCGTGGAGCACCTGGAGCTGGGCCTCTTCTGCCTCCGCCACGGGCTGCCCCTGGAGGCCGAGAAGGAGTTCGAGGCCTTCGCCAAGAACTCGACGGACCGGGCGCGCGTGCAGCCCTACCTGGACCTCGTCGAGGAGAAATTCCGGGCCGCCGCGGCGGAGCTGCTCGCCACGGCCAAGGAGGCGTCGGCGCGACGGGACTCCACCGCCGCGCTCGAGGCGCTGCTCACCCTTCGAACGAAATACGGGGAGCGCGAATTTTCGAGGAAGAACGCGGAGGAGCTGGAGCAGGTTTTCCGGCAGGCCTTCCTCGGCCGGATCGTGGACAGCTCGAAGCCCGGCGACCTATATGACTGGAGCGATGCGGGCCAGCTCGGCAAGTGGAGCACCGGCAAAGACTCCCTCTGGAACGTGCAGGACGGCGTGCTGACGGCGAAGGGCTCCGCCGGCCGCCTCGACAAGACCGCCGGGGGCAACGTCACCGAGCTGGCGGGCATGTTCTACGTCTCCGCAAGCGACCGCAAGCCGATCTTGAAAGTGCGCCTTGGCTCCTACGAGATCAAGATCATGGACACCGGCGTGGTCTACTGCAAGGACACGAAGCAGAACCTGCAGAAGAATACCAACGAGAAGGTCCTGCCGAATACCTGGTACCACTTCCGCATCCTGCGCCAGAAGCAGGGGACCGCCGACCAGGTGCAGCTCCTGTTGAACGATCACTTGATGACCGCGTTCGACGGCTCGGGAGCGCGCGACTCGGTCTCCATCGAGTTCGAGCTGAAGGGCATCCCCCGACCGGTCGCCACCGCGCCCATCCGCTTCGACAACATCCTCGTCCGCCCGGACGAGTAGCCCGAAGTGCGCCCACGCGCTGCCTCCCCCCGCTCCACTCCCCCCGCTACGCCTCGCTCACGCGCCTCGCTGCCGGCCACCCTCGCGTTCGCCTCGGGCCGACGGATTTCCGAGGACAGGTCATTCGGGTCGCTTCAGACGCACCGAGGCACTTCGCACAAAGCCCCCCCCCCCCGGGAGGCGTGGGCCTCCTGCCCGCGCGAATGGCCGCAGGTCACAAGACTTGCAGCGACTCGGTGACGCGCCTGTCCGGGTGTTGTCGACGCGCTACGACTGTCCCCCCTCGTCACCGATGGTGCCCGCACTCGAATGGCCTTCCGGCGAATCGGTAGCCAGATCCCGGCGAACCGCGTCGGCCAGAAGCGGGGCGTGTCTGTCCAGGATCCCAATGTCTCCAACCAGTTCGTATTCGTGCAGCCAATGCTGCCGCAAGCGAATGATCCTCGAGTCGTTGCGGAGTCCCAAGCGGAGAATGGTGAACTGAGCCTTTTCCCGAATCCCAGGCGGACAATGTTCCGAGACGCGAAGTTGAAGATCGGGCAACGCGACTTCAAACCACCCGTGCTGGACCTCGTACGGGTCCAGCACGGCCTCGTCGAGCGTGCCCTTTCGCCGATTCATCCGGGGAGAGGCGAATCTCAGGTTGCTCCACTCGTACGCCAGGGCCCGGTTCTCTGGACGCCGCGGATTTGAGCAACTCAAGAAGTGGTCCACTTCTCCGTCCGCGGTCCACATCGCGCTGAAGCCGCACAGTTCCCGAAATGCGGCCGCAAGCTCCGGAGTGATCGCCCTCCAAAACGGATTGGGTCTCCCCTCGGGATGCTCGGCCAATCAGCTCCGTCCAGGGCTTCGTACCTTGGCGTCGAACTCCGCGGGCTCCGGGGGGCGAGGGACTGGAATCACGTGCGGCTCCGTTGCGCGCGCACGATCCAACGCGGCCAGAATTCATCGTCCCCCGGGAGAACACGTCGAAGCGAAGCATCGATCTCCGCGCGAGTCAACCGGACCTGCTCCCCTCGCAGGAAAGCCTCGGCGATCGCGATCGCGTCTTCGGCTTCCTTCGATCGCGCCTGCACCAAGCCGAAGACCTCGGACTCCAACCAGTCGGTGGCATGCCCCATTCTCTCCCACCGCTGCGCGGTAACTGTCACCTGACGGTCCTCCCCCAGCGCGACGACGAACAGACGATCCTTGTCCTCCTGAAAGTGCGGTTCCGCAGATGCCAGCACCAGGGGCGAATGGGTCGTCGCCAGGATCTGGGTTCGGAGCCGTGGATCCAGCTCGCTTGCGACTGTGAGCAACGCCGGCAGGAGAAGCCGCTGCCACTGTGGGTGCAGGTGTGCCTCCACCTCGTCCACGAGGAGGATCATGCGCTCGAGGGGAGCCTCGCCGAGGGTGGCGCACGCCGAGCGATGCTCCGTCCACGCCCAGACGAGCAGGTAGGCGAGCGCAAGGATGCGCTGCATGCCGGCCGATGCGTGGACGATCGGAATCGTGCCATAGGGCAGTTGGAGGGTTGGGATCGGTCGCGCGTCGGTCGGGGAGAGCTTAACCGGGCGGTCGCCGGGCAGGATGCGCTCCTTGGGATCGGGCGACAGCACCTCCAACACCCGCTTGAGAGCCGCGAAAGCGCCTGGGTCCCCCAGGTCGTTTTGCCAGACGAC
Source organism: Planctomycetota bacterium (assembly GCA_016197205.1). Taxonomy (GTDB): domain Bacteria; phylum Planctomycetota; class MHYJ01; order WSZJ01; family JACPWG01; genus JACPWG01. Next base: position 10,717 of record JACPWG010000034.1, read on the forward strand.
CCAATCCGAAAGCAGACCGTTACACAGCTTGTACGGAGGTTGGAGCGACAACCCGTCCCACACGTCCTCTTTCCGAAAGTGGAATGCCGCCGGCGGATCCGGTCCCTCCCTGGTGGGCATCGGTGGAGAAAACTTCCTCTTGAAGAAATTCCGAGCCGGATCCGCGACTGCGAAACTGCCGTCGACCCGGGCATAGAGCACGACGCCGGGTTTGACAATCGAGTCGGGTGAGCGGGGCCAGAAGTCCGGCGGCTCTCCGCGCCGGATCTCGCTCCTGCCACTCTTCGAGACCGGCCAGTCGTGGACGACTTCCCATTCGATCGAGGGATTGTTTTCGTCGGTCCTCCGGCCCAAGGCCGGCAGCCCCACCCAGGTGCCCGTGAGTGCCCACCACGCCACATCCAGCAAAAAGCTCTTTCCGAGCCCGTTGTCCCCCGCGATCAGGTTCAGGCGCTCGGCCAATTCCACCTCCATGCGTGGGGAGGGTCCGACTTCCGACAGAACAATGCGCTTGAGCATGAGCCTCAGCCCTGATGATCGAGGTGGGGGGAGCAAAATACCGCGTTGAATTCTTTCCACCTTCGCGGAGGCTCGGCAAGAGGAATGAACACCGGCGCCTGTGCGCGATTCCAGGACGCGAATTTCAGCCTGCGCCGCTCCCAGGCAGCGTCTCACTTCTCCTGCAGCAGCGCGTCGAATTCAGCGTCACCGCGCAGCGAGCCGAACTCCTTCGCACGACGCACCACGTCGCGGTATTCCCGGAAGCCCAGCGCAAGGGCGCGCGCGAGGAGTTTCTTCGCCCGCTCCGGCTCCTCCGCGAGCGCCGCCTGCTGCGCGAGGAAGTACTGCGGGAGCCCTCCTTCGGGCGCGCGACGGGCGCCCTCCAGGAGGTCCGCCAGCCCGGCCTCCCGGCTTCCATGCCGGTAGCGCACGATCCCCCGAAAGGAGAGGAGCACCGCGAAGTCCGGATCGAGAGAGAGCCCCCGATCGGCGTCCCGGAGCGCTTCGTCCGGTCTGCCGAGCAGCTCCAACACAAACGCCCGGATCGAAAGGGCCGCCGGATCGTCGGGCGCGCGCCTCACGATGTTCTCCGCCAGGTTCGCGAACACGGCGACCAGCGCACGCATCTGGGAGGTCTTCCGCTCCACCGTACAGAACAGTCGGACGGACTCGCGGGGGTCGAACTCCACCGCACGCGCGGTGTCGAGCAGGGCCAGGTCGAACTTACCGGTGGACTCGTAGACGTGGGAGCGCTGGCGAAGCGCCTCGCTCGAGCGCGCGTCCTCCTCCAGGGCCCGGGTCGTGAGGGCAAGCGCAAGCTCGGGAAGATGCCGCTCTTTGCAAGAGTGGCCGCAGATCAGGTATTCACCGGAGGCCCTTGGGTCGGGCAAGGCCGTCCGCGTCAGTGCCCGCGCGCGCGCTTGCGCCTCCTCGGCCTCCGGTTTCCGTTCGAGCGCCTCGAGGGCCTCGGCCCGCCTCCGGTGAAAGACCGCCAGGTCGGGCGCCAGCGCCGACGCGCGACCGTACGCCTCCAGCGCGCCCGCGGCGTCCCCGCTCTCGGCGCGCGCCCGCCCGAGTCGCTCCCAGGCACGCGGCTCCTCGGGTCGGAGCGTCGTGGCCCGCTCGGCGTCCGCGCGCGCGGACGCGAGGTCCCGCAGGCCCGCCACCTCGGTGCGGACGCGGGCGCGCAGGACGAGCGCGTCCACGAGATACGGATTTCTCCGGAGGGCGTCCCCGACCTGCCGCAGGCAGTCCTCGAAACCACCCAGGAGCCAGGAGACCCGCGCCTGCAGGAGCGCGGCTCGAGCCAGGTGCGGCCGCAGCCGCAGGATGAAATCCCCCGCGCGGACCACGGCCCCCGCGCGCGGCAGGAGTTCCGAAATGGACGGAGGGTGGCTCTGCGCGAAAAACTCCGCGTACATCGCCTCCTGTCTTCCCAGGCCGACACCGTCGGCGGACCTGGACGGCCCGAGGCGCTCGCATAGCTCGAATTCCGCACGCGCCTCGTCGATCCGGCCCAGCCGCTCCAGCGCCTCCGCGCGGACCCCGTGGCACTCCGGCTCCCGCTCCTCCGCCGCCACCGCGAGCTCGGCCAGCTCCAAGGCCGTCGCCGGCGACCCCGCGGCGAGGGCGCAGCCCGCCCGGCCTGCGAGCGCCGGCGCAGGGTTGGCCAGGCCGGCCGCCGCCGCCACGAACTCCTCCTCCGCGCCCGGCAGCCCTTCGCGCAGCAAATGCCGTCCGCGTAACAAGCGGGCCTCCGCCGTCTCCGGGGCCAGGTTCAACACCTGCCCGATCGCATCGTTGCTCCGCCACCACTCCCACGCGTAGCGCGCCGCGGCCCACGCGGGCCGCGGGTCTCGCGGGGCGCGCTCCGCCGCCTCCCGACAGTCGTCCAGGGCCTGATCGTCCCGCAGCAGGGCGTGACAGGCCCGCGCATGTTCGAGTAGAGGTGCGATGCCATGCTTCTCGCGACGCACGGCCTCGGCAAGGTCCTTCTCCGCCAGCTCCAGCGTCTCCTGGCTCGGGTCGGTCGCTTGCAGCGCGAGCCGACCCCGCTCGAAATGGGCGCGTCCGTTTTCCGGATCGGCGGCGAGCGCCCGCTCGAGGCATCGCCGCGCAGCCTGCGCCCCTCCGAGCGACGCCGCCACCGCCCCCTGCCCGCACAGGCCTTCGGCCCGGCTCTCGGCCGACCCACCCTTCTCCGCCACCAGCCCGAACTCCGCGTCCGCCGGGCCTGTCTCCTTCGCCGCCAGAAGCGCCCACGCGTGGGCGAGGCGAGCCTCGTCCGTCCCCGCAAGGGAGAGCGCCTTGGAAAACTCAGAGAGCGCGCCGGGCACGTCTCCCAGGTCCAGCCGCAGTCGGCCGCGCTCAAGGTGAAGTTCCGCCGACCCCCCAGCCCCGCCTTGCATGGCCGCCAGGTCCTCCAGCGCCTCCCGCGCGCTTCCGCTCACGGCCAGGGCGCGCCCGCGGCGCAGCCTCGCCAGTTCGTAGTACGGCGCTTCCTCCAAGAGGCGCGAGTACGCCCGGATCGCCGGCCCCAGCTTCCCCGCCTCGAACAGGCCGTCCGCCTCGGCCAGCCGTGCCGCCCTCGCGCGTTCCGCTCGAGCGTGCACTGCGTAGGCGGCGCCGACGAGGCCCGCCAGCGTCACGATCGTGGCCGCGGTCGCCAGCACGGCCCGGTAGCGGCGCGCCCTCCGCAGTCCCTTGCCGATCCAGCCTTGGGGCCGGGCGCGGATGTGCTCTCCGGCGAGGAAGCGCAGCAAGTCGTCCTTCAGTTCCCCGGCGCTCGCGTACCTGCGCGCCCTCTCCTTCTCCAGCGCTTTGAGCGCGATCGTCTCCAGGTCGGGCGGGCAGCGGCGGTCCCTCGGCGAAATGGGCCGGGGCTCCTCGTTGATGATCCGATAGAGGACGTCGGCCACCGTCTCCCCTTCGAAGACCGCGCGGCCCGCGAGCGACTCGTACAGCGTCGCGCCGAGCGCGTAGACGTCGGTCCGGGGGTCCACTTCCCGCCGTAGTCCTTTGGCCTGTTCCGGCGACATGTAGGCCGGCGTGCCGAACACGCTCCCCGTCCCGGTCATCGTGGCCGCGGCCGCGTCCCGCGCCAGGCCGAAGTCCGCGATGAAGACGTGGTCGGCCGGACCCACGAGCAAGTTCGCGGGCTTCACGTCGCGATGCACGATGCCTTGCCCGTGCGCGTAGGCGAGCGCGTCCGCGGCCTGCACCAGCAGGCGTGCGACACGCTCGGGCTCGACGCGCCCGCGCGCGAGAAGGGACGCGAGGGACTCCCCTTCGACGAACTCCATGGCGTAGTACGGCAGACTCCCCTCCTGGCCGGCCCCGAACACGCGGACGATGTTGGGGTGGGAGAGCCGGCCCGCGGACTCCGCCTCGCGCCGGAAGCGCGCGACCGACTCCGGCGCGAGGGAGCCGAGGCTCAGCAGCTTGAGCGCGACGCGGCGATTCAACGAGGGCTGTAGGGCCTCGTAGACCACCCCCATCCCTCCGCGCCCCAGCTCGCGGACCAGGACGTAGTCGCCGATGCGGGAGGCGGGCGCGCCCGCGAGGCCGAGCACGGTGGGAGAACGGGCCTCCGCGAACGGGAGTGCGGAGGCCTCGAGGGTCGGCGCGTCCGGCCCCGTCCGGACCGGGTCGGGGGCCGCAGCACCCGGCGCCGCGGAGAGCGCGGGCATCTGGGGAAGGGGGGGCGCCGGGGAAAGCGTCGAGCCGGTCGCGACGAGCGTGTCGCCCAGCACGGTCGGGCCGTGCGCCTCGCCGGTCGCCGCAGGCAGGGGGGAAGGGTTGATCGCGGTGTCCGGCCCCAGGGCGCGACCACAGTGCGGGCATTTCTCCATCGCTTGCTTGCCCCTCCTCGCGGAGTATCGGACGATGCCCGGAGAGCCTCGGACGCCACGCTACCAGGGAAGCCGCCGGCATGTCAAGCCGCGGATAGCGTGGCCCAACTCGCCGCAAGCAGGCGACTTTCGGGAAGAGTTCAAAACCGGGTAACACGGGGCGACTTGCTGCTTGCCGTTGGGGCACGGCGCTGCCGTGCCCACCCTGCGAGTCCTCGTGCTCAGCCGTGCGCGATGTGGACGGCAGCTTGAGCCATGCCGACTCCCGTTCGTTCCCCACGGCGACGCGTGCGCGCGCGCCAGACCCGACATTGACTCGCTGGGTCACGCACGCTATCATTTTTTCAGGTCGTTGAGGCCGGCCCCCATCCGAGCGAGATTGGTCAGCCTGACGAGACAGAGCTTGCAAGGGGCACTCCTCGAACGGGTGACGATGCTCTCTTTTCTATTCTGGAATGTGCACCAAACCGAGCGAGTCGAGGTGCTCTCTCGTTTGACCCTTCGGCATCGAATCGATGTCCTGATCCTGGCCGAGTGCGGACTCTCGTCCGGGGAGATCCCCTAGGAGCTTGACCCTCGGGGCGTTGGACGATTCCACGACAACTTCAGCCTTTGCCCGAGGATTCGCGTTTACTCTCGATATTCGAATCGCTCCCTCAAACCTGTGTTCGACGACAGCCACATGACCATCCGCCATCTACTGCTTCCCGGTAGGACCTCGGTTTTGCTCGCTGCCGCACACCTTCCGAGCAAGCTTCGCCAATCCGCCGAGAGTCAAATCATCCAAAGTGCATCCTTCGCCCGCTCGATCCGGGAGACCGAAAAGCGCATCGGGCATGAACGCACGGTTCTGGTGGGCGATCTGAACATGAATCCCTTCGAGATCGGCCTCGTGGCAGGAGCCGGCTTCCATGCGGTCATGGATCGTCGGATCGCCGCGAGGGGCCACCGAAGAATCCTCGGAGAGGACTATCCGTACTTCTACAATCCCATGTGGGGAAGGATGGGGGATGAGAGCCCGGGCCCCCCGGGCAGCTACTACTATTCGTCCGGCGAGCAGGCGACCTACTTCTGGAACACCTTCGACCAGGTTCTGATCCGGCCCTCCTTGTTGTCGCGCTTCGTGAACAAGGACCTCCGCGTGCTCGAAGGTGATGGGAAGAGGAGTTTCCTCTCGAAGGGTGGACTGCCCGATCCATCGGTTGCAGGCGATCACCTTCCGCTGCTGTTCAGATTGCGGGTATGAGGAATCGAGGCTTCGAATGAGCACGAAAAAGACCGATCTCTGGCCGGACGACATCGGCGCGCCCTCCGAGCAGCCCTTGCCTCTGTCGATCCTGCGCGAACAAGCCAGAATCCTGGGCAAGAAGACTGGCGGCGCCGTGGAGGCCGAGGTCCGGAGCGAGGCCGAGCCCCAGGTGGAGATTGATTTCATGATTTCTGCTGGCCCAAGGTTCAAGCTCCCAGAGTTTGGCAGGAACCTGCTGCACCGCTTCATCTTGAAGGCACCCGGGCTATCGGACTATAGGTATCTTCTGTTCTCGGTCTCGCATGAGCTGAAGCGCCCCTATCCCGCAGAGCTTCGCCACGACGCGCATGTTTTCAAGGTAGGCTCGGACGAGGAATTGACGAGCCGCCTGCGGGAAATTTTCGCAGCTCAATCGACCAAGCAGATCGTCGCGAGTCTCGTCGCGCAGAGCCGATAGTGCACGACCGGGGGTGCCCGGCGCGGCCGCCCGCCTGCGCGACGCCGCCTTCGAGCCCCTGGACGCGGCCGTCGATCTCGGCGGGTCCGACGTCCCCCACCTGCGTGCCAACACGGACCTCGCCCGGGAGCGTGTCGTCTCCCTGCCCACCGGGGTGGTCTGAGATGGCGTCCCGTGGCCACCGTGGAAGCAGCCGCAGGAAGACGCCCGCCTGCTGCGGGCATTGGGAGGGCCTGCGCGCATGCCCCGTCCCCTCGACACCCTCCTCGGCACCCTCGGCGTGAAGCGCGGGAGGCGGCGCAAGTCGGGCGCTGGAGGGAAAGGGGCAGGCCGCGTGCCCGCGAGGACATGAAGGTGCGCCCAAAATTCGCCGACCGCCCCCGCGGAGAAGCGGGGCGCGCCGACGACCTCGTCCCCAGAAGCAGGGACCACGCACCGCTGCAAGACGGGCCGCCCCCGAGCCGTGATATTCCTTGCGTCATGAATCCGGGTGGCTATAATGTTCCGCCTGCACCCGGCCCCGCTTGGGCCCGGGACCCCTCTCTCTTCGCCCGCGGAGGTCCGGTGTACGGCATCGTGACCATCGATGGGCCCGCCGGCTCGGGGAAGAGCACCGCCGCCCGACTCCTTGCCCGCCGGCTGGGCTATTGCTATCTCGACACGGGGGCGATGTATCGAGCCGCCACGCTCAAGGCCCTCCGGCGGGGGGTCGACTTCGCGGACGAGGAGTCCCTCGCCGCGCTCGTCCGTACGACCGAATTCCGGCTGGAGGAGCGGGCGGAGCAGATCCGCATTTTCGTGGACGGCGCCGAGGTGACCGACGAAATCCGCTCCCGCGAGGTCACCTCGAAGGTGTACATTTTCGCGGAATTGAGGCGCGTGCGAGAAGAGATGGTGCCGAAGCAGCGCGCCCTCGCCCGCAAGGCCGCCACCGTCGCGGACGGACGGGACATGGGGACCGTCGTCTTCCCCGACGCCCCGCACAAGTTTTTCGTGGACGGCTGCGCCGAAGTCCGCGCGCGGCGTCGGCACCGGGAGCATCTCGAGCGCGGGGACAAGCTCAGTTACGAGCAGGTCCTCGAGGAAGTGCGGGTGCGCGACGAACGCGACCGCAACAGGAAAGTCTCGCCCCTGCGCATCGCCGACGGCGCCCAGGTCCTCGACACGACCGACCTCGGGGTGGAAGGCGTCGTGGACCGGATGCTGGAGAGCCTGCGGAAAGCCGCCCCCGGCGCCGCTTCCGGCGCGTGCCCGCCGGCAAAGAGTCCGGCCGAACGGGAAGAGAACGGCGAAGGCGCGAGGTAGCACATGGTCCCGGCCGGCGACGCGACAAGCGCGACGCCGGTACGGGTTTTGGTTTTCGAAAGGAGCTAGCGACCATGGCCGACAGTAGAGACCTGATTCAAGAACTGAGTCTCCCCAGCGACGAAATCGAGAAGGCAGTCCGCGAGGCCCTCGGCGAATCCGTCGACGGCGACCTCGCGAAGACCTACGAGGACTCCATCCGGGACTTCGAGGTGGACACGATCCTCCGCGGGCGGATCATCAACATCATCGGCGACGACGTGGTCGTCGACATCGGCTACAAGTCGGAAGGGATCCTCCAACTCGGCGAGTTCCCGATGTCCGTGCAGCCGAAGATCGGCGACGAGGTCGAGGTCTTCCTGGAGTCCGTCGAAGACGATGCCGGGTCGATCTTGATCTCGAAGAACAAGGCCGACCGCATCCGCGGGTGGGAACGGATCATTTCCTCCAACAAGGAAGGGGACATGGTCCGGGGCAAGGTGATCCGGAAGATCAAGGGCGGCCTCCTGGTCGACATCGGCGTCCCGGTCTTCCTGCCCGCCTCCCAGGTCGACATCCGGCGCGTCGAGGACATCGGTGAGTTCGTCGGCCGCGAGGTCGAGTGCAAGATCATCAAGATCGACGAGAAGCGCATGAACATCATCGTCTCGCGCAGGAAGCTCCTCGAAGAGCAGCGCGAACTGATGAAGAAGAAACTCCTCACGGAGATCAAGGAAGGGGACATCCGCGCGGGCGTCGTCAAGAACATCGCCGACTTCGGCGTGTTCGTGGACCTCGGCGGCATCGACGGCCTGCTCCACATCACCGACATGAGCTGGGGCCGGGTGAGCCACCCCTCCGAGATGATCAAGATCGACTCGCAGATCCAGGTCAAGATCCTGAAGATCGACCGGGAGCGCGAGCGCATCGCCCTGGGCCTGAAGCAGCTCACGGAAAACCCGTGGACCCAGGTGGAGAAGAAGTACCCGGTGACCACCCGCGTCAAGGGTCGGGTCGTCAACATCCTCCCGTACGGCGCCTTCGTCGAGCTGGAGACGGGCGTCGAGGGGCTCGTGCACATCTCGGAGATGTCCTGGACGAAGCGCATCAGCCATCCGTCCGAGCTCGTCCAGATCGGCGACTCGGTCGACGTCATGGTGCTCAACATCAACCGCGAGAAGCAGGAAATCAGCCTCGGGATGAAGCAGACCGAGGTGAACCCCTGGACGCTCATCGAACAGAAGTACCCGCAGGGCACGCAGATCTCCGGCAAGGTCCGGAACCTGACGAACTACGGGGCCTTCGTGGAAATCGAAGAGGGGATCGACGGCCTGCTGCACATCAGCGACATGTCCTGGACGAAGAAGGTCCTCCATCCGTCCGAGATCGTTAAGAAGGGGGACAAGATCGACGCGGTGATCCTGTCCGTCGACCCGGAGAAGAAGCGCGTGGCCCTGGGGCTCCGGCAGCTCACGCCGAACCCTTGGCAGACCACGATTCCCGAGAAGTACCGACCCGGCACCCAGGTGATCGGCAAGGTCACGAAGCTCACGAACTTCGGGGCCTTCGTCGAGCTGGAGCCGAATCTCGAGGGCCTGCTGCACGTGTCGAAACTGCAACAGCGCGACGTCCACTCCCCGGAGGACGTGCTCTCGATCGGCGACCTGGTCGAGGTGGAGGTGATCCGCCTGGAGCCGAACGACGGCAAGATCGGCCTCTCGATGGTGAGGATGGTGGAGTCGAAGAAGAAGACCGCCCCGCCCGCCGCGGCGGCCTCGCCTGCCGCCCCCGGCGCACCCGCGGCCCCCGCGGCTCCGGCCGGAGCGCCCGCCGCACCCACGACGCCTCCGGCCGCACCGCCGGCCTCCTAAGCGTGGACTTGCTTCCGGAGGCGCCGCGGGCCTTGCCGCCCGCGGCGCCTCCTTCTATTGCTGCATGCCGATTGCTGATTGCCGATCGGCGGCGAATCGAGTACCATCATGGGCTGGGTTCCGCGGAAGCATGCGAACGATGCCGCGCAGTTGAAAGGTCTTTGACCCGATTTCCGACGGGCCGCACCGCGGTCCACAGCCCTGCCTCCCGACGCTCCGCCTGAAGGCGGAACTACGAACGACGGCGCCGGCATCCAGAGTTGTGGCCGCACTCGATTACCGGACCGCTCGCGACACGCAATCAGCAATCAGCAATCAGCAATCAGCAATCGACAGCTCAACAATCAGCAATTCTCAATTCTCAAATCACCAATCTCAAATCCCCCACGGAGTGTCCCCAGGATGTGCGGAATCATGGGCTATGCCGGGAACCAGAGCGCCCTCCCCATCCTCCTTTCCGGTCTGCAACGGCTCGAGTACCGCGGGTACGACTCCGCGGGCGTGGTCCTCCAGACGGCTGACGGCCTCGCGTGCATCAAGGAATCCGGCGCGCTGGGCGAGCTCCGCAAGCTCCTGGACGGTCATGCGCCCGAGGGGCGTTGCGGGCTCGGACACACCCGCTGGGCGACGCACGGCATCCCGTCCCGCGAGAACGCGCATCCCCACCTCTCCTGCCACGGCGAGGTCGCCGTCATCCACAACGGCGTGATCGAGAACTACGACTCCCTCAAGCGGGAGTTGCTGGGCAAGGGACACCGCTTCGTCTCGCAGACCGATTCCGAGGTCCTGGCCCACCTCCTGGAAGACGCCTACGCGGGCGACCCCGTGGCCGCCGTCCGGGCCGTGCTCTCCCGCATCAAGGGCTACTTCGCGTTCGGGATCCTCTTCCAGGCGCAGCCGGACACCCTCATCGGCGTCCGTTTCAACAATCCCCTCGTCGTCGGCCTCGGGGAGGGGGCGAACTACCTCGCCTCCGACATCCCGGCCATCCTCCCCTACACCCGGCGCGTGCTGTTCCTCGAGGAGCGCGAGATCGTGGTCGTCCGGCCGGAATCGGTCGTTGTCACGGATTTCGCCGGCGCCCCCCGCACGCGCGCGCCCTATCAGGTCACGTGGGACCTCGCGGAGGCCTCGAAAGAAGGCTTCCCCCATTTCATGCTGAAGGAGATCATGGAGCAGCCGCGCGCCGTCCGCGCCACCTTCTCCGGCCACGTCTCCCCGGAAGGGCACAACCTCTCCTTCGCCGACCTCGCGCTCTCCGCGGAGAGGCTCGCGGGCTTCACCCGCGTGCTCCTCCTCGCCTGCGGGACCTCCTGGCACGCCGCCTTGACCGCGAAGTACGGCCTCGAAGAGCTGGCCGGCCTCCCGACCGACGTCCAGATCGCCTCCGAGTTCCGCTACGGGGACACCCCGGTCGGCGCCTCCACGCTCGCGATCGCGATCTCCCAGTCGGGCGAGACGAGCGACACGCTTGCCGCGCTGCGCATGGCCCGCGAGCGGGGCGGCACCGTCCTCGCGGTCACGAACATCGTCGGCAGCTCGCTCGCCCGGGAGGCCGATGCCGTCCTGTACACGCGCGCCGGGCTCGAGGTCGGCGTGGCCGCCACGAAGACCTACACCACCCAGCTCGCGCTCCTCACGCTCTTCGCGCTGCACCTCGGCCGGGTCCGAGGCACTCTCCCCGAGGACCGGCTCGTGCAACTGCTCGACCAGGTCCGAGGCGTCCCCGACCGGATGGAGCAGGTGCTCTCCCAGACCGCGGCCGCCGTCGGCGAATGCGCCGAACGCTATCGCACCGGGTACAATTTCATGTTCATCGGCCGCCGGTACAACTACCCGAACGCCTTCGAGGGCGCGCTGAAGCTGAAGGAGATTTCCTACATCCACGCCGAGGGGTACTGCGCCGGCGAGATGAAACACGGGCCCCTCGCCCTGGTCAACAACGTTCCGACCGTCGCGATCGCCGTGCAGGGGCGGACCTACGACAAGATGCGTTCGAACATCGAGGTGATCCACGCCCGCGGCGGGGTCCTCATCCTGCTCGTCACGGAGGGGGACACGTCGCTCGACGCGTTCGGACGCTTCGTCATCCCCCTCCCCGCGGTCGACGAAATCCTCTCGCCGCTCCTCACGATCCTCCCGCTCCAGCTCCTCGCCTACCAGGTCGCCGTGCGAAACGGCAAGAATGTCGACCAGCCCCGCAACCTCGCGAAAAGCGTCACTGTGGAATAGGGCCTGTCATGCGGCATCGGGTGTTCACCATAGGCCTTGCCCTGCTCGCCGCCGCGGTGCTCGTCGGGCCGCTCGCCCTCGGCGAGCCGCCCGCCCCCGCGACGGCGACCGCGACCGCCACTCCTCCCCCGGGGGAGAACGCCGCGAGCCCGGCGCTCGAGGAGGACACTCCCTCGCCCTCGGAGCTCGACGCCGCCGACGAGGAGCTCCTCGGCCGCTTCCGCAACATCAGCCGTCTCCTCGAACGCCTCGACGGGCCCGACGAGCAGGCCGCCCGCGAGGCTTTCGACGAACTCCTCTCCCTCGGCCGCCCGGTGGTCCTCTCCGTCCAGGAACGCCTGCGCGAGCGGCGCGCACTGCGGCTCGCCGAGCTGATCGCCGACCTCCTGAAAAAGTATCCGGACGCGCGCGGGGCGCGCCGGCCCCGCACGGCCACTGGGCAGCCGGCCGGGAACGCCGACGCGGCCGGCGCGGGAAGGCCGGTCGCGGAGCCGAACGCCGCCCCACGGCCCCCCGGCGACTCAGCCCAGGGCGGGCCCGACGAACCATCCCCCGGGCTCTCCCCCGAAGAACTGCAGAAGGCGCGCGCCGCCCTCGGCGTCGAAAAGCTCGACGAGGTGGACCGCTTCCTGGAAAAGCGCTTCCTCGACGCGAACGAACTGGCCGAGCACGGGCAATACGACGAGGCCGCCCGCACCTGCGAGGCGATCCTTACCCTCCGACCCGACACCGTGCTTCGTTCGAAAATAAAAACGTTTAAGCTCGCCTGCGAGGACCGAAAGGTCCAGACGAACTTCGTGAAGGCGACCTTCGTCCCCGACCAGGAGTACTACGAAGCGGGCGAGACGATCAACCTGAGCGTCGTGCTGGAGAACCTCACGCCGGACCCGATGGAAATCGCGCTCGTCACCATCACGCCGGAACGGGAGCCGGCGCAGAGCCGGCGACGCGGCGCGCCGCCGCCGCCCATCCCCGTTCCCAAAGGGCTCTTCATCCTCGACGTGACGTACTCGGAGTTCGAGCCCCTGGGCGCCGTCGGCAGCCTCTCGCGCCGGGCCTTCCAGGAGGTCGATGCCAAGATCGCGCTCGCGCCGGGGGCACGCTGGTCGACCCGCTTCTCCATTCCGACCTCCCAGGACAACCCGCAGTTGAAGGTGTACCGGACCTACGCGATCGAAGGGGAGTTCCGGTCCATCTCCATCAAGGCCGGCAAGAACTCGAGCCCTCGCCCCATTGCGGTCGAACCCCTCACCGTTTCAGTCTACCCCATCAAGGTGGGAAGCATCCTCGAGGACCCCATCCAGGCGCTCGGCCACGCCCTCGACCATGGCAGTCCGAACCAGCTCTTCCTCGTGTCCGTGCTGATCCCCGACGCCCAGCGGCAGATGGCAACCGAGCTGCTCATGGCGGCCCTGGATCGTCCCGAGGGAGTCGACCATTTGGTGCTGCTGAGCTGCCTTCGCCAGGTGACGCGCCAACCCATCGAGCTCGAGGAGTCCGCCTGGCGCCGCTGGTGGACCGCGCAGAAGAACGGTACGCCGGTCAAAACCCCGCTGCCGTGGCAGGCGCTGCCGGCCCCGCCGACTACGCGGTAAAATCCAAAATCACAAGTCAGGCTCGGGCCCGAAACCCAATAGCGTAGGAGTAGCCACCGAAGACGCCGAAGACACCGAAGTTCTCGACGGGCCGTTCGGTGTCTTCGGCGAGTTCGGTGGCTCGTCCCTCCGTGGGCGGAGCGCACGGCTTCCGAAATCGCGACCAGCTTTCAAGAAGTCGAACGATACGGACCCAAATCCAAAGTCCCAACGCGGCGGCGCCGCCGCCAGCATTCGGAACCGCGACCGTGAGGGAGCGGTCTGAGGGCGTCCTTCGTCCCCGTTCGGTTCGATCTGGTCAACCCGCGCACGACCGATTCGCCCGCGCTTAGCAGGAGGAGGCAACCCATGGACCCGCGCGAACAGCTCGCCCTCGCGAGGCGCGGCGCCGTCGAGGTCTACACGGAGGAGGACCTCCTCCACAAACTCGAGCGCTCCGCCAAAGACGCACGCCCCCTCCGCGTGAAGCTCGGCGTCGATCCTTCGAGCCCGGACATCCACCTGGGACACACGGTCGTCCTGCGAAAGCTCCGGCACTTCCAGGACCTAGGCCACCAGGCCGTCCTCATCATCGGGGACTTCACCGGCCTCGTCGGCGATCCGTCCGGCAAGTCGAAAACGCGGCCCCAGCTCACCCCCGCCGAGGTCGAGGCCAACGCGCAGACCTATTTCGATCAGGTCGGCCGCATCCTCGACATGAAGAAGGCCGAGGTCGTCCGGAACAGCTCCTGGCTGCGTCCCCTCAACTTCGAAGACATCCTGAAGATCGCCGCAAAGCTCACGGTCGCCCGGATGCTCGAGCGGGACGACTTCCAGAACCGGTACAAAGGCGGGAGCCCGATCGGCCTGCACGAGTTCCTGTACCCGATGATGCAAGGGTACGACTCGGTCGCGGTCCGGTCGGACGTGGAGCTCGGCGGGACGGACCAGACCTTCAACCTGCTGGTCGGCCGCAACCTGCAGCGCGAGTGGGGGCAGGAGCCGCAGATCGCCCTCACCCTCCCGCTGCTCGTGGGCCTCGACGGGAAGGACAAGATGTCCAAGTCGCTCGGGAACCACATCGGCGTCGCGGACGCGCCCGCGGACATGTTCGGTAAGGCAATGTCGATCCCGGACGACCAGATGCGCAACTGGTACACGCTGCTCACGGATTTCCCGGAGGCGCGCGTCGCGGAGCTGCTGGCGGGGCACCCGCGGGAGGCGAAGGCGACGCTGGCCGCTGAACTCGTCCGGCAGTACCATGGCGCGGAGGCGGCAACGGGCGCGCGCGAGGGCTTCGACAAGGTCTTCGCGCGGAAGGAAGTCCCGGACGAGGTCGCCGAAGTGGCTGTCCCCGCGGCGGATCTCCAGGACGGCACCGTCTGGCTCCCGCGCCTGCTCGGGCTGGCGGGGTTCTCGGCTTCGAACAGCGAGGCCCGGCGCCTCATTTCGCAGGGCGGAGTCTCGATCGACGGTCAGAAGTGCGCCGACCCGAACGGCCGCGTCCCCGTGGTCGACGGCATGCTCCTCAAGTCCGGCAAGCGACACTTCGCCCGGGTCCGCGCACCGAAGCCTTAGTACCGCCCCACAGAATTGGGTGACCAATTTGCTCGGCGATCTTGGCCGCCCGCTTTGTTGCGCTCGCTCGCCGTAGTTCTCCGTCACTACGCCTCGCTCGCGCGCCTCGCGGGCAGTCAAACTTGCCTTCGCCTATTGGTCACCGACTTCCGTGGAGCGGTACGTAGGCTCCCGGCAAGGGCCGCTCCCCCAGGCGCCGGTTCGCAGCCCCCTGGAAACGAACAACGGGCGCCGATCGCCTTCCAGCGACCGGCGCCCGTTTTGTTTTTCGCCGACCCGGCTGCCGCTACTCCGGGAGGAGCGGGACATCCCAGTATTCGTCGGAGATGAAGCGCTCCCAGCTCCGGCGTACCCGCCCGACCCTGAGCGCGATCAGCGGGCTCCACCTCGGTCGCACGGGCAGCTTCATGAGTCGCATCCCCGCGGTCAGCGGCGTGCGATTGGCCTTCCGCTTGTTGCAGCCGACGCACGCGAGCACGCAGTTGTCCCAGGTGCTCTTGCCGCCTTGCGCCTTCGGCAGGACGTGATCGATCGTCAACTCCTCCGAGCCCGGCTGGCAGCGACAGTATTGGCACCTGTATTGGTCGCGCTTGTACAGGTTGCGCCGCGAGAAGACCACTTCCTTCCGAGGGATGCCGTTGTAGCCCGTGAGCATCATCACCTCGGGGATCCGGATCTCGATCGCCACGCCGCGCACGCAGGGTTCGCCGCGCGCCACCGCCAGCTCCGACCAGGACTCGAAGTCGTGGACCTCGTACGTCTCGGGCTCCACGACCTTGGCGACGCCCTGGTAGAGCCACGCGATCGCCCGGCGGACGGTCGTCGTGTCGATCGGGATCCAGGAGCGGTTCAAGACCAGGGCACGCTGGTCCAGAATGGCTTCCATCTTCCGGCCTCCAAACACCCCCCTTCGGCTGCGGGTGCGTCGCACCTGTGCCAAAGAAGCAGCCATTATAAACCATCGGAGGCGTGAAAGGTTCGGAAATCGCTCCGGAGGGGCGCCTTGCGGCGCACGGGGACCCGGGCACGGCGGCGCCCTGCTACGGGGCCGTGAGCGAGGCCGGCGCGTCCACCGCGGCGCGCAGCCGGGCAAGGAACTCGCCCTTGCGCATCGGGAGGGCGCCGAGACTCGCCAGGTGCGGCGTGGGTACCTGGCCGTCGAAGAGCAGGAAGCCGCACGCCCGCAGGCGAGCGACCAGGTGTGCGAGCGCGGCCTTCGAGGCGTCCGTGCGACGGCGGAACATCGACTCTCCGCCGAAGAACGCGCCCACCGCTACGCCGTAGATCCCGCCTACCAGCTCCTCCTCTTCGTAGACCTCGACGCTGTGCGCGTACCCCCGGCGGTGCAGCTCGGCGTACGCGTTCATGAAGTCCGGCGTGATCCACGTGCTCGTGCGTCCCGGCTTGGGCTCCGCGCAGCCGCGCATGACCCCCGCGAAGTCGCGGTCGACGCTGAAGCGCCAGGCGCCGCGCCGGATGCTCCGTTCCAAGCTCTCGTGCGGCCGAAACGTCTGGACGTCGAAGACCGCGCGCGGGTCGGGCGACCACCAGTTGAGCACGGGTCGCGACGACCACGGGAACAGCCCAGCCCGGTAGGCCGCGAGCAGCGGCTCGGGCTCAAGCGAGCCGCCGAGGGCAACCAGGCCGTCGGCATCCGCGCTCCTCGGATCGGGCGGCCAGGGGCCGGCGTACAGTCGATAGCGAGGCATGTCGCCCCTCCGCGGGAACCACCCCGTCAAAGGGCGCGGGGCGTCCCGAAATTCTACGCGGAGGTGGCGGCGAAGACAAGGGGGGACGAAGACTCAAGCTTCCATTCGGGGGCGCCTCCTCCCGATCACACAGCCTGCACGGCGACTGCGCGCTTCGCCTTCGCGGAGCGGCGCGCGGCCTGCCGCGACGGGGTCCAGGACGAGAACTCGACCAGGAACCCCAGCAGGTTCGCGGGCACGCTGCCCAGCAGCCGCCGCGTCCACGCAAGCTCGCCGCGCGTGGCCACGCCCGCGCCCACCACGAGGATGTTCACGTCCGTCATCGTCGCCATGGTGAGTCCCTCGCCGACCGACCCGAGCGCGGGTGTATCCACGATCACGACGTCCGCGATTTCCTTCAGCTCCGCCAAGATCCCCTTCATCGAGTCCGATTCGAGCAGAAGCTGCGGGTTCTCCGGCGGCGTCCCCGCGGGAATGATGCGCAGGCCCGGGTACAGGTGCTCCTGCATCGACAAGTCGAGATCGCTCGGCTGGCTCATGTCCGCCGGCCCGCCGAAGCGGCCTGAGGCAGGCGCCGGCCACCGGCCCTCGAGAAGGGTCGCCAGTCCGTTCGTGTTTTCAATCCCCGCCACCTCGTGGACCCGCGGGCTGCGCAGGTTAGCATCGATGAGCACGGTCCGGAGGCCCTTCCGCGCCAGCGCGCAGGCAAGGCCGACGGCCACCGTGGTCTTCCCTTCTCCCGGGACCGCGCTCAGAATCCCCACCGTCTTCATGCCGCCTTCGCCGAGGGACGCGCGGAGCAGGGTCGCGATCGAGCCGAACACTTCCGTGAGACTCGCGTCGCGCGCCCCGGCGATCCCGCCGGCCACTTCGGCCGCGCCGGCCAGGGGCAGATGCCCCACGACCGGGAGTTCGAGAAGCCGCCGAGCCTCCTCCTCGCCGGCGATCCGCGGATCCAGGGCTTCCCGGAGGAGTGCCGCGGCGCATGCGCCGACGAGGCCGGCGAGGACCCACAGCGCCGCCATCCCCCAGTTCATCCGCGGCGGGAGCTCCGCGGTTTCCGCGAGGTTTGTGACTTCCGCCGGGTTCGAGAGACCCGCGAGCACGGTCGCATGGTGACGATCCTCCTCCTGGCCCCGCTCCAACTCGCGCTCAACCCCTTCGAGCTCGCGGCGGACGACGCGCAGCCGGGCAAGCCGGTCGTTGACGAGCGCCAGTTCCTTGCGCCGGTCGGCCCTTCGCCGTTCGCAGGCTTCGACCTCGCGCTGCGCCCGGTTGACCTCGGACTGAAGGTTCGCCTGGCGCCGTGACCGCCACTTCTCCTGGTCCGCGACCAGCTCGGCCTCGAGCCCTGCCACTTCCGCCCGTTTCGCTTCGACAAGAGGATCGCCGTCGAACCGGATTTCCTGAATGCGCCGCAGCTCGCCCTGCGCCTGCTCGAGCGCGGCCACGCGTTCCTCGAGCGCCGGCACGGCGGCCGACGCCGGCAGCGTGCGCGCGCCGCCGGTCCCGGGACGGGCGCCCGAAATCGCGATGAGCCCCCGCATCTCCTCCTCGCGCTGGGCCGCCGTTGCGCGATGCCCATCGATGCGGACCTCCAGCTCCCGAAGCGTGGCCAGAAGCACCGCCTGTTCCGACTCGGGGTCCCCGCCCGGCCCCGTCAGCACCGACAGCTCCTCGCGCAGGGCTTCGCGCCGTGCGCGCGCCGTCTCGAGGCCGCGTCGGACGGCGAAGAGCGCGTTTTCCGTCCCGCGGCGCGCGTCGGCCGAGATCACCTGGACCAGGGCCCGGGCCACGGCGTTCGCGCGCCGGCAAGCAAGCTCCGGCTCGCCCGCCTGCGCGCGTACGTCGACGACCGGGCCCCCGCCCGTCGTGCGCGTGAGGGTGACCGCCTCGCGGAGGGCAGCCAACGCCGCTTCTCCGCCGGCATCGGCTCGTCCGGCGGAAAGCTCGTCCAGCGCGACCTCGAGCGTGCGCGGAGAGAGCGCAGCGGCCTCGACCATGGCCTGCGTGTCCGCGCCGCCCGCGCGAACGAGCACGCGAGCCTTCGCTCCGGCCGGCGGACGGTTCCCGAGGCAGGACCCTGCGGCGAGGCCGGCAACGGCCGTCAGTACGAGGCCGGCCGTTTGCCAGCGTCGCCGCAGGGTGAGGGGAAGGCTCTGGAGTTTCATCGCGAGAATCCCTGAAAGGACCCGTACCGTCCGGAGGCCTCCCGCGCGCCCGGGGAGGGCGCCGACCACCTCCGGCCACAAATGGTATCGGACGTCGGAAAGGCAAGCTTGAGGAGGCGCGCTGGACGGGGACGCGGCAAGACGTCGGTTGGGGGGGGGCGAACGCCCGCGATGCGGAGCTTCCACTCACCGCGCCGCGGAAGCCGGAAGCGTGAGCCGACCCCTGCCGCTACCGTGGCGGCCAGGGGGCGGGGCCGAAAAACTCGCTGAGGTCGTAGACGCGAACGGTGCCTCCGTGCTCGAGCATCGCCTCGGCCAGGAGCAGGGTGGAGTCCAGGTTCGGCGTGACGAAGCGGTGATGTTCGAAAGCCATGTTCGGCATCGCCCCGCCGGGGTGGGGAAACTCCTTCGGATGACAGCGAGCCTCGAGCCGGCGCAGGAGGTCGTCGCCGTATTCGGTAGGGAGGGAGGAGAGGCCGCGCACCGGCGGGTCGACGACCAGGTAGCGGACGCCCGCTTTGTACAGGCGTTCGAGGTCCTCGCCCCGATCCGGGAACTGCGTGGCCCAGCGCTGCGAGCGGTCGTAGTACCAGCCGATCGGCTGCCAGCGCATAAAGTAGAAGGGGGCGTCGCCCGCCGCGCGGCGCTCGCCCAGCCACGCGCATGCGGCCGGGTAGGCCGACCGCGAGAGGAGGGGTTCGCCGAGACTGGTCAGGCCGAGGAGGAGAAGCGTCGCGGCGACCGCGGCGGGGAGCCACCGGGAGCGTCGGATACGCTCGGCCGCAGGGGGAAGCCCTGCGAGCGGCGGGGACACGGCGAAGAGGCTTCCGACCGCGAGCGCGAGCGCCGGCAGAGGGAGGACCAAGTATCGGAGGGGCTGTTCCACGGCCCGGCTCAAATAAAAACCGTAGGTCCACAGGGGAACGGCGAGGAGGAAGAGGTCGGGGAGGGACCGCCGTCGGAGGGCGAGGAGAAGACCGGCGGCCGCGGCGGGGAGAAGCAGGGGTCCTTCGTAGAGCCAGAGGAAGTACGGGAGGGCGGAGAACTCCCCGAAGCCGGCGTCGCGGGTCCCCTGGTTCGGGATGTACCAGAGCACGCGGCGGAAGTAGCTTTCGGGCATGCGGTACCAGGGCAGGTCCAGGAGCAGGTGGGCGGACACGTAGCTCAGCTCCCAGAGGCCGAGGGGGACGGCCATGCCGAGCGAGAGCCAAAGCGCGCCCCGCAGCCGATCGCGCGGTGGGAGCGTGGGGGACGAGCGGCAGCCGAGCGCATAGCCGGACCAGAGGATCAGCGGCGCGACGACGAGCCGCACGTTCGCGGTGTAGCAGACGCCGGTGAGGAGACCCGCGACGAACACCCAACGGACGGGGCGGCGGGCGGACGTGAGAGCCCAGCCGAGGAGAGTGACGGCGGCGAGGAGGTAAAAGGTGGAGTCGGCCTCGGCCAACGCGTTTCGCGAATGCAGAAGGTGGAGGGGGGAGAGCGCGAGCGCGAGCGCGCCGAGGAGGCCGGCCGTGGGTCCCCAGAGGCGGCGGGCGAGGAGACCGACAAAGAGGACGGAGAGGCTGCCGAAGGCGGCGCTCACGAGGAGACCGGCGCTGTCCCGATCGCCGACGAGCGTCATGGCGAGGGCGATCAGGAGGTCGTGCGTCGGGCGGCACCAGATCGGCGCGAGTCCCCCGCCGAGTCGCGCGCTCATGCGTGCGGAGAGCGCCTGTGCCTGGAGCCGCTTCGGCGAGGTGGGCTCGGGGGGGGTGGGGGGGACAGGGGCGGGGGCGGGGGGCGGGTCTCCGATGCCGCCGAGACTTGCAAGTCTGAAGGCGTCGGGGACGGAGGCGAGGACGCCGAGCATCCAGCGCGCCTCGAGGAGGTGCACGGCCTCGTCATAGAGGAGGAGCCCGCGAGCCTCGAGCCCCCAGAAGCGGAGGACGGACCCGAGCAGGAAGACGGCGGTCAGAAGGGAGGGGAAGAGCCAGGTCGGAGGGCGGGGACCCGCGGCGAACTCGGGGCCCGCGGCCTCGACTGCAAGGGGGGGCGGCGGGGGGGCGGGCGGCCAGGGCGTCGACGGGGGCGGCGGGGCTTCGGACACGCGCGAAGCGCCTCCTCCGAAAAACAAAATCCGGCCCGGCGAGCCATGCGTTCCGACCCCCGAGGTCGGCGACGCCATGGGACAGGATAACAGGACGGACGGGAGGTTTCCATCTGTATCCCCTTCCTCCCGCATCCCGTCAAGGCGAAGGCCCGCGTCCTCGAACTTGCGCCTGGGTGGATCAGCCCCCGGTGATGCCGCCCGAGCGCTCCGGGCGCGTCACGACCATGTAGAGGACGGCGTTTTCGCGGCCCGGGTTGACGTATTCGTGCTCGATGTCCGCCTGGAGGAAGACCGAGTCGCGCGGCCTCAGCTCGACCTGGCGGTTCCCGACCTTCAGGCGGAAGATTCCGCTGACGAGGACGAGGTATTCGCAGGTCCCGACCGGGTGGGGCTCGGAGGCGTGGTGGCCGCCGGGCAGGAGCGTGACCTCGTAGAACTCGAGCGGGCGAAGGGGATCGTCGAAGGGGAAGAGGGTGCGGGTCTGGAAGTGCTCGTCGTGGGTGGCGAGGGTGCGCGAGTCCTCGAGTTTCGTGACGACGAGCTTGCGTTCGGTCTGCGGCTCGAGCAGGCCGGCGAAGGGCACGCCGAGCCCCTCGGAGATCCGGTAGAGGACGGTGACGGACGGGATGGAACGCTGGTTCTCGATCTGGCTGAGCATGGAGCGGCTGATGCCGCAGCGGTCGGCGAGATCATCGAGGCTGAAATGGCGTTCCATGCGGGCACGGCGGAGATTGATGGCCACGCTCGACTGGACGTCGGGGCGCCAGCGGTCGTGCGGGGAGCGGACGACACCGGCGGCAGCCGCAGGGAGGGCGTCCCCCGCGGGGGACTCGGACGACGGGTCGGCCGAAACGGGGTCGGAGGCGTCGGCCGGGGCGGGGAGCGCTTCCCGGACACGCGCCGGGACCCTGGCCATCCCACTCGCGGGACGCGGATGGGGTGCAGGGGGCGACTTCGGAGGCAACGACTTCTTCCGCACACGTCCTCCATGCGACGGGGTGGAACGGGAGCGGGCACGCCGAGCGGCCGTCCACACGCAGGCAGGGCGGCGTGGCGCGGCGCAACGCAACGCGGCCCCCGGGCGGCCCGTGGACGGGGATTGGACGCGCTGCGCGATCGACCGACCGGCCTTCCAGGGCCACGCAGCCGGACGCCCCGCCTGAAGGCGGAACTACGAACGGCCGCGCGGCCTGCGGGAACCATGGCCACACTCAGTACCGCCCCACAGAATTGGGTGACCAATTTGCTCGGCGATTTTGGCCGCCCGCGTCGTTGCACTCGCTCGCCGTAGTTCCCCGTTACTACGCCTCGCTCGCGCGCCTAGCGGGCGGCCAAACTTGCCTTCGCCTATTGGTCACCGACTTCCGTGGGGCGGTACTCAGACGGCGGACCGCTAGTTGAGGTTGACGAAGCGGCTGAGGTAGGGAGCGACGGCCTCGGGCGTAACCGTCCGCGGGAAGGAGGGGAGCGGCTGGAGAACGGCCCGCCACACGAAGCACCACCCCATCGGCGTCATGACCGGGCAGCCGCACATCACCACCGTCGGCAGGACGGTGGCTGTGGTAGCGGACGTGCCCGGGCGCGCGAGGAGGGGCTGTCGAAACATGGCGAGCTCTCCATCCAGTGAGGGGTCAGCCATCCCAGGGGAAAACGGCGTCATCAGGATCTGCCCGCCGTCGCTGGGGATGGTCACCAATATAACGCGCGAACGAACGATTGTCAAGAACAAACTCCGCTTTATTGGAGGAATCATCCCATTTGCCACCACAAGACCGCGGAGAGGCTGGAGCGAGGGCGAAACGCGAGGGGGGGGCGGGCTCCGTGATGGCGGAGAGGTGGGCGCGAACGGTGGAGGACCTTCGAGAGAGCGGAGACGGCCTTTCACAACCACTGCTGCTTCGCACGAGACACCGGAGATTGGTTGACAAAGTCGTCCGCAGCCGGTAGATGCTTGCTCGTCGGCGTCCGAGGACGCCGTTTCGGCCGAGGGCGGCATCTGGGAGCCGCGCGCACGATCCCCCGCCAAGGCCGCGGAGATACGAGCCACGTCAGGAGGGTGTTATGATGCCGAGGCCGGGGATGAGGTCCGAACGGATGATGAGCCTGCCGATGGGCGGCGCGTCCCCGATGGGTGGTGGGATGCCGATGGGCGGCATGATGGGCATGCCGATGTCGATGGGCATGGGGATGCCCGGGATGATGCCGATGTCCCCGATGCTGCCCTCGATGATGCCCATGGGGATGGGCATGGGGATGCCGATGGGCTCGGGCATGCCGGGCATGATGTCGATGATGCCCATGTGCATGGGCATGCCGATGGGGACGGGCATGGGCATGATGGCCCGGTGCAAGATGGAGCTGAAGAAAATGGCCGGCGGGATGTGCATGATGTGCACATGCGACGACGCGGCCATGGTCCCCATGATGCACTCGATGAGCGACCTGCTGATGGGGTGCATGCCCTCCGTCATGATGACGATGAACGGGATGCCGATGTGCATGATGAACCTGGGCCTGTGCATGTGCTCAATGGAGAAGACCGAGCACGGGCTGTCGATGACGTGCATGAGCGGAGACAAGAACATGGCCGACATGCTCGGCTGCATGTGCGCCATGCTGGAGAAGATGATGGCGTGCGGGATGTCCTGCTGCCTGATGATGAACGGCATGCCGATGTGCTGTAGCTGCTAGGCGTGGTGGCCGCTCCCCCGCCCGCACGCCGCGAAAACGCAACGAGGCCGCCCCGGCGAACGCCGGGGCGGCCTCGGTCGATTCTGCCGGCTCGCACCGCCCGGGCATTCGCGAGAGCGGTCCGGTGCGGGCACATCGCCTCGCCCGCGCCGCGTGGCCGCCGGGCTACCAAACCGGGCCCCCTCGAAGCCGACCGGCTGCTCTCAGGATCATCCATGCCAGCGCCAAGCGGAAGAGGGGCTCGCCGCCAGGGTCAAGCGGCAAGAAGGCGCGGGGATTCTCGCGCGGGCCCTCACCCGAGGATCTTGTGGTCCTCGCCGAGGTAGATCCCCTGGAGGTTCATCTTGAGCTGCTCCGGGTTCGGCGAGAACTGGAGCGCCACCTTCTTCGACACATAGCCTTCGTTGATCAGCTTCACCAGGGACTGGTTGAAGTCCTGCATCCCCTCCTCCTCCCCCGAGCGGATCACGTCCTGGATCTTCTTGTCCTCGTGGGACATGATCAGCTTCTGGATGGTCGAGTTCGTGATCATGATCTCGCACGCCGGGACCATGCGCACGCCCTCCTTGCTCGAGGGCAGGAGCTTCTGGCAGACCACGGCCTTCAGGTTGAAGACCAGCCCCTGCCGGATGAGGTCCTGACGTTCCGTCGGGAAGAGGTCCAGGATGCGGCCCAGGGTCTGGGCCGCGCTCGACGCGTGGATCGTGCCGAAGACCAGGTGGCCCGTCTCCGCCGCCTGCAGCGCGGCATCGAAGCTGACGTTGTCGCGCATTTCGCCCACCAGAATCACGTCGGGGTTCTGCCGGACGATGTGCTTCAGCGCCGCCGTGAACGACTCGACGTCGATCCCCACTTCCCGCTGGTTGACGAACGACTTCCGGTCGCGGAACAAATACTCGATCGGGTCTTCGACGGTGATGATGTGGCACTTCCGGTTGTCGTTGATGAATTGGAGGACCGAGGCGAGGGTCGTGGACTTTCCCTGGCCGGTCGGGCCCGCGACGATCACGAGCCCCTGGGTGAAGTTCGGGATCCGGCGGATCCCCTCCGGCAGGTGCAAATCCTCGAAATTCGGGATGTCGGGATTGACGCGGCGCACGGCCACCGCGATCGTCCCGCGATCGCGATAGACGTTCACGCGGTAGCGCGCGATGCCCTCGAGCGAGTACGCGAAGTCCAGGTCGCCGTGGGCCTCGAAGCGCACCCGCTGGTCGTCCGAGAGGATTTCGTAGATCAGGCGCTTCACGTCTTCGCTGGTGAGCACCCGGTTCCCCACCTCGTGCAGCACGGTCGCGATGCGGAAGACCGGCTTCATGTCCGCTTTGAGGTGAAGGTCCGACGCCTTGTTCTTGGACATGGCGCTGAAGAGCTTTTCGATGTCCTTGGCCTCGCGGGTCGTGTCCTGGGCCATCGCCCGCATGAGGCCGCTGGCGTTACGGTCCTGGCTGTTCGTTTCCATCGGGGGCGCCTTCCTGTTTCACGGATGTTCGGAGGCCTGGTGAGTACTTCGGTATTCGCCGCGAAGGATCCGCTTCCACCACTCCTCGTTCGCGCGGTACCAGTCGACGGTGCGCGCGAGGCCGTCGTCAAAACCCAGCCGGGGCCGCCATCCGAGCTCGCCGGCGGCCTTCGTGCCGTCCAGGGCATAGCGACGGTCATGCCCCGGGCGGTCCTTGACGAAGGTGATCAAGCTCTCGGGCTTCCCGAGGAGGGAGAGGAGGGTTCGGGTGATCTGCAGGTTGCTACGCTCGTTCCCGCCGCCGAGGTTGTACACCTCGCCCAGCCGGCCGGCCTCGAGGACGCGCAGGATCCCCTCGCAGCAGTCCTCGACATGGAGCCAGTCGCGGACGTTTTGACCGTCGCCGTAGAGCGGGACCGGCTTGTCCTCGAAGAGGCGGGTCAGGAAGAAGGGGATCAGCTTCTCAGGGAACTGGTACGGGCCGTAGTTGTTCGAGCAGCGCACGAGGAGGACGGGCGCGCCGAAGCTCACGAACGCCGCGCGCGTGAGGAGGTCCGCGGCCGCCTTGCTCGCGGAGTACGGAGAGCTGGGCTGGATGGGGTCGGTCTCCCGAAACGCACCGTCAGGCCCGAGGGAGCCGTACACTTCATCGGTGGAGACGAGCAGGAAACGGCCGACGCCGGCCCGCCGGCACTCGGTGAGGAGGACCTGCGTGCCGAGGACGTTGGTGCGCACGAACGGCGCGGGATCTTCGAGGCTGCGATCCACATGGGACTCCGCGGCAAAGTGCACGACGGCATCCGCGCCCCCTTCGAGCGCGCGCCGTACCGCCGCGGGCTCCTCGACGTTTCCCCGGACGAACTGGTAGCGGCTCTCCGAGGCGAGGTCGGCGAGGTTTTCCGGGTTGCCGGCGTAGGTCAGGGCGTCGAGGTTGACGACCTCGGCACGCGGGTCTCTTCGGAGGAGGAGCCGGACGAAGTTGGAGCCGATGAAGCCGCAGCCGCCGGTCACGAGGTAGCGAGTCATGGATGCAAGCGTTCCCGAATCCCCGGTTGGAGGAAGCGCGCAGGCCGGCAACGAGGTGCCTGGGGGCGGCAGCCGGGGCGACCACGGATTTCACGGCGCCAAAGGGGGTTCCCGAACTTTTGAGCTTCGCGGCGCGGGCGGTCGAGCGAGGAGGAGCGAGGTCGAACCCCAGGGCACGGAAGAACGCCTCGAGACCGCTCCCTCACGGCCGCGGTTCGGTGCGCGGCGGCGGGAGCGCCCACCGGAGACTACTTCCCGGCGGGCAAGTTCCCGATCCACTGATCGGCCTGGAGCCACGGGATCGTCGCCAGGACCCGGGAGACGGCGAAGACGAGAGCGAGAAACAGGCCCACGAGGCCGAACGCGACGCCCCAGCGGAACCAGAACCGGTTGAGCAGGAGGACGAACTTGAAATTTCGATCGGTCTCGATGTCGCCGATGCGGATGAGGGTGGAGGTGCGGATCCAGTCCTCCAGGCCGGAGATGGCCATATTGGCCTTGTACAGCCACTTGATGGCCCAGAGGGTGTCCGGGTGCTCGCTCTCCGCGTGCTTGATCAGCTCGAGGTCGCGGATGCAGGACTCGATGTCGCGGATGAAGTCCGCGCAGCTCGAGTAGCGGTTCTCGGGCTCCTTGGAGAGGGCCTTGAGCACGATCCTCTCGATCTCCGACGGCACGTCGGGCCGCCAACGCGTGACGGGGTTCGGGATGCCCGAGACCTGGGCCTCGATGAGCTCGGTGGGATTCTCGCTCTGAAAGGGGAGCTTCGCCGTGAGCATCTGGTAGGTGATGACCCCGAGGGAGTAGATGTCGGAGCGGTGGTCCACCTGGCCGCCCTGGCACTGCTCGGGGGAGGCGTACTCCAACCGGCCGACGATCCCCATGCTGGTGAGCCCGTCGCTCGTGATTTCGGCGATGACCTTGGTCGGACCGAAGTCGGTGATCGCGACGCGGTCCCCCGCGATCACGATGTTCTTGGGATTCAGGTCCTGATGGATCACGCCGCGGCGGTGGGCGTGGTCGAGGCCGCGCGCGATGTCGCGCGAGATGAGCAGGGCGCGATCGAAGGGGAGGGACCCCTCGGTATTCATGAGCGTTTCGAGGGGCGTGCCCTCGAGGAACTCCGTGGTGAAGTAGAGGTACGTCTGGCGGGCGCCGAAGTCGAGCAATTTGGCGATGTTTTCGTGGCAGAGGCCGACAATGGACTGGACCTCCTCGCGGAAGCGCCGCTCCACGCCGGGATTTTCCCCGATGAGCCCCGGCGGCAGGATGCGGAGGGAGACGCGCCGGTCCAGCGCGATTTCGCGCGCGGTGTAGAGGTCCCCCACGCCCGCCCGACCGACCTCTTCCTCGATCTCGTACTCGTCGAGCAGGTCGAGGACGGCGGTGGACTTCTCCTTGCCCCCCGCGGTCTCCTGCCAGGAGAACCAGGTAAGGCCGACGCGGATCTTGTCTCCCGGCAGGATCTTTTTTTCGGCATTGATGACCCGGCCGTTCACCGCCACGCTGTTCGAGCGCGTGAGGTCGAGGATGTAGTAGATGTTCTGCCGCCGGAAGATGCGGGCATGCTTCGGCGCCAGCCGGGAGTCGGGGATCGGGACCTGGACGCCGGCGTCGGAACCGAGGACGGCCTCGCCCTCGACCTTGTACTTCTTGCCGACGTCCTTGCCCTTCTCGATGATCAGGAATGCCATCCGTCGAGCCCGTTTCGAAAAGGTATCGGGGCAGGCGAAGCCTCTCGCGCCGTTCCCCCGCGCTTAGTACCGCCCCACGGAATTGGGTGACCCATTTGCTCGGCGATTTTGGCCGCCCGCTTTGTTGCGCTCGCTCGCCGTAGTGCTCCGTTACTACGCCTCGCTCGCGCGCCTCGCGGGCGGCCAAACTTGCCTTCGCCTATGGGTCACCGACTTCCGTGGAGCGGTACCTACGAGGCAACCGGAGCCTTTTTTTTCTGCTTCGAGCGGATTTCCTTCTCCACCTGCCGGTCGACCATCCCCTTCACGAAGCGACGGACCTTGAAGAGCTCCAGCGTGAAGAGGGGCACGAGCAGCGCGAGCAGGAACGCCATCGACACCTGCGGCGCCATGGCCAGGATGCACAGCAGGAAGAAGAGCAGCGCGGCCAGGAGCGTGCGGCCGATGCGCTTCCACGGGATGCAGAAGGAATTCTCGGCGGCCTTCTTGCAGACGTCCGCGAGAACGGTGCAGGCGACGCGGTTGGAGTCAAGCAGGTATTGGGCCAGCAGCAGGTCGTCGACCAGCGCCTTCACCGTCTGGTAGCGCTTACGCGGATCCCCGTACAGGCACTTCGAGACGATCCGGTCGATGTACCAGGGGACTTCCCGGTTCAGGATGGACACGACGGGCGGCGGGTTCTTGAGCTTCTGCCGCTCGAGGATCATGGTGCGCGTGTCGGGGGCCGTGAAGGGACGCACGCCGGTGAGGACCTCGTACATGACGACGCCGAAGGAGAAGATGTCGGTGCGCGCGTCGACGTGCTCGCCGCGGGCCTGCTCGGGAGACATGTAGGGCGGACTCCCCATGATCGTGCCGACCTTGGTGAGGAGGGAGTCCTCGCCGATCCGCGCGATGCCGAAGTCCAGGACCTTCACCAGCCCTTCCTGGTCGTACATGATGTTCTTGGGCTTCATGTCGCGGTGAATGATGCCGACGCTGTGGGCCGCGGCGATCCCCCTTGCGGCCTGGATGCACATGGAGAGGAGGTCGGAGAGGGACCACTTTTCGGTTTGGACGGTGGCGTCGAGGGGTTTCCCCTCAACGTACTCCATGGCGATGAAGTGGAAGCCCACGTCGTTGCCGACGCCGTAGACGGTGACGAGGTTGGGGTGGATGACCTTGGCGGCGGCGAGGGCTTCGTTCCGGAAGCGCTTGACGAGGGCGGGGTCGCCGCGCTCCGCCTCGTCGGGGAGGAGTTTGATGGCCACGACGCGGCTGATGACGTCCTGCTGCGCCTTGAAGACGACGCCCATCGCCCCGGCGCCCAGCTCGGAGATCAGGCGGTATTTGCCGATCTTCTCGGGAATCCGCATCGGGCCTACTTACCCCCGGACTCGATCTCGAGCCTGTTGATGAGGGCGGTGATTTCGCGGTGGAGGCTCTTCTCCCGGTCGGAGCCGCTGACGGAGACCTTGGCCCGCGCGACCTTGAGCAGCGCGATCCGCTGCTGCGGCTTCATGGTGCCCGCGTTCTGGAGGAAGTTGAAGTTCTTTTGCGCGGCGTCGAGGAGCAGCTTGATCTTCGCCTGTGCCTCCCCCTTCAGGTAGACCGCGGCCTGATCGAAGCGCTCACGCGCCTCGCCGAAGGCCTTCTCGGACTCGGCGCACTTCGCGAGGCCGTCGGCGAAGCGCTCCACCTTGAACAGGGTCTGGGCGTCCGACTCGGTCTCCTCGCCCCGCTTTTTCCCGTCGTCGCCGGCGCGGAGGGCCTCCCGGGCGACCTTGTCGAAGTCGATGCTCTTGACCTGGTCGGCCTCCTTCCGGTAGCCGTTCGCCGGGTCCTTCTCCGCCTCGACGATCACCGCGGCGCGTTCGCGGGCGGTGCCGAAATCCCCGCGGTTGCGCGCGGCGACCATTTCATTGTAGGAGTTATGCACCTTGCGCACGCGGTCGAGGAGCTCGCGCACCTCGGCGCGGGCGTTCGCGATCTGGGGCGCGAGGATGGCGATGGCCGTGTCCGCCTTCATGTCGTTGTACTGCTGCGTGGCGGCGGTAACGAGCTTCCGCGTCTCGATCTCCTGCTGGCACTCATCGAAGCGGCGCTTGACCCAGTCGACGCGCTGGAGCAGGCCCGGATTCAGCTCGCGCAGCTTCTTCTGGGCGGCGTCGAACTCGTCCTTCTTGATGAGCGCGTCGACGTCCGTGAAGAGCTTCTGGGTGCCGAGGAACCTCTCGCACTCGCCCTTCTTCGGGATCATCTCCGCGCCGACGTCCTGGTACTCCTGGCCGAGCAGGTCGAGGGCGTCGTTGATGAGCTTGAGCGCGTTTTCGTAATCGTTGGCCGCGAGCTTCGCCTCCACCTCCCGGACGCGCTTCGACATGTAAGAGGCCTTGATCTCGTCGCGTCGCTGCTTGGCCGCCTGCGCGTAGACGCTCGCGTCGTCGATCTTGCGGTAGGTCCGGTACGACTCTTCGACCTTGTCGTTCACCTGATAGTCCTGCCCCTCCTGGAGGATCTCCCCCATCTTGGCTTCGGAGTCGACCCAGTCGAGCATGGTGGTCGCCAGGTCGCGGATCTGCGCGAACATCTCGCGATTGACGGTGAGCGGCGCGAGCTGCTCGCGCGGATCCTTCCACTTGAACTCCTTGAAATTCAGCGCGGCCTTGTCGCGGAAGGTGCCCAGGAGGCTGTAGAAGGCCTTGATCGCCGGATGCTCGACGGGCGGATCCTGGTACTGCTTTTCGATCTGTTGTCCCGTGCGATACGCGGCCTCGAGCACCTGCTGGGCGTCCGAGTTCCGGTTCCCGTCCTTGAACTGGGCGTCGAGCGCCTTCTTGAGCTTGGAGGCCACCTCGGCATACTGGGAGGTGATCTTGATGTACGGGCAATCGGTCCGCTTGTGGCCGTCCTTATGGCATTGGTCGCACTTGACCAGGACCGCGGTCCCCTTCTCCTCGTCCGGCGGAGGCAGAAGCGCCCACAGGCCGCCGACCACGAACAGCACCACCGCGACGCCCGCGATCGCGATCCGCAGACGTTTCTTGCTCTGCGCGGCCGCGTCCTCGACCGCCGCGCCGCCCGGCAACAGGAACCGGATCTGGACCTGGCCGATGGCGATGAGCTCGCCGCCCTTGAGCGCCTGCGAGGTGACTTTCTTGGAGTTGACGTAGGTGCCGTTCTTCGAACCGAGGTCCTGGACGACCCAGGCCTTGTCTTTGTAGACCAGCTCGGTGTGGTGCCGGGAGACGCCTTCCGCCTTGAGGATGACGACGTTGTCCTCCTGGCTCCCGAACGTGACTTTCTTCGTCGTCACGTCGACCGTTTTCGCGGGCATGCCCGCCACGATTTCCAGTTTGGGGGCGGCGATGCCCGGGCCAAGCGGAGAGGGGATGCCCCCGGAGCCGCCCGCGGCGCCCGGCGGCGGAGGCGGAGGGGCCGCCTGCGCGGCCGCGTCGGCGAAAAGCCTCGCCACGTCCGCTTCGGCCCCCGCCTTTCCCGCGGCGGCGACCTTCCCGACCAGTCCGCCCCCGGCGAAGGACGGATCGACGATCGTCCCGTCCTCGCTCGCGCCCGACCGGGTCCCGGCGCCCAGCTCCGTCGAATCCTGCATGTCCTCGGCGGAGAAGGTCAGCTCGAACTTGCCGGCGCGCACCACGTCGCCGTCCTTGAGGAGGACCTCCTGCTCGATCTTCTCATTGTTGACGAAGGTCCCGTTGGCCCCGCCCTCATCGCGCACGCGCAGGCCCTTCCCGTCCGGCACCAGCGTGACATGTCGCCGGGACACGGACTTGTTCCGTGTCGGGATCTCGCACTCGGGATCCCGGCCGATCCGGATCGGGTCGTTCCCACGGACGAGGTATTCCTTGTTCTGGCCGTCTTCTTCGTACTTGAGGCGCATCATGGCGAGTTTCACCGCTCGAGGGGACGAATTCGGCTGGAACGGTCCTGTTCACAGAAAAAAAGAGCGCGTGGACGGCGGGCAGGCCGGGGAGGCGGCCCTCGTCGAGGGCCCCCAACGCGCCGGGCCCGGGCACCCGCGGGTTCGTGGCCCGTTGACGAGCCTCGGACCCGGTCGTCCACGCGGTCACGGCGGGCCCTTATCCCCGCGGCCGTTCGCGCGGGCCGGCCTGCGCTCGAGGCATCGTGTCTGGACTTCGGCGACAGGCCGCTAGCGGAACGTTCGCCGCGGGTCGATCTTGCGCAGGATCGATTCGATCCGGTTCCTTTCGGCCTTGTAGAGGTTGAACTTCTCCCAGTTCCCGTGCTTCCCGGCCACCTCGTCATCGCGATTCCTATCGACATTCTCCACGGGATACAGTTCCAGGAGCTTCCCGACGAGCTGGTACACCTCCTCCCACTTCTTGCGGCCGAGGGCGGCTTTGTACTGGCGCATCAACTCGTCCTCGACGCGGGTGATCTCCCGCTGAATCTCCTCCACCCGGTCCTTGGCCTCCTTGAGCGGCTTGGCCGGAGCGCTGCCCATGCTCTCATAGAGCCGCACGACCTTGCTGTAGCGCGAGAGCGCCTTGGAGCGGTCGGTGAGGTCCTTCTTCGCGTTGACGTAGATCTCGTCCGCGTCGGCCTTCAGCTTGTCGGCCGTCGCTCGTCGCTCGCTGTCGTTCCAGTTCGGGGGCCAGCGCGCGTCCTCGACGACCTGCACCTCGATGCTGTACCATTTCTTGGTCTCGTGGTCCACCATCACCAGCAGGGCCTTGCCCGCTTTCTGGCCTTGAATGGCGAGCTTCTCCGGCCCCCCTTCCTCGGCCGTTCCGATCCCCGCGACCTGGAACACGTTCGGGTCCGTGGAGCCGAACTCGTCGATGGGGAAGATCACGGGCCTCTCCGTGGTGGTGCGGACGAGGGTCTGCAGGTCGAAGGTCGGCTCGATCGTGGGCAGCGGGACGTCCGGCGGGACGGGTTCGCCCGCCGCCCGTTTGCCGACAAGCTCCAGCCGCTGCTGGAAGCTGAACTGCGGGGGCGGGGGGAAGAGGAAGGGCGTCACGCCGACGGAGAGGACCACGGCCACGGCGGCGACGCCGAAGATGAAGCGCTTCGAGGGTTTCTTCCGCCCTCCGGTCAGATCCGTCATGTCCACGATCGCCGTGCCCCCCTCGCCCTGGGGCGGACCGACGTACGCCGCCATGTCGACCAGCCGCGTGCCCGACTCTTCGGGCGCGGGCACGGTGACCACGGCCGGCGCCTCCTCCTCGTGCCGCTCGGGGGACTTGTGCTCGTGGGCGTGGCGCGAGCGCGACGGCGGCTCCTTACCGTGCTCCGCGCCGGGGTGCCGGTGTCCCCCCTTGCGCTTGAGCCGGGGCGCGGGCTGCCGCTCCCCCGCCTTGTCCTCGACGATGATGGCGACCTCCATCTCGAAGCCGCCGATCGTGATCCGGTCCCCGTCGTCGAGGTCGCACTCGGTGATCTTTTCCCCGTTGACCGACGTGCCGTTGTGGCTTCCCAGGTCGGCGATCGAGAAGCGTCCGCTCGCGTACTTGATCTCCGCGTGCTTCCGGGAGACCTTGCCGCCGCCGGTGAGGGCGAGGTGACACTCCTCGCTCCGCCCCAGGAGGAAGGGGGAGGTGCGGACGGGGATCTCCTTGGGGTGCTTTCCGAGCAGCTTCAGCTTCGCGTGCAGCCGGGCCATGCAAGACCTCTACGAGGACCTCAGGGTCGGAATTCCAGGCGGTGGCCGGGCGCGACCCCCGACTTCCGGATCGCACCCACCGGCAACTCCACGGTCGCGCTCGCCCAGAGCGCACCGGAGAGCCGCCACGGAGCCAGGTTTTCCACGACCTTCACGACCTGGAAGCCGGCATTGAGGTACACGACATCGATCGGAAACCGCATGAAGAACATGTGGATGAGGCGGCACCTCTCGAGGAGCAGGGCGTGCCCCTCCGGGAGCGAGTCACGGCCCAGGAGTCCCCGGGTCCTCTCGCCGTCCGTCCGCGCGACCTCGAGCTCCTCGGCCACCACCGAGCCGTTCGTCACGTCGAGGAGCTTCATCGCATCATGTTCGACGTCTCGGGTTGCTGGAGGAAGTACTTGATGCCGATCGGGCCGAAGATCATCATGAACACCGTGGGGAAAATAAAAACGAGGAGCGGGAAAAGCATCTTGACCGGGGCCTCCATCGCGAGCTTCTCCGCGCGCTGGAACCGCCGGGTCCGGATCATGTCCGCCTGGATGCGGAGGATCGGACCGAGGCTGGTCCCGAGCTCGTCCGCCTGGACGATGGAGGAGACGACGGTGGTCAGGTCGGGGACGTTCATGCGAAAGCCCACGTCGCGGAGCGCCTCCCGGCGCGGGCGCCCCATGCGGATCTCGCGCATCATGCGGCCGAACTCCACCGCCATCGCGTTCGTGCCGAGCTTCGGCATGATGCGGGGCAGGGCGGCGTTGAAGTCCAGCCCCGCCTCGACGGCGAGACAGATGAGGTCGAGGGCGTACGGAAGGGTCCGCTTCACTTCGTTCTGCCGCTTCACGCACTTCTCGCGAAGCCAAAGGATCGGGTAGATCACCCAGAGCATGGGGAGGGGCAGGATCCACCAGGCGCCGACCTGCAGGTAGAGGAAGATCCCGAAGCCGACGGCCGCCAGGAAGGCGAAGAGGATCATGCCGAAGAAATCGGGCACGGTGAGGTTGAGGGGATAGTCCGCGGAGATGATCCAGCGATAGGCGCGCTTGGAGAAGGCGTCGAGCGAGATGGAGATGAGATTCGTGCTCCGCGTCTTCCGCTTGCCGCCGACCTCCTCCAGCAGGAACGGGGTTGCGAAGGTGCGCAGGACGGAGATGTACGGGGCGATCAGCTTGAACAGGGGGGACTTCGTGGTCGCCTCGTTCTCGTCGAACGCGGAGCGGCCCTGCAGCACGACCCCCTGGTTGATGGAGTACAGGCTGAAGACGGCGAGGAGGATCGAAGCGGGGATCAGGATGTAGATCAGGGCAAGGGTCATGGCCCCTCCTTCACACGTCGATCGTGGTGATCTTGCGGATGAACCAGTAGCCCAGGAAGAGCAGGATCGCCATCACGATCATGAGGCCCCAGCCGGGCAGGGTCTCGTACATGGGCCGCATGAGCTCCGGGTTCACCGCATTGATGGCGAACCCGAGCACGACGGGCATGAGGGAGACGACGATCCCCTGGAGCTTCCCCTGGGAGGTGAGGGCCTTGATCTTCCCTTCGATGCGGAAGCGCTCGCGGATGACCTTCGCGATGTTCTCGAAGACGTCGGTGAGGTTGCCGCCCAGCTCGCGCGAGATCACGATGGCGGTGATGACCAGGTCGAGGTCTTCGCTCGGCATCCGGGTATACATGTTGCGGAGCGCCTGCTCCTGCGGGAGGCCGAGCCGGGCCTCCCGATTGAAGACCCGGAACTCCTGGGAGATCGGCGCCTCCATCTCGCGCTCGATCAGCTCGAAGGCCTGGGGGAGGCTGTACCCGGCCTTCAGCGAGTTGGAGAGGTTGTCGAGCGCGTCGACGAGCTGCATGCCGAACTTGTCCTTCCTCTTCACGCGGAACCACCAGAGCATGACGTGCGGGAAGAAAAAGGCGGGTAGGGAGAAGATCGTGGCGAGCACGGTCCGGTTGAACATGAAATACACCGCGCTCCACATGACGCCCATCGCCAGGAACGACAGGTAGATGAGCTGCTGGGGCGGGATGGATAGGAAGATCGACTCGAGGGTCCGCTCCGATTCCTCCAGGTATTTCTCCTCGTAGGTCTCCCAGCGCTTGGAGAAGAGGAGCACGCCGAGGAACGCGAACAGGCCCACGGCCCCGCCGGTGAGGAGGAGGAGGGTGAACGGGATGTGCATGGTGGTCTGGCCTCCAGGGAGGCGACGCCGTAGGGGAGGAACAGGGACCTGGGGGAAGGCGGGCGCTCAAGGGCCCGCACCGCCATGAAACCGGTCCTGCGGGAGGTGTCCCTGGGTGCAGGTCCCCAACGGACACGCAATTTCGAATTTCCAATTTCAAATCGCAGATTCGCGGAAGCGGGAGCGAGCACGCGCGGAAGTGCGGAGGGCAGCCGATGAACCCTCGTCCAAGGTCCTCGGCCGGCCACCGCCTCAGTACCGCCCCACAGAATTGGGTGACCCATTTCCTCGGCGATTTCGGCCGCCCGCTTTGTTGCGCTCGCTCGACGTAGTTCTCCGTTACTACGCCTCGCTCGCGCGCCTCGCGGGCGGCCGAACTTGCCTTCGGCTCTTGGTCACCGACTTCCGTGGAGCGGTACTCAGCCCTGAAAAATCCGCATGTCGAGTTTCTTGCCGCGTTCGCGCAGCTCGTCGTAGAACCTCGGCACGACCCCGGTGGCTTTGTAGAGCCCCTTGATCTTTCCCTCCGGGGTGATGCCGGACTGCTTGAAAATAAAAATATCCTGCAGCGTGACCGTGCCGCTTTCGATCCCCGTGACCTCGGTGACGTGGGTGACGCGCCGGCTGCCGTCGGAGAGGCGCGCCTGCTGGACGATCATGTGGATGGCGGACGCGATCTGCTCGCGGATGGCCTTCGCCGGGATGTCCATGCCGGCCATGAGGACGAGGTTTTCGATACGCGCGATGCAGTCGCGCGGGGTGTTGGAGTGAATCGTCGTAAGCGACCCGTCGTGACCGGTGTTCATGGCCTGGAGCATGTCGAAGGCCTCGCCGCCGCGGCACTCCCCCACCACGATCCGGTCGGGCCGCATGCGCAGGCAGTTGAGCACGAGCTTCCGGATCGGGATCGCGCCCGTCCCTTCGATGTTGGCGGGCTTCGCTTCGAGCGTGATCACGTGCTCCTGCGGCAGGCGCAGTTCCGCCGCGTCCTCGACGGTCACGATACGTTCGTCTTCGGGAATGAAGCCCGACAGCACGTTCAGGAGGGTGGTCTTCCCGGAGCCGGTCCCGCCGGAAATGACGATGTTGCGCCGGCACTCGACCGTCACCTTCAGGAAGTCCGCCATCTCGCGCGTCATGCTCCCGTACTTGATCAAGTCGTCGGGGCCGAGGCGCTTTTTCATGAACTTCCGGATCGTGACGGCGGGACCCGAGAGGGCGAGGGGATGGATGATCGCATTGAAGCGGCTGCCGTCCTTGAGGCGGCCGTCGACCATGGGGCTCGACTCGTCCACGCGGCGGCCGATCGGCGCGAGGATGCGCTGGACGATGTTCATGACCTGGTCGTTGTCGGTGAAGCAACGCCCGGTGAGCGTGAGCTTTCCCTTGCGCTCGACGTAGATCCGGTCCCAGTTGTTGACCATGATTTCGGAGACGTCGTCGTCGGCGAGCAGGTCCTCCAGAGGGCCGAGGCCGAGGGCCTCGTCCATGATCTCCTTGAGGAGCTGGTCCTTCTTGATCGAGTCCGGGATGTCGTTGGCCATCCAGTCGAAGATCTCGAGGACCGCCGCGCGGGTCTTCTCGCGTGTCTCCGTCTCCGTCGACTTCGCCATGTCGAGGCGCTTGATCTCCCGATGCTCCAGGAGGCGGGCGTGGATCTTCTTCTTCAGTTCCGGCGGGATCGTCCCGGGCGGCCCGTGGACGACCGCCGCCCGGGGTCGTTCGGACCCGCCTGGTCCCGCGGCGCCGCCGCCGCTGCCGGCCGGCGGCGTGCTGGAGGTGATGACGGCCGCCGAGCGACGCGGCGCGCCGGGCGCGACGTCCCCGCGGGTCGACGGCGAGGAGGGCGGCGCGGGCGGTTCGGACCCGTCCTGGAAGGTGATCGTGTAGTCCCCGAGCTGCACTTGCGTCCCGGCGACCAGGAAGACGGGGTTCGCGATGCGCGTCCCGTTGACGTACGTGCCGTTGGCGCTGTTCAGGTCCCGCAGCAGGTACTTGCCGTTGTTGTGGAGGATCTCACAGTGCTGTCGGGAGATGTTCGGCCGGTTCATGACGATGTCGCAGTCGTCTTTTTTTCCCAGGACGACCCGATCCTTCACCAGCGGGAATTCCCTCTCCGCCGCCCCCTCTTCCTTGAGCCAGAGCGTCGCCACAGGCGTCTCCCGTTCGACCAAGGCCGCCACTGGGGTTACTTGCCGGTTCCGCGGGCCTTCACGAAGGAGTCGAAGGTGTCCGCGTCGATGGGCCCCACGCCGCTGATGCCGGAGGGCTCCTTCGGATTGCGTAGAACGAAGTGCATCTTGCCCTGCGTCTGGGCGTACACGAGCAGCTCCGCGTCCGACGGGGTCACTTCGAAGGTCACCGTGCTGTACGCCTTCGGTCCGAGCAGTTCGCCGAGAGCCCCGGTGACGCCGGACACGCCCTTCGTCATGTACCCGCCCAGGTCCAGGATCGAAGCTTCGCTCATCATGTACGTGATTTTGGACTTTGTCCCGGGAATGCCCGTTTGATTGTCGAACGGGACGTAGGTCAGCATGATGTCGACCTTGTCGCCCGGCAGCAGCCGCCCGGCGATGCCGGACAGCTCGTCGATCGGCAACGTAACGGCCCGCTTGCCGGTCGCGATGCGGCCTGACCACTTGTTCCCTTCGGCCGTGGCCTGCTCGAGGTCGATCCAGCGAAGAATCGTGTTGGGCTCGAGGTCGATCCGGACCCGCTGGCTGAGCACGCGCGTCATGTCCGCCTCCGAGACGGCGTCGGTCGAGAGCCCGCGCGTCGGCACCATCGCCCTCATGATGAAGTCCGGCTTGATTTCGGAACCCGCGGCGATGCGCATGCGGACCACGACCATCGGTTTCTTGGGTCCGACCTCCTCATTGATTTTGTTGTTGATGTAGTCGCTCACGAAAAAGACTGCGACCGCGCCCAGCCCGGCCGCGATCACGATCGCGATCATGTTCTTCATTTCGCCAGCCCCTCGAAACAGCTCGGATCGGCTTCCCTTGCGGAAGGCCCGCAAGGACACGGGACGCATGGACGGCGCGCCGGGCGCCGCAATTCAGCTTCGGTCCCACCGCTCGCCTTTCCTCCCACCTCGCCTCGCCTCGGCGCTATGCGCTTCCGGGGCCGAAGCCCAATTCCATTCCAGCACAAGGGGAGCGGGTGGACGAGGACCCTCACGGTGGCGCCGGGCGCCCAAGGGTTGCGGGTCGAGTGTGGGTACCCCGGTCGCCGGTCGCCGGTCGCCGGTCGCCGGGGAACGGAGCGCGCACATTCTAGCAAAGGGCTTTTCCCGACTGCAAGAGAAAACGCCCTTCTTTCCTCCCCCTCGAATCGCCGTTACCTTTTGCAGCCCTTTGGGTTGACGGAGGGGCCCAGCGCTGCGGTGTCGCAGCCCACCGACCACGGAACCACAGATTTCGCGGACAACGACGATTTCCCAGCGCAGCCGATGGCCGCAACCCAAGGGACGAGCCACCGAAGACGCCGAAAACAACGAAAGACGAACCGCGAATTTCGCCAATTTCGCGTATTTTCTACCGAGAATTCGTTGCGAGAAACACAAGCTTTTGCGAGGTTGTGTCACAGACTCGTAAGCTGTGGAATCGCGCAGAATCTGTGAAATCTCTGGTTTTCGTGGAGTTCGACCCAAGCAAGAATCGTCGCAATAAAACGAACTTCGGAGGGTGGGCAGCACAGGACGGCCCCGGCCCCCGCGCAAAGGGCCGCGCTCGAATCTCAAAAGCAGCGGGCGCAGGGAGAGGGTCGCCGCCGACCTTGGCATTCGATCCACAGGCGGAGGAGGGACGGCGCAAGCGCCCTGAAATGCACGCGGGGCGGCCCTTT
This sequence comes from Planctomycetota bacterium, assembly GCA_016197205.1. Classification (GTDB taxonomy): domain Bacteria; phylum Planctomycetota; class MHYJ01; order WSZJ01; family JACPWG01; genus JACPWG01. The sequence continues at coordinate 49,802 of JACPWG010000034.1, forward strand.
TGGCCGCCCCGCGTGGGCGAAATCGGCATGGAGTTCGGCAAGGGGTCCCCGGGAGCGTCGAATGTTCCCCGCGGGAGCGTCCGGCCGCGCCCCGCCCTACTTGGAGCGAGGTGATCCGAGCAGGACCGCCAGGGTTTGGAGCTGCCCCTGCTCCCCACGAACGAAGGTCAGGAGGCACATCGCGCCGTCCGCCCGCTGGTAGGTCCGCGCCTTCTCCCCCTGGAACACCTGGGCGAGCTCCGGAGGACAAGGCGCCTCTTTCCAGTCGAGCTTCGGCATCTCCCGGCCGTAGAGATCCGAGACCGAGCCGGGATCGCCGCGCCCTTCATACAGCGCGAGCGCGAACCCCATCCCCTCGCCTCCGAGCACGGAGAGGACCCGGCGGCAGAAGCCCGGGCGCGGCACGAGCGGGAGGTCATCCCCGGAGTTGTCCTGCGGGCCGGTGGCGTGCCCGAAGAAGATGTTCGGATTCTTGTAGACCGCCATGAGGTACTGCGTGCGGTCGGGTCCGTCCGGCGCGGCCTGCACGACGATGCGCCGGCCTTGCGCGTCGATCCAGGTCAGGGCCTCCGCGCCCTGGCCGGAGATCCGCACGGCGTCTCGGCCGGCGGCTGCGCGCGCACGCAGCAGCGCGAGGTTGAACCCGTATTCGGGCGACACCGGCGAAGACAGGGCCGGCGTCCCGGCGGGCGAGCCGGTGCCGCCGGGGCCGGCGATCGTCGTGCGCACCTCGCGCACGCCCGCCAACAGCGCCAGCCGCTGCTGGTAGGAGGCAAGGACTTCGGCGGGCGTGCCGCGCACGGTCGCCGAGGCGAGCTTCGCCTCCTCGCCGTTCACGACGAGCGGAAAGAACCGGTCGACTTCGCTGCCGGGGAGGAGGTCCACGCCCTCCAGGCGGGCCGCCGCGGGCGTAGGCAACGGGACGGGGCGCGTCCGATGCACCCACCCGTCTCCCCCCCCGAGCAGGGACGGCGCCGTATACGCGGCGAAGGCCAGCAGGCCGCCGCTCACCAGGAGGATCGCCACGGCCCGGCGCGCCTTCACGCTGAGATTCTTCATGGCGTCTCTCCTTAGGGCCGTTTGCAGGAACCCTTGCCGGATATTTCCAGGGTCTCACCGAGGACGGGTTCCGTCCCGCCCCAGTACATGTGATGGGCGATGAACCGGACGACTTCGGTCGGCTTGTAGCTCACTTTCACTTCGGCATTCTCTCCGGTCGTGATGTCGATGTCGTGCGAGACGTTCTTGAAAAAGTCCTCCCGCAGATCCGACTCCGTGGCGCTGGGCTCCCACGCGGCGAAGCGCGCGGCCTCCATGGCCTTCTTCTTGAGCACGCCCATCTCACCGAACATCAGCACACCGTACGCAAGGACCACGTAGATGGGCGCGAGGATTACGCACTCGGCCATCCCCTGTCCGTCCTCGTCTCTCCAGAAATTCAAGCGTCTCATCGGCGCAGCCTCGATTGATGGCGATCTTTCAATGCTGGAAGAGCGTCCGGGCGATCAGGAGCTCGGGCATGATGAAGACCAGGGGCAGCACTTCGATCCCGCCCCCCTCGCGCAGCGTGATGAGCTTCGGCTTCCAGTCGCGCGACACAAGGTTGTCGAAGTTCTCGTCCACTTCGTCATGCTTGACGTCGGAGTTGAACGCGCGGCCGGAGGCGAGCGCCATGTTCTGGCCGCTGCCGAACCGGAGCGACTTCAGGCGGGGGTTATCGAAGAAAACGCGGCCTTCGCCGAGGAGAATCGGGTCCTGCTGGCTCTTCATGGCGATCACGCAGACGCCGTTCTCGAAGAAGTTCTCCTTGATCACGAGCATCGTGTGGTTCCGGTCGTCGAGCTTGTGGCTGGTCCCCTTCGAGATTGGGATCGCGAGGAAGCTGTGCTTGACCGCGGCGCGCGTCGCGTCCGGGTCCTCCGGCTCCATGTACTCGAAGTCGGAGTCGGCGAACATGTAGGCGATCGGGGGCGCGCCGAGGACCACCGGGATGGCGTCCTTCCCGTAGGTGGAAACCGTGTCGGCGCCGTTCTGTGTCGCGAAGTCTTCCGCCGTGCTCTTGATCTGGAAGGTCGCGACGAAGGCGAGGATCTTCTCGAGGAAGTTCAGTAATTTCAGCATGAGCTCGCAGATGGTCATGATGGCCTCGCCGATCGCCTTCGTGAAGGGGATGAGGGACAGGGCGAAGCCGACGAGGAAGAGGGCGTAGAAGACCATCATCACGATGTTGAGGGTGGCGATGCGCGTGAGCATCGACGCCTGCTCGACGGCCCCCGCGTAGGCCCCTGCGTCGGCCGCGTTCTGCATCTGGGTGCGCTTGTTCGTCACGTCCGCGATGTTGACCGTGTACGCGCAGAAGCAGACGAGGCTGAAGAGGGTGAAGGCGGCGAAGGCCATCCCGTACCCCCCTTCGTCCTGGCGGAACTTTTCGAGTGCGATGATCATGATGGGTTCATCCCAATCCTGTTCCTGCGAATCTTGTGGATGTTCGTCGTGGGGTCCACGGGCCTAGTTGCTGTTCGGTTCGTCCTTGAAGTCTTCCTCCCCCCAGGGGCGCGGGAGCGACGTGGTCTCACGGATGACGATGTGGGGAGAGCCGTACAGGGCCGTCACGGCCGTGTTCTCCAGGTTGAGGCTCAGGAACGAGGACGGGTCGCGCTGGTCGTCCACCAGGGCGCCGAGGCCGAGCGAGAAGGCCTTGACGAAGACCACGTTCACGATGGGCATCACCAGCTCGAAGTGCCGGGTGACCTCGGCGGTCACCTTTTTCTTGTCCCCGCTGATTTTCAACTGCGTCTTGAACCCCAGGAGCTGTCCGACGAAGCCCATCGGCAGGGCCTCGAGCTCATAGTCGATCACCGATTTCATTTTCTTCGCGGAACCGCTGATGAGCGGGCCGGCCAGAGGCAGGCAGGTCAGACGGGCCGCGGTCTCGGGCGTCACGTCGGTGGTGTCCGTGTCCCCCTTCACCAGCTCGGAGCGAGCCGCGGTGAACGCCGCGTAGTGGACGATCTGTTGCGCGCCGAAGATCATGCCGAGCTGCATGATCCCCATGGTCATGAGGAGCCAGAGCGGGAACACGATCATGAACTCGGTCATCGCCTGCCCGCTCTCCGGGTCGCGGTGCGGCAAAGGGCATCGCTTCATCGGAGGATTCTCCTAGAGGACTCCATCACCCGGTCGGGTCCGATTTCTCATTCGTCTTTCAGTGAAAATTCTGGGCACGACGGGCGGCCATGTCCAGCCACCAGGCCCACATCGTCCCGATGCTCACAGCGACCCCGTAGGGCAACGTCTGTCGCGCTGCCTCGGTCTTCTCCCGGTCCGCGGCGCTCTGGGGTCGGCGAAACGTAAACAGGAGCCGGAGCCCGCCGGCAAACGTGGCCCAGAAGCGCCCCTGCCAGATGACGAGGCCGGACGCGAGGATGGCCCCGATCACGCTCGTGTAGAAGATCGCGAGGAACGTGAATTTTAGGCCCTTCAGCGCGCCGATCGCAAGGACCATTTTCACGTCCCCGCCCGCCACGCCGCCGAAGAGGTACACCAGCCCGAACAGGCCGCCGCCCAGCGCCGCGCCCAGGAGGCTGTTCACCAAGCACGCCTCGCTTGTGGTGGATGAAAAGCCGCCCAGGAGGTAGTTGAACGCCAGGCCCAAAAAGAAGGCGGGAAAGGTGCACAGGTTGTACACCTTTCCCGCCGTGATGTCCGTGTACGCGGAAACGATGAGGAGCAGGAAGAGCGTCACCTCAATCGCAAGGCCGAACTCCTTCGCCAGAGGGCCCATGTTCCAGCCTCGCTCTTGAAATCACCCGCTGCTGCTCCCGCGAGAAAGGCATTCGTTCCTGACAACTCGGAGTCTAGCTCCCGCCCGGGGCCGCGCCGCCGGCCGCGCCGCCGCCGCCGGCCGAGCCCTGGTCGATGCCGGTGAACGTCCCAGCGTCGGTCGTCTCGGCCGCGGCGACCGAGCCCGTGTTGAGGGCGTTGGTCGACCGACGGAAGAGATTGGCGATCTGCTTGCCGAACGCCGTGACCACGGCGATGCAGGCGATCGCGACGAGGGACACGATGATAATGTACTCGGTCATGGCCTGAGCGCGGGACTTCCGAGCGATACCAAAGCGCCCGATCATGGGCACCTCCGAAGAAAGAGAGGAGAGGGATCTATCTGCACGCGCCCCGCAACACGCGGAACGCGACGACAGCGGCGGAACTTTCACGGGAAGGGCAGGGCGACGACCGTCGAGGCAAAGCGGTACACATGGGAGAGCGCCCCCTGGACGACGCGCGTGCCCTCGGCACCCTCCCCTACCACGACGTACTCCATCGCGGCCACGAGCGCCACCACCACCGCGCCCGTGAGGAGCGCGTATTCAACCATCGACTGGCCGCGCTGGTCGCGTGCAAGCTTCAGGAACTGTCTCATCGAGGCGCCCCTCCCGGTGGGAGTCGGGTAAACCTTCGTTCCCTGGCTCATGATTATAGTCCCCAGCAGCATCGTGTCAAGGGTCGCGATTCATGGTTGAAGGGTGATTCTCCGATCCTGAAGACTTCTAATGCAAACCGGATACCACGACACACTGGACGCGCCCGAAGACCTCGGAACCAAGGACTCGACAAGTAATAATCATTCGCGCGGCCCGCGGGAGCCAAGGCCGGCTCCCGGAACCGTTACGCATTGTAACGAGTCCTGGCACGGATCTGTTTCAGCAGGAAACGCAGCAATTCAGAGTGCAGGCTGGACTGTCAGCGACCTGCCTCGTCCCGCGGAGAGGCATCCCCCCAATTTCGACTAGCACCCCCGGCATCATCCACCCGTCGGCCCCGAGGCTGTTATCCGAGCCCCTCACGCGATTCCAGCGCCGCTCATCCCCGTGCCCTCCGCCGGAAATGGAACGGGAGAGGCGCACGCGAGGTACGCCTCTCCCGGCATGAGGTCGTCGAAGCAGGACCGCGAGCTAGCTGCCCGCAGCCGCGCCGCCGGCCGCGGCGCCGCCGCCGGCCGAGCCCTGGTCGATGCCAGTGAACGTCCCGGCATCGGTCGTCTCCGCCTTCGCGACCGAGCCCGTGTTGAGAGCATTCGTGGACCGCCGGAAGAGATTCGCGATCTGCTTCCCGAAGGCCGTGACGACCGCGATGCACGCGATCGCGACGAGCGACACGATAATGATGTACTCGGTCATGGCCTGGGCGCGAGACTTCCGGACGCTACCAAAACGGCCCTGCATAGGGCACCTCCAAGAGAGAAGAGAAGGTGGACGGGCATCTATTCCAAACGTGGCCCGCAACACACGGGACACGCGAGAATTCCGGACAGGCTCTTGGAGGGGGTTGGGTTTGAGTAGCCGCCCCGGCGCGCCACGACTCCCACTCTTCGATTCCTCCTTAGTATAGGCCCGGGAGCGGCGGTTGTCAAGCCCCTCGATTCAAGGCCGCCGCGAGCCTGGGCGGCGGTGGCGAGAACGGGCATGGTGCGGATCGGGCCGAGCGTGGATTGCTCGCGCCAACGTTCGGCCGTAGGGGCGGGCCGTGCGCCCACCCGCCTGGCAACACCACGCACTTCAACGGGCTCCGGCCGCTCGCAGCCGCCAACAAGGGGCGGCCCTACGATGCCCGTCCGGCGGCGAGCCGCAAGTCAGGCTTGCGCCCGAAACCCAAGACCGAAGAATTAGCCACCAAAGACGCCGAAGACGCCGAAATTCACCACGGGCAGTTAGGTGTTTTCGGCGAGTTCGGTGGCTCGTCCCCGTCTGGTTTGCGCGCAGGGGCTCCGAAAGCTTGAACCGTGGTCGCGAAGCCGAACGGTAGGGGTCCAACCAGGTCTTGCACCTTGCCCGAGGGTGCCGCGCACCCGACCCCGATGAAACCCCGAGCGACGTCGAATGAACTCGACCTCCGTTCGAGAGGCGGATCCCGACCCTCGGAGGAAGAGACTCGCGACCCTCCCATAAAAGTGATTGTCCCACCCGGCCCCCGTGGATAGAATGAGCGGACTCCGCTCGCGTCCGAAGCGTCGCTTGGAGCTCGCTCGCAGGCGGGGAGCCCTGAGAGGCGGAAGCGTGCACCCATTTCTCGCCCGAACACAGCACGCCGACGGTGGCTGGGGGTATCTGCCGGACACGACGAGCTTCGCCGAGCCGACGTGCCTCGCCCTGCTCGCGGTCCCAGTAACGCCCGACTCGGCCCCGGCCCCGGCCTCGCCGGACGACGCCGGGCTGCGCAAAGCCGCGGCGTGGCTCGCAGCCGCCCAGCTCCCCGACGGCAGCCTGCGCGTCTGCGCGGAGGACGACGGCGGCTCCTGGACGACTTCGCTCGCGCTCTTCGCCCTCACGCGCCGCAGCCTCGCACCGGCGTGCCGCGACGCCGCCCGGGACTGGCTGCTCGCCAATCAGGCCGCGCACGTGCCCAGCGACGCGAACCACAAGTTCGACGAGACGGTCCGCGGGTGGGCCTGGTACGGCAACACCTTCACGTGGCTGGAGCCGACCGCCTACGCGCTCCTCGCGCTCAAGGCCGGCGGACTGCGTCGCCACACGCGCATCGACGAGGCGCACCGGGCCCTGCTCGATCGCTCGATCCCCTCGGGGGGCTGGAATCTGATGCACAATAACAGTTTCGGCGTCAGCCTCGAGCCGCTCCCGCGCGCGACCGCGATCATCCTCCTCGCCTTGCAGGACCTGGCCGAAGAGCCGCGCGTTCGCAAGGCCGTCCAGTACCTCCGCGACGCGGCGCCCCGCTCCCGCTCCCCCGTCGCCCGCGGCTGGAGCGCGCTCGCGCTGTCCGCTTTCGGGGAAGACGTCGCGCCGCTGCGGCGCTCGCTCGCGTCCGAGCTCCGCGAAAAAGAGGGTGTCGGCGAGAACGTGTACACGACGGCGCTCGCCCTCCTCGCTCTCGATGCCCCCGAGCGAAACCCGTTTCTGCTGCCATGACCCCCCGCCGGGCGAACGCCGTCCGCCGGCACGAGCCCGCGCCCGGAGGAACCGCCCAGCCGGCCGGCCTGACGACCTGGAGCGCACCCGCATGCCCGAGAGATGGACCCGCCGCCAACTGCTCCTGGGCGCCTCCGCCGCCGCCATCGGGGCCTCCGCCGGGAAGCTGCTCCTCGAGCACGCCCGCCCCGCGACCGCGCCCGGACCGTCCCCCTTCCCGGACCTGCCGCTCGCGCGCGCCCGGAGCCCGGTCTTCGTCGGGCGCGCCTCCTCCTACGGCGAAGACCTGAGCCGCGTTCTCCACGAAGGAACGACCGCGCTCGGCGGCTTCGACCTCCGCGGCAAATCCGTCCTCCTCAAGCCGAACTTCGTCGAGTACGATCCGTCGCGCCCCGTGAACACCTCCATTCCCGTGGTCATCGCCGCCATCGAGTGGGCGCGCCGGCTCGGCGCGCGCGAAATCGTCGTCGGCGAGGGGCCCGGCCACCGCCGCGACATCGACGAGATCCTCGACGAAACCTCCCTCCGCGACGCCCTGCGCGAGCACCGCGTCCGCTTCGTCGACCTCAACCACGACGAGATCGCCCGCGTGCCCCTGCGCACCCGCTTCATGGGCATCGACTCGCTCTTTTTTTCGAAGACCGTGCTTCGCACCGACGTCGTGGTCTCCCTGCCCCGCATGAAGACGCACCACTGGACCGGCGTCACCCTCTCGCTCAAGAACCTCTTCGGCACCGTCCCCGGGGTGAAGTACGGCTGGCCGAAGAACTTCCTCCACTTCCACGGCATCGGCCGCTCGATCTCGGACATCGCCTCCACGATCCGCCCGGGCTTCGCGATCGTGGACGGGATCGTGGGCATGGAGGGAAACGGGCCCATCCACGGGTCCGCCCGGCCCGCCGGCGTCCTCGTGCTCGGCCCGGACCCCGTCGCCGTCGACGCCACGGCGACCCGCGTCATGGACCTCCTGCCCGAGCGGATCGATTACCTGCGCAATCTGCACGGCGACCTCGGCGTCGTGCGCGAGGACCAGATCGACCAGCGCGGCGAGACCGTCGCTTCGGTGCGCACTCCGTTCGCCGTCCTCGACCCGTTCCGCCATCTGCGGAGAAGCTGAGCTGCATGGAAAATCCAGACCCGGCCGCGCCCGTCCCGGCCCGCGCCCCCTCCCCGCCGGCCTCCCAAGGCGCCGGCGCTGCCCCGGTCGACTCGTCCCGCGCGAAGCTCGACGACCTCACGGGCCTCTACCATCGACGCTTCCTGCACGACCACCTCCGCGCGAGCCTGGAAGGGACCACGGCCTTCCCCCTGTCGCTCCTCGTCCTCGACCTGGACCTCTTCCGCGCGGTCAACGAGGCCCACGGTCGCGCGGGCGGCGACCTAGCCCTCCGCGCCCTCGCCCGCCACCTCCGCGCCAGCCTGGGAGAAGGCGCTCTCCTCTTCCGCGTCGCCGGCGACGCCTTCGCGGCGCTCCTGCCGGGGTCCCCGAAGCAGAAGGCGCTCCTCGCCGGGGAGGGGATGCGCAATCGCGTCGCGGACGCCCCGCTCGCGCTGCCCGACGGCTCGGCGCTCCGCCTCACCGCGAGCGTCGGCGTCGCGTCCTTCCCCGAGGACGGCCGGTCCGGCGACGCCTTGCTGGCCGCGGCGCGGCTGGCCGTCGAACAGGCGAAGAGGTCGGGCCGGAATCGCGTGGTCGACGCCGCGAGCCTTTCGGCCGAGCTCGCGCTGGAGAAGGACCTCCTGGCCAACCTCCCCATCCCCCGCCTCCTCGGCCGCGAAGCGGAGCTCGCCGCATGCAGGGAGGCGATCGCGAACCAACGCAATCTCGTGCCTCCTTTCCTGCTCGTGACCGGGGGACGCGGCACGGGCAAGTCGCGCTTCCTCTCCGAGGTCGCGCGCGTGGCCGAACGCGAACGCCTCCTGCCGCTGCTCGTCCGCTGCCACGAGGAGGAGCGGGCTTTCCCGTTCCTCCCGTTCCTGCGGTTGCTGGAGGGCCACCTCCGGGGCCTCGAGGACTTCGATCCGTCCGCTTTCGGGCTCACGCCCGAACGGGCGGGCGCCCTGGGGACCCTCCTCCCCGTGCTCCTGGCCGGCGGCCCCGCGGCAGCGGCCGCGCACGTGGACTTGTCCGCCTCGTCCGAGCGCCGGCTGGCGGTCTTCGAAGGCCTCGTCGGCCTCGTCGCGGGTCTCTCCATGGAGCAGCCGATCGCCCTGCTCTTCGACGACGTCGAATACCTGGACGCCGGAAGCGCGGACGTGCTTCGACGGCTCCTGCACTGGGCCGGCGCCCGGATCGTCATCGGGTGCGCGGCCCGCGAACTTGCCACTCCCAAGGAGTCCCACCCGGCAGCCGCCGACGAGCTCCTGCGCTGGGCGACCGACCTCCCCGGTTTTCGCAAGCTGGAGCTCGGGCCGCTCAGCGGACCGGGGGTCACGGAGGCGCTCTCCCTCATGCTCCCGGGTCGCCCGGCCATGGAAAACGTCGATGCGATCCTCGCCTCCCTCACGCAGGGCAACCCGCTCTTCCTCGAGGAAGTCGTCAAATGCCTGGTCCTCCGCGGACTCTTCCAGCGCACGCCCGACTCGTGGAAGCAGGGCGCCATCGGGCTCGACGATTTTCCCGCCAACCTCGGCGCCGCCGTGCGTGTCCAACTGGACCGGCTCGATCCGGAGACGCGGACCCTCGTGGAACGCCTCGCCGTGACCGGGCTCGCCTGCCCGGTCGAGGTGCTGCGGAAGACCCTGATGTGGGACGAGGGGCAGCTCATGGAAGTCGCGGATCGCGCGCGCGCCGCCCGTCTGCTGGCGAACGACGCCGCCGATCCGGAGGTGGCCGTGGCCCTCAGCGGCAGGGCCGTCCGGGAAGAGGTCTACGCGCAGGTCGGCGAGGAGACGCGACTCGCCGTGCACGCCTCCCTCGCGGAGATCCTCGACCTGAGCTCTCGCGCCGGGGCGGATCGGCCCGGCCCCGCGACGCGCGAGGGCGCCTCCGCGCTGTTCTGGATGGGGCCCGGGAGCCCGGACCTGCTGGTCCCGCGCATCGCCTGGCATCTGGCGCGGGCCGGCGAGGCGGAGCGCGCAAAAGCCGCGGAGGCCTCGGCCCGCCGGCGCGCCGAGGCCGTCTTCCAGGCCGCCGACCTGCACGAGGCGAGCCGGCACGCGGGCACGAGCCCGCAACCGACGGCGGTCGCCCCGCGTCCCAGCCGGGTGCCCGTGGCCGGCGCGCCGCTCGGGACGCCGGCCCAGCTCGCCGTGACCACCGCGATCCGCAGTCTTTGCGTCGCGGTGAAGAACGCTCGACGCTACCCCGCGGGCTCGAGCATCGTCTCGGGGAGCGTCGCGGCCTTCGCCCAGTCCCTGCAACAGGTGTTCACCCAGGTGCCCGCGTTCTCGGTGGGCGCCGAGGGAGGCGCGATCACGCTCAACCAGCGAAGCGTCGACCCCCGGATCCTGGGCACCTCGGGCGGCGAAGCCCTCACCCTCCTGCGGGAGCGGGCCATCTCCACCATGACCTTCCTGAAGGAGATCACTCCGCGCGAGATCGAGCGACTCGTGGAACTGCTCGGGCAGGTCACCGAGGACAACGCGTATCGCCCGGGCTACTGGGAAGAGCTGCTCCGGGCCCGCGGGCTTGAGCACGTCGGTTTCCAGCAGCTCGGCCCCTCCGCGCTCGTCGGCGCGGTCGAGCCGGAGGTGGACCCGACCGACCTGGAACGCGGGGTCGAGGACACCCTCGCGCCCGCCGTCGCCGAGGCCCTCCGCTACTTCCTCGCGACGGTCGAAAACCAGCGGATGTTTCCGCCGGGCAGCGCGCTGATCGCGGGAAGCGCCGAGCAGTTCGCCCGCGCGCTCGATCCGGTGTTCGCCAAGGCCTCGGTCCTGACCTTGACCGTCGCCGACGGGCTCCTCGCGATCAACGGTCGGTCCACGAGCGGCAAGGCCTTCGGGCCGAATCTCCAGGAGGTCACCCGCCTCCTGAGCCAGGCCCGCGTCTCCGGGTGCGCCTTCCTGAAGGGCGTCACGCCGAGGCAGATCTCCTGCTTCGCGGCGGAGCTGAACGAGCGGGACGTTTCCCGCCACGGCGACGCGGACTACTGGATGTCCTGGTCCATCCGCAACGGCGTCACGCACCTGCTGGTCGGCGAACAGTTGAGGGCGCTTCACGAGGCCGTGGACGCGGCCCCGCACTCCGCGCCGCCGACGTGGACCGCGCCCCCCGTTGCCGCGGCGCCTCTTTCGCCGCAGCAGGCTTCCGCGCTCCCCGCGCCCGGATCGTCGGCGGGTTCTTCCCTCCGCGTGCACGTCGCGAAACAGCCCGAGCCCCCGGGTGGCCCGGCGGCGCCGGCCGCCGGCGCGCAAGCCGAGCGACCGGTCGCAGCGGGTGAGGCCCCGGGCCCCGCACCTGCGGCTCCTGCTGCGCCCGCGGCCCCGCCGGGTTCACCCGGCACGGGCTCCAGAAGCTTCCACACGACGATTCGTCGCCGCCTGCGCGCCCAAGCTGACGCGGCGGTCGCAGCCGCCGCGGCCGCCGACGCGGCAGCCGGAGTCGGCACGGCACGGGCGGCCCCGGCAGATCTCGCCCCCGCCCCCGCCCCCGCCCCCGCCCCCGCCCCCGCGCCGACCGTCCTACCGCCGGTGGTTGCATCGCCCGCGCCGGCGCCCGCACCCGCTCCGCTTCCGACCACCTTCCCCGCCACGGCCGCTCCCGCTGCGACCGTCGCTTCGGTCCCCCCGCTCGCCGCCACAGCCCCCGCCCCGCAGCCGCCGACGCTCTCTCCACTGGAGGGCATTGCCGACCAGACGATCGTCCGGATCGAGCAGTTCCTCCGGATGGGCGCGAGCGCGGTCCCGGTGGCAACCGTCGCCGGCGAGGTCAATTCCGCCCTCGATCTCCTGAGCATGGAAGGGGCCCGAAACGCGCTCCTGCGCCTCCTCGCAGCCCTGACGGCGCGGCTCGACGAGTCTCGACCCGAGATCCGGGAACGGACGGTCAACCTGCTCTACGAAGTCGCGAGACATGTCGGCCGGATCGGGAGGCGCGAACTCTTCCCCGCGGTGATCGACCCCGTATCCCAGCGGCTGCGGACGGAAAATTTCGAGTCCCTCTTCGGCTCGCTGGTCGAGGTCGCGGGCGAGGCGGTGAAATACTTCCTGGAGCGGGAGGAGCTGCATCCCATCGCGAAGCTCCTCTGGGAGCTGTCCCAGCACAAGAAGCCGGAAGCGGCGAAAGCGGTCAGCTCCGCCTCGGGCGTGCGGATCCGCGTGGGCGGCGTGTTGAGACAGATGGCTTCCTCGGCCCTCGTCGACGTGGCCATCGAACAGCTCGGCGCCCCGGACGCGGACCGGCGCGAAACCGCGCGGCAGATCCTGACCGCCTTGGGGCAACCGGTAGTCGTGCGCCTCCTGTCCTACCTGAAGCGCACCCCGGACGCGAGCGCCCGCCGCAGCGCGGCCCACGCGCTGAAAGCGCTCGGCGCGGCTGCGGAGGCCGACGTGCAGCGAGAAGTGCATCCGCTCGGCGCACCGGTCGAGCTCGCGCGCCTGCTCGGCGTGCTGGACCTGATCCTGGCGGACCCCGGGCCGCAAATCCACGCCGCCTTCCATCACGCGGACGAGGCCGTGCGACGGGAGGCCGCGGAGCTGCTCCGGCGCATCGACCGCACGACCGCCGTACGCGCGCTCTCCTCCGCGCTTCGCGGAGAGGACCTGGTGGCCCTCCTCTACGCGGTGCAGGTCGTCGGCGACCAGCGCTTCGTAGAGCTGGCCTCGACGGTCGCGCAGGTGCTGCAGGCGGCGAAGGACGCACGCGTGCAGCGGGAATGCTGCGTGGCGCTCGGCAAGCTCGGGGACCAGACCACCGTTCCGGTCCTTGCCGGCCTGGTCGCGAAGACCGCGAAACTCGGTATGTTCGGCGGGGTCCCCGAGGACGTGCGCAAGGCGGCGGTCTTCGCCCTGGGCGGCTTCTCGCACCCCGACGCGCGGGCCGCGCTGAAAAAGGCCATCCACGACCCCAGTGCCGACGTACGGAGCGCGGCGAAGCTCGTCTACCGCGAAGAGGCGGAGCCGCCGAAGTAGGGCTAGCCGAAAAGACGACGGGGGACGAGCCACCGAAGACGCTGAAGACGCCGAATGGACGACGGGGGACGAGCCACCGAAAACGCCGAAGACGCCGAATGGACGACGGGGGACGAGCCACCGAAAACGCCGAAGACGCCGAAGACACGACGGGGCACGAGCCACCGAAAACGCCGAAGACGCCGAAGACGCGACCGGGCACGAGCCACCGAAGACGCCGAAAAGACCACCGAACCGCGACCGTGCGGGAGCGGTCTGGGGGTGTCCTCCGACGCCCTGGCGTTCATTCCCGCTTTCTCGTGCGCGACCGCCCGGGCGGCAGTTCGCAAGAGGCATGTGACTCGTGGGAATCCTGCACGGTAGCTCCGAGGGCGGGAGGACGGCTTCGCGCCGGCAGTGGATCCCCGACGTCGTGGTTGTCAGGAGGGCCCGCAAGCCATAATGGACAACCCTCCGCGCACGCCAGGGCAGGCCCCGCCGACGAGGGACCATCCCCCGTCGGAGCCCGCTCGACCTGAAGTTCCGCAGTCCGCGAACGCGAGCAGCGAGAAGGCTCCCCATCCCTCGGACCCGCCCGCGCCCGCCGCCGCCACGGAGGCCGCGCCAGGGCCGGGCGCTTCGCGCGCCGGCGCCAACGACGCCCTCACGATCCCAGCCTCCCATCCCCCCCCCGCGCCCGACCCGGGCGCCCCTGCAAGCCCAAGGGGCGGCGGCACGGGCGTGCGCAGGTCGGGGGGCGCGGGCGCCGCCGCGGTCGCGGCCTCGCCGGTCGCGGCCCTTCCCCTGCCGGAGCGTTTCGGCAACTATGAGCTCCTCGAGGAGCTGGCTCGCGGCGGGATGGGCGTGGTCTACCGCGCGAGACAGCTCGGGCTCGACCGTACGGTCGCTCTCAAAGTCGTCCTCGAAGGGGCCTTTGCTTCCGCGGACCAGCTCGAGCGTTTCCACCGGGAGGCGCGGGCGACCGCGCGTCTCACGCATCCCGCGATCGTCCCCCTCCATGAGATCGGCGCCGTGGACGGCCGGCCCTTCTTCACGATGGAGTTCGTCGAGGGCCTGCCGCTCGACGCCTACGTAAAAAAAAGAGAGCCCTCCCCGCGCGCGCTCCTCGACCTGCTCCGGCAGGTGGTCGAAGCGGTCGCGTACGCGCACAGCCAGGGGGTGGTCCACCGCGACCTCAAGCCGGGCAACATCCTGATCGACACGGGAGGACGGCCGCATCTGCTCGACTTCGGGCTGGCCAAGGACCTGCGCGAGGCGGGGTCTCGGACGCGCAGCGGCCAGGCCTTCGGCACCCCCGCCTACATGCCGCCGGAACAGGCCGCCGGTCGCGTGCACGAGGTCGACGAGCGAAGCGACGTCTACTCCCTCGGCGCGATCCTCTTCCACGCGTTCACCGGGCGCCCGCCGTTCTCGGGAGACAGCGCGGCCGGCGTCCTGCACCGGGTGATCTCCGAGGAGCCGCCGCTGCCGCGCAGCCTGGTCCCGGGCCTCCACAAGGACGTCGAGGTGATCATCCGGAAGGCGATGGCGAAGGAGCGACGGGATCGCTACGAGGGGGCGGCGGCGCTTGCCGACGACCTGGCCCGCTTTCTCGATGGACGCGCCATCCGGGCGCGCTCGCCGGGCCTTCTCGAACGCGCCTGGCGCCGCGTACAGCGCAGTCGCCGCGCGGTGGCGGCGTACGCGGCGGTCCTGCTCGTCGCCGCGGGCCTGGCGGCGCACGGGGCGCGCGCCTTGCGGAGGGAGGGGGAGGTCGCGCGCCTCGAACAGCTTGCGGCGCTGCGCCTGCACGAGGCCCTCGAGGCGCCGCCGGACCGGCTGGCCCGACCCGACTGGGCCCGTAGGCTCCGGACCGCACGCGAGGAGTTGGACGAGGTGCTGGACCTCGCTCCGGGGCGGCCCTCCGCGCTGCGGGAGCGCGCTGCCGCGCGGGAGGCCCTCGGCGACGTCGCGGGGGCGGCCCAGGACCTGCGGGCCGCGGGCGCGCTCGACCCTCGCCAACCGGCGGCTGCCTATGCGTACGCCCTCCTGCTCCTCCGCGGGGGCGACCCCGCCTGCGTCGCGGAGTCTCGCCGCCTGTTCGGACGCCTGGCCGCGGGCGAGGGCGTGCTCTCCGCTTCCGCGCGCGCCTGGCTCGCGCTCGCCGACGAGGATCCGGTCGCCGCGGTCGACGGCGCGAGGGCCGCGCTCCAGTCGGCGCCGCGCGCGCCCGAGGCCTATCGCGTGCTTGCGGCGGCGTACCTGCAGGCGCCGCATCTCTTCAGCCTCCCCCGCGCCCTCGAAGAGCTGGCGCAGGCGGCCAGGGTACTGCCCGGCGAGGGGGAGCTGTACGCGGCTCGCGCGCGCCTGGCCCTGCGCGCGGGACGCCCGCGGGACGCGCTCGCCGACTTGCGGCGAGCCGAGGAGAGGCCCTCCCGCATCGACTCCGAGGGGGTCGCCGTCGCCGCCCTCCTCCACATCCAGGATTTCGCGGGGGCGGAGCGTCGTCTCGAAACGGCGCTGGGCCGCCGGCCGCAGGACCCGGAGCTGCTCGGCTTCCGCGCGCGCATCTTCGAGGCCCAGGGCCGGACGACGGAGGCCTGGCAAGTCGTCGGAGGGCTCGCCGCCGCCGGGCGCGGCGGTTCCGTCGCGGAGGCGATCCGGTTGGTGTTGGAATTTCGTGGCGACGGGTCCGCCTGGGCGCCGCGCCTCCGGCAGGGCCTCGCCGTCTGCCCGGAGGCCTTCGCCACGCTGAACGAGGGGCTGGACCTGCTGGAGGCCGGCCTGGAACTCCGCGAGCTGCCGCGCGCGGAGCGGATCCTCGCCCGGCTTCGGGAGCGTTTTCCGCGCCGGCCGGAACCGTTGCTCCGGCAGCTCCTGTTCGATGCGGCGGGCCAGCGGAACGCAACCGGTCGGAAGAGCCTCGACGAGGCGATCCGTCGGGCGCCGGAGTGGTCGGAGCCGTACGCCGCGCGGGCGCAGGCGAACATGGCCATCCTGCAGATCCCGCAGGCGATCAAGGACCTGGACCGCGCGGTCGAGCTGTCCCCCGGCGACGGGCAGAGCCGGATGAGGCGGGGATGGCTACGCCTCTTCCTCGGGAACAAGCTCGGTGGCGTGGCGGACTTCGTGGAGCTTGCCCAGCTCCTGAACTACGAGCAGATGGAGCAGGCCGCCGGCTTCGTGCGAGAGGGTCGGGGACGAGGCGGCGGCGGGCCGAGCATCCCGAGGCAGCTCCTTTTGCCCAACCTGATGGTCGAGGTCGCCGAGGGCCTGCGCAAGCGGGGGGACGAACTGCGCGCGGCGAGCGACCCGGCGGCGGCGCGGAAGGCCTACGCGCTGGCGCTTGCGATTCAACCGAAGCGCATCGAGTTGCGGGTCGAAATGGCCCGGACCTACGCCTTGCAGGAGGACGGCGCGGCCGCCATCGAGTTCCTCGAACACGCCGAACGCGAAGGATACCGGGACGCGGAAGCGCTCCTGCACATCCCGGAGTTCTCGTCGCTCGCCCCGATCGGGCGCTTCCAGGAACTCCTGCGGCGCCTGCGGGGCGAGTCAGGGGCCCTCGAAGCAGGGCGCGGGGAAGGAGCGGCGCCGCCGAAGTAGTCGCGCTCAGGCAGGGCCACCGAGGACAGGCACGAGCCACAAAAAAAGAACAAGCCACCGAAACCGCCGAAAGCGCGGAAGACCCCGGCCAACCGCCCGTGAAATGCGGCGTCTTCGCCGGCCCGGCCGGTCGAGAGCGGCGGCGCCCGGCTCCTGACCCGTCAGCGGTTCGCCTCCTCGATCATGCTCGCGGCTTCCGTCTTCAGGTCCGGGTCGTGCTCGACCACCCACTGGGCCTGCTTGAGCCCTTCGGCCTTTCTCCCGGAGTCCAGCAGGCAGCCGGCCAACGTCAGGTGCGTGGGCCCGTAGTTCGGATCCAAAGAGAGTTGCCGCTCCAGCAAGGCGATCGCCTGCGGCAGCTTCGCCTCATCCTCCGCGTACAGCGCCGCCAGGTTGTCTACGATGGGGGAGGTGTCCGGCGACGCTTTCGAGGCCCGGGTCAGCCATTCGTCAACGAGCGTCCACTTTTTCAACCTCCAGGCCACGGACACGCCGAGGGCGAGCGTGCCCGCGTCGGTCGGCCGCTCGGCGATCGCCTCGGCATGGAGCGTGAACGCGCGTTCGTCGTCGCCCGCATCTTCGGCGGCGAGGGCGGCCAGGGTCTTCTCGGAGAAGTGCTCGCGCACGGCGGCTTCCACGTCCTCGGAGCCGGCGATGAGCGGGAAGGGCGGGATGCACCGGCGATTCGCGGAGAGCGCGGAGAACCTGGCCGCGAGCGCTTCGACCTCGGGTTCGCAGAGCTTCTTCGTGACGTCGGTGAAGGGAACGACGCACTGGGTGTTCAGGACGGCGGCGGGCTCCGGAAAAAGCTGGATCGGGCGCAAGGGCGCCGCGAGGCTCCACACGCACCTGCCATGCAGGACGAGCCATTCCCCCCAGAAAGCCCCCAGGGCATAGTAGAGCAAGGGGTCCCGCGGAACGGTCGAATTCTCGCAGGCGGCCGAGTAGCTCTTTTTTTCGGTCGGGTCCAGGTCCCTGCGGAGATCGTTCCCCAGGAAGAAGGGACGCAAGGAGGGATCGATGAGGTGGGCGTTTGAAAAGCGGTCGAGCTGGTCCGCCGCACCGCCGGCGAGGTCCAGCTTGAAGCTGAAGACGTCCAGGGCGGCGCCCTCGAGCGCGGCCGCGGCGCGCTGGAGGCTCTTGCGGTCCGTAGGGAACTCCTTCGCGGCCCTGGAAAGCTCGGTGCGCCGCGCCAGCTCCGCAAGGAGGCGCTCCAGCTCGGCCGTGGGCTTCGCGTCGAACGCGTGCGACGGCCGGTAGTAGGCCTCCATCGGATCCGCCGCCGCCGCCGGGGCGGGCGTGAGTTCGTCCGTGGGCGTCGCGGCGGGCACGGGCTTCCGCGCCGGCGCCGCTTTCGGCTTTCCGCGCGCGGTCCGGCGAGGGGCGGACTTCGCCGGGCGGGTGTGCGCCTCACGCGCGACCTTGAACGCGATCGAAAAGACCAGGTAGCCCATGCCGGAAAGAACCAGGAGAAGCAGCGCGCAGATGAGCAGGATTCGACCCATGATGATCCCCCCTCGAGTGCGAGTTCAGGGCATCCAGCCGCGGCTCGGCTGAAATTGTAATCCGCCGGCCGCGGTGCTTGCAAAAGAAACCGTGCCGCGCCGCGCGCGAGCCCACGGCTTGCTTCCGCGGCCGGGCCGGGCGTATAATTGCCCTTGCAAGCCGCGGTAGGATCCCCCCCCACTCGAGGGCACGTCCATGGCCACGCCCACCACTCTCGGCGCCCTACTCGCCCAGCGCACGAAAGAGGGCGTACTCTACGAGAAGCTCGAGAACCGCAAGGTCCGCTGCTTCGCCTGCGGCCACCGCTGCCTCGTCTCGGAGGGGCGGGAGGGGATCTGCAAGGTCCGCTTCAACGAAAACGGCGTGCTTCGCGTGCCCACGGGCTACGTGGGCGCCTTGCAGTGCGATCCCATCGAAAAGAAGCCGTTCTTTCACGCCTTTCCCGGCGAGGACGCGCTTTCGTTCGGGATGCTCGGCTGCGACCTCCACTGCGCCTACTGCCAGAACTGGTTCACGTCGCAGGCGCTCCGGGACCCCGCGTCGATCGCGCCGCCGGAGGATGTGACCCCGGAGTCGCTCGTCCGAATCGCCGTCGAGCGCGGCGCGCCCGTCGTGGCGAGCACGTACAACGAACCGCTGATCACCAGCGAGTGGGCGGTCGACGTCTTCCGCGCCGCGCGCGCGAGCGGCCTGCGCTGCGCCTACATCTCGAACGGCAACGGCACGCCGCAGGTCCTCGAGTACCTCCGCCCCTGGGTGGATCTCTACAAGGTGGACCTCAAGGGCTTCGACGACAAGGGCTATCGCAGGCTCGGCGGGGTCCTGCAAAACGTTCTGGAGACGATCCGCTCGCTCGTACGGATGGGCTTCTGGACCGAGATCGTGACGCTCGTCGTCCCGGGCTTCAACGACTCCGACGACGAGCTGAAGGCCCTCGCGGATTTCCTCGTGGGGGTTTCACCCGACCTGCCCTGGCACATCACCGCCTTCCACCCGGACTACAAAATGACGGACCGGGACGCCACGCGCGCGGAGCGGCTGGTGCGAGCGGCGGAGATGGGGGAGCGGGCGGGCCTGCGGTACGTCTACGCGGGCAACGCGCCGGGCCAGGTCGGCGAGTTTGAGCACACACGCTGCCCGGGTTGTCGCAAGGCCGTGGTGCGTCGATACGGCTACCGCGTGCTCTCGAACAACCTGACGCGGGCGGGCGCCTGCGACGGCTGCGGCGCGCGCGTGGCCGGCTACTGGTGGGGGGAAGGCGCGAAGCCGCCGCACCCAGGGGGGAATCCGACGCGCATGCCGGAGCGGGTGGCGATCCCGCCCGGGCCGCTGGACGCGGGTGCGCCACGGCCCGAGTCGTAGCGCGGCTCCGCCGGCCACGAGCCCTTGTGGTGCAGGGCTTCCGCCCTGCACCGACGGGGCGACCCGGTTGAAAAAGACCGAGCCCGTTGGGTGCGGGGCCGGCAACGGGAGAAAGCGGAGAGCTGCTCCTGACGATCCGTGCGCGAGCGGGTGCAGGGCGGACACGTCCACCGGAGCGCCGCGCGCGAAGGCGGAAGCCCGGCACCACAATGTGGACTCACGATGCAGGGTCGAGTGAATGGGCAACTTGCGGGCGGATACCCGGACGGGGCAGCCACCTTGAAAGGGCCGGCTCGCAGGCTATGCCGCGAGGGCGACCCCCCGGGCTTGACTACAAGATGTGGCGGCATGGGCACGGCAGCGCCGTGCCCCTACGGCGAGAGCGCGAATGGTGGTAGAGGAGCATTCCGCGGGCTGGAAGCGCGCGCGCACCGCGTGACGCTGGAAATCGTTCAACTGTTCCTGGGGCCATCGACCGACCGTGCTTCGCAGGTTCCGGGGGACCCGCGTGAGGATCGGCAACAGCCAGACCTTCAACTCGTGGATCCGCATCAGCACGGCCGGTTCGGGTCTCGCGTCCATCTCGCTCGCCTCCGCCGATTTCATCGCGGACTCGAGGGAATAGGGTAGATAGAAAGAGAGAAAAGGGAACTTTAACGAGTCCTGGCCGCCGCGAGCCGGAGGCCGTAGTCGCCGTTAACGTTCCTCGGTACGACGCCGTCACGGCCGGCCCCGCGACACAACATGGCGGGTCCGCTCCACGACCCGCCCTTGAGAAACCGCCACTCCTTCCTCGATCCGGAGACGGTGGCCGTCCACTCTCGCATCCCGCCGGCGAGGTCGCGGACGCCAAGCGGGCTCTCGTCCATCGGGAAGAGACCGAAGCGCTCGGGGTTCATCGCCTCCTGCTCCCCCGAGCGCGAATCGGCCATCCTGCAGAAGGTCGGGTCAAAGGCGTCCCCCCAGGGGTAGAATCGACCATCGGCACCGCGGGCGGCACGTTCCCACTCGTCCTCCGTCGGCAGCCGGAACTGCCATCCATCCCCCCCCTTCTTCGCCGTCAGCCACTTGGCGTAGTCCACGGCATCGTCCCACGAGATCCCCAGCACCGGCCATTCGGACCACGCCTTCGGAATGGCGAACACCCCCTTGTCGTTCGGAGAGTAGTGGACGCTCTTCTCGGTCGGCTCCATGCTGGGACGCGACGTCCGCTTGAACGCGTCGTCCGCCTTGTGCCACTCGCGATCATTGAGATAGGCGACGTACATCTCCCCCGTCACCTCGAACCGTGCGAGGAAGACGCCCGTCTCGGGCCCTGGCCGAAGGACCTCGGTCGCCTGCCCGTCCTTCCCGCCCACGCGGAGGACGGCCGCGTCGCGCGGCGGGGACTGCTGCGTGCCCGGGTCGCCGCTCGCCCGGTAGGGGCCGGGCGGCAAGTAGACCCAGTATGGGGAGGATTGCTGATTGCCGATTGCCGATTGCTGATTGTCGGCCGCGGGCGTCGCCATTCCCGCGGGCAACGGCGGCGCCTCCGATTCCGGGGGCAGTTCGCAGCGCTCAACCCAGTCGTAGTCGCGGGCGACCTCGAACAGGTAGCGCGTCTCGTAGACGCCCTGGCCCGAGGGAAAGTGGAGGAGGTACGAGCCCTTGGGCAGGCGGACGTCGAAGGAGAGGCACGGGCGACCGGAGGCCGCGTCCGCGCCGGCGGAGAGGGATGCGCGGTTCTCGGGCGTTTGCCGGAGGACGAACGCGCTCCCCCAGCGGGCGGCGGCGACCTGCGCCGGATCACCGACGGCCTTGAGGGGCAGCGGCTCCGCGGGGCCGAGCAGAGGCGCGGCCAGGAGTTCCCCATCGGCCGGCCGGCACGGCACGGGGACGAGGACCGGCGGATTCTCGTTCAGCTCGTAGCGGTAGAGGTACGCCTGGATCGATCCCGCCGGCGGCCCGGCGGCGACGCCGACGGCCGCCGAGAGCAGGAACGTCACCTGCACGGCCTTCGCCCCGCGCAGCTTCTCCGCGTAGCTCGCGTTCGCGAACCGCAGGACCAACTGGCGGTAGGTATTCTGGTCGGCGACGCTCCGCCGCCGTTCGGCCTCCAGGTAGCGGTCCCAGTAGAGGTCCCCGAGACGCTCCCGCGCGGTCTGGTTCTCCCCCAGGTGCGCCACCGCCTCCGAGTAGGCCGAGACCGCGTCCGCGAAGAGCCGCTCCCGCTCGTCCTCCTGCGCGTGGACCCGGCGCTCGAGCAGCCACATCCCGGCCTTCTCCGCGTGCCGCTTCGCCGCCTGACCTTTTTTTTCCTCGGCCTCGAGGTCGCGACGGAGCCCGGCGAGCTCGTCCCGGAGCGCGACGTAGGCCGCGAAGGCCTCGTCCCCCCGCCGGACGGCGATTTCGGACTTCACGAGGTTGAAGAGCCGGACGGCGGCCGGGTCGCGCGGCGCCAGCTCGCGAAGCTGCGCGGCCTTGCCCTCGACCGAGGCGGGGTCTTTGCGCGCGAGCGCCGCTTCGACGGCGCCGCGGAGGTCCGCCACGCGCCACGCGTGGACGAGCGCGTCCACGCTGAACCAGAGCGTGACGCCGGCCAGGAGGAGGGTGAACGCGGCGACCGGGATCGCGACCTGCTTGTGCCGCTTCGCCTTTTTCCAGAGCCGGAAGATCGACCCGACCGGGTGCGCGGCGATGGGGTCGCCGGCCAGCCAGCGCCGGCAGTCCGCGGCCAGCGCGCCGGCGGACCGGTAGCGGTCGTTCGGGTCCTTGGCGAGGCACTTGAGGCAGATCGTCTCGACGTCCGGATCGACGTCCGGCACCTCGGTGCGGGGCGGGACGGGGTCCTCCTTCTCGATCTTGTAGAGGAGGTGGACGAGGGTCGCCGCGTCGTGGAAGGGCGGGTGCCCGGTCAGGATCTCGTAGAGCGTCGCGCCGAGGGAGTAGACGTCCGCGCGGGCGTCCACCTCGCCGGCGCCGCGGACCTGCTCGGGGCTCATGTAGGCCGGCGTGCCCATGATCGCGCCGGTGCGGGTGAGCGTGCGGAGCGACTTGCCGGCCTCGGAGGTCGCGGGCATCTGGACCTCGCGCTCGGAGAATTTCGCGAGGCCGAAGTCGAGGAGCTTGGCGGTGAGGCGGTCGTCCGCGTCGCGGACGAGGACGACGTTCGCGGGCTTGATGTCCCGGTGGAGGATGCCGTGGTCGTGGGCGTACTGGAGCGCCTCGGCGACCTGGCGGGTGAGGTCGACGGCGTCCTCGGTGGGGACCACGTCCTCGCGGGCGACCGTGGCGAGGCCGCGGCCGAGGATCATCTCCATCGTGTAGAAGGGCTTCCCGTCGACCTCGCCGACGTCGAGGACCTGGACGATGCCGGCGTGGGCGAGGCCGGCGGCGGCGCGCGCCTCGCGGTGGAAGCGCTCGATGGCTTCGCGGTCGGCGCGGTCGCCGACGAGCAGGAGCTTGAGCGCGACCTCGCGGCCGAGCGTGCGGTCGCGGGCGACGTAGACGACGCCCATGCCGCCGCGGCCCAGCTCGCGGACGACTTCGTAGCGGCCGGCGAAGACCTTGGGGCCGGGGGCGGCGACGACCGTGGCGGCGGCGGCGGCGGGCGCGCCACTCCCGGCCGGCGGAGGGTTGATCGCCAGCGGCTCGATCGTGTCCGCGTCAAAGCGAATCGTCGGTCGGGCGGCGGAGGGGCGGGAGGCGCCATCGGCGGTCGCCTCGGTGGCCGGAAGCGTCCCGGGGGTCGAAGGAGGCGGGTAGACGGTCGACGCGGCGGGCGCGGCGGGCGCGGCGGGCAGTGCCGGCGTCACGGGGCGCGCGGGGGTCGCCGGCGGGGCGGGCTTCGGGTGCTTCCCTGTGGGTGACCGCCCCCGGGGGGGTGCGGGCGGCTGGGGGCCGAGCACGGGTCCAGGGTCGCCCATTCCAGCATCCTCCACTGCCCTTCCGCGCCCCTTTCGGGGGAGCGTGACTGGACTTCGTTAACGCGGCAACAACACGCCGTCAAGGGCGATTCCAGAGGTGGTTTCCGTCCTTCTCGCGCCAGTCCTCCCTCGACCGCCCTCTGGTCGCATCCCCCTCGAATTGATGCCGGGGGCCTGTTAGGGCCCGTAGGAAAATAACTCGCTCGTCGAACGGGCAGGGGAGCGAATTGAATTCTCAATCCTCAATTTTCAAGACTCAGATATGGCTCAACGTTTAATTCTCATTGAACACCATGGAACGCAGCCCGGACACGGAATCGCGGACTCTGAGCTTTGAACTTTGAGCCTTGTCTGGACCCCTACCGGTGAACTTCTTGAAAGCGTGTCCAGATTCGCAGGCGACGAAACCACAAAGACTCGAAGTCACTAAGACCACAAAGGCGCTTTTCGGCCGAGCCAAACTCGCCCCCCCTCAGTGACGGTCCTTCGTGGTCTTCGTGCCTTGGTGGCTTGGTGGTTTCGTCGTCCGTTTGGGTTTCGGGCCTTCGCCCGAGTTGGAAATTGATCATTGAGCCTTGAGCCTTTTCATGAAGAGCTCCCTGATTTCCGAACTGCCTGAGTTGTTTTTGTTTTTTGCGGGCTCTTAGGGCCCCTCCGTGGGGCGCGTTCGGCGAAGCCGCTCGAGCTCCACGGCCAGCCGCCGGACCTCCTCCTCGGCTGCGGCGCGAGCCGCCGCCTCTTGCGACCGCCCAGCCGCTTCTTGCGCCCGCGCGGCCTCCGCCTGCGCCCGCGCGGCCTCCGCCTGCGCCCGCCCGGCCTCCGCTTCGGCCCGCCCCGCCGCCTCCCGGGCGCGCGCATCGTCCGCCGCCGCGAGATCCGGCAATTCGGCGCCGGTGGAGGGATCGATCAAACGGAGCCCGCGCTCCGTCGCCGCAAGCACGAGACCCAGCTCCTCGCTCTCGATCCGCCCCCCCTTGACTGGCCTCTCGACGTATCGCCGGCCGCGCAGTTCGTACGCCTTCAATCGACGGGTCACGTGCTCCAACTGGGGATCGTACAGGTAGTACTCGCGGACCCGCAGCACGTCCCGGTAGAGCTCGAACTTCGTGATCGTGTCCTCGCTCCGGGTCTTTCGACTCGTCACCTCGATCACGACGCAGGGGGACGCGCCCTCCAGCCAGAGCCTGTACACGCGTCGTCGCCGCCGCGGGACGCCCTTCACGACGAAGACGTCCGGGGAAACAACCTCGTAGGGATCCCCCTCGACGTAGTAGAACATGAGGTTGCCGGACACGTACACGTCCAGTAGCTTTCGGAACCAGAGTTTCAGGGCCTCGATGAGGTAGGACATGATGTCCCGGTGATCGTCGGTCTCGGCCATAGGCTTACCATCACTCTCCGGATAGAGGAGGTCTTCCGTGTTCGGCAAGCGTTGGGCATTCCTTTTCATGGGGAGCAGCTCTCCAATCGGGGCAACCGATGGCGGGGCCGCAAATCGAGACCTTTCGTCCAAACGCCCCGGGGGAAGAAAGGCGAGCCGGGAAGCCCCCAGCGGCGAACAAATTGTAGCATGCCCCTCCCCGCGGTCACAAGGCCCTGAGTATCGCTCCACCGAATGGGGTGACCCATGGGCCACCGACTTCCGTGGAGCGGTACTGACGGACGCGCCAACTCGAAGCCTCCGGCGTTCCTCGCAACTCGCGCCCGCACGCCACGAACGCCCTCCGCGTCGCCGCCAGGTCCACGCCCCCCCACGCTTTCTGGAACGCGCTCCGGCTGCTCGCCCCCTCCGAGCCTCACGGGCCCCCGCCCGCCCCGGTCGGTGGAGCAACCAGGAGCGCATCGATCCCCCGGATCACCTGTTCCGCGCCGGCGGGGCGTGACCGCGGATCGAAGTTCATCATCCACTCCACCAGCTCGACTACGGGCCGCGAGAGGCCCAGGGCCTCCCCGTCCAGGCGCGGGAGCAGCCCCCTCATGAGGCATTCGACCATTTCCATCGCGGAGCGACCGGCAAAGGGCGGCGCGCCGGAGAGCAAATGGAAGAGCGTCGCGCCGAGCGAGTAGAGGTCGCTCTTGGGCGTCGCCGCGTGCGAGTCCTCCAACTGCTCCGGCGACATATAGGGGATCGTTCCGACGACCTGCCCGGTTCGCGTGAGCCTGGGCGTATCGCACACGCGCGCCACGCCCAAGTCCGTGACACAGGCGGTACCATCCGGCCGGAGCAGGGCGTTGGACGGTTTCACGTCCCGGTGGACGACTCCGGCGTCGTGGAGCGCTGCGAGCCCCGAGGCGAGGTCCCGCACGAGTCGCAGCGCCGTCTCGGGGGGGACCGCGCCGTAGGCTCGGCACCACTTCGAAAGATCCTCCCCATCCACCCATTCCAACGCAAGGAAATGCAGGCCGCCGGCGCAGCCCGCTCCGAGCCCCCGCACCAGGTTCGGATGCTCCATGTGCGAGAGGGCACGGGCCTCCCGGAAAAACCTGCGTACGAGAATCGGATGCGCCTGCATGTCCGTCCTCAGCACCTTGAGCGCGACCACCCGGCCCCCGGGCCGGCGAAGGGCCCGGTAGACCACGCCTGACGCCCCTTGTCCGGCGCGCTCCGTCAAGTCGTAGCCGTAGGGCTCGAACACCACCCGATGCCGCGTCCGCTCGATGAGGTCGGGGTTTGGGTTCGGCTCCAGCGGGAACGCCGAGGAGTCGAGGACGGTCGCCTCTTCGGTCGCGGACGCCCGCACATACGGCCGGAAAAAGGGCGCTACCGGATCGTCCGGGACCACCAACTCGCGCCGGCAGCCGTTGCAGAGCAGCCCCTGCCCCGTTTCCACTCCGAAAGCGTTGATCCGCGTGACGCAGGCCGGGCAATGCACCGGCCAACGGCGCGTCATCGCGCGAAGCCGGAGGAGCTGCGGGAGCTCCAGCCAGCGGTGGTGATAGAGGACGCTGCCGACCAGCAGCGGGCCGCAGCCGCTCCGCTCTTCGTCCCGCAACTCCGCCAGGATTTCGGGCAGATCCTCCGCGCGCAAAAAACGCTCGCGAACGGCAAGCTCCAGGAGCTCCTGGTCGGCCTTGGCAAGCATCCCCTCACTTCCCCTTTCCGACGGCGGCAGCCCGCGTCCGCTCGCACTCGAGGCGGCAGCGTCCCGCGAGCTCCGGCATCGCCTGCGCACAAGCTTCGAACGCCGCGATCGCCTCCTCGTAACGCCCCAGGTCTCGCAGCAGCCTGCCAAGGTTCAGGTAGCCTTGCGGCGCGTGCGCCGCGATGGTCGCCTGGAAGTCTTGGAGGGCGCGCTCGCGAATCGGTCCGGGCACCCCACCCCGTGTCGCCTCGGCGTCGGCGAGGAGCTGCAGGAGATTGCCCCGATTGTTATGGGCCGGCGCCGAAGCGGCGTCGAGCCGCAGCGCCTCGTCGCAGTCGACAAGCCCAAGGCGCACCGTCTCCCGCGGGTCTTCGCCGCGCTCGACTTGCACTTCGGCCAATTGGGCGTAAGCGGAGGCCCGGTTGACCAGGAAATTGCCGGTCTTCGGGTTGCGCCGAATCGCCTCGCTGAAGGCTTCGATCGCCTGACGCAGGGACTCGCGCGGGTCGAGCCGCAGCACGTGGTCCACGTCGCCGATCTCCCGCCATGCGTTCCCTCGACCGTTCAACGCCGAGGGGAAGTCCGGCTTCCAGCGCAGGGCTTGGTCGTAATCGGTCAAGGCGCGTCGCAACGTGGGCCGGGGATCCACGCCCCGGTTTCGATCGGCCTTGGCGAGGTCCGCAAGCGCCACGGCCCGATTGCCGTAGGCGCTCGCGTCCGCCGGCCAGCGGCGGAGGAATTCGCCCAGCGCGTCGATCGCCTCCCGGAGGCTCGGGCGCGGGTCCGCCCCCTGCGCTTCCTCCGCGCGTGCCACCAGCAAGCCCAAGATGGCCTGCGTGGACCGAGCCAGGCGGTCGTCCGGAGCTCGTGTGAGCGCTTGCTCGAGATCCGCCCTCGCCCCCCGATAGCTCGGCCGAGGATCGATCCCGCGCAGCCCATCGGCCTCGCCAAGCCGAAGGAGCGCGATCGCCCGGGCCGTATACGCAGGGTGAGCTTTCGCATCAAGCCGCAGCGAGGCCGACGCATCTTCGATCGCGCGGCGGTGCCGCTCACGTGGATCCCTGCCCCGGTCGCCGTCCAGTTCGCCGAGGAGTCGGCCGACCTCACTCCGGTTCTCGAGATACCAAGCCGAGCTCGGCATCCGACGGACGGCCTCGTCGAGGTCTACCAGGGCGCGTTCGAGGTCCGCCCTGGGGTCCGCGCCCCGCGCCGCGCTCGCATCCGCCAGCCGCCGCCGGCAGAGGGCCCTTTTCGCGAAGGCGTCCGTGTCGCCCGGATTCTGCAACAGGGCGGCCTCGAAGTCGTCGAGGGCGAGCCTCAATAGCGCCCCCGGATCCCGGCCTCCCCGGCCCTCGGCATCCGCCAACAGGACTCGGGTGATCCCTTGATTCCGTCGGACGTGAGGCTGCCTCGGATTGCACGCCAAGGCGCGGTCCAGCGCGGAGAGGGCGCGGCGATACGAGGGAATCGGATCGAGGGAACGGTCGAACTCCGCCTGGCCAAGGTTCCAGAGAACGAATGCGACGTTGTTCAGGAGCTCGCCGTCGTCGGGCGTCTCCTGAAGGACGTGCTCGAAGTCCGCGACGGCACGCCGGAAGGAGCCCAGCGGATCCACGCCTTGCGCGGACTCGGCCTGGGCCACGGCCGAGTGCACGCAGGCCCGATTGGCGCGCGCGGCACGGTCGAGGGGTTCCTTCTCGAGCAAGGCGTCAAGGTCGGCAAGGGCCCTGTCGTAGCTTGGCCGAGGATCCACCTCGCGCGTGGAGTCGGCCTCGCCCAGCGAGCGATAGGCGGCGGCCCGTTCCACCACGATCGTCGAGTCCGCGGGGATTCGTTGGCGGGCCGCATCGAAGTCGGCGATGGCTCGTCGAAGCGTGTCTCGTGGATCCAGGCCCCGATCCGTTTGTTGACGGCCGAGGAGCATCTCGGCGATGCCGCGCTCGCGGTAGCCGTCCCCTCGTCCGGCATCCAGGAGCAGGCCGTTCCCAGCGGCCTCGATCGCCTCCCGCACGCTCGCCGTGACGTCCTCGCCCGCGCTCATGCGCGCCTCGGCCCACTTGGCAAGAACCAGGCAGCGGGCGATGTGGCCTTCGGGAAGTTTCGGATTGCTCTCGATGGCTTTGCGGGCGCGCTCTTCGGCCAGGCCCCACGCCCGCGAGGCGTCCGCCAAGCGCCCCTGTGCCCGAAGGCGCACCGCGTGGCGGTTGAGGGCGAGCGCGCACTCCCCGAGATTCGCCGCATCCGCCGCCCCGCCCGCCAAGGCCTGGTCGTAGGCCGCCACGAGCGCGTCGATCTCGAGGTCGCCGCGGAGGCTTTTTTCCTGCAGCAGCAGCAGCCGTCCCGTGCGGACGTCCGGGAGCTGGTGGTCCGCCTCCAGGGCCTTGGTGAAATGGCGCTCGGCGGCGTCCAGGTCGCCGGCGAGCAGCCGCTCGAAGCCTGACACGCAGGCGAGGCGGGCGTTGCCGAGCGCGGCGGCGGGCGCCGGGTCCCGCGCGAGGCGGAGCACCTCGGAAAAGTCGGCCTGGGCTGCCCCTCGCAAGGCGGCAAGCGCCGGCCCGCGCGTTTCCCCGGCGGCGGCAGCGGGAGCGGAGGCGCCCGCGGGAGCTCCGGCGTCCTGGCCGGCCGGGGCCGGGGCCGGGGTCGCGACCGCAACTTCGGGCGGCCCGGACGGGGCGGCGCCGGCCCCCGCACCAGCACCACCACCCGCGCCCGCCGCGCCCGGGACCGGGGAGCGTCGTTCTTCGTCCCGCGGCCGCAAAGCGGCGACCTGTTCCATGCGCGCGATGGCGCGCTCGTAGAGGGTTCGCACGTCCCCGGGGCGCAGCCGCGCCGCCTCGTCCAGCTCCGCGATCGCCTCGGGCAGGCGGCCGAGGAGTCGCAGGACCCAGCCCTTCAGATGCCGCGCTTCCGCGACGTTCGGGTCCTTTGCCAGCGTCGCATCGACGCGCGCGAGGATGTCCTTCGAGAGCTGTTCGAGCTGCGTCCGGTCGCCGTTCCGACTCGCGGCGACGGCCTCCGCCAGCGGCGTGCGCACTTCGGCGAGGAGCGAGCTCTGCAGCAGCGAGCTCTCCGCGCGAGCGCTCTCGGTGCGCGCGTGCCAGGCGAAGCGGGCCGTTGCTCCGCCGAGCAGGAGGACCGCCGCCACCGCGGCGACCAGGCCGCGGCGACGGCCGAGGCGCCGGCGCAGCC
Source organism: Planctomycetota bacterium (assembly GCA_016197205.1). Lineage (GTDB taxonomy): Bacteria > Planctomycetota > MHYJ01 > WSZJ01 > JACPWG01 > JACPWG01. The sequence goes on from JACPWG010000034.1 coordinate 79,433, forward strand.
GATACGTCCAGGAGGGAGGCCTCGCCAGGATCGGCTCGTCGTCGAGGAAGCGCCCCAAGTCCTCGGCGAGGGCCCGCGCGCTGTCATAGCGCCGCTCCGGCTGCTTCTCGAGGCACTTCATGCAGATCGTCTCGAGGTCCGGATCCACGCGTCGCGCGCTCCGTTCCGCACGGACCACGCGAGCGGGCGGTACCGGCTCTTCGTGCAGGATCCGGAGGAGGAGCTCCAGGCAGGTTACCCCGTCGAAGGGCGGCCGACCGGCCAGGTAGGCGTAGAGGATGACGCCGAGGCTCCAGACATCGCTGCGCGGGCCGAGGAGCGCCTGGTCCCCGTTGGCGTGCTCGGGGGACATGAACTCCGGCGTGCCCAGGATGGCCTGCGTGGCCGTCAGGCGCCGAGACTCCTTGTCGTTGACCTCCTTGGCCAGCCCGAAATCGCTGACGAAGGGGCGCCCGCTCTCGTCCAGCAGGATGTTGGCCGGCTTGACGTCCCGGTGGACGATGCCGGCCTCGTGGGCGGCGTGCAGCGCGTATGCGACGTCGCGCAACACTTCCACGAAGCGCCGGGTCTTCATCCCCGTCTTCGCGGCTTCCAGGCTCTCCCCCTGGATGAAGTCCATCGTGAAATAGTCCTGGCCCTGCCACGTCCCCGCGTCGTGCACCTGCACGATGTTGGGGTGGCGGAGGCGCCCCACGGCGCGGGCCTCGCGCAAGAAGCGCTCGGAGGCTTCACGGGCCTGGCCGACCGGGGCGAGGAGCATTTTGAGCGCCACGGAGCGGCCCAGATGCTGATCGTACGCGAGGTGCACGACGCCCATCCCGCCGCGGCCCAGCTCGCGGAGCAGGCGGTAGCGCCCGAACGGATGGCCGCCCGACGGGGCCCCGGGAGCAGCGGCGGGTCCGGGCGCGGGAGAGTCGGGAGGGAGCGGCGCGGGTGCGGTGCTTCCCGGACGCGCGACTCGGATTGTGGGAGCGTCACCAGGCGGCTGCGGGCCTGCCCCGGAGGGCGTCTCCGGGGAAGCGAACGGGGACCCCTGCGCGAGGGCCGGCGAGACGGGCGCCGGGGGCGGCTGTTCGTGTGACATCGGCATCGGCGGCTGCGTGACGCCGGCGGACCCGCACGGGAAGAGGGCCGGGCCTCCGTCCGCCTCCCCGACACTCGTACCTTCCGGCTTGCGCCCCGCGTGTGGCGCCGCCCCTTCGCACCCGGCCCCCGCTTCCGACGAGACTCCCACGTCCACCTCCATTCAGGGCACGACCGGTCGCCGTCCTCACCGCAGCCCGCGCACGTACGCCACGAACGCCTGCTGCGTCGCCGCCAGGTCCACGCCCCCCCACGCCTTCTGGAACGCGCTCCGGCTGCTCGCGCCCTCCCGCAGGAGAGCGATGTAGGCGTCGATCGCCGTCTTCAGCGCCGGCTCCCGGGCGCTCATGAAGTAGTGCAGCATGGCCCACGCCTGGGCATACTTCAAACTCACCAGCTCCGGCGGCCCGCCGTAGAATTCCGCGGGCGTCTCCAGCATGAGCTGCTGGAAGGGCACGAGCGCCCCGCCCGCGTCCAGCCAGCCGCGAAGGCCCCGCAGCCGGCCTTCGAGCACCAGCGCCTTTCGGGCGACCTGCCCGCCCTTGAGCTCGACCGCGCTCATGTACTCGGCCAGCCCTTCGTTCAGCCAGAAGGGGGGCTCCGGCGCCAGCGGATGGAAGAACTGGTGGAAGCCCTCGTGAAACATCACCTGGGCCGTCTGCTCGCCGGTGACGTCCGCCTTGTCCTCGAAGAGCAGGAGCTGCCGGTACTCGGGGTGATAGTAGCCGCCGGTGAATTCCACGCGGTCGTTGATCGACAGCTCCGCGTAGGTCTGATACCCCTCGCGCGTGTCGAACACGAGGACGTCCCCCTTCGGCTCCGTGGGCAGCCGCACGCCAAAGGAGGCCGCATAGAAGGCCGCCACCGTCTCCAGGTTCGCCGCCAGCTCCGTCGCTTTCGCGGAGCTGATGTCCGTGCGCACGACGTAGTGTTCCGTCTCCTTGGTGAAGGTCTTCGACCAGCCCGGCCCGCGCCGGACGTGCCGCGCGTTGCGCAGGCGCCGGCGGGTCTCGCCGTCCCGAGGGGCGAGCTCCAGCACCAGCTCCAGGTCGTCGATCGCGGCGTCGTACCGGTGCTCGTGGAACTCCAGGCTCCCGCGCGCGGCGTAGCCTTCCGCGCAGTCCGGCACGGTCTCCAGCACCCTCTCCAGCTCGGCGCGCGCTCCGGTCAAGTCGTTTCGATGCAGGAGCAGCCGGGCGAGCGCGATGCGCGCCTCGTGGAAATTCGGCGCGAGCCCAAGGGCCCTCCGGACGTCCGAGAGCCCCGCCGCCGTCTCCCCGCCGAACACGTAGGTCAGGAGCCCGCGGTAGAAGTAGCCGCCCGGGAAGCCAGGGGCTTCCTTGATGAGCGCGTCCAGCGACTGCTGCAGGCGCGCGGGGTCCGCGATCTCCCCGGTCCGCACCGCGGCCTTCGCCGCCCGATACGCGGCCAGCCCCTGCTTCGAAAGTCCGCGGAGGCCCTCCGCCTCGATCGAGAGCGGCGTGTCCGGTTCCGCGAGCGGGATCGCCGGCCCGGGCCGCGCTTTCAGGTCCTCCTCCAGCTCCCGCATGGCGAGCGTCTCGGCCTCGCTGAACGTCTTCCGCACCCAGCCTTCCGGGACCTTGCCGTCCAGCGAGAGCCGGTCCACCCGCACGCTTCCCCGCTCCGCCGCGATCCCCCCGACCAGGATCACCACCTCGCTGAAACGGTTCGCTTCCCCCCGCCAGAGGCTCTTCCTCCCCGCCGACACCTCGAACTTCAAATTCGCGAACCTCATCTCCAGCGCGCCGGCGGGCAGCCGCGCCGGCCCCGCGAGCGCCTCGGCCGCGCCCCCCGCGGTCATGCGCAGCACGCGGTACTGCGTCCCGGCCGGGTCGACCGACAGCATGTACCCCGACTCGGGCTCGCCGCCCTTTCCGAAAAAAAGACCTATAAACGGGGACGCCGCGTTCCCCGTGAGGCCGCGAACGCCCACCCGCACCTCGTCCACGAACGCGATTTCCTTCGGCGCGACGTAGAAGAACCGCTGCCCCGCCACGAGCAGCGCGCCGTTCCCCACCGAGGCGTGCGTGCCGGCAGGGGCGCGGAAGTCCTCCACTTCCTCGTCGGCGGCGAAGCCGTACTCCACGTGCAGGAAGCTCTTCCCGATCCGCCGCCAGCTTCCCTTGAAGATTTTTTTTCGCTCCCGGAATTTCCGGAGGTCGGGCAGGCGCGGGAGGAAGCCGGCGTCGAGCTTGACCGCCTGGTCGAACTCGCGCTGCGCGACGTCGAAGAGGTCCCGGAGCGTGCAGAAGCAGCCGAGCCGGAAGTGGTCTTCGGCGGAGTCCGAGTCGGCGGCCATGCGCCGCAGGTAGTACGCTTCCTTGGGTTCGAGGCTGTCGAAGGCGATGGGCATCCGCACCCGGGGCTCCTCGCTCTCGAGCGTGACCCCGTCCTCGCGGTACTCCAACACGCGCGTCCTCTTGAGGACCATCCCCTCGGAAATCGGGAGCTCGAGCGGCTGCCGGGCCGTGGCCTCCACGATGCGCTTCGACTGCTCCGCCACGGCGCGAGCCTTCTCTGCATGGGCCTCGCGAATGCGGGCGCGCGCCGCGTCCACCCGTTCCACGGCGAACTTGCGGCGGGAAGCGGCGATGGCGGCGAGCTTGGCGGCCTCTTGCTCCTCCGGGCGCGCCCGGGGCGGGTCCTCGACGGCGACCTTGCCGCGCCGGGCGTCCGCGGCCAGCACCTCCTCGCGCGCGGCGCGAATCCGGCCCGCGAGGGACGCGATTCCCCAGGCGCTTGCGCCGTCGAGCAGCGCGAGGCCGTCCTTCGACTTCCCGGCCGCGGCCAGCCGCAGCGCCTCGTCGGCGAGAGGGCCGAGCGCGGCCTCGGCCCCGGCTTGGATCCGGTCGTCAAGCTCCCGGAGGCGAGGGGCAAGCTGCCCCTCCACGTCGGAGGTCGCGGGAAAGGAGCGGAGCCGCTTCCGTGCTTCGCCGAAGGCTCGTGCGCGGAGCAGCTCCTCGATCCGCGTCGTGATCGTTTCAAGCGCGGCCCGTCCCTCTTCCGCCTCCCGCCGCACCGCCGCCGCCAGCTCCTTCGCCCTCGCGCCGAGGGGCGAGTCGCCCGCCCGCGCGGCGAACTCGCCGCAGCTTTGCGCGAAGGCGAAGAGGTCGAGCGGCCGCTGGTTCGACAGCTCGACGAGAGCCGCGTGCTCGGCCTCCAGGGCGGCGGCCTGCGTGCGGCTTGACTCCAGGTGCGCTTGCAGAGCCGCCGCCTCGGCGTCCCGGCGAGCCGCGGCGCGGGCGACGAAAACCAGGAAGCCCGCGACGACCGAAAGCACCCCGGCCACGCCGGCCGCCACGACCCACCCCGGCCCCGGCCGCCCCACCCGGTCACGCCCGGCCCGGGGCACGTAGCGCGGCGCCGGGACGGGGGCACGCGCGGGGGCCGGTCGGGCGGCGGGCACCGGCATGGGGACGGTCTTCTCCCCCACGCCCGCGGCGGGTCCCCGACTCTCCGCGCGCGCCGTCACGGGGGGCGCCGCGGGGAGGGCCGGCGCCGCGGGCGGGAGCGCGACCCTTTCCCCGAGGAAGCTGCCGGCCGCGTCGAGTCGTTCGCCGCGTGCGCCGTCCTGCAGGCGAGCGCCGCAGCGCGGACACTGCAGCGCCCCGCCCTCGGGGATGCGGGAGGCATTGTACTGCGTCGAGCAGTTCGGGCAGGAGACGATCCGCTTCGTTTGGTACTCGAGCAGCTCCGTCACCTGCCCGGGGTGCAGGTAGCCGAGCTGCACGAGGACCTCGCCGAGTCGCCGACCGGCCCCGGTCCCCTCCGCGAGGCCCTGGGCGCGCACGGCCTCGTGGAGCCGCTCAGGCGTGAGCCATCCGCGGCGGACCGCCTCTTGCCCGAGCAGCGTCTCTCCGCGGGAGCGCGAGGAGTAGTCGGAAGGACGTGCGAGATTCGCCGCCTGGGTGCGGAGCAGGCTTTCCAACTCGACGCTTGCGAGGAAATGGCGCTCCACGAGGAGTTGGCTGAGGAGCTTGCCCGGCCGGGCCGCCTGCTCGCGGAGCAGGGCGTCGAGCTGCGGCTGCGTGAGGTAGCCGCGGTCGATCGCGAGCTTGCCGAGGAGCACTTCGTTGGAGCGGTCCATGGCGGAACTCTCGCGGCGAAGGGGGGAGCGGGGGTTCGGCGAGTGGTGGGCCGTTGACGAAGTCCAGGCACGAGGCCTGGGGGCGCGGGCCTCCGCCCCGCGCGAACGACCGCAGGGGTTAGCGCCCGCGCAAGAATTACTTTACATTTCCGTGGATCGACCGATGCCTGGGGGCGCGGGCCTCCGGCCGGGGGCAGGCTCCGGCTGGTTTCGCTTCTATCCGCGACTCCGAAAGCGTATAATATCCGCCGGTCCGGCCTCTCTCACGGCGGGTCGGCTCGAGGACCACCGCGGGGGAGATCCGACCGATGGCTGAAGGCGAAAAGAAAGCGAAAGAACCGGGCGACATCCAACCCGTGCAGAAGAACAAGAAGGCGTTTTTCAATTACGAGATCACGGATCGCTTCGAGGCCGGGATCGTCCTGACGGGGACGGAGGTGAAGTCGATCCGCGAGGGACAGTGTTCGATCCAGGAAGCGTACGCGAAGGTCGAACGCGGCGAGGCGTGGATCATCAACATGGACATCAGCCCGTACCATGCGGGCAGCTACATGAATCACCAGCCGAAGCGGGTACGCAAACTCCTCTTGCGCAAGGCGGAGATCGCGAAGCTGCTCGGCAAGACGAAGATCAAGGGCCTGACCTTGATTCCCCTGTCGCTCTACTTCAAGCGGGGGCTGGCCAAGCTCTCGCTCGGCGTGGGGAAGGGGAAGAAACTCTGGGACAAGCGGGAGGATTCGAAAAAAAAGACGGCCGACCGGGACGTGCGTCGCGCGATGTCCCGGTAGGCAGGGACACGATCCCGACAGCTCCGGGGGCGAACTGGATTCGACCGGGTTTCGGAGGTCGTGGTGGCGCTCCGAGGTTGCTCGGTGGCCTCGTAAAAAACCGGGCACAATTTGTAATTGCGAATAACAATTACGCTTTGGCGGCGTAACTGCCCCCAACGTCGTGCCGGTCCATGCCTACGAGGTTGCCCGCGAGGGTGACTGGGCCGGTGGGACGTACCGAGTAGGCTAGCCGAGCCGCCGGCCGTCCGCCGGGCGTCAAGGCGAGAGCAACAGGCGGGCTGGCCCGAACGGGACCCTGTCGGCCGGGGCCTGCGAGGGCGACAACCAAACGACCGACTATGAGCGTAGAGGCCACGTCTGAAGGACCGCGGGACGGGGGTTCGATTCCCCCCGCCTCCATCCCTGGGTGAGCGCGACGAACTCCGCCGGCAGGAGACCGCCGCGCGTACCCGCTCTCTCGGCCGACCGACCCGATGATTGAGCTTCCCTGTCCGTTCTGTGGGAACGTGATGTTCGCCCGGGAAGAGCGGGCGGGCCAGGAGAAAGTCTGTCCGGCCTGCAAGAAGACCACGACCATCCCGCAGGTCACGTCGAAAGCCGACACGATGGACGCCCTGGTCCAGGTCGGCCCTTCGCGCGGCGACCTCCTCTTCGGTCGGATCGCTCTCCAGAGCAAGCTGATCACCGATGTCCAACTCGCCGACGCCATCGTCGCGCAGGAAAAGCTGCTCGCGAGCGGTCAGAAGGCCGCCCTCGGCTCCATTCTGCAGGACAAGGGCTACCTTACGGACGGCGCCGTGCGGGCCGTCCTGAAGGCCCAAGGCGAAGTGGAGTCGCGCGCGGAGGACGCTCAGTACGGCTCGATCGCGGTGGCCAACCGCTTCCTCACGCAGAAGATGCTGGAAAGGGCCCTCGCGATGCAGCGCGAAAGCCTCAATCGCGGCGAACCGGCCAAGCACCTCGGACGGCTGCTCGTCGAGTTGGGCTTCCTGACCGAGCAGCAGCACCTCGCCGTGCTTTCCGCGCAAAAGCGCATGGGCAAGCCCGTCCCGCCGACCGGCACCATGGCCTCGGTGCAGGCCCCGGGGGCCCCCGCGCGCGCGGCGGCCGCTCCCCGACGATCGGAGCCGCCGCCGATCGAGGAACTCCCGCCCGTCCTCGAAGCGCCGCCCCCCGTGCTCAGGTCGCCCCGCCCCGCGGCGGTGCCGACTACCTATCCCCCGCCCGATCCAGCCGCGCAGTTGCTGCCCCCGGCTCGCCGCGCCGCTCCGACCGCGGCGGCACCGTCCGCATTGCCGTCCGTATCGCCGCACGGGCCCCCTTCGGCCGCGCCGGCCGGTCCGGGAATACCGCTCGCACGACGCGGGCCCCCAGCCGCGGGCGGCAGCGGGGGCAGGCCGACTCCGCCAGGGGTCGCGCGCCCGGCGCCGCGCGTGCCGCCGCAGGCCCCGCCGCCGCCGCTGGACGATCTGGTGGACGTCACGACGCCGCAACCCCCAGAACAAAACCCCGTCTCGCCCCTCATGAAACGCTTCATGAATCGCGTGAAGACCGGGGAATCGGCGGCGCTTCCCAGACGGAGCGCGCCGCCAGGCGTCAAGACGAGCGGTCCCCCGGTGGTCATGAAGATGGGGCCCCCGCCCCTGCCCGGCTCCGCCCCCCCGCCGTTGGCCGGCGTGGTCGCAAGCGGGCCGGCGCAAGGCCAGGCCCCGACGCCTCCCGGCGGACGCCCCCCGGCAGCCCGCGCGCCGGTGCGCCCCAACCCTTCGGCGCCGCCATTCGCCGCGTCCCCAGGGGCAGCGCCGCCCGCAAGACCCGCTACCGCGGCGACGCCCGGCCTCACGCCGGCGGCGCCTGCCGCGCTTCCGGCCGCCGCAGCGCCCACGGCCCGCACCAGCCGGCCGACGACGAGCTCGACCCCGTCCGGCGCACCCCCGCCGCCCGCGGAGGAGGTCCAGGACTTCGAGCCGGTGGAGTCGACGCGGGATCCCACCACCGCCGAGGAACTGGCCATGGCCGACTTCGCGGCGCTCGATTTCGCGGGCGAGGAGGAAGTCCCGGCCGCCCTTCCCGCCGACCCCGCCGGCGAGAGCACCGACGAGGCGCTGCCCGAGCCGGAGACGGAAAAGCTTTCCCTCGAAGAACTGCGCCAGGCGCCTGACCTCCCGCCGGGGTCGCTCCCTCCCCCGGCCCCGTCCGGCCCGCCGGGTGCGGCGCCGCGCCCCGGGCCCGAGTTCGTCGGGTCCAGCGAAGACGACACCATCGACGAGTCGGCCAGGCTGCGGCCGGCGGAGGGTCCGTCCCCGCACCTCGTCCTACCGGACGACTCGGAGCTCGCGATCCTGGACCCGCTGCCGGCGGAGGCCTACGCCGCGCTGCCGGACGACGCACCGGAGCCGGATCCCTTTGCCCTCGAGCCCTTGCCCGCGGACGTGGTGGAGGAGGCGCTCCCCCTGCCCGACGACGCGGTCGAGGAGGATTCGCATCCGTCGGTGCCGATCCTCCCGGTCGATCCGGAGGCGCCGCCGGACGAAATCATGCGCCCGGAGGAGGGGGTCGCCGAGATGGTCGCCGGCATCCTGGGAGACGACACGCAAGACTCGGGCGAAGCGCCGATCGGCATGGCGGGGCCGGTCGATGAGACGCAGGGGGACGAGACCGACGGTTACGAGGTGCCCGTCCAGCCCGGCGGCCCGCCGCCGTTGCCCGCGCCCTCTCCCCCGCCGTTGCCCCCGCGGAACGTGCCCGTGATCCGGATGGACGAGGACACGCACGACGACCTGCCGCTGGTGCGCGGCACGGAGCCGCCGCCCGCGCGCCCCTCGTACGTCATGCAGGAGGTCAAGGGCTCCCCCTATTTCGTGTCCTCGACGCCGACGCCTCTTCCGCACCCGGCGGTGGAGGCGCCGACCTCCCCGGATGCGCCGTCCGCGTCGCAGGCCGTCCCGCTCGCCCCCTTCCCGTGTCCGCACTGCGGCTCCGACAACCTGGCTCGGGCCCGCTTCTGCTCCGGCTGCGGGCAGCCGCTGTCCTTCCGCAGATGAGGGACTTGCTCCTACGCGACCTTGGTACCGCCCCACAGAATTGGGTGACCAATTTGCTCGGCGATTTTGGCCGCCCGCTTTGTTGCGCTCGCTCGCCGTAGTTCTCCGTTACTACGCCTCGCTCGCGCGCCTCGCGGGCAGCCAAACTTGCCTTCGCCTATTGGCCACCGACTTCCGTGGAGCGGTACTTGGAATGGACCTCGGTCGAGTTACGCCCTTTTTCCCGCCATTGCCCGGGAGGCTGCGATGCAGACCGTGTCGGACGTGCTCAAGGGCAGGACGCTCTTCTCCGTGCAGCGTGGACAGACCGTCTTCCAGGTGGCTCGCTTCATGTCAGAAAAAAAAATCGGAGCCGTCGTCGTCCTCGAGGGGGACCGGCTGGCCGGGCTGTTCTCGGAGCGCGACATCATGAACCGGGTCGTCGCCCAAGGTCGCGACCCGGCGAAGACCGTCGTCGACGACGTCATGACGAAGGAAGTCGTGGTGGCGGAGGCCGGGGACTCGTGGGACGCCGCGCTCGCGCAAATGAAGAAGATCAACGTGCGGCATCTGCCCGTGATCGACGGCGGCCGCCTCGTCGGCATGCTTTCGCTCCGGGACCTCCTCCTTTCCACGATCGAGGTGAAGGAGGAGGAGATCAAGTGGCTGGAGCAGACCGTGGCGGTGTCCTCCACCGCGGGAGTGGACTCCGCGAAATACCTTACCTGGCGGTGCCTCGGCTGCGGGCACGTGCTCACGGCGCGCAAGCCGCCCACCGCCTGCCCGAAGTGCGGCAAGCCCAAGGAAGAGTTCGAAAACGTCGAGGAGGATTAGCGTGACCCGTAACCCGCATCCGCCCCCCGCCGCGACGCCGGCCGCCCACGCGTGGCGGGCGTTGCCCCTCGCCGGCGCCGTCGCCTGCGCCTGCGCCCTCGCGTTCGCGGGCCTGACGCCGGCCCGCGCCGAAGGCCCGTCCGCCGTCCCCGCCGTCCCCGCCGTCCCCGCCGTCCCCGCCGTCCCCGACCCCGCCCTCCCGCCGGCCGCGCGGCCCGTGGATCTCGTGGTCGTGATCGACAATCACAACCCCGACCCCGCACTCGGAGCCGTCGCCGAAACGATCGGCGGCCTGGTCACCGGGGCCGCGACGCTCTCGGGCAAGTACAACCACCTCTACCTGCGACTCGGACCCGAGGCGACGGCCAAGAACCTCTTCGCCGACCTCCATGCCGCCCTGGACGCGGACCACGTCGTGGATCTCGTTCTCGAGAGCCACGGCGCCACGGGCCGCCTGGTCCTGCGCGACGGCGACCTGACCGGGGCGGCCATCCGGCGCCAGCTCTACCTGCGGGGAGGGGAGCGCCTGCGGCTCGTGTACATGATGGGCTGCTTCAGCTCCTCCCTGAATGACGACTGGCTCGCGGTGGGGGCCAAGGGAGTGACCGGGCACGTGGGGCTGAACGTGATTTCCGTGTTCCACCTGCCCGTCTTCCTGCGGGCCTGGGTGCGCGGCGTGGACGCCCGCACGGCGACGCTCCGCGCGTTCGAGACCGGCCGGCGCGGCGGCTCGACCGCGCTCTACCGTCGCCTCGCGGGCCTACTGGGCGAACGGGTGACGCTCCAGGACGTCCAGAAAGGCAGCCTCCCCGTGTTCTCGGGCCGCGCGGTCACGATCCACGAGGTCCCGACGCGCGCCGAAGAGGAAGCGTGGCTGCGCGCGCAGCCCGATGCCGAGGGCTATTGGTAATGGTCGATTCCAATCCATCCGCCGGCGCGCCGGCGACCCCGACTCCCCAGTACGTCCTCAAGGACGGCAACCTGGCGGTCCTCCGCGATCCGCGGTTTTCGGACGCGGAGTTCGCCCGGCACTGCAAGCTCCTCCTCCAATGCCCGCAGGAGGAACTCCTGCTGGATCTCTCGCGCGTCGCCTACGTCCAGAGCCCGGAGATCGCCGCCATCCTCGCGTTTCTCAACGAAGCCGAGGAGCTCGGCAAGACCGTCGAGCTCAAAGTGTCGAAGACCGTCTACACCGTGCTGCGGCGCATGAGCCTCGACCACATCGTGGGCCTGCACCGCACCACCGGCGGGACCCGGAAACACGAAAAAAAAGAACCCAGCTAGTGGGCCTTCGAAGTCGGGTCGGTAGGCTGTGCCTCCGCAAGAAGTTCGGCCTGGCTCAAGCTAACGCCGACATCGTGCGAGGCCGACTACGAGGGATCGCTTCGTGGGCACGGCAGCGCCGTGCCCCTACGGATCGCAGGCGATCGCGAGCGTAGCCGGGATTTGAACCCTGCCCTGAGTCCCGAGTCCGTGGACGGCCCGAGTTGAAAATTGCGGCATGACTCAAATCCGGCAGCGTGTGGGTAACACGCTTTCGTGTCCGGACGTAGGGGCGGCCTTGTGCCCGCCCTGTTGGCGACACCTCGCACTCCAACAACTTGCAGCGGGTCGTGGGCGCCCACAAGGGGCGCCCCTACGGCCGGCGGCCGACGGCAGGCTGTAACCCACGTTTGAACCATGCCAAAATTGCGCCTTGAGCATTGAAAAGTACGCCTTCGCCTGGGTCTTTGGGTTTCGGGCGCGAGCGCCGACTTGGAGCTTGGTCCTTCGGCAGCGGGCTTTGGTTGCTGCCACCGGCCGCTTTAGGTTCTCCGTGTCCCCCGAGGCACGCACCACGCCGGACCGATGTTGAAGGGCCACTCGCGAGTGAACGCCAGTCGCGTCACGGTCCGCCTGAAGGCGGAACTACAAGCAGCGCCGCGGCCTGTGCGCACGGGGCCTGGAAATCGGCCATTACGGCCAACCTGCGCGAAGTACTGCGCCCCCGTTCGTAGTTCCGCCTTCAGGCGGAGTGAGTGGCCGACGGGTGGATCGAGTTCGCCGTCGCGTCCCTGTCCACAGCGCATGCTCCCGCAGGGGCGCGGTCCGGCCTTGCTCCCTTGCCCCCCGCATCGACCTTGCAGGCCCACGAGTAGACCTGCTTCCGCGATCCGACCCCTCCACGACACCGTGCCGTCACCGCGGCCACGCCGCGCCGTCGTGCACGAGCCGGCGCGCGAGCGTCAGCGCCTGCAACGGCCACGCGTCCTTGTAGAACCGGTAGTCCAGGTAGAGCTTGCCCGCGAAGCCCGCCCCGGTCGTGTAGCTCTCCGCCCAGGTCCCCTCCGAGGTCTGCTCGCGCAGCAGGAACTCGAGCCCGCGCCGGATCGCGGGGGTCACTTCGCGCGCCGACGAGACGAGCCCCATCAGCCCCCACGCGGTCTGTGAGGGCGTGCTCGCCCCGAGCGGCACGTACCGGCCTTCCGTGTCCGCGCGGCACGACTCCCCCCAACCCCCGTCCTCGTTCTGGACCCGCTCGAGCCACGCGGTCGCCCGCCGGACCTGCGGCGCGTCCGGCCGGACCCCCACGGCCCCCATCCCCGTGAGCGCTGCCCAAGTGCCGTACAGGTAAGAGATCCCCCACCGGCCGAACCAGGAGCCGTCCGCTTCCTGGCTCCGCGCGAGCGACCGCACCCCGGCGTCCACTTCGCGCCGACCGGTCCGCCACCCGCGCACGCCCAGGAACTCCAGCATGCGTCCGGTCATGTCGGCCGTGCTGGGGTCGGTCATCGCCCGCACCATGTCGTTGAAGGGGATCCGCTCCAGCCACCAGCTCCTGCAGTTGCGGTCGAAGGAGGACCAACCCCCGTCGTCATTTTGCATGGCCAGGGCCCACTCCTCCCCGCGGCGGCAGGCGTCGAGCGCGAACTGGTCCCCGGGTGCCGATTGAGGCAGGATCGCACGCACGGCGGCGATGGTGTCGTCGACGTCGGGAAAGAAGGCGTTGCCGTCCTGGAAGCCCCACGTGCCGACCGGGCCCTTCGGGCAGCCGACGCGCCAGTCCCCGGCCTGGAAGGACTGCCGGTCGAGGAGCCAGCGCGAAGCGGCCGACAGCGCCGGGTGACCCGGCTCGACGCCGCTCTCCGCGAGGCAGTAGGAGAGGACGGCGGTCGACCACACGGCGGAATTGCACGGCTGCACCAGCAGGTCCGCGCCCCGCTCCCAGAGGAGCGAGCGCAGGCCGGCGAACGCGCGCTGGAGCGTGCGCGAGTCCGGGCGGCAGCCCAAGGCCTGCATGGCGAGCGCGCCGAACAGGGTCGAAAGGATGTAGTTCCCCCAGGTGCCGTCCGGCTCCTGGTGAGCGAGGAGGTACTCGTGGGCCGCGCGCAGGCAACGCTGCCGGAGGGCCGCGGGGGAAAGCGCTCGCCGCGCCCTCTCCGCGCTCCGCCCGATCCGCGCCGCAGCCTCCCGCGCGATCGCCGGGGCGCTCCACGACGCGCGCCGCGACGCGCCCCCGCCATCCTCCGCGAGCTCTTCGTCCAGCCGCACGCGCACGCCCGGCACGCGATACCGCAGCTCGCCCAGGGCGAGGATCGAGACGAGGTGGATCCGCGTGAAGCTCACGAAGCTGTAAAGGCTGAACGGGGAGCCGGCGGGGAGAAGGAGCACCTCGATCGGCAGGAGCGGGACCTCCGACCACTCGAGCTGGCCGGTCACCGCGAGCGTGACCCGGGTGAGACTCGAGGCCGCGCCCAGGCCGCCGCGCTCCGCGAGGAACCGGCGGGCGCGCCGCAGGCCGTCCGCCTTGCGCGGGAGGCCGTGCAGACGCAGGGCGAAATACGCTTCCAGGCTGGCACTCACGTGCCCGTCGTGCCCCGGGTAGAGGGGCCAGCCCCCGTTCGGAAGCTGCCGCTCGCGGATCCGCTCGACCAGCCGGTCCTCGAGCCCCGGAGGCAGGAAGTCGAACAGGCGATTCGCGAGAACGAAGTGCGCCTCGGGGAGGACGCTGGAGCCTTCGAGGGGATAGCGCCACGAGCCGTCGGCCTCCTGGGCCCGCAGCAGGGCGCGCTGGGCGCGGCGGATCGCCCGCTCGAGAGCGGGTTCGGGCGTGGCCCCGCGGCCCGCCGGCGTTCCCTGCGGACCCACGGACTCCGCCTCGGCCGCACGCCCGCCGGGCGGGGCGACCGCGGGCGACCGGCGGCCGGTCTCGTCCTCGAGTTGACTCATGGTTTCGGTTCCCGGTTCCAAGAGGGGCGGCCGCTCGAAGGCTGCAACCCGCCGAGCGGCTGCGTTTCGCAGGGGCGCCCCTTGTGGGCGCCCGGGATGGAGCGCAAAACGTTGGACTGCGCGGGGTCGCCCAAGGAGCTTCGATCCATGTTGCCCAGGCGCGGCCCGAGCCGCGCCAGGCCCGACCCGCCGGCGGCGACCCGCGGCGCGCTCAAGCTCCGGCGCATCCGCCACCGATAATATCGGCAGGCGAGATTCCTTCCCTTTGCTCCGACTTTTTGCTAGCGTCCCGCGCCATGATGCAGGATCGTCTCTACGCCTTCGCCGACGCCCTCTGTGCGCACTGGCGCGCGGCGGTCGTCCTCTCCGCCGCCGCGGCGCTTTTCGCCGGCGCCTACGCCGCGCTGCGCCTCCAATTCAACTCCGAACGCAACGCCCTCGTCAATGAAGATCTCGAGTTCAACCGAAGATTCGAAGCGTACAGCCGCAACTTCGAGGGGCACGATTACCTGCTCGCGGTCGTGGAACCGGCCGGGCTCCCCGAGGGCGCCGGCCCGGACCTCCCTCTCCGCGGCCGCATGAAGGCCTTCCTGCACCGCCTCGCCGGCGAGCTGCGCAGCCGCCCCGACCTCTTCCCACGGGTCTACGAACGCCTCGACCCGAAGGCGCTCGGAGACCTCGCTCTCCTCTACCTGCCGCTCGACGACCTCCGCGCGGTGGCCCGTGAGACGGAGGAGGGCCTGCCCATCCTCCGGCGCATGGCGGACGGCTCGGGGCTCCGCGGCTGGTTCACCGGCGTGCGCGAACAGATGGAAGCGCGCGCGGCGGCCGACGGCGCGGCGACGTCTGAGAAGCCCGCCTCGCTCGGTTTTCTTACCGGCTTGATCGACCGTTGCGCAACGGTCGCGGAGTCCCCGGACCCGCCCCCGGCCCTCGCCCCGCTCTTCGAAAGCTCCTCCTCCTCCCGACTCGATTCGGAAGGCTACTTCTTCGCCGGCGAGGGACGGCTGCTCCTCCTGCCGATCGTGCCTTCGACCACTTCGGAAGCGCTGGTGCAGATCGAAGGACCGCTGGGCTTCGCACGGCAAGCCGCCGCCCGGCTCCTCCCCGAGTTCCCCGAGCTCCGCGCCGGGTTCACGGGCCGGCCCGCCCTCTACGCGGACGAGATGGCGACGTCGAAGCACGACATGCTCAGCTCCAACCTGGCGTCCGTCGTCCTCGTCGGGCTCCTCTTCATCTTGACGTTTCGCTCCGTGGTCCGCCCCCTCCTCGCGGTCGGCGCCCTTGCCGTCGCCGTGGCCCTGACGCTGGCCTTCGCAACCTTTTTTTTCGGGCGGCTCAACCTCCTCTCGTCGGTCTTCGGCATCGTGATGGTCGCCGTGGGCATCAACTACGGCATCCATTTCCTCAGCCACTACCAGGGCGGACTCCGGCTCGGTCTGGACGCGGCCGGGGCCGTACGGCACACCTTCGGGCGCGCCGGGAACGGACTCCTCATCGGCGCGGCGACGACGGCCGCGGCGCTGTATAGCCCCGTCTTCTCCGATTTCCAGGGGCTCTGGGAGCTCGGCGCGATCTCGGGCACCGGCATCCTGCTCTGCTTGGGGGCCATGCTCGTGGCCTTTCCCGCCTGCCTGGTCGCGCTCGACCGGAAGTCGCCGGCCGCTTCCACGCCGACCTCGTCCGCCCCGGTCCCGCGCGCCGCGACGCGGGAACCCGGACACGCGCCGCGCCCCGTTCCCTACCGCCTGTTCCCGCTCGCGGCGCTCCCCGTCGTCCTCCTCACGCTCGCGGGCGCCGCGGCCTGCGCGCTTTTCGGCCGGCACGTGGAGTTCGACTACAACCTCCTGCATCTCCAGTCCCCGGACGTCGAATCGGTCGTGTACGAGTGGAAGCTCATCCGCGCCGAGAACCGGTCCAGCTCGTGCGCGAGCATCGTCCGCACCGCGGAGGAGCTGGAACCTCTTCGCGAGAAGTACCGCGCGCGCCGCGACGTGGTCCTCGGTACGGATGCCCTGTTCCCGGAGGACGAAGCCGAGAAGCGCTCGGTCCTCGCCCGGCTGCACCAGGCGCTTGCCGGCTGCGAAGTCCCCGAACCGCAAGGACTCTCCCTCGCCGCTCTCAAAAGGGAAGTCGCGCGGCTGCGCCAGGTCCTTCGGTCGTACGTCGAGCGGGATGAGCGCGCGGAACGCCTTCTGTCGCCGGTCGCCGACGGTCTCAGCCGGCTGCAGGCGCGGCTGGAAGCAGGCCCTGCCGACGAACTCCAGGCGCGGCTTGCGGCCTTCGAGTATGCGTTCACGGCGGCGCTCGCCGAACGGCTGGCGGCGCTCAAGTCGCTCCTGCGGCCTGGCCCGGTCCGACCCGAGGCGCTGCCGGAGGAGTTGCGCCGCCGCTACGTGGGCGGCGACGGAAGCCTCGCGCTCATCGTCTACCCCCGGAAGAACGTCTGGGAGTACGCTGAAATGGAGGAGTTCGCCCGCACGGTTCGGTCGATCGATCCGACCGCCGTCGGCGCGCCGATCCAGCTCTTCGAAAGCCACAAGCTCTTCGTCCGCGCCTTCGCGCAGACCGTGGCGCTCAGCTCCGTGGCCATCCTTGCGCTGCTCTACGCGGACTTCCGCTCGCTCCGCCGGACGCTGGTGGCGGCCAGTCCCCTCGCGCTGGGGATGGCTTTTCTGCTCGGCGGCATGCGCGCGTTCGGCGTCCCCTTCCATTTCGCGAACTTTTTCGCCGTGCCGATCCTGATCGGTTCCGGCGTGGACAACGGCGTCCACCTCGTGCACGGCTACCTCGGCGAAGGGGACGCGTCGACGATCGGCCAGACCTATCGGGCGATCTTCGTCAGCTCGTGTACGACCCTGCTCGGCTTCGGGACCCTCTTCACGGCGCGGCACGTGGGCCTGGCCGGCCTCGGCCTGTTGCTGACCGTGGGGACCGGGCTCCTGCTGGCGGTTTCGGTGCTTTTCGTGCCGGCCTTCCTGGCCGTGTGCGCGCGCTTCGGTTGGAAATTGTAGGCCTGCCCCGCGGACGGGCCCGACGGACCCCGAGGCGTCGGGACCGGGCGCCGGGGCCTCAAAAAGGGAGTTGCTCGCGATGCGAAATCTGGAGAGCGCAAGCGACGGGGAGCGGCGCGCCGCGCTGGCCGCGGCCGTGGTCCTCTTCGCCGTCGCCGCCATCGGCACCGCGGGCCGGGCGCGCGTGGTCGTCGCCGACGAACCGGTCGGTCCGCCCTGCTTCCTCATCCTCAAGACCGGCGAGCCGGGCGCGGAGCCGGAGAAGGCCGGCCGCTTTCTGGAGCAGTGGGCGGCGTACCTGTCCCCGCGCCTGGCGGGCCGGCTTCCCGCCGCGCCCTGGGTCGGGCTCGTGACTTCGGATCCGTCACGGGCGCTCGCGCTGGCCAAGGCGAAGCGCCCGCGCTGGGGGATCGTGACCGCGGCTTTTTTTCTCGACCACCAGGAGGACCTGGGGCTCGCGCCGCTCCGGCAAACGCGACGCAACGGCCGGCCGGCCGAGCGCTACACGATACTCGCGCGCAAGGGCTCCGGCCTGACCGCGGCCGGACTCGCGGGGAAGCGCGTGGCCACGCTCCTCCAGGCCGAAGCGGACTACGTGCGCCGCGTCGGGCTGGAAAGCACGCAGGCGCCCGCCGCCGACCTGCTCCTAGTCGCCACGCGCAACCTCGCGGACTCGCTCTACGACATGGTGGAGGAGGAAGCCGGGGCCCCGGACGCGGTGCTGCTCGACCAGGCCGCGCGCGATTTTTTCGAAAAGGACGAGTTGACCTGGCCGCGGGTCGAGGTGGTGTGCGCGTCGAAAGACTGCGCGCCGGACCTCGTGGTGTCGTTCGGCGAGGCCATGGACGCCGACGGCGCCCAGGCGCTCACGCGGGCGCTGGACGGCATGCGGGAGGACGAGGAAGGAAAGCGCATCTGCCGGAACCTCCAGACGGACGGCTTCGGCCCGATCGACGAGGCCTTGCTCAGCCGGGCGCGCGAGCTGTACAAGGGGGGGGCGGGGACCAAGCAGGAAGCTCCGGGCGGGACGCCGGACGCCGGGAAATGACGGCGCCCATCCCGAGGGCACGGTCCACGCCGGGACGGGCGTAGCCCGGCATCACGTTCACGCGGGGACACGCATGGCTTCAGACAAGAATTCGACACTGGGCCGATATCGCCGGGCCGCGCCTCGAATGCGCCTGCGCGCGGCGCTCGCCCTTCGTGCGAGCGCGTGCCTGGTCCTCGGGACGTTGCAAGCTGCGCTCGCCTCGTGCACGGCGGTGCCGCGAGACCGGGTGGCGGCCGAGCCGGCGCCCGCGAAGGCCGAGGACGCGGCGACCCTCGCGCGCGAGGGGGAGGAGCTGTTCGAGCGCGAGCCCCGCACGCGCCCCGCGGTCGAGCGGGCCTATCGGGCGCTTGCACGCGCGGCCGGCTCGCTCGGCGACGACTACGACCTGTTTTGGAAGACGGCGCGCGCGCTCGCGTGGCTGGCCGACGCGGGGCGGGGGGGCCCGACGCAGGAGGAGCTGGCGAAAACCGGCCTCCGGTTCGCGACGTCCGCCCTTGCGCTGCGGCCGTCCGGCGCGGAGGCGCTCTACTACCATGCGATGAACACCGGCCTGCTCGCCGACGCCAACCACAACTACGGCATCGACGCGATGGCCACGATGACGCGCGAGCTGCAGGCCTCCGCGGCGGCGGACGAACGCTTCGACCGCGCGGGCGCGCTGCGGCTGTTGGGGATCCTGTACACGCGGGCGCCGGGACCGCCGTCGGGGGTCGGGAGCCTGCGGAAGGCGCTCCGGAGCTTGCGCCGAGCGGTCGAGCTCTTTCCGGAGGACGCGGAGAACTTGCTGTACTTGGGCGAGGCGGAAGTGGAGAATGGGGAGGCGGAGGCCGGGCGCGCGCATCTCGAGGCCGCACTCCGGGCGCCGCTCGTGGCCGGACGCACGGCCGAGCAGGAAGGTTGGCGCGCCGAGGCCCGCAAACGTCTCGAAGCAAGTCCACAGCGATGAAGTGCGATCACGGCTATTTCTGCACGGTCTGCGGGGAGCAGGTGGAGACCCTTGAGGACTCCTGGCTCTACCTCCGCTTCGTGCTCGGGGAGGCGGAGGTCCGGGATCTGCCTTCGACGAAGGACCGGCACGTACGCTGCGAGCCCGAGTACGCGCAGTACGTCGTGGATCCGGAGTTCGCGCCCGTCACGGACGACCGGCCGGAAACGGACAAGCGACGCAAGCCGCCGGAGGAGGCGGAGGCGCGCGAGAAACGGGTAACGCGCGCCTGGCGACATTTGCGGTCGGTGGTCGGGAAAGGCTGGCCCATCGAGGAGTACGTCCTGCCCGAGGTGCGGCTGGCGAAGCTGCTGGGGGAGGAATAGCGGAGGGGGGCAGGGAGGCGCGTCTCCCGCCTAACGCCTGCGCATGACCATCGTAATATGACCATGGTCATCTTGGGAGGCAACGACATGAAAATCGCGGCAGGCGAGTTCAAGGCCAAATGTCTTCGACTCCTCGAAGAGGTCCGGGCGCACGGGACGGAGATCGTCATCACCAAACGAGGCCGTCCCGTCGCCCGCCTGGTCCCCTACCGGCAGCCCAAACCCCGAGCCGTCTTCGGCTCCATGAAGGGGAGCGTGGAGATCGTCGGGGACATCGTGGCGCACGTGGACGAGACTTGGGAAGCTGAGCGATGAGCGGGCTTCTGCTCGACACGCACGTCTGGCTCTGGCTGGTGAATGGGGAGTCGGCACTGTCGGCGGGCAGTCGACGGGCGTTGGAAAGCGCCGCGCTTGCGGGCGGCCTGGCCGTAGCCGCCATCAGCGTCTGGGAGGTCGGCAGGCTGGAGGCACAGGGGCGCATCCGGCTGCTGCCGGACTGTGCGGAATGGGTACGTCGCTCCCTGGCCGGCCCGGAGTGCTCCCTGGTGCCGCTCTCCCCGGAGGTGGCCATCGCGGCTTCGCGGTTGCCCGGGCAGTTCCATGGCGACCCGGCCGACCGGATTCTCGCAGCCACCGCCCGGCAATTCGGCATGACCCTCGCCACAGCGGACCGACAAATCCTGGCGTATTCCGACCTCGGACACGTCAGGACCCTCAAGGCACGCTAGCCCAAGCGCCCCGATCCCCACATGCCCCGATCCCGCCTTCCACGTGCCTGGAGCCCGCGCCACCCCCGCCCGCGGCCTGCCGTCGTGCAACGAGCACGCTCGCCATTCCTTTTGTACGACGGGAGCAGCAGCGCAGCGCGGCGGGGCCGCAGCCGAAGCGGAAATGGCCTGCAACACCCGTCGCCCCGAAGAACGGACGGGAACACAAATTTCACGAAGCCGCCGAATTTCACGAAGAGAGGACGATGCGTTGGTTGTACATGAGCCCTTCGTGACATTCGCGTAGTTCGTGGAATTCGTGTTCTTTACGTCGCGCATCGCCGAAAATGATCGCAAGAAAACCATCTTCGAACGATTAGCGGCGCAGGTTCCTCGGAAGAGAGCGGGAGCTGGGCCCGCTCCAGGAGCGCCTGTGCGATCGAACACCCGGGGCGAGATGAACGTTGCGTTGTGGGTGCATGCCACGGGACCGCTCGCTCACGCTCGCGGTTCCGTTCTGGTCTGCCGGCGGATGCCAAGCGTGGGGCGCTCCCCCCCGCTTCCCGTTCCCGCGGGCTCAGTAGTTTTCCAACACGTACTTCCGCCACTCCCGCTCCAGGTCCGCGTACGTCCAGCCGGTCGCGGCCTTGAGCGCCCCATCCTGTTCCTTCTCCGCCCGCAGGGCGGCGAGCAGTTCGAGGAACGCCTTCTTGTGCTTGGCGAGCAGGAAGTCGATGACGCTCCATGCCTTCATGACCGTGGTCTCGGAAAGGGAATTCAGCCCGATCATGAGCGTCGTCCGCATGTCGGGCGAGCCGCCCTTCCGGATCGACTCCTTCACCGTCCCCCGCCAGGTCGCGGGGTTCGCGAAGTCCCGCCCCGCACCCAGCGCGCCCGTCTCGCCGCCGATGCAGTAGGACATCGCGCTGCCGGCGATCTTCGCGGAAAACCAGTAGGCAGTCCCCTCGTACAGCCAGCCCTTCGGATGCGCCGTCCAGTTTCCCATGTAGGTGAGGAAAAGGACGTGCGCGGTGTCGTGCACCGTGAAGTCCCGCGGATACTCGTGTCCGCGGTCCCCCTCCCACCCCTCGGACCGCGGCGGCGAGAGCGAAATGTCCCCCGCCATTTTCTTGACCGATTCCTTCTCGCGCGCATCCACCGCCGAAATCTTGTCCACGTAGAGGGCGTGCTGGGCCTCCGACTGGAGAGCGATGACCTCGATGTGCGAGACGACCGGCTGCGTCTCTTCGAAGACCGCGTGGAACTCGACCCACGTCGCCTCGGCGAGCCGAATCAGCTCCTTCGTCCTCTCCTGGTCGAAATAGGCCTGGATCAGGAAGTGCTCCGACTCGCGCTTCGAGAGCTTCACGCCCAGCGCCCGCTCGATCTCGCTCTCCCCCGGCACTTCCTTGCCCTCGCCCGCCTGCTTCACCCGCTGCGCGACCTTGTCCCGCTCGGCCCGCTCCTCCGGGCTCACCCAGCGGCCGTTCTCCTTCGTGAACCCGAGGGCTTCGCGCGCCTTCGCATGCTCCCCGTCGTAGGCCATCGCGAGCCGCCACGCCTCCTCCGCCTCCGGCCGCCGCTTCGCCTCGTCCAGGGCCTTGCCGAGCTGCCAGTGGTCCTCCGCCGCCTTCTTCCCGAGTTTGCCCAGCCGGTCCTCGTACTCCTTGAGCAGCTTCGCCTCCGCGTCGCCTGTGACCTCGTTGGTCTTCTTCACCTGCGCCTTCGGGTCTTCGACCCAGGACGCGCCGTCCTTCTTCCAGCCGAGCCGCGCTCGCGCGGTCGGCTGGTCGGGCCACCGCTCGAGGGCCTGCGCGTACTGCGTCGCCGCCTCCTTGAAGAGCTTGCGGCCGAAACAGAAATCACCGATGCCGGCGTGCTCGTCCGCCCACTTTCGGGCCAGGTTGTCGCGCCGCTTGGCCAGCGGGTCGACGTCCTTCTTCGGCTCCTCGGCCGGGAGCGCGGCCGCGAGCAGGCCGAGCAAGAGCACAGCACCGACCGAACCGAGACGCGTGCGCGGGGATCTCACCGGTTAGCCCTCCCGATAGCTGCGGACGTAGGCGACGTAGTTTTTCGAAGATTGCAGGATGCCCCGGACCTCGTCGTCGGTGAGCGGACGCTTGACCTTGGCCGGGAAGCCCATGACGAGAGAGCGGGGCGGGCACGAGAAGCCCTCCGGGACGAGCGCGCCCGCCGCCACGATCGAGTCGGAGGCGATCTCGGCGTCGTCGAGCAGGATCGCGCCGATGCCGATGAGGCAGCGGTCGCGCACGCGGCACCCGTGCAGGTTCACGCCGTGGCCGACGGTCACGTCGTCACCGAGGAGCGTGGGCCAGGTGTCCTTTCGGACGTGAACGATGCTCCCGTCCTGGATGTTCGTCCGCGCGCCGATCCGGATGTGGTGCACGTCGCCCCGGAGCACGACGTTGAACCAGACGCTGGCGTCCTCGCCGAGCTCGACGTCGCCGATGAGCTGTGCGCCGTCGGCCACGAAGACAGAGGGGTGCAGCTTCGGGGTCTTGCCGCGGTAGGTGTGCAAGGGCATGGGCGGGGGAGCTCCGAAGTCACAGGAACGACCGCAACGGGCGGTCGTGCGCCGGGACGCCATTATAGTCGCCGGTCGCACAATGCCAACGTGAATCGCGAATCGCGCCCACCCCAGCCGCGGCGAGGACCGCGGGCCTGCCGTGCCCCGCGTCGGCGAAAACCGAACCGCGACCGTTAGGGAGCGGTCTCGAGGCGTTCGCACGCGCCGCCGCTTTTGGCCTCGCGCACCCTTCGCCGACGACCTCCGCAACCGACTCGATGGACGCCAGTCTCAGTGAAAGCGGGACGCGACACCGCGGAGGAGCTCGTCGTGGTCAGCCCGGGTTTCAATCAGGTCGCTTCCCGCTTGAGAGCCCCCACCGAGGAAGCACGACCGGAGTGGTTTCGACCGGCCTGCGCGCACCCATTTTCCCTTCCCCGTGACGCGACGTCCGGGATAGAATCGTTCCAGGCACGGCGCGAGCGCGTGCCCTTCCCCCTCCGCAACACAAAGCCGCTCCGGGAGCAGCGGGGGGCCATGATGTTCGAGATGCCGGCAGCCCGGGCCGGCTCGAAAAAGCAAGCGTCCGCGAGTGCCGGCAGGTGAACGTCGCTTGCCGGTGGATCGACCAGTGAGAGCCCACGAAGAGGAGTGCTACGGAAGGAGGCGGCGATCCCTCCGTGCCGATACTCAGGAGTGAACCATGTCCAGGACCGTGACCATCCAAGAAGCGCAGGCCAGGCTGGCCGAGATCGTCGCTCACATGTCCGGCGGTGAAGAAATTGTCATCACCAAGGACCACAACCCAGTCGCCAGGCTGGTCCGGGAACCCCCGACGAGTCGCCACCCCCGCCGTCCCGGGAACTGCAAAGGGTTGATCACGCTACTCACGGAGGACAAGGAACATCTGGAGGGATTTGCGGAGTACATGCAGTGAAATTGCTGCTCGATACTCACAGCTTTCTGTGGTTCGTGACAAACGATCCGCTCCTCAGCAGCAGAGCTCGGACGTTGATCTCCGATCCGGAAAACGATGTTTTCGTGAGCCCAGCGAGCTATCCGGAGATCGCCATCAAGGTGAGCATCGGAAAGTATCCCATGACCGTTCCCTTCGAGAAGTTCTTCTCCGAGGGACTCGAGGGAAACGAGTTCGGCGTGCTGCCGATCGAGATCCGCCACGCGGCAACCCTGGCGT
Source organism: Planctomycetota bacterium (assembly GCA_016197205.1). GTDB lineage: Bacteria > Planctomycetota > MHYJ01 > WSZJ01 > JACPWG01 > JACPWG01. The sequence goes on from JACPWG010000034.1 coordinate 103,286, forward strand.
CCCTGCCCATGCATCACAAAGACCCCTTCGACCGGATCATCATCTCGCAGGCGATTGCCGAGCAGCTTCCGGTGATCAGCGCCGATTCGGCATTCGACCCCTATTCCGTCTCCCGGCTCTGGTAAACGCCCGGTTGGTTATCAGGTCAGGTCTTCCTGGCGAGATCCCGCTCCTCGTGGCGTTCCCTGTCGAGGGCCTGGCATGCCATGGAGCCTGCGGAGGGCCACATCCCGTATTTCTTCGCGACCTCCCCCGGCTTGAGGCTCGAGAACGTCCGCTGGGCATACAGCAGCAAACCAACGCGTCGCGCCCGGCCCGCGCGCGGCGCGGGAAGTGCTCGTCGACCGCCCTCTCGACAGCCTCCGGCGTCTCCCCGGCCTGTCTCTACGCTCGGCCGCGTTCTCCCTCACGTGCTCAGCGCCCCGCCCCCGCGCGGCGCTCGTCCCCTAGCTCCCCGCCTTCTGCTCCCCACCGCGCTCCGCCGCCCGCCCCTCCGCCCGCGCGACCACGCGCCGCCGCCCGAAGACCTCCCAGCCGACCAGCAGCGCCAGCACTAGGCCCCACAGCAGCCACCGGCTCGTCGCCGACCGGTCCGCGTCGGTCCCGTCGCTCCCGCCGGGGCCGTCCTGCGCGAGCAGCGTCCCCACGAAGCACTTTTTGCCGCCGCCGCCCGCGGGCGCGTTCACCGTGAAGGTCTTCGCGACGCTGTTCAGCGCGTTGCCGTGCAGGTCCTTCGGCGCATCCTTGAAGTACACGACAAACGTGTGCTTGCCCGAGGTCGGGTAGAACGCGCCCAGCGGGATCGCCGCGACGTTTTTCACGGTGTAGATCCCATTCTCCACGCCCGTTACCAGGTTCGAGGTCCAGCCCGTGGTCGGGGAGCAGGTCGAGGCCGGCGCCACCGAGACGTCCGTGCTGTTGCCCGCCGCGTCCAGGGCCTTCACGTGCACGGCGTACGGCAGCGGCATCATGGTCGCATCGAACTTGAACTGCACGGTCAGCGCGCCGGCCGGGATCTTCGGGTTCGCGGTCGTGATCCCGGAAGTATTCACCGTGATGTCCATGTCCACCGGGATCGCCCACACCGGGTTCGTGTAGCAGCGGCGCTCAGCGGGTCCCAGCGGCGCCACGTCCGGGTCCCCGCCCGTGAACGCGCCCAGGCTGTACGCGGTCAGTTTCGTCACGCTCCCCTCGGCGGCCAGGTTCACCTGCTTCGTGAGCTGGCTCCCCGCCGCGGTCGTCGGCAGCGAGCCGACGCCCTTCACCACCTGCACCACCTGGCCGGCATACGTCCGCGCCACGGTCGGATTCGGCGTGCCCGCCTGGTCCTTGTAGATCTTGATCGAGGCGACCGAGCCGCCGGCCGAACCGAGGTCGGGGCTGTTCGCATACTGATAGCGAAAGAAAAGGTCCGGCGTCCCGCGTCGCACGAGCAGGGTCCGCGACCCGTCGTACGCGCCGTCCCCGCCCATCCGCCCCTCGGCATTCTCGTGCAGGTTCGCCGCGTCGTGCCACTTCAGCGTCGCGCTGTTCCAGTGCCCGTCGCCGTCCAGGTCGAAGTTCGCGATCGGCCCGTCCGTCGCCACGCAGTTGCCGTCCGCGAACGCGTCCATCGCGCGCTCGCCGGCCGTGGCGCCGGCCTTGCCGTCGCCGAAGGCGTAGGTGCGCACGCCGCCGAACGCCATCGACGTGACCGTGTACGTCGAGGGGTGTTCGACCAGCGTCGCCAGACGATGCTGCGAATAATTGAAGTCGCCGTGCGCGTCCGTGCCGCCCGCGATGTACAGCTTGCGCAGGAACACCTTGCCCGTCTCGTCGAGGAAGTTGTACCGCATCAGCGTCGCCAGGTAGCCGTGCCACTTCGAAAGCCCGACCTGCAGCGTCCGGTCCCAGTCCGGCGACCCGGCCCACGTCGGCGCGACGAATGGATTCAAGTCGTTGAAGTCGATCGCCTCCCCCGGGAGGAAGCCGACCTCGGGCTCGTTGAAAATTTGCAGCCCCTTCAGGATGAAGTTCTGCGAATACGGCGAGCAGTAGTCGTGCGTTCTGTACAGGGGATCGATGCCGAGCGACTTCGACAGGTTCAGGTCGCTCCAACCCTGCATGTGGAAGGGGTGGGCGGCGTAGGTGAAGGCCTTCGAGTTCTCGGCCGGATTGGACGTGGCGAGCGTGGAGAGGAAGGTCTCCAGGTAGATCGGGTCGCCCTCGTGCAGCGCGGCGGAGACGTCGCTGCCGCCGTGCCAAGGGCCGTCGAAGTGCTGGCCGCGGTACGAGAGCATGTGGGCGCCGATCGGCACGCCGGCCGGGCCGACGGTCACATACTGGCTGAAGGCCAGCTCCTCGCCCGCGGACGCGCCGAAGATTTCCCGCATCCGCTGGAACTCGGTCTTCACGGTCCCGCCGGGCGTTGTCGAGCGCGCGACCGACGTCGGGCCGAAGACCGGGCGCCGCAAGGCCGAGTTCGGGTCGCCGTCGCCGGGCTGGCCGTAGAAGCAATTGTGGTCGGTCGTGACCACGTTGTCCTTCACGTCGTCGAGCGAAGAGGTGAGGCCGACGGCCCAGGCGCACTCCTTCACCATCTGGATCGGGCCGCCGTACGCCTGCATCGGGGAGAAGATCTCGAGGTGGTCGCTGAAGTACCACTCCGCGATCGTGTGGACGTGTGCGTCGAAGTACTTGGCTTCGCCGGGCAACGTCGGGAGGTCGCTCGTTTCGAACCGCACCTTCAGCATTTTTTTCGTGGTCCCGTGCTTCGTGGCAACCCAGCTCAGCGCGTGCGTGCTGTAGGTCCAGTCGGCCTGCACGAAGAAGTACTTTTCGACGGGCGCAATCGGAGCGTTCGGCACGCCGAGGGCCGCACGCGGGAAGCGCAGGATGTTGTGCCGGCCGCGCTGCGTGAGGGGCTGGTCCTTGAAGAGGTTCAGGTCGGGCGCGCCGTACTCGGTCACCTGCACCGCGCCGTCCTCGTCAAGGATCGTCATGCCCGGGGTCGTCGCGGTCGGCGCGGCGGCCGACTCGGGGCCGAACGAGTCCGCGTAGAGGAGGTTGCCCGAGAGCGTCGCCTCCGGGGCGTCCTTTTCGAAGATCTTCAGCGAGTCGAAGGTGAGCGCGGTGTTCGGGTCGCCCGAGCCCTTGTCCGGCACGAAGACGAGAAGCGGCAGGTAGGGGTGGTTGGGCCGGACGCGGAACGGGGCGTCCGGGATGATGTCGACGTCGCCGCTCTGCTGGTACTGGGTCTTCACCTGGCGGGGATCGGCGGTGCCGAGCACGGTGTCGAGGTAGGCCGTCACCGGCTTTTCGGGCTGGAAGGAGGAGGGCTCCACGCGGACGGCGAAGGCCACCGCGCTGCGCGGGGCGGGCGACGGCACGCGCCAGAGGAAGGAAAGCCGGCGCGACTCGCCCGGTACGAGGGAGACGGCCGCGGTGTCGAATTCGGCGCCGCCGGCGAACGCTCGGCAGACGACGTTGGCTTCGTCCTGGTTGCCGGCGTTTTCGATCGTCGCGCTCAGCTCGAGCGTGCTCGCGTCGGCTGCCGGTTCGCCCACCTCGATGTCGGCGACTTCGACCGAGTGCTCCGCTCCGCCGCCGACCGTGACGGCGACTTCGGCGGCGTTGTTCGCAAGGTCACGCTCGCCGGTCGCGGGCGCGGCGCGCAGATTGAGGACCACCGGCCCCGCCCGTTCGGGCGTCCAGGGGATGCGCACGGTCGTGCGCTCCCCCACCGCGAGGGAGACGGCGCCGGCGGAGAGGGAGGCGGAGGCCGGCGCGTAGGCTCCACGCCCGCCGAGCCCGCCGAGCGACGCGACCACGCCGCCGGAGACGACGGGGGTCGTGCCTTGGTTTTCGATTTCGACTTCGAGCGTCGCGGCCTGCCCGAGAAGCGGCCGGCGTGGAAGGCACCGGGCGCGCGTGACCGCGACATCCACGAACATTCCGGCGTTGCGCCGCATCGCCTCGGCCATGTCGAGTCGGCCGAAGCGAAAGAGGTGTCGCACCGCGGCCAGCGCGGGGATCGGCTGGGCCGAGTACTTCAGAAGGGCGGCGACCTGTTCGGCCGTGAGGGCCGGGTTCTTGGCCCAGAGGAGGGCGGCGGCGCCGGAGACCACGGCGGCAGCGCACGAGGTCCCGCTCACGCCGCGGTAGAGATTGCCGGGGATGGTGGAGAGGATCTTCTCGCCGGGGGCCGCGAGGTCGGCGCGCTTGCAGACGTTCGTGACGAAGCCCAGCTCGCCGTCCGCGGAGGTCGAGGCCACGGCCAGGACGCCGGGGTACGCGGCCGGATAGAGCGGGGTGTTCACGTTGTCGTTTCCGACGGCGGCGACGAGGAGGGCGCCGCGGGCGAGCGCGTACTCGACCGCCGCTGCAAGGGTGCGGGAGCCGACGCGACAGCCGAGGGAGAGGTTCAGGATGCGGGCGCCGCGGGCGACCGCCTGGGTGATGCCGGTCGCGAGGTCGGCGACCGAGGCGTTCCCCTGGTGGTCCGCGACCTTGACCGAGAGGAGCTTGCTCGAAGGCGCGACGCCGACGATCCCGGCGCCGCCGTCCATCGTGCGTGCGGCGATGAGGCCGGCCATCGCGGTGCCGTGGCCGGAGTCGTCCGCGGCCGCGCCGCGCACGTTGACGAGGTCGATACCGGACAGGACCTGGCCCGAGAGGTTGCGGTGGCGGGAGTCGATGCCCGTGTCGAGAACGGCGATCGTGACGCCTTCGCCGCCCGTGCCCGTCGCGCGCGCCGCATCGACGCCGCAGTTGCGGAAGGCGACGCGGTTCAGGCCATCCACCGGGTCCTTTTCGGTCAGGAACGGGGTGTGGCAGCACTGGGAGATGGAGGCGACGAAGTTCGGCTCCGCCCAGGCGACCCACGGCTCGTTCTGAAGGAGGGCGAGGAGGGCGCCGACGCGGTCATTGCCGGCGGCCTGGAGGACGTACACGTCGACCGCGGTGTCGTGGCGGAGGACGGAGAGGCCGAGCGGCGCGAGGTGGCGCTCGAGGTCGGTTCGGGAAAGGGGGCCGCGGAGATGTAGGAGCAGTTCGTCCTCGATGTGGGGCGCGGCCGCGCCGGCGCCCGCCGGGGCGACGGAGAGGGCGCGTCCCTTCTCGGGGATGGAGACTTCGTCGGAGGCGGGGGCCGCGTGGGAATGGGAGTGTCCGTGGGCGAGGAGGGTGCGCAGCTCTTCGTCCGAGGCGGCGCCGCTCGCCGGATGCGTCGCGCGGGCCGTGGTGTCGCCGGCGCTCTCGGACAGGCTATGGGGGGGGGAGGAAAGGGCGCCGAGGAGGGCGGAGAGGGCCAGGGCCGAAAAAAAGAAGCCGCCAGTCAGGGCGACGCCCCGGCCGAGGCTCCGGAGCGAACCGCTTTGCACAAACTTCATCCATGTCTCCTACCGTTTGGACAAATCCTTGAGGACATCCCTGTCGGACGCGCATCAAACTGGTATAATATGGAGGCGAACGTCCGAACCGGTCCAAGAACCGGTAGACATACAGCAAGCCCCGTGCCGCAGGTTCCGATTTCAGCGACGCAAGACTCACGGGGACTTCATGTTACATCGTCGAAAGTCCGCTTGGCACGGATCCTGGCACACTTTACACAAGGTGACGGCTGGTTTTCCGAAAAATCAGAAGATGAGCGTGAAGCGGACAGTTGGGATTGATGGGAGAATTTACAGAGTGGGAGGGCGGTGATGAGTCGAAGGGGGGACGTAACCGCGTAGGCGCAGAGACGCTGAGGGTTTTCGGTCGAGTGGGCGAGCTCAGCGTAGACTGGATCGCCGGCCGGACGCCACTTGAAATCCGGGTAGCTTCCGCGAAGGGGAAAAGACCTGTGAACCCGACCTGGGCGCCCTGGGTGGAGGCGCTTCACCTGCTCACGCTCCTCGTGTGGGTCGCAGGGGAGCTCGCCCTTCTTCTGCCCCGGTGGAGCGCCGCGTCGGCCGCCACGGGCGAGGTCGCGTCCGCGGTCCTCGCCTTTCTCGACCGCTGCCGTCGCTTCGATCACCTCAAAATGGCTTGCGCCGCCGTGCTCCTCGCCACGAGCGCGATCAAGTACGGCCGCCTCGAATCGAACCTCGGCTGGTATCATGTGCGGTACACCCTGGTCGCCCTCCTCGTCACCACAGGACTCTACGGCGCGTTCGCCGTGACGCCCCGGCTGACGACCCTCGCCCGCGGACTTGGCGGCGGCGAACGGGACGAGGCCGGAGCCGAGCCGCGCCGAGTCGCCTTCGAGAGGCTCCATCGGCTCCTTGTCGCGTCCGCCTACGGGGAGCTGCTGGCGGCCCTGGGGATTCTCGCGATGAGCGCGCCCGCGCCCCCTTGAATTCCCTTGCTCAGGACAGGGCTGGAAGGTATCTTGTCCACCGGGGGAGCAGGAGGGCTGTCCATGCCCAAAAAGGCGGTGCTCGGGGGAGGCGGAAACTTCTGGGACACCCGTGAAGATCGGAACCTTCACGCACGCCAAGTCGTGGTGACGGTCAAGCACGTCCGGGAGTGCCCGCAGCTCATCGAAGAGCGGTTCCTCGAGGCCTACCTGGATCGGGTGTCGTCGGAAGGGCCCGAACGAGTCTGGGAGGCCCGCATCCTCGACACGCCGGACCGCTTCGGTTTTTTTCTGCGCGCCGGCACGCTCGCGGTGGACCTTTCCTGTCTGCCCCTCCGCGTCGCCTACGCCTCCTATCTTTATCCCGAGGGGGCCCTCTTCCAGCTCTTCCTCGAAGCCGACCTCGAGGGGCAGGAACCTTTCCGCATCGAGTGCCCGATCGACCCGGCGACGGACGACGCGGCCGTGGTCTCGGCCCTGGAGAAGGTGTTCTCGGTCCCTGTCGTGCCCCTCACGATCCTGGACGACGAGCTGCACCCGGTCATGACGCGCGAGTTGCGGCATGGCCCGGACGTAGCGGCCGCGGCCCTGAAGCTCTGGACCCAGGCCGTCTCCCACGCAGGCGCAAACACGCACGCCTACGATCAGGCGCTCGAGCGCTTCTACCGGGAGAACCCGGAAACCCGGTCGCCGCTCCTCGAGCCCGGGCCGGAGGCCGAGCCGGCCCCGGGCGCCCCGGTCGCGAAAAAGACGCCGACCGTCGCGATCTCCCTTCCCGGCGAAAAGACCGCGACGAACGTCCGCGTCGGCTCCCGACCGACGCGCACCGTGCCGCCCCCGGGCCAACAGCCTGAGCCCCCGGCGGCACCGGATCCCGCTCGCGCTACGCCCGCGAAGACGCGGACCGGCGCGTTGCGTGTCTCGCCGGCCGCCCAGCCCGAGACGCCCGCTCCGAAGCCGGCCGCCACGCGGCGCCCCACCCTCGCCATGCCCGCCCCCGGCTCCGGCCCGGAGGAGATCGATCGCCGGCTGGCCAACCTCCTCACCCACTATCACCTGCTGGAGGATCGGGAGGTCGACCACTGCCAGGCGCTGACGGTCTCCGAGGGAAAAAAGGGAGTCACCCGCCGGCTCGCCGAGGTGCTCGCCGCTCAGAAGAAGCTGGCCCCGGAGGTGGCCGCCTCGCTCGTCGCTTACATCACGAAACGGCCGGCCGGACACGATGAACCGCTCGAAGGCGTGGCCCTGACCCGGGAAGACCTCCGCGTCGCCTCCCTGCTTGTCGCCAACCGGTTCGTCACGGCCGACAAGATCCACGCCGCGATCGCCGCCCAGTGGAACGGGCTGCACTCCGGGGGACAGCCCGGCGACCTGCTCGCGGCCCTGCTCAGGACCGGGGCGGTGGACGAGTCGGACCTCGAGGGCTTCCGCGACTGGCTCCAGAAGGCGGACCAGACGGCGGACACCACGAAGCTCCAGCACGCCCTCGCGCGTGCGCTGGGCGGGGCGGAGCAGGACACGGCCGCGCGAAGGAAGGCCGCGGCCACGGAGGCCGCCACCGCGGTTGCCACCCCCTCTCCGCCGGTCCCGCCGGCGTCCTCCGTCCGCGCGAAGCGGAACGCCCCCGTCGAGGAGCAGGAAGCAGCGGACTCAGCGGCGGAGGAGAGTGACGGCACGCTCGAGTCCACGGAGGGGCTCGAGGACTCGAAGGATCTCGAGGACCCGGACAGCGTCGACCAGCTCCTGGAACAGGCGGCCCTCGCCGCGGCCGAGACCGAACCGGCGCCCGCACCCGCGCCCCGCCCCGCGACCGCGCCTTCGAAATTCGCCCCACCCTCCGCCGAGCAATCTTCCAGCGCCATCGCGGCGGCCCGCGCCCAAGCGGTCGGCCGCAAGCTGGGAGGGCAGGGGTCCGGAAACACGGAGCTTGTCGGCGACAGGACCACGCGTTGGACGCGGCTCCGCCCGTTCGCGTTCGCCGCCTTCGTCGTCGTGCCGGTCGTGGTCGCCGTCGCCCAGTTGATCGTCGGCCGCGTGGCGGTCGGCAACCTGAGCCAGTACCTGGCCTGTCGCGACCACCTGATGTCGCTCGGGCAGGCGCTCACCGTCTACGTGCAGCGGTACGGCTCGGGCCTCCAATACCCGGGCACGACGCGCCCACCGGGAAACTTCGACGGCCCGGGGAACGGCGAGACCCCGAACGGCATATTCTGGGCCCACCTCGCCCGCCTCCCCAACCCCCAGGCGGCGATCCTGCACTACCCCTACGCCGCGGAAGGTTTCGTTTGCCCGGCCCTGGGCTCCCAGCCGACTTCGACCTCCCTCGACTATTCCGGCCCCAAGCTGGACGCGAAGTGGCTCCCGGGCATGGGGACCGGACCCGTGTTCCCGGGCGGCCGGCTGTCCGCCGCCCTCCCTCCCCTCACTCCGATCGCCGGCGACATCCTGAATACGGCCGGCGAGCCCCCTCACTCGCGCCTCCCTTCCGGGCAGAGTCCGCCCGAACTCTGCCCCGTACTTTTCATTTCGGGGGAGGTCGAGGGACTCACGCCGGGCACGCCCCTTCACCAGCAATACCTGGATAGCACGCAGGGGAGCCGCTCGAGGTAGCGGGCCTCGACCCCGCGCACACGCCTCGCCCCCCTCTCCCTGCCGCCTTCCCACCGCCTCCCCGAGCGCGCGGCAGCCGCTCGCCGGTTGGGTCCCTTCCCCCCATCGCTCGGCGCGCGTGGCGCGTGGCCACGTCCGGTTCGGACACGGCAGCGCCGTGCCCGCGGAGAGCGAAGCATCGATGGACCCAGGGCTGTCGCGTCGCGCAGCCTCCATTGTGAGATTTACAAGAATCTGTGGAATTCATAGTTTCAGCGGCGTAGGATTACGGTCGATTTCTTCCAGGAGAGGGAGACTTCGGTAGGAGCGCCTCACCCGCGGAAGAGGGGAAGACGAGCATGGCCGGAGAAAAGATCCCGGGGAGCGTTGGGAACTCGTGGGCGCTGCGGGAAGACAGCGGCCGGAGCGCACGGCAGCTCATCGTGGAAATTGCGGACGCCACCGCGTGTCCCCTGCCGGTCGAGCCCCGTTTCGTCGAGGCGTTCCTCGACCGCATCTCCCCCGCGGGGCCTGAGCGCATCTGGGAGCCGCGCTTCCTCGGGTCGAAGGACCGGGCTGCGCTCTTCGTTCGCGCGGGTGCGCAGGCCTCCGCACTGGCCCGCTTGCCCCTCCACGTCGCCTACGCTTCCTATTGCTACCCGGAAGGGGGCGTCTTCCAGCTCCTGCTCGAGTGCGAGCTGGCCCCTGACGACGTCTTCCGGGTGGAGTGCCCGATCGACCCCGCGACGTTCGACGTCGCGGTACGGGACGTCGTCCAGGCGATCCTTACCGTCCCGGTCGTCCCGCTCGTCCTTTTGGACGACGACCTCTACCCGGTCGCGACGAGGGAGCTGCGGCACGGGCCGGAGGGCGCCTCCGCTGGGCTCGCGCTGTGGCAGCGCACCTGCCTGCACGCGGTGAGCCGGCCGCATTCGTTCGACATGGCGCTGGAACGCTACTACGAGGAAAATCCCGAGCACGCCTCCCCGCTCCTGGACCGTGCGGCCGCCCACCGGTCCGTCGCGGCGGCCGGCGTGGATGCCGAGGGGCGGCCCGCCCGGTACTCGACCACGATGGCCCCCACGCCCCCCGATGCGGGCGTGCCGGCGAAGTCGTTCGCGCCGCTCCCGCCGACGGGGGGAACGGACGACGCGGTCGCCCAGGCGTCCGCAGGCCCGGCGACGCGCGCGGCCTCGCAGCCGGTCCAAAAGGGACGCACGCCGACCAATGCGAGGACGCGCGCCGCGCTGAACGCGGAGGAACTGGATCGGCGGCTCGGCGGGCTTGCCCTGCACTACGGGCTGATCGCACGCGAGCGGCTGCAGCGCTGCATCGAGCGCGTTGAGGCCTCGCTCGCCGCGGGCGTAGAGACCCGGCTCCACGACGTGCTCACCGCCGACCGCGCGCTGCCCGCCGAAGTCGTCGATTCGCTCCGGGCCTTTGTGGACCACTGGGTCCCGAACACCACGGGCGCCATCGCGGGTGCGGCCCTTTCCCGGCAGGACCTGCGCGTGGCCTCCATCCTGATCCTGCAGCAATCGGTGGCGCCGGAGCGGATCCACAAGGCGATCATCACGCAGTGGCGGGTGTTCCGGGCGGAGGGGAGCCGTTGCGAACTCACCGACGCCCTGCGGGCGACGGGGGACGTGCGGGACACGGAAGTGCACGTCCTGCGCGGCTGGATAGAGGCGCTGGGTCCCTCCGCGGACACCCGGCGCCTGCTCGCGGCCGTCCGGGGTGGGGAAGCCGGGGGAGAGGCGGAAGCGCAGCCTCCCGCCCAGGGCGGCGCCCCTGCGGCTCCCCCCCGAGTGACGCCGGGCCCAATGGCGTCCGCGACGTTGACTCCGACGCAGTCTCCGGCGCAGGCGCAGACCGCGACCCCGCCCCGAAGCGAGGCGCCGCGAGTCGACGCCTCTCGAGCCGAAACGCCGACCCCCGGCCTCGGGACGGACGCGCGCCCCGCGGCCTTGTCCCCGCGTGCGCCGGACAGGCCGATGCCCGTGAGCGCGCAGCTCGGACAGCGGCCGGGCGCTGAGACTTCCCCCTCGCCGCAGGGCCGGCCCCATGAGGGAGAGGGGGCCGCGACCCGGGCTCGTGCACTCCCTTGGCGAGTCGGCGCCGTCGGCTGGTTTTTCGGGGTCATCGGCGTGGCGGGCCTGTTGCTGGCCCAGCTCGTAGTTTCTCGCGTACGCCTTGGTAGTGTGGAGGCCTACCTCGACTGTCGGGACAATCTTCGCCGGCTTTCCGTCAGCCTCTCCGCCTATGTGCAGCGGTACGGCTCCGGCGTGAGCTACCCCGGCACGACGCCGCCCGCCGGGGATTTCCACGGCCCAGGCCACGACCAGACGCCCAACGGCATCTTCTGGGCGCATCTTGCCCGGCTGCCCCGCCCGGCCGACGCCGTGCTGCGCTATCCCGCCCACGCGCACCTGCTTGTCTGCCCCGCGCACGGAACGCCGGCCTCCTACACCGCCCTCGACTACTCCGCGCCGAATCGGGAGGCCCGCTGGCTCCCCGGTCTGGGCTCCGGCCCGGTCTTCCCCGGCGGCGACGTCACGCCGAACGCGCCGGGAAATCCCCCCCTCGCGGGCGAGCTCCCGGGCACGGACGGCTCGACCCCGCATACCGACCTGCCGTCGTCCCGCGCGTCCGGCCCGCTCTGGCCCGTGCTCTTCCTCGACGGCCAGGTCGACGGCCTCGCGGAGGGGAGCGACCTGTGGAAGCAATACCGGGCGACCACGGTGGGCACGCGGAGCCGGTGACGGCACGTCGAGGAAGTCCCCCCTACCGCGGCCGGTGGCCACAACCAAAGCCCGCTGACGAACGACCAAGCCCCAAGCCCAGCCCTCAGCCCTTTCCAGGTGCAAAGCACGAGTCGTCTCTTGCGAAATGGAGCATCAAGGGTCGGCTCCAGGAGGGGGCGAACTTCCCACTGCCCTCCTCCGTCGGCCACCAGCCCTTGTGGTGCAGGGCTTCCGCCCTGCACCGTCGGGGCAACCGGCGTTGAGAAAACGGAGGTCGGAGTGGGCGGGAGCGACTCCAGCTTGGGCCCGACACGGCCGCTTCGCTATTCCTCCAGCGTGCTCGTGTCCCCCTCCGCCTGCCCCAGCTCGCGCGCCTTCAGCAGCCGGCGCATGATCTTCCCGCTCCGCGTCTTCGGCAGCGCCGGCAGAAACGCGATCTCCTCCGGCTTCGCGATCGGGCCGAGGTGATGCGCGACGTGCGCCCGCAGTTCCTCGACGAGCGCGTCCGAGGCCGCGTGCCCCGGCCGAAGGACCACGAAGGCCTTGATCGCGTGCCCCTTCACCTCGTGCGGCTTCCCGATCACCGCCGACTCCGCGACCGCGGGGTGCGTGATGAGCGCGCTCTCCACCTCCGCCGTCCCGAGCCGATACCCGGACACCTTGATCACGTCGTCCATCCGCCCGATGACCCAGATGTACCCGTCCGCGTCGCGACGCGCCGAGTCGCCGGTCGTGTACACGCCCGGCACCTTGTTCCAGTAGAGTTGGGTGTACCGCTCCGGATCCTTGTAGATCGTCCGCATCATCGCCGGCCACGGCCTCTTCAGCACGAGGAAGCCGTCGGTGTTCGCCGGCACCGGGTTCCCCTTTTCGTCCACCACGTCCGCCTCCACCCCCGGAAACGGACGCGTCGCGCTCCCCGGCTTGAGCGCCACGCACGGCAGCGGCGTGATCATGATCATCCCCGTCTCCGTCTGCCACCACGTGTCCATGATCGGGCAGCGACCGCGCCCGATCACCCGGTGATACCACCGCCACGCCTCCGGATTGATCGGCTCCCCCACCGACCCCAAGAGCCGCAGGCTCGACAGATCGTGCTTCCCCGGCCACGCCTCGCCGAAGCGCATCAGGCCGCGGATCGCGGTCGGCGCGGTGTAGAGCACGCTGATGCCGTAGCGTTCGATCATCGACCACCAGCGGTTCGGGTACGGAAACGTCGGCGCCCCTTCGTAGATGAAGCTCGTCGCCCCGTTCAAGAGCGGGCCGTACACGATGTAGCTGTGCCCGGTGATCCAGCCCGGATCGGCCGCGCACCACCACGTGTCCGTGTCCTTCAGATCGAAGATCCACTTCAGCGTAATGTAGGTGCCCACCATGTAGCCGCCGTGCGTGTGCAGGATACCCTTCGGCTTCCCCGTCGTCCCCGACGTGTACAGCATGAAGAGCGGATCCTCGGCGTCCGTCTGCTCGGTCTCGCAGCGCGGCGAGGCGATCGGCAGGCTCATGAGATCGTGATACCACAGATCCCGGCCCGCCTCCATCGGCACGGGCTGACCGGTGCGGCGGACGACGATCTCGATCTCCACGCACGGCGCCTTCTGCACCGCCTCGTCCGCGATCTCCTTCAGCTTGATCACTTTCCCGTTCATGTACCCGCCGTCCGCGGTGATCAGCACCTTCGACTCCGCGTCCAGGATCCGGTCCCGCAGCGCCTCGACGCTGAACCCGCCGTACACGACGCTGTGCGGCGCGCCGATCTTCGCGCAGGCGAGCATCGCGATCGGCAGCTCGGGAATCCGCGGCAGGTAGATCGTGACCCGGTCACCTTTTTTTACGCCCATGCTGCGGAGGACCGAAGCGAACCGGTTCACTTCTCGCGACAGCTCGTAGTAGCTGAACGTCCGGGACTCGCCGCTCTCCCCTTCCCAGATCAGCGCGAGCTTGTTCCGCCGCCAAGTCTTGAGGTGCCGGTCGAGGGCGTTGTGGACGATGTTGGCCTTCGCGCCCACGAACCACTTCGCGAAGGGATAGTTCCATTCGTGGACCTTGTCCCAGGGCTTGTACCACTCCAGTTCCTTCGCGATGTCCGACCAGAAGCCCTCCGGGTCCTCGAGCGAGCGCTTGTAGACCTTGTCGTAGTCCTTGACCCAGGCATGCTGGAGCACCTCGGCGGACGGGCGGAACCATTCGGGTGCGGCGGGGGCGGTCGCGGGGACGGACTCGGCGTTCGGCGAGGACATGCATCGCTCCTTGCTGGGGAGGCCGAGGGATCGGACGAGCGCTGCGCGCGGGCGATTTCGGGGGGCGTATTCTACCGATGGGCCCGACGAAGATCAATCCCTTGACATCCGGTCGCCGCCGGCTAGAGTGGACGCGGCCGGGACCCACGCGTGGAGGAGCGCAGCATGGCCACGACGACGCCGAGGAAGACAGCCGGGCGGACGGGGCGGACGAGGCGGGAGACGAAGGAGGCGCGGGCGGCGCGGGCGGGTCGCATCCTCGATGCGCTCCGAAGGGCGTACCCGGATGCGCGCTGCAGCCTCGACTACACGGACCCCCTCGAGCTGCTGGTGGCGACCGTCCTGTCCGCGCAATGCACCGACGAGCGCGTGAACCTGGTCACGCCGGCCCTCTTCCGGCGCTATCGCACCGCCGAGGATTACGCGCGCGCCCCGCTGCCGGAGCTGGAGGCCGCGATCCGAAGCACGGGGTTCTTCCACAACAAGGCCAAGAGCATCCAGGGGGCCGGCCGGCGCATCGCGGAGGCTTTCGGCGGGCGCGTCCCGGAGCGGATGGAGGACCTGGTGACGCTGCCGGGCGTGGGACGGAAAACCGCGAACGTCATCCTGGGAAACGCCTACGACACCGCGGTCGGCGTGGTCGTGGACACCCACGTTCACCGGCTGTCGCGGCTCTTGAAGCTGACCGCTGCGAACACGCCGGAGAAGATCGAGCAGGACTTGATCGCGCTCTTCCCCAGGGAGGAGTGGATCCGCCTCTCGCATCGCCTGATCCTGCACGGTCGACGCGTCTGCAAGGCGCGGAAACCGCTCTGCGCGGAGTGCGTGCTGCGGACGGATTGTCCGTCGGCGAACTGCTGACGACCCGCAGGGAGCTCGTGGCCCGCTCAGCGCCCGCGCAAAAATAACTGCGCAGATTCGGACCTCGAGGTTCCTGGGGGCGCGGCCCGCTGGGCCGCGCGGCGCGGGCCGGCTCATTTACAAAAATGTAAAAAATATCATTTTAATTCCAAATTTGATCCTTTAGGATCTAAAGGGTGATCCTTTGGGTAGAGTTTTTTTGTGGAACTGATTTATAAAATATTTAATCTAAATGACTTAAATACAGGTCCGCTCCGCGCACAGGTCCTCGTAAATCCGGTTCGCCTTCTTCCGACGCCGCACGGCGTCCCCCGCATCCAGCGCCTTTTCCACGAAGCCCAGGATCGCGGCCATTCGGCCGGTCCGCGCCTGCCCCGCGGCCAGCCGCTTCCGCACCGCCTCCATCCCGCGCTCGAGATTCGCCAGCACGAGGTCGAGCTGCGGCGCGACCCCCTCGCGTTCGCCCAGCGGGGACCGACGCACGGCGTCCACGGTCGCCCGCACGTGTTCCTCGCAGAGCACGCCGTATTCCTGGAACGCGACCAGCGCGCGGAGCCCCTCCTCCGCCTCGCGGGGATTCGCCCCGGCGAGCCGCGCGCACAGGCGATGACACGCGTCCCACGCGAGCCACCGATACACGAAATCCAAGCCCGTGCCCTTGATGTTCTGGATGCCCATGACGCGGTTGCGAAACCCCGGCGGGGTCTCCTCGCAGATCCGGTCGATGATCTGGTCGCCGGTCGCGTAGTAGTCCTCCACGATGACGAATTTCGCAAAGAACTGCTTGCGCAGAAATTCGCGCACCTGCCCGTCCAGCTCCGCGCGGGCCGGTCGCTCCGCCTGCGCCACCCGGGCCGTGAGCGCCTCCAGCTCACGCAACGCCTCCAGGCCGCTCACGGCATGGGCATGGATCAAAGCGATGAAGCTCGCCTCCGCCCCCAGGGCGGCCAGCCGCTCGCGGAGCGCGTTCGGCTCCGACCAGAGCTCGGCGAGCGCCTCGGCTGCGTCCCCCGCCCCCGGCGCGGGGCTTTCCCCCGCCGACCCCGGCGCATCGACCGCTCGCCTCGTCGACGCGGGAAGCGCCGCGGCAACCATCACGCGGAGCCGCGCCCTCAGGGTGCCGTCCCCCAGGGGCAGCCGAAACCGGCGCGCGAGGTCGCGCAGGATCGTCGACGCGCGCGCGTTGTCGGCCACGTCCCGCTCCGGCCAGAGCGACACGGTGGCCGCGTACGCGGCCCACGACTCCCGCACGTAGCCCATGAGCCCGGTCAGGTTCCCTCCGATCAGCACGTGTCGATCGGCCAGGCAGTCGTTGACGAGGACCCCTGCGAACACCTGCGATCTCGGGATCCGGTCCGCACGATTGTTCACGACCGTCGTCAACCACACGCCGGGCTCCGCCTCGGGGTCCTGCGCGTCGAAACCGAGCCGCAGCCAGTTCGAGACGCACCCGTGCCGTTCGTTCGCCGACATCCCGTTCGAGAACTCCAGCCGCCGCGTCCGCAGCGGCGCGGCCGGGGTCGTCTTGAGCACGCCCAGATCGGGCACCACGCGGTCCGCCATTTCCTTCAGCGCGAAGTCCCTCTCCACGCCCAGCTCGCCGGCGACCGCGAGCACCAGGGCCAGGTTGTAGGGATGCTCTTCATACGGGAAGCGGGCGAGCACGTCCGGGGTCAGGAGTCCCGCTTCCAGCCAGCCCACGGCACCGAGCGACGTCCCCACCTCCGCGGCCCGCTTCCGCAGGATCGGCAGCATCAGCTCCTCGCTCGTGATCGCCCGCGAGGCCGGGGGGATGAACCTGGCGATGACCTCCGGGATGTTGACGCCGGCGGGCCCCTGGATGTCCTCGTGGTCCGGATAGGTGTTCGTGATCGTCGAGAGATCGTCGTGCATCCAGTGGTGCTGGAGCGCGTGGACGTAGGAGGGCATGAGCGCCATGCATTCCCACAGGAACACGTCCACCCCGAGGCGGGCGGCGAGGCGCACCACGTCCCGTTGTTCCCAGATCGTGGCCTTGTCGTACGGCCGGAACAGGAACATCTCCCGGGTCTGCAGGAAGGCATGCGCGTGGAGGAACATCGCCTCGCAGCCGGTGGTCTTCGAAAAAACGGCGTACCCGAGCGCGTTGAGCAGTGCGCCCTTCAGCCGTTCCGTCCCCGACTTGCCGCGCGTCCCCCACCCCCCGAGGACGAGCGGGAGCCGCGCCCGCGCCCGGAAATGCGTCCAGTTCGAGTAGAGGTGGCTCGCGAAAAACAAACCAAGAGCGGCGGCGACGAAGGCCGCGAGCTCGCCGAGGGAGTTCTGGTAGACCGAGACGAAGTACTCCTGCAGCCGGGACCAGAGCGTCGGATCGAAAAACGAAACGAGTGTCGCGGGAAAAAACCGGCGCACGGACGGGTCCGCGCCGTCCCCCTCGTCCACGCGGCCGTCCGCGGCGCCCGCTGCCGAGGCGGAGCCCTCCGGCGCGGCCGCCGCGTCCCGCGCGGGTCCGGCATGCGGCGCATACCGGATCCGGAAGCCCAGGGCCGTCAGCGCCTCCGCGTAGGCGGACGGCCGGGAGAGGTCCCCTTCCCGCCAGTTCCGCAGCCGGGCGAAGCGCGGGAATTCCCAGGTGAGCCGCGCGTAGGCGCGGACCTTTCCGAGCAGGGTCGGGGGCGGCGAAACCTCCGTCACGCCTTCGCTCGTCCAGAAGCGCACCGACGAGCCGGCCAGCGCGGGATCGAGGCTCGACACGAAATCGTCCGGGAGCGGCAGGTAGGGCCGCCAGCCGCCTTCGCTCGGGAGAAAGAGCGGTTCGCCCGGAACTTTGGTTTGTGCGAGTTCGCATAGGATGTTGGAGGGCGCGCGCAGCTCCGCGTAGCAGATCCTCCCCACCGTGTGGCGGAAGGCCTGGCGCTTGTCCGGCGAGGGGTTGCGCAGCTCGTGGACGAAGCGCCAGCCTCGGAAGCCGAAGACGTGGCCGCGCGTCGCGTACGTGACGCCCCGGCGGACCTGCAGGTCGTAGCCGTAGTCGTCCTGGGCAAGCAGCGCGAGCACGCGGCCTACCCGTTCGCCGTCCCGGCCGCTCGGGTCGTCCAGGAGCCCGGCGGGCAGCGCCCGGGTCGTCCCCGGTGGGATGGCGCGGAGCGCCGGCGCCAGGCGATCGCGGAGCGCTCGGGCCTCCGGGTTCGCGGCGCACAAGATCCGCTCCCGGGCCGCCGCGGCCCAGCGACGCGCCGACAGGCAAGGACTCGACCGATGGACGCGCGCGAGCGCCGCCGGGACCTGCTCACGCCAGGCCGGCAGGTCGGGATGCGATGACCCCTCGAGCAGGAGCATTTCCTCGGTCGCGACCTGGAGCACCACGCGCAGGACAAAGGCGTCCTGCTCTTTTTCCAATGCGCCGGTCACGAGGGCCAAGAGGTCGGGCCGCAGCTCGGCGCGCCCCCTGCACGCGGCCGCCTCGAGGAGCGCCGCCGCCCGGACGGCCGGGACCGCGTCCTCCCGCGCCAGTCGCGCTAGGCACGCACGCGCCGTCTCGGTCGGGGCGCGACTCGCCGCCTGCGCCGCGGCCTGTCGTACGAAAGGGCTCGGGTCGGCGGCGGCGATCCGCAGGAGGTCCGCCAACCCCGGCATCGCCGCCGGCGCGTCCGCGAGCAGCCGGACGGCGCGAGCCCTCACGAACAGGTCCTCCCCCGCGACGGGGTCGGTCAATCGACGCCGCACGACCTTCTCGAAGGACTCGGGCGACACCAGACGCAGCAGCGCGATCCCCTCGCACTGGATCCAGACCGGCTGCCGGCGATCGAGGGCAAAGCGGTGGACCCGCTCCAGCACGCCCCCACCGAGCGCGCGCTCGCGCAGCTCGGTCGGGAGCGCGCCCAGCGCGACGGCCAGGCAGCGCAGAGCGGCGGTCCTCACGCGCGGGTCGCCATCGTAGGAGAGGTACGGGTGAATCGCCTCTTCGAGGTCGAGCCTCAGCCAGAGCGTTTGCGGATCCGCGGCAGCCGCCCTCCCCTTTCCGGCCGCCTCGGCCCCTGCCGCGGGCTGCTTCGCCGCCTCCGGCGCGCCGGTCTTGCCCGCCGTCTCCAGGCAGAGCGCCGAGAGCCGCCCCATCCGCTCGAGGCGGAAGGAGAGCCTCCGCTCCGTCGCCGCCTGCCGTCGCGCATACCGGTCCGTCACCGCGTCCGCGCCGAACCATCGTCGGAACGCGCGGCGGTCCCCCCGGAGCTGCGCGGGGGACGCGCCGAGCTCGCGCGCATAGTCCAGGATCCGCTGCCGCCGCTCCGCTTCGTTCGCCGCGCGCAGGAAGCCGGCCTGGAAATCCGCCTGCGCCCGCCTCAGCCCGCCCAGCCTCCGCACCTCCTCGTCGGCCGTGCGGCGCAAGAAGGTCACGCACCCCAACGCTCGCCAGACTTCCCCTTGTCCCTCCGGGGCCGTGGCCTTCTTGCTCGCCGACCGGAATTCCTCCTCGAGCGCGTCGAGCAAGCCCCGGTTGAGTTTCAGCTCGTAGCCGTTGAGCCCGGTCTCCAGCAGCACCCGGGCGGGTGTGGACGCCATGAGTCGCTTGGTCTCCCCGTCGCATGAAAAACCGCGCTTCCCTCCGCGTGGCCTTGTACAGCGTCCACACGTCTCCGTCAAGTTCTCGGTGGTCGAGAGCCCGTCTCGGTCCCGGCGCCGGACGCGTGCCGTGGAGAGGCCGATATCGGCCCGGTTGTCCTTGGGCCACGCAGCCATTGCCGCGCAGGAGCCGTGCTCTCCGCGGCTGGAAGCGAGTTCGGGCAGGGTTCAAACCGACCGAAAAACGGGGGACACGATCCTGAATCCCCAGGAACGTCCCCGGCTGCGCGTAAGCCCTTTCCTGAATTCTGGTCATTTCCCCGATTTGCTACCCTCGAGCGGGCGAAGGGTGTGACCCCGGTTTGAAGGCATGGTTCAAATCTGACAGCGTGTGGGTAACACGCTTTCGTGTCCGGACGTAGGGGCGGGCCTTGTGCCCGCCCTGTTGGCGACACCGCGCACTCCAACAACTTGCAGCGGGTCGTGGGCGCCCACAAGGGGCGCCCCTACGGCAGGCGGCCGACGGCAGGCTGTACCCCACGTTTGAACCATGCCGGTTTGAACCATGCCCAAATTCGACTCGCGAAGGGCTTACCCCGAGGCGAAGCACCGTTTTCCCGCGGAACGGCCGCGTCGCGACCTCCTGCGACGTCTGGGGAAGGCCATCGACCGGGAGTGAACCACCTCGCGCAGCACCCGCAGGCGCGCTTCCGGCGCCTCTGGAACTCGTGCTGGCGGCACGGCGGCGCTGAGGCCGGCCACCCGCCGCCCCCCTCGACCCGCCGCCGGGTCCGCACTCGTTCTTCTCGCCCTCGCGCGGAGCCGCCCCGACGTCCCTCCCGAGCGCCTCGCCGAGTCGTGACTCGTCAAGTCAGGACTCGGCGAGCCCCGGCCCCGTCCGGGCCCTGGCGCAAGGCTGCGGCAAGTTCTCGCCGCGCGGGAACGGCGCCGCTGTGCCCCGACGGCAAACGGCCGATTGCGACCCGGTTCGTAGTTTCGCCTCCAGGCGGAGTGACTGGCCGTCGGCTGGATCGAGGGCGCCGTCTCGTGCCGGTCCACATCGCCTGCTCCTGCAGGGGCGCGGTCCGACTTGCCGCCTTCACCCCCAGGATCGACCTTGAAGACCCACGAGGCGTAGCGGGCGCGAACTCGGACGACGGCTTGGCGTCGCCCCCGAGGGCGGGCGCAACGGAGAGTCTGGCAGCGCAAGGTCCGGCGCGTCCAGCAGCGGCTCCCGCCAGTCCCGCCCCCACCGCCCCCACCGCCTCCAGAGGCGATCCAGCCGGCATCAGGCCCTCACTCCCCGCGACGTTCCCGAGCCCGCGTTTCCCGCTGCTCCCGACTTTCCCGGAGATCGCGAAAGCCGACCTCGCCCGGCGGCAGATCGCGGTAGCCACGCCCGTGGTGCTCTCGCCAAGTCAGCATCAGGAACCCGCTGTCCTCCACGGGATCGAAGTCGTGGCGGTAGCGTCCCTCGAGCTCGAGCCGGGTCTCGGCGCCGCGATGAAGCTCCCAGGCGGCCCCCACCGTGACCGAACGGCGCAGCACGGCTTTCACCCGGTTCTCGTCCTCGAAAGACAACGCGGCCTTGTAGCCGACCGCCACTTCGACCGGGCCGAGAAGCTGCCGGGCGCCCGCCTCCAGGTCCAAGCGGTCGGGGCCCTCCAGGAACACGCCCTCATTCGAAACGAGCGAGGCCCCTCCGCTCCAAACCGAGTCGAGCCAGGGGCGGTAGAGCAGCGTCTCGGACAGCTCCGCGCCCGAGCGATGCTGGGCCTTGTACAGCGTAAAGACGTCCTCGTCAAGCTCTCCCCCAGCGTAATGGTTGTTCTGGTGAAGGCTGAGCGCACGCCCGAAAAACGTGAGGGAGTGTTCGAGATCGACCTTCGGCCCGAGCACGAGCCGCTGGCTCACGCTCCCCCGCACGGAAAGCGACCATTCCACGCCGCCGGCCTTTCCCGGCAATGCGCCCTCCGGAGCCTGGAGGTAGCCGGTCGTCTCCGCGGCCAGAGCGAGGGGGAGGGACTCAGGTGAATACCGTAGATAGCCGCGCAGGCCGACCGTCGCCGCCTGGACCTCGTGCGTCCGGCCCAGCACCTCCACTCCGCTGAAGAGCCGCCGGTCTTCGTCGAACACCCGGCGGGCGGCGCGCAACTCGAGAAAGCGGTCGGGCACGAGCCCGTCGGCCAGGTCGTTGTCCGAGAGCAGGCGTCGCTGCTCTCCGCGCAGGCCGACCGACCATGTCGCGTCCTCCTGCCCGCCCAGGGCATAGCGGTCGCCCAGCCCCGACAGGTCGGCCTGCGCCGCCTCCGCCCTCAGCTCCAACCACGGCGGCGGCACGGCCGGAAGCAGGGCCGTCGTCCGCCGAGGCGGAGGGGGGACCGCACCCGCCCGGACCCCGAGACGAAACACGCGACACAACATTTCCGCACGGCCGGCCTCGGGCGCGAACGACACGGTCTGCCACCCCCCGAGCACCAGTCGATACCGGCTGCGGGTCTCCCCGTCCACCCCTTCGTCGAGCCGAAGCCAGGCGGGCCCGGCCAGCGAGACCTTCACAGGTTGTGAAGCCGTGGCAAGCTGGTACACCCGCTCGACCCGCCCAAGCAGCGGCGCCTCCACGACGCCCTTCCCGGCCTCGACCCCGCCGTCCGCGACCCCGGTCCTCTCCGGCGGCCGAAGCTCGACGATCCGGACGCGCAGGAACTGGTTCGCGACCGGCTCCACGATCCGCACGCGCAGCGCCTGACGACCCAAGGGCGCGGTCAACCGAATCGAGCGGGTCGGGACCGCCGGAGTCAAGAGCACGCTCTCCGGTTTCCTGTCCCCCACTTGCCACTCCGCCCGTAGCCCCACCGGCGCCATGTACTCGACGTCGGCGATCGAGAGGTGCAGCAACAACTCGGCCGGCCGGAGATTCGTCATCGCGATGCCCAGCCGATCGTCTCCACTCACGACCTGCTCCTGAGGCGACAGCGGTGGGAGGAGCGCCCTCCGCACCCGGAGGCCCGGGGCCTCCGGGTGCCAGCCCTCCCTGTCGATCGAGCGCACGCCCGCGCTCGTCAGCGGCGTCGTCACCAGCTCCCACTGCGCCCCGCCATCGATCCGCAAGACCAGCTCCTGCAGCCCCGGCACGCGCGGTTTCTCCGCGAAGAGCCGGTTCGCGAGCGCCACGCAAAGCCCGCGCTGCTCGGCACGCGTCTCGGCGACGTGCGCCAACAAGGCCATGCGCCTTGCGACCGCCGCGTCCCCTTCTCCGAGCGGAAGGGCCAACGCGCCCTCGAGGTCCCCGCGTGCCAAGGCAAGCGCCTCTCGCATTGGTGCCGGAGCACCGGCGAGCTCCGGCACCGAAGCCGGGCCGTCGCCCGCAGGTTCCAGCACTTCACCGTCCCCCGCCTTCCGCACGCCCGCCTGCGACTCCGCACGCCATCGTCCGTAGGCCAGGATCCGTTCGGCATCCGGGAAGTCGCCGGCCTCGCCCGCGGGCCCCCAGGAGAGCGGCGAGTCGCTTTCGAACAACCCTGCCGGCAAGGGCCCGCCGGTACGAAGGGCGAGACGGGTTGCGAGCAGCGGGTCGAGCGCGCCTACCGGCGCGGGCGGACGCGGGCCGGGCCACGTCGGCCGGTCCAGGATCGGAAGCGTGCGCGTCCTCTCGAGCTGCGGGCCGCCGAACAGGCGAACGCACCCGAGCACCGATGTCGGCGAGCGGTTGGGCGCGCCGAGTGCGCCGCGGAGGGCGGCATCCAGCGTGACCGGAGTCAGCGGAGGGAGGAGGCCCAGCGGAAATTCCGGCCTCTCCTCCTGCACGATCAGGAGCAACGCGCGCCCACGTCCCGAGACCCGCAGCTCGTGCAGCCCGGGGCACAGTTCGACCACGGTGGCCGTCTGGCGGCCGCAGGCGTGCGCCGGATCCTCGACCAGCTCGAGGGCGGCCGTGGGCAAGTCGTTCGTGATCGGGACCGGGAGAAACTGCGCGGCCTCGCGCACGTCGAGCCAGTCGTCCACGGCGACCGTCGAGCCCGCGGGGTGGAGCGGACGCGCGAGCAGACGCAGTTTGGCCGGCCCCAAGGCGCGGATGACCACAGGCGCCTCCGGCGTCGCAAGGAACATGCTGGACAACAGGTCACGCCCCGGGGAGCGGACCGTTCGCACGCCGGCGTGGTCCGTCACCAGGCCCGGGTCGTCCATCCACACGCGCGGGCCGGGGTAGCGCGCCTGCCATGCCTCCCAAGCGAACACGGCGCGCGCGCGCCGGGACGGGTCCGCCGAGCGCAGCGCGCCCGCCACCCGACGCGCCTCTTCGATCGCTTCCGCGAACGGCCGGCCGACCGGCCCGGCGCGCTGAAAGGCCGAAAGCGCCGCGGCGTACTCCCCCTCCGCCGCCAGTCGTTGCGCGCGCCAGCGGCTCCGCTCCTCTTCGCCGTTCAGGTCGGCGAGCGCCTCTTCGAACACCCGCCACCAGCCGAGGCGGAGTGCGATCGGGAGCCGAAGCCGGGCCGTTTCCTCGGATCGCTCCAGAAGGAGCGCGACCCGGACGGCATTCTCGCAGTCCCCCGTGCGGCGGAGGACGTCCGCCAGCACGGCGAGCGCGGCTGCGGCGGGCGGCGTAGCCGAGGCGAGCGGCGCGGCGGGGGCCACCGGGCCTTCCGCGCCCATGGCGGCGACCGCGCTCGCCTCGAGCAGGGCGTCGTCCGCTCCGTCCGGAGAGCGAAGCTGGAGCAGCTCGGCGAGCGCCCGCTCGCGCGTCCGCCGGTCCGACTCGTGGAGCAGGAGGCCCCGGAGCTGCGAGGTGGCGAGCGCCTCCTCGCCCAGCTCCCGCAGCGCGGCGACCTTGCCCAGTTGGGCCTCCGACCGTAGCGCCTGCGTGGCCGCGCGCGCGACGTCGGCCCAACTCTCTAGCGCACCCAGCCAATCCCTTCGACCCTGTCGTTCGCGAGCGAGCCGCGCCGCGCCCTCGAGGGAACCCTCCCCCTCGCGGGCGGTCGGATCGGACTTCGGCGACTGGACCTTCGCCCGCGCGGGAGACGGTCCGACGGAAGCGGCGAACGTCAGGACGTTTCCCTCCAGCAGGCGGACCAGCGGCAGCAGGTCGTTGGCCAGCTCGAGGGCCGGGACGCGTTCCGTCTCGTCAGCGCCGATGCCGCCGAGCTGCCGGAGCGCGGCGGCAAGGCCGGCGGCGCGGACCCGTTTCGAAAGCTCGGTCCGGCGCGCGTGCTCCAGCACCGCCATCTCGCTCAGGCGATGGATGCGGGACGCGCCGTAGGTGAGGGACACGCGAACCGTCGCCGGAGCGGCGGTCGGCCCGACCGCTTCGCGCGGGCCCGCGTTGCCGCGGCCCGGCGTGTCCCAGACTCGCGCGACCCGCACCTCCGGAGGCAAGGGCAGCTCGACCGTCCCAACGTCGAGCCGGAGGCCGACAGGATTTTCGAGGGCGAAGGCGCCGCCGCAAGTGTCGCCCTCCGTGCCGCCATGCAGCCCCTCCAGCGCGGCGAGCCCCGCCTCCGCGCGCGCCGGCACGAAGCCGACCGCGACCGCGTGGGAGGAGGGAAACACCTTCAGCCGCACCGGCGGCCGTTGATCGAGTTGCACGCGAAGTTCGTGACCCGCCGGCAGGTCGCTGATTTCCGCGGCGATTTGCAGCCGCGAGGGGGCGGAGCGCGGCGGCAGCAGGTATTCGTGGGCCTGCCCTGGTCCGGCGGGGAGGGCGACGAAGGTTCCTCGCCCGAGCCGCGACACGGCATCGTCCAGTTGTCTGCGCGCGAGGGCGATCTCCTCGAGCGTCTCGCCGGGGTCGCGCAGCCGGCGCCGGGCGAACCAGCCGAAAAGGTCCGGCGCGCGGGTTCGCTTCTCCGAGGGCAACACTTCCCGATCGAAGGTATGGAACGACCGTGCGTCGTCGGCGAGCGCGCGGAGTGCCGGGGCATCGGGCCGGGAGTCAGCGAGGCGCTCGAGGAGCGTCGTGGCCGCGAGTGCGCCGTCGCGCCGGGCGTTGTCCCGGGCCAGCCGGAGCGAGAGCCGTCGTACCGCGGTCGCTGTGGGTGCCGTCTCCGCGCCGAGCCGGCGCAGCTCCTCCTCTGTCATCCGCCAAGGAGAGGCGAGGAGGGTCTCGGCCAGGCCGGGACGCGCGGCCCCGGCATCGCGGGCCTCGTCGGTTTCGGGGCCCGGGCCGGGACCATTGAGGGAGCCGACGAGGTAGTCGCGGTCTTCTTGACGGAGCAGTCGCTCATAGACGGGGGCGGTCGCTTCGAAGGAGAGCAGGTGCCGTCCCGCGGGCACTTCGAGGGTACCGACCTCGAGACGGCCGACCGGTCGCTCGCAGCCGTCCACGAAGACCGAGCGCGGAAATTCCGCGGTCGTTTCGAAATCGAGCGACTGGCGCTCGGCGCCGTCGATCCGGACGGTGATGCGGTAGGTCTGGAAGGGACGTGACTCCTCGGACGGATAGGCCAAGCGCGTCTCGAGGGCCAAGCGCGCGGGTCCCTCGACCGCGACCGAGACCGGCGTCGAGCACGCCATGCGCCCGAAGTGGGTGTCCATCGCCTGGTCGGCACGGCGCAGCCCGACGCGGGGACCGAGCAGGGGAAGGACGCCGCGATAGGGTACGACCGTGGGCGGGGGGTCCCTGCGCGAGAGAAAGAGCGCCAGTTCGAGCGGGCCTCTTCGATCGGCGGCCGGCCGGATTTCGACGAGCTGCGTCCGCCCGCTGTCGGGCGCGAAGAGGAGCGAGTGCAGGCCGGCGGAGAAGCTGGGCTGGACATTCGCGGCGAGGCCGGACCCGTCCGAGACCCACAGCTCCACATCCTTCGCGTCGAGGTCGAGCCCGAAGGAGCGGAGGCGGAGGATCGACCGGGCCGGCAGCCTCAGGACGACCGCGTCCTCGCGTGCGAGCGAGACCACGTGCAGCCCGAGGCTGAAGCGGTAGCTCGGTTCGGTGCCGGCGACCCAGGCGGGCGCGCCCTCCACGTTTTCCCAATGAAGCGGGGACGCCATGTCCTGCAGCAGGCGCAGCTCCACCTCGTCCGGCTCGTTGCAGCGCGCGGGAGCGAGCGGCAAGAAGGGAACGCAGAGCCCGGCCGCCAGTGCGGCGACAAGCGAACCGAGGCGGCGACGACGCGGGAAGCAGGGGCGCCGGCTCGAACGCGCGGGAGGGGCGTGGCCGCGCGCGGCCGTCGCGCCAAGACGCAGGCCGGCGTGCGGCGCAACCGCGCTCGCTTGCGGCATGAGGGTTCTCCCGGCCGATTCTTACTGTGAGGCTGCGTGCGCGCCACGCAACCTGCTGCGGCTTCGGGGCGCACCGTGGCGGTCGACCGGCGCGAGGAAGGGGGCAGGCCCAGTGCGGCCCCCGGGGCCGACGACCGCTGCAATTGTTATCGGCAGCTTGAGTCGCCGGCTTGATCGGCCGGGGCCCAAGCTTTGGGGCGCGGTTGGGGCTTCGGCCGACCGTTTCAAGGTGGCTAAGCGCCCGCGCAAGAATTACTTTACATTTTCGTGGATCGACCGATGCCTGGGGGCGCGGCCCAGAGGGCC